>SUTF01000008.1:5059-162881 GCA_015063005.1 Methanobrevibacter millerae
GAAACGAAATTAAAACAAACACAAGAAAAAGCAAACAAAACAGAAACGAAATTAAAACAAACACAAGAAAAAGCAAACAAAACAGAAACGAAATTAAAACAAACACAAGAAAAAGCAAAACAAGAAAAACAAAATACTAAAAACATACTAAAAGAAATAACCCAAAACATAGACAAAACCGGAAAACTAAACCCAAAAACACTGCAAAAAATATTAACAATAACAAAAGGAATGTAAAAATTAGTCTAACAAGAATATTTAAAAAAGAAAAAAAGAAGGTTAAAATTAATTAACCTTAACGAATTATTACTTTGTTTGAAGTGACAGCATTGTTTGCATCATACATTGAAGTGATGATGTATTCACCAGCCATCAAGTTAATATTAAGTTTTGCAATACCTGATGCATCAGTTGCACGGTTGTAGAAAACACCATTGATATTGAATGTAACATTTACATCAGCCAAAGGATTTCCTTGACCATCAACCAATTTTGCTGAGAACGGAGTGCTATCACCAAATTGCTTAGTCAAATCAGATCCTGTAATGACAGGTTTAATGTGAATATTGTTAGAAACTCTACAATCCATATATTCAGCAGTGATAATGTAATCATTAGGCTCCAAGTTCAAGTTCAAACGAGCAATACCTTCATCATTGGTTTTACGTTCATAGAATACACCATTAATATTGAATTTAACAACTTCACCAGCACCGGCAACTGTACCGTCCTGTTTTATGACTTTTACAGTGTAACCAGTACCATTTCTATAGAACATATCAACATCATTGTTATCAACGAGCAATGATTTAACAGTAATCGTATTACTTATGGTTTCACCAGTGTCTGTTCTCCATGCAGTGATGATATAATCCCCTGCATTTAGGTTAATAGCTAGGGCAGCTACACCATTGGCATTTGTTGTACGGGTGTAGATTACACCGTTGATGTTTAAATTTATGTCCAGATTAGCGACAGGTTTTCCGTCAGCCACAACTGAAACTTCGTATTTGGTTGCGTTTTTATACATTTTGACAAGGTCTTTACTGGACATTGTAGGATTGATTACAACATTTGCAGTTGCAACACAAGCAGCATAATCATTGTTTCCAGCAAATGACAATGAAACAGGATATTTACCAGCATCCAAACCTAAAGCAAATGAGAACTGACCTTTTTCATCAGTAACTTTTTGTCTGGTAACACCGTTGATGGTATGTGAAACTGTAGCGTTAGAAATTGGATTTCCACTGAAGTCAGTTAAGGTTGCGACAAATCTGGTTCCATCTTTGCAGTACATTTCAACATCATTAGCATTGAACTGAGTTGGTATTTTTGCAGTGCTGCTGATGATGTAGCTTGCGTTTCCAGACCCTTGGTTATAATTATCGCTTTCAGAAACTGTTGCAACTAAAGTAAAATTACCGGATAAAGAAGCAGGAACAGTATATGAAGTTTTTGCCACACCGTTTTCATCGGAAGTTGCACGACCCATATATAATGTGTTTCTATAGAATCTTACTTCAACTCCAGAAACAGGATTGTTGTTTGCATCCAAGACAGTTGCAATAAGGGAAATGGATGAACCCGGTCTTGCAACAACATCCACAACATCCACAACAATGTCAGATTTGATGATTTCCAAATTGGAAGTAACAGTTTCTGATTTGAATTTTTCTTTGCTCACCAATGCAGATACTGTGTAGTTTCCAACATTGAAGTTTTTGTTTAAAGTGTATGTAGCACTAGCTTTACCATCTTTAACAGTAGTATTTCCGATGATGACATTGTTTAATGTGAACAGTACATTAGCTCCATTTGCTTCAGCACCAGCTTCGAGAGTTACGGTTAGTTCTCCACAGTATTCAATTACAGTGTCATTCATTTTCAAGTTATCAAAGCTTGATGCAAAGTTGTCTTTAACAGTGTTTGACTTGGAAGCGTTTACTCCTGCATCACCTGAGCCTTTTTCACCTTTAAGGTAATTGTTGGTTACAGTATTATCTTTAGCAACATCTGAAAATTCGACAGGATAACCTTTATTGGTTGTAATAGTGTTTTTATCAATTAAATTATTGTTTGATTCACCATCCATGTAAATTCCTGAATTTGGAGCTTTAATTACATCATGGAGCACAAATCCAGATTCCTCACCATCACCATTAGCATTGATTACGTTGTTTTGAATTACATTGTCGCTTGATTTGGTACCTACAATGCCTGAAACAATGTTACCGTTTCCAGTGATTTCATTATTTTCAATAGTGTTTCCACTTGATTGGAAAGCCTCTACACCATATGCAATTGAAGCATCCATTGTAATGTTATTTCCATCAATAGTAGTTTTATCAGAGCTTTCTAAAGTAACACCATATGCAGTACGGTTGGTAGTTAACTTGACATCATTTTCTAAAACTTTATTGTCTTCACATCCTTGGCCAAAGATAAATCCTTCAACGACATTAGGACCAGTAACGGTAATGTCGTTTCCGACAAATGTATTGTTGGCTGCAGTTGTTGAAGAGAACTGTCCGGTGGATTGTGCTAAAGCACCTGCACCATATAAGTAATTATCCAAACCAGCCACATCGATTGTGTTGTTTGCAATCAAGTTGTTGTTACAGTCATAGTAGAAGTCAATACCCACTAATGAGTTGGTTGAATTGACAACTAAAGATTCGTTGACACCGGAGGTTACACTTACATCATTGTCTGTGAAAGTGTTATTGGATGATTTAATCATTAAGATACCATAGGTTCTGTATATTTCAGGAACAATGTTTGTTCCGTCAAGACAGTGTTCTTTTAACACATCACCTAAGCATTGTCCAATGCAAACTTCTGAAGAGTTAACGTTGAGGTCTTTGGAATCTTCAAATCCATGGATTTCATCAGTACCTATACAGATAATGGTGTTGTTTTTGAATTCTGATTCTTCAGCACCGTATCCGAGTAAAGTGTAGGTTAAAGAATTACCGTTAGACATCAAGGTGTTGTCTTCGACATAGACTTTTGAGGATTTGTAAATGTATACTGCATAAGCTGCAACAGGATCATAAACAGCAATGTTATTGTTGACTATTTTTACAATCTGAGTGTCTGCAACGAAAATTCCCCAAGCATCCAAACGAGGAGCTCCTTTATTAATAAGAGTTATGTTTTCAATCCAGACAGAGTCTGATGTAACAATCAATGTGGAATTATTGAATACAGGACTGTCTCCAGTTACTTTAACGCTTGAAGTAAGCTTGATTTGCCTATCATCAAATGTTCCGTTAAAGTATAGGATGTCACCATCACTTACAAAATCATTTTTCAAGTTGCCGTCTTCATCAATGTAGTTGTGGTAATTTGCAGGAGTAATGTAGTGAGTAGTTCCGTTGAATACGAAATCAGGAACTGTAGGGTCCACTTCACCGGCAGGAGTTAAAATAGTTCCAGAACCAGTGTTGTTAGAAATAGTATAAGAATCCTTATCAGCATCAGCTACATTAATAATGTATTTGTTTGAAGTTGTAATCTGGTTGTTTGTAATGGTGATGTCTGAAGGATATTTGGTTTTTGAAGCTTTTGAAAGCAATACTCCAATTCCAGAATTTGAAACAATAGTGTTTCTGTCAACGACAATTCCTGAATATCTTCCTTGTTGTTCTACACCAGCACTAGAAGTAGTGTAAATTGTGTTTGCGATGATTTTTACATCTTCACCAGGAGCAGTTATACCATATCCTTTTGAAGCGTTTACAAAGTTGTTTTCAATTACAGAGTCATCACCAGCAGAGATACCTGCACCAGAAAATGCACCAGTTACAGTATTGTTTCTAATTAAAGCACTGCTAGCAAGTGCAATACCATAATCCCCACCACTGAAAATACCTGTAGCATAATCTGTACCGGTTACTGAGATGATATTGTTAATGACTTTATTTGATGGGAAATTTGAAGATGAAACTCCTCTATAAGCACCATTGACTACATTTGAATCTACAGTGTTATTTCCACCCATCAACTGAATACCATAAGCCCATGAAGTAACGTTTACAGTATATTGAATATTATTTTTATATATATAATTATTATATGATTCTCCGCCTTTGAAAATTCCGCCAGAAAATGATGACAGATAAATTGCATTTGCATCAGCACAGCGAATATCATTGTTTGCAATATAGTTGTTGTCTGAAAGTGAAAGAATAATTATTGGAGTTCCTCTTGAACCGTGTCCGTATGTAGCACCAATACTTTCTAATTTATTGTTTGAAATATTGTTAAAATTTGCCTTATTGTTAAGACAAATCGGATAAGCTGAAGCGCCGGAACATGTTATCTTATTGTCATGAACATAACAGTTGGTTGCACCATCCAAATAAATTCCCCTATAATAATTTAAGGAATTAACAATGGTCAATCCACTTACTGTAGAACCGGAAGCACCTTTGTTAAGGGACACTATACCATTTGTAATAGTTCCGCCAGATCCTACAATATTAAGTTTCTTATTAAAAGTAAAGTTTCTAGATGAGAAGTCTCCGCTTAAAATTATTGTATCACCAGCATTGACTGAAGAGGAAACCAAATCACCATTGCTTGCAAAATATTGATTATAGTTTCCAGAATTGACAGTGTGCTCGGAAGCAGATATTATCTCACCACCATTAATTTCTGAAACCTCATCAATGCTTAAAGTATCGTTGATATCCTCTGCCGCACAGACAGAACCGATAGAAACGAATAATAGCACTAATAAGATTAAAATCATATTAAATTTCTTAATCACATTAATCACATCTTAATATTAATAAAATACATTTGACTAAAAAATGCATTATAAGTTTAAATATGTAATTAAATGATATTTAATAATTTCTAAAAAAAAAGAGAAAGATGATTTAATAATCATCAAAATCATCATTATTATTTCGCACATAACCAACCAGGAATATTACAATTAATAATATAACTGCAATTATTACAACAATTGGCATGCTTGAGTCTGAGCTTGCGCTTTTAGCCGGTGAACTTTTTGAAACTTCATAAGCTTTAGAATCACTAGCTTGAGAAGCATCCTCGCTTGAATCACTAGATGAATCCTGATTTGAGGAAGCATCACTTGCTTGTGAGGAAGATGCACTAGCATCTTGAGATGATGTTGAAGGTTGATCTCCAACAGCTGTTTCACCACCAGCATCACTAGGAGCAGCTTGGCCGTTTTCTTCAGTAGTTCCATTGACCAATATTTCATCAGCAGGATTTTTTTCACTTTGACCGTCACCATCAGTAGGTGCATCATCCATTACATATAATGGATCAGTTAAAGTAGCAGTAGCTAATATTTCAGCATATTGTGCTTTCTTTTCTGGAGAAAGTGAACTTGCCTGAATGATTTTCATATTGAAATCCAAGTTCTTACAGGTGTGGTGACAACATGCAACACCATATTGGATAGCCATTTCAATAATAGCATCAGCCAATTTTTGAGCAGTTGCAGCGTCAGCGTCCCATAATCCTTGGTCCTGCATGTAAAACATCCATGCAGCATTACTTTGGAAAGCAGCAGCTTGAGCGGTTGATTTTACAGTACTTACTTGTGAAAGAACAACATTAGCCAATTGATTACCTAATTGAGCTTCAATTTTACCTCCACTTAAGACCAAACCACCATAAAGGTTTTGCATAGCCATAGCATAAGATAGAGAACCTGCTTGAGAATTCAGTAAAGGCTCATAGTATTTTGGATTTATAAGCATACTACGAATCTCAAAGTTCAATTCCTCTTCATATGTTCTTGAAATATAATTGTTTTGGTTCCTTATATCTACAAAAGCAGTATCCGGTTTAGCACCAAGAGTACGTGCAGCATTGTATAAACCACCAAACCAATCATAGTAATCGTCTGAATCAATAAATCTCCATGTACTATCGAAGTTTTGAGTAATCAAATCAACTTGTGAGAGTAAATTCTTATAAGCTTCTTTTTGTGGAGTTACAACAATATTACCTTTACTGTCCATGTTCCATGCGAATGAAACCTTATCAAGATAGATGTTTGTTGCTTCCTCGTTGACTGTTTCAATATTCCAGTCTGCAGTATTTGGAATAAAGTTACTCATACCAGTACCTTCCAAGATTGCACCAGGAAGCCCGAACAACCTATCGAGGGACCCAGTTTGATTATAATGAAGTTTAAGATAGTTTTGTGAGAAATCTTCTCCTTCAGCATTGGCTGCAAGATTGATTCCTGTAAGTAACCATGTTAACCAATCCTTATTGCTTGTTACGATACTTGCAAATACATCTATTCTTGGACGGTTTACGACACTGCCATCATTCAATTTGACAGTCAAATCTTCTAATGGCAACAATTCAACGCCAATAACTTTTCCATTTTCTGCCCATTTTGGCTTACAACCTAAGAAGTATAGGAATTCTGCAAGACCGATACCTTCAGTTCTTGATATTTCTGTACCCCACAAGATTAATGAAGTCAATTTAGGCCATTCGCCATGCTGTTCCATGTAATTAGCCAACAACAAATCAACGATTTTGATCGCTGAAGCATAAGCTGACTTGGAAGGCATTTTTGTTGAATCTGAGGCATAACCATCATAACCTGTCGGAATTGAGTCCCCATAGGAAGGATCTGCAAATAAACCTGCAAGCAAATAATCACCTTGAAGCGCTCCGATAATAGCAGCCCATTCATTATTATTTTCAATGTTAACAATTACACTAGCAGCATATGCAGTATCATTATACAATGCAGAGCCTACTGGAATATTGTATTCCTTGTTTAATGCCTCAACAGAAGTTCCACATACCAATGCAGTAACATATTCGTTCAAGAAGGATTTTATAGTAGCTTCAACAGCAGAATATTTTTCTACATGACGAACATCTTCATAATAATTTAATCCAGCCAATTCAGGATAGAAGAATGCGATTAAATGATTGTATATGGAAGTCTGAGATGTTGTGACTGTAATCACTTCTTCAATTAGCTCATAGCCAGTCAATATCTTACCTAAGTGGTGAAGACCATGAGTATAGAAATCATCTTCCATGGAATCCAAATATGCGTGTAGCTCATCCAGATACTCATCGAAAGTTTGATTGTCTGATTCATTGAAAGTAGCAAAACCTAATGTAGGTGCCAATTCTATGATTAAAGCCTTATACTCTTCAGCATTAGTTGAAACGTTAAGCTTGACTTGGTCTTTGTAATGAGAAATGTAGTTTGACAATGTTGTATAATTACCATACAATTCAGATGAAACCATAGCTGGAGTCATGTGAGTAATCATCAAAGCTGCAATTCTGTCACGAGCAACCATAGCCTCACCAGGGTTTGATACGATATATGGATATACTGTAGGAGTTAAAGTCAACTCGAAAGTCCAGTCTCCGTCCATTACCCCGATATTCCTACCCGGCAACCATTCGAGTGTACCATGGGTACCCATATTGATGATTGCATTTACACCAATGGATTTGTCTAACCATTCATAGAATGTTACGTATTGCTGATGAGGAGGTAAGCTTAAATCGTGGTAATTTTGAATTTCTTCCCATCCTCTGGAAGGTTGGAAAGTAATGAAGACATTACCGAACCAAATACCTGGGAAAACAAGGTATGTATTATTATAAACCATTATTTGACCAAGTCCGTCACCCCAACGGTCAATCATCCATTCATATAAATCCGGATTTATTCCAGAAGTCAAATTATAGAACTGGTTGATATCAACCAATTGGTTGTGTGCCATCAATTGGTCAAAGTGTTGTTCAACATATTTGTTTAATAAACCTTGAGCCCATGTACCCTTGTTACCAAAATCAACAATCAATTCGGTTAAATTGTACAATGATGGAATATCTGAAATATTTCCAACATTAAAACCTGCCTTATCCAATTGGAAAAGTAAATCATAAGTACTTTCGAATACATCCAAGTATGAAGCTCCGATTTCTGCCTTACCCGGAGGGTAATTATATAATACAATGGAAACAATTTTATCAGCATTATCCATTTCCTTTAAATCTGCCCATTGAGAGGACAGTTTAACCATTTTATCCACACCGCTTTGAATGACATGAGATTTACCCATACCATCAACGTATGATAAAACGATAGGTCCGTAAACACCTTCAAAACTTGGATAGGTTACTGAGAAAGTCCATTCTATTTGAGGACCAAGTTCGTTTAGATAACTTGTTTCGGAAATGTCGTATACACCTTTTAATACAGAAAGATCTATATCTTCCAAATCACCCCTAGCAGAACCATTTGCATAATTCAAAGACCAACTATAAAGTGATACAATAGCTGAAATACCTACAGTAGAAGTTTTAGTAATCTTATTTAAGATTGAAGCCATTGGAGGGATAGTACCAGTTTTAAATACATTGAAAGCTGCTCTTCCCTGTGCCTCATAACTCCTGATTAATGCATCAACTACAGAACCACCAGCATAGTAAGTAGCAATAGCTATGAATGGCTTGTCGTAAGTAATATTGCCAACATAATCCTTTTCAAAGGTTTTGAAAAGAGTTGTAGGATCTAAAGTATTTTCCAACCAGTTCGGATAATCTTCAGTCATCCAATTAAGACTTCCATGCCCATCTCCGTCATAACCCGGATTGTCATGAATCCATTTGTTGATTAAATCCCCTTCAGGAACAATGGTATATATTCCTAAATCAGGATGGTAAAAACCACATTCAGGACTCATCAATGGAGCATTGTTTACATCCAAAGTCGGATCTGAATATTTGGAAGGATTGATGATATAATAAATATACTTAAGATAATTTACCATGTTTGTTTTTAATACATCAGAATCCCCTATATCCTCTGCCTGGAAGTAAGAACCAATATAAGTATTTTCTATTGTATGATAAGTATTGTTTTCAGGACTTGCACCCACAATATGGATTCCAGTAGCATTTAAAATACTGTTGGAATAAACACCGAAAGTATAAGCTACCTTATAATTTATATTAGCAGGTGAAGTTTCAAGAATCTCCTTTAGGTATTCACCAGTTAATGTGTGATATGCACCCTCATTAAACATATCCAAATGAATATAGCTTGCATAATCAACCAGCCATTCTCTAGTCACATCATAATTTGTAGTACTTATATAAGCAACCCTTTTTGACATTTCCATCAGGATATCAACTTTTTCGTTGTGAGAATCATAATCCACCAACAATAGTATATCAGGAATGAACATATGGCTGATAGCAACGGTATCTTGAGCTGTCAAATCTACTGTTTGAACATATGGCTCATAGGTAGAATATTTAATCTCAACATTATATTTTGCTGAGTTTAAATTTGAAATAACTACATTACCCTCACTGTTTGTTAAACCTGAAAATACCAAAGTGTTAGATGAATCAAAAACTGATACACTTGCATTTGCCAATTTAACACCATCTTCCGTCCAGGTACTATTCTCAGGAACATATGAATCATCAACATGAACCGTTATCGAATTGGGCGCCTGTAAAAGATCTGCCGAAACATCAGATGCAAGCAAAGTTGAATTATCCTCTGCAGAAACCATACTTAATGATAACATAAGCATTAGTGAAATTATTAGAATAAACAACAACTTATTACCTAACTTTTTGATATTTTCACCTCCTTTTAAGCTATTAATGATAACATAGTAGCATTAAAAATATCCACTATAAGTGTGATATTTATCTTACATAATATATAAAATTTAGTTTAAATAAAGTCAAATTGACTTTTTTATCCAATATAATTGTAGAATGCAAATATTGCCTCGAGAAGATGAAAATTATTTAATCATAAAAAAATTTTCTTAAAAGTAGATATTGTACAAACAAGGCAAAAATTTGATTAAAAATAATAAAAATTACCTATTCTTTCAATACAATAGAATCATTAATCATTTCAATCAATAACTTGTTAATAGGATTCAAAAGAGATAGCTCATGTTCCTTAGGAAGATCAGCAGTCAGAGGAAATACCTGAAGTGATGACATGCACAAATCAGTTGACCTTATAGCAAAGTAAGAGAAATATTTCCCATCATCATATTTTACAATCAGTCCAATGTCATCAGTGGGCTTGTGGCCTGAAATTCCCTCTTCTTCATAAATTTTAAACAGCTTATGGGAATCAGGGCTTATCAGAACATATTGCCTTTGGAAATACAGTTCATCCTCATCCAAATCATAGTCATCATATTCAATGACTTCATCAATGAAATCAGGAGAAACCCTCATTTCAGAATTGCAATATGCAAGTGAAATGTAAATGCCTTCATCATCCAGAGCCTTGGATATGATATCAAAGTAAAAATTATCAAGCTTTATCTTAGGCGGATTTTCCAGAAGTCTGTCAACGGGATATGTGAAATTTGAATCCTGAATGACACTGCAGTAGAAATGTTCCTCACCCAAATAACCGGCAGTTGAAGCCTTTTCTATTGTCTTTTTAACATCAATGTCAACATGCTCAATTTCACTAGCCAATTCTATTGCTTTTTTATCACTTATCAAATGCAACACCTTCATTTATTACTCTCATTTTCAAAACATTTATATATACACACAATTTAACAACATATATATTTAAATACTACTTATTATAATTATAATTTAGAGGTGAAAATATGCGCAAATCTTTAATTGGTATAATACTCTTATCAATTGTTATTATTGGTATTGCTTTACCTATTGGATTTTCAGCCCAATCAGACGCTAAAGTAATTACCTATGGTGAAACGACTTATAATAATGCAAATTATAAGTCTATTGTGGATAACTTCTTTAATCAACAAGCAAAAGTTGATGTGAAAAATATTGACTCTAAACTTATTACAGCATCTGATGTAAATAAAATATCAAGTTCCATTACTGGAAAAACATATGGTTCTGATCAAATATTCTCATGTGCATTAGTTGACTTATCTGAACAAGGAAATATTAAAGTAACTGTGGACAAATCAAAAATCACCACAATTACTGCAGACATGTACATTTCAGCATTAAAATCTGCTGGAATTACTCATGGACACGCATATGTAACCAGTCCAATATCTGCAACAGGTGAATCCGCACTTGCAGGTATTATGAACTCATACGAAGCAGCAACAAATGTTCAAATTCCAGATACTGTAAAACAAGCTGCTAACGAAGAAATTTATACTGAATCTGAAATAGTTCAAAATGATAATGTGAGTGCAGAAAACTTAACAAAACTAGTGGACGACGTTAAAGAAACTGTTCAAAAGGACAATATTACTGATCACAAAACTATTGTAAACATCATTTACAATTACACAGTTAACAACAACATTAACTTAACTAACAGTAGTATTGAAAACCTTGCTACCAGTATTGGAGGAGTCCAAGCGGTACAAGGAGATGTACAAAATTATTCAAGTCAAGTAACCCAAATTGTAGGAAACAATTCCGGAGACATGTCTTTAAATGGATTATTAAGTCGCTTTGGCTTATAATCCAACCTTTTTCTTTTTAATGTAAAAAAATAGAACAAAGAAAAATTAAATATTTTCTTTTAATTCGATTACACGGTTTACCGGCAAATTGGTATTATGTGCTACGAAATTTATATTATTACCTGTGTTTAATAGGTTAATAGCTATTCTTTCAGAATTTTCTTTGGTAACTTTTTCTGTAACCTCACGAGTAACCTGCTCAGCAAACTCCTGATTAAACTTCTTAACATATTCGTTCATTTCTTCTTCGACCCTTTTTGATACTTGTTCTTCAACATAACGAGATACACATTCTAATTGACCCATAAGTTCCGCCTCCAAATGTTTTTTGAATGAACCATCGTTTAGTAGTTTATTAGACAATAATAGTTCAATTCCAAAAAGAAAATCACGTGTTTCCAGATCTCTAAAATTATATTTGAATAATCCATTTTTGACGATGGTAAATATTTTTTCTTTATTTTTATCTTTGGTAATGAGAGGAAGAAGTGCAAAATCCACTAATTCTTCAATAGGTATTGGTTAGAATTAATTTTATTACATAAATTATTTATAATTTCTCCCCCATCTTCATCTTTCAAAGAAACAATTTTTAAGTTATAATAATTGATTTAAGATAGAAAAAATGACCTCACTGATAAAAATTGCCTTTACCCACACCAAATAGATAAAAAATTATTAAGAGATTTTACAAAAATAGTAAAAAATATTCGAATTTTAAAAACATTAAAAAAATTATATTCAAATGTTAAAATTATTTTAAAATAAAAATCAAATACTGTAAATACTCCTTATAACATATAGCCCTCAAAAAATCATCAATTATATATTGAACATTAGCTAAAATATATTAACTAAGTGATGAAATATGGCGAATGAGAAGAAAAGTGAATGGAACAGCAACCTAACATTTATTTTAGCAATGATAGGTTCAGCAGTAGGATTAGGAAATATATGGCGATTCCCAAATGTATTGTACTCCAATGGTGGAGGATCATTTATGATACCATACATAGTGTCATTATTCCTTTTGGGAATTTCTTTTGTATTAGTTGAATATGCAGTCGGATATAAATTTAAAACCTCACTATCCCGGATTTTATATTCAGTTCATAAAAAATTGGAACCTGTAGCATGGTTTGTTTTGCTTATCGTGTTCTTGATTACAACATATTACGTTTGTGTAGTAGGATGGGATTTAATCTATGTTATTTTAAGTTTTACAAAGGCTTGGGGTTCAAACCCAGACGTATTCTTCTCACAAAATGTATTACAGGCAACTGACACAATAGATGGAATATTTACAATTGTGCCTGCAGTTTTGGGTGCAGTTGTAGCCATTTGGTTTGCTTCCTGGATGATTATAAGAACAAACCTGAATGACGGAATAGGTAAAGTAAGTAAAGTTTTACTCCCATTGCTCTGCATAATTGTTGTAATAATTGTTGCATACTCCCTGACATTACCTGGTGCAGCAATAGGATATGTTCAAATATTTACACCAGACTGGTCCGCTTTAACCAATTTAAATGTATGGCTGGCTGCATTTGGACAAATAGTATTTTCATTAAGTTTAGGTATGGCAATTGCACTTACATATGCAAGCTATCTGCCTGAAGGATCAAAGTTAGTTGATAATGCTTTGGTCGTTGCATTTTCAAATTCAGGATTTGAAGTATTCAACTCAATAGGAATATTTTCTATCTTAGGATTTATGACATTGACAAGCGGAATCCCATTTAACGAATTAGTAACAGAAGGTACAGGATTAGCGTTTGTAGTGTTCCCACAAGTATTCAACATAATGGGTCCTGGAGCATCAATAATCGGACCACTGTTCTTCCTGTGCATATTATTTGCAGGAATTACATCAATCATGGCTCTTCTTGAAGGAGTATGTTATTCAATATCAGACAAATTCGATTATTCACGTAAGAAATCAGCAACAATTGTATGTATTGTCGGAGTGTTGATTTCATCAATATTTGCAACTGGTGCTGGAAGTTTAATTCTAGGAGTATTCGATGCATTCCTAAACAATTTCGCATTATTATTCGCAGTATTACTTGAATGTATCATATTCGGTTGGGTATATGACTTTGATGAATTAATAGCTACATTAAATGAAAATTCAAGAATCAAAGTTGGAAAAACATGGAAAGCAGTAATCAAATGCATATTGCCAATATGTATTTTAGGATTATGGATTCAAGGAATCTATTCAACACTTTCAACAGGAGATTCCGTAAGCATAACAATCATGGCCATATTGACTGTTGTGCTGATTGTTGTTCCATTCATCTTCACAAAATTACCTGCCAAAAACAAGGATTTTTACAAAATCCAATAGCCATTCAATTAACCATCCCATCATTATTTTTTAAATTTTACCACATCAAATTTTAAATATCATTTAAAAGAAATAAGATTGTAGTTAATATGAAATGGAAAATAGGCAATGTTAAGATAGATAATCAAGTAGTTCTAGCACCGATGGCAGGAATATGTGATTCTGCCTTTAGAAGAATAGTCAAGTCAATGGGCTGCGGGCTGATTGAAACGGAAATGGTTTCAACAAGGGCAATAATGCATCTGAACAGCAAAACTCAGGAAATGCTTATGATGACAGACTACGAAAGGCCGATTGCCCAACAGATATTCGGATCTGATGTGGAATCATTTGAAATAGCATCCCATTACATTATTGAAAACATGAATCCGGACATCATCGACATCAACATGGGATGTCCAGTCACTAAAGTGGCAGTCAAGTCCGGAGCCGGAAGCGCCCTTTTAAAAGACCCTGAAAAGGCATCAGAAATTGTTAAAACAGTGGTCGATAATGTAGACATTCCAGTCACGGTTAAAATAAGAAGCGGATGGAATGAGAACAATGCTGTTGAGATTGCAAAGACTGTGGAAAATGCTGGGGCTTGTGCCATTGCCATCCATCCAAGAACACGCCACGAAAGATATGACATACCTGCAGACTGGTCAATCATAAAAGATGTTAAAGATAATGTTTCCATACCCGTAATAGGCAATGGAGATATAAGAACATGCTATGATGCAAAAAGAATGATTGACGAAACAGGCTGTGATGCCATAATGATTGGAAGGGGAGTTATGGGAAATCCCTGGATAATTAAGCAATGCGTGGAATATCTGGATTATGGAAAGGAACCCGAAAGAGTCTCCTCAAAAGAAAAGTTGGAAATGTTTAAAAAGCATACCGAGTTAATATACAAGGACAGCGACAATGAAAAAATCATTGCACATAAGCTAAGAACCAATGCAGCATATTATATGAAAAACCTGCATGGAAGCGTGGAAATAAAAAAGAAAATATTTCAAACAAAATCAACAGAGGAACTCTTTGATCTGCTTGAAAACTATGTGAAAACTTTAAGATATTAATGATTTTTTATCAGATTATTTAACATGCTGATTATTTCATCAACGCTCATTCCGGAACGCCTGCTCATCTCACTAACATCAGCTTTTCTCATCATGACTTTGCCGATAGGCGTCTTAAGCAATTTAAATTTCTTATCTATTTTTGGAAGTTCATCCTTAATCCAAGGATATTCATCTAAAATATCCGTCAGTCTGGTGTTTTCATTAATTTCAATCATTCAAACCACCTTAACATCAGGATGTTTGTCCCCAAATTTCTCTTTTAGAACTTCACATATTTCCGGACGTTTGCGACCTTCATTTTCCATTTTTTTAATGGTTTTATAAGCTTTAAAAAGAGTGGATGGTCCTATTTCAGAGCTGAAATAGCCAATTCCCTGATTCCATGCCAATAGCTCGAACACATCATCCAATGCACGTGAATCGATTCCATGAATATATCCTTTTACAAGTTCCCGTGTCGCTTGACGCATTCTTCCAGCGCCAACGGCATTAGTCAGTGACAAAAGAAGTCTTGTTTCATAATCGAGATACCTGTTTTCATCATTCCATGTCAAGTCCCAGAACTGAACTGCAACTTCACCAAGCCCTTCATCAATAATAGGCATATTGGTTAAAGCAACCGGACGCATAGGAATATCCTTTTGAGATTGCTTAACTTCCACACGATAGAAATATGCATGGAATTCATGTTCATTTACCTCTTCGGTGTGGTATTCATACCCCAAATCTTCCATTACTTCATACAAAGGTATTGGATTGAAACTTTGAATTATTTCCAAACCTTCACCCTGTTCAACTTTCATCGCTTGTTTTTTTAGTGCAGGAAAAAAGTTTCCCACTTTACCACGTACATCAATAGTTTTAAAATTATCTATTTCGAGTTTCCAATCGTTAAAACTCATAAGCAATACCTCCCGTGCTTAAAAAAATATATGAAAAAAAATCTATTTAAATATTTTGTAACTTTTCCAGTGGTAAAAGTAACAGTCATTCATTTCTAATCAGCTGAACCAATGAATATATTCCAACCAATGCAGTGAAAGATTCAATAGCTACTGAAGTAAAGTCATATATTGCAAAGAAATAGATTATATAAATCAAACTGTTGACGATAAAACTCAATTTGATTGGTTTGATCGATTTTAAAAGGAAATTGCATAATGTTATCTCAATGACCGCAATGACAGGCAACAGCCCAACAAATCCCAAAGTATTTACATATACTCCCAAAACAACAGTCACTACAAGAAAAACAATTGTCCAGTTACGGGTCAGTCTGTCATAGTATACCATCAGATTCCTTATAGCGGCGATAAGCATTGTGGTAATTCCCACCCATGAAAAAAAGAAAACCGATGAAATTGCCAGTATGAAAGCATTTAAAAACTGATAGAAATAGGCCTTTTTTGCATCATTTATATAATAGCTGATAATTAAAAAAATTCCAGCAAATAAAGAAATTCCATTACCAATCAGTACATTCCATGCTAAACTCATCATTAATATATTACAATTAATGATATAAATAATTAAAATTTAGGTAAACCAAAATAATTTATAATAAAAAGAAAATATTAATATCCAACGGGTGATGTTATGGGAATTTTCGATAATATGAGAAAACCTAAAGGAAAACTAGGCGAAATACAACTTAAATCAATGAATAAAGAACATACTCCCATTTCTTTATGGGTTTTAAAGCATCTGGACATAAAAGAAAGCGATGTAATTCTAGATGTCGGATGTGGCGGAGGAATAAACATAAACAGAATGGCTGAAAAAGCAAAAAAAGTTTATGGAGTCGACTATAGTGAAAAAAGCGTCAAGATTTCACGAGAAGTCAACGAAGACCTGATTGATAAGGGAATCGTTGAAGTCAAACAGGGAAACGTTCAAAACCTGGATTATGAAGACAATACGTTTGATATCGTTACTGCCTTCGAAACAGTTTACTTCTGGCCAGATATTGAAAAATGCTTTGGCGAGGTCAAAAGAGTACTGAAACCAGGAGGAATATTCCTAATAGGCATGGAATCAAACGGATCAGACAACATTCCAATGAAAATATCCGAGAAGTTAATTGACATGAAAGCCTATAACGACGAAGAGCTTACAAGATTTCTTGAAAACAACGACTACAGTGAAATTACAGTATATCTGAAGGATACAAAAAATAAAAAGGAAAAAATCAAAACAAAAGATGGGATAGAAATTATCGATGACGATTGGGATAAGACATCATTCACAGACAAACTTGTCGAGTGGATGTGCATAACAGCTAAAAAATAATTGTTGCATAAAACAACATTTATATATTTTGAAAATCATACCAATATCCATGAAAGATGTAGTTTTATTAACTGGAGCCGGACAGATCGGAATGGCAATAGCCAGAAGAATTGGTCACGGCAAAAAAATAATAATTGGTGATAAAAACATGGATAATGCCAAAACCATCACCAAAATAATGGCCGAAGCAGGTTTTGACTGTGAAGCCTTCGAATGTGACATATCATCAAGAGACTCCATTAAAAGCATAATTGAGAAAGCTCAGGAATATGGTGAAATCACATACTTCATCAATGCTGCCGGAGTATCCCCCTCACAGGCACCAATCGAAGCAATCCTAAAAGTGGATCTGTATGGGACTGCAGTGCTTCTGGAAGAAGTTGGAAAAGTAATTAAGGAAGGCGGAAGCGGAATAACCATATCATCACAGTCAGGACACAGGATGGAACAGCTTGGCGCTAAAATTGATGAACAGCTTGCAATGACACCAACCGAAGAATTGCTCGACCTCGAAGTTCTTCAGCCAGAAAACATCAAAGACACCCTTCATGCATACCAGCTGGCCAAAAGATGCAATGTCAAAAGGGTGATGTATGAAGCCTGCAAATGGGCAGAGCGCGGAGCCAGACTAAATTCAATATCTCCAGGAATCATTGTAACGCCACTGGCTCTGGACGAGTTCAATGGGCCTAGAGGAGACTTCTACAAAAACATGTTTGCAAAATGCCCATCAGGAAGGCCAGGAACTGCTGACGAGGTTGCAAGTGTCGCCAGATTATTGATGAGTGATGAAGGAGCATTCTTCTCAGGTTCAGACATACTAGTTGACGGTGGAGCGACTGCATCCTTTTTCTATGGAAAATTAAGACCGGGTGATTGAAATGAAAAAAATAATTCTTCTATTAATATTATCCCTAATCGTGATTGGATTGGGAATAAGTGAAGTGACAGCAGCAAGCGATGCTGAAAAGCAAGCAAATGATATACTAAACAAAAACAATACCGACAGCAAGATTCTTGTAGTTTATTTCTCAAGAACAGGAGAAAACTATAATGTAGGAAATGTGGAAGTTGGAAATACTGCAATGGTGGCTTCATACATCAAAGACTATCTGAAAGCAGATTCCTTTGAAATCATTCCGGCAAACAAATATCCGGACACATATCAGGAATGCCTGGATCAGGCAACCAAAGAAAAGGATGAAAATGCAAGGCCTGAAATCCAAAACAAAATTACTAATTTCGACCAATACGACACAATCTTTGTAGGATACCCTATCTGGTGGGGAGATCTGCCTATGATAATGCACACATTTTTTGAAAGCTATGACTTCAAAGACAAAAAGGTAATCCCATTCAACACACACGAAGGGTCAGGCGATGCCGGAACATACACAACCATACAAAAGGAATTGTCTGGTGCAAATGTTACAACAAACGGGTTAGCGCTTGACGGCAATACTGCAAGAAGCGATGACGGCAAACAAAAAACAGTAGACTGGTTAAAAGGATTAGGATATTAAATGAACACTAAAAAGATAATTGTAGATATTTTATTATTCATATTGATGATAGTTCAATATTCAAGGCAATATTTGAACCCCACAATACACGAAATAATCGGAATCTGTCTTATAGTTCTGCTTATCCTCCACTTATACTTTAACAGGAGGTATCTCAAGGGCATCAGAAAAGGCAAGTACAATAGAAAAAGAAGCCTAATGCTAATAATTAACATTGCATTCATGGTTGTCTTTATCATGACATGCATTCTTGGGTTGCTCTCAAGTCAATTCATCCATATGGGTAATCTAACTACAATTTATCTTCACAAAATTCTGGCATATCTAAGCATTATCATTTTGGGATTGCATTTATCATTTAACATGAACATATTAATCACCAAAATCCCCTATAAAAAAATAATATTTCCTCTTTTGATAGTGTTTGGAATATACTGTATGGTGAAAGTCGATTTTTGGAATCATCTTATTGGAAAATACGGCTTCAGCACTGTCAATGGAAACATATTAATCAACTCAGCATATTACATCGGAATCGTTTTAATGATAATAGTACTGGTTAATCTAGATAAGCTTGTTGAAAAAAAATAAACTGGATTAACATATTAATTAAAATCAATATACAATAACTTATTCATTATAAAATTATAAAAACATACGAAATAATTAATCACATTATTGATTTAATGTAAGTTATTTTTCCATTATTTTTTCTGTGATTTCAACTGCTGATGCAACCATCTTTGGACATAACTCCCTGAAGAGATTTTGGTCACGTGCGCTCCTCACACCTTCAGGAGTGCTGATATCACATCCGAGCAAATCCCTGCAGATAAATGATCCATTTTCTTTTTTAAACTCTTCAAAAAACTCATCACTTACTTCACCACATTTGGCCTTGTCATCTCCATACTTCAAACCAAGCACCATCAATGCCCCAGTGCATGCGCCACAAACTTCGCCCTGACGCATACCGCTGCCAAAACAAGCTCCAATTTTAAAAGCTTCACTAGCAGGAAGACCAAAATCCTCACAAAATACTTTAAAAACGGCCTGTGAACATAAATGACCATTATCAAATAGTTGAACAGCCTCATTTACTCTAGACATAATATTAAATTTGATTTTTACAAATATAACTTTTTAGTCAAGACATTTTAAAAAAAGATTGAATCTAATTGATTATAATTGACATTATGAAAGGAACGAAATCAATTAGAATATGAACCAGATAGCTGGCAACAACATTTTTTGTCTTTAAATATGCAAACAAGTTAAATATGCCTCCAATACCAATGACAAAAATGCACTGGAAGAAATTATAATTATATGTTGGCAAATGAAGCAAAGCAAATAACAATAAACTTACAACAACACCTGAGACAACAGCAAATTTTCTTCTGTTTGTAAAGCGATACACAACAAACATAGGAATTATCAACAGGATGATTTTGAACAGTTCCTCTCCCATCAACTGAATAGCTGAAGATACAAAAAACATCACATCCATATGCATGCCAAATACGGGATTGGCAGCTGTTGAAAGACAAAAATAATCCAACAAAGTAGCCATGATTATTGCATAGATGAAATATGAAATAAAACAAAGAACAATTAGTTTAATATCTCTGCGTTCAGGTATTCTAAAAAATAGCTTCAAATTACCTTTTGAAACATATACAACCGGAATCAAACAAAGCAAACAAGACAATACTGCAAAGGCATTGCTGTTTAATGAAAAAGGCAAAAGTAGAATTGCTACAAAAAGCAAAGGTCCAAACAAAAGAATTATCCAATCGACAGTTGATAGCTTTGGAATATCATTATAGAATGGGAAATCAAAATCCCCATTCTCAAATTTGAAAAAATCGCCCATATAAATTAATAGTTTTTAAATTTTAATTAAAGTTTTCCCTTTGGATCCGCCTTTATCAACTTTTTTAAGAGCATTATTGACATCACTTAGATCATAAATTTCATCGACTGACACTTCAATTTTATTTTGCTCGAATATTTCAGAAACTTTTTCTAGCTGACTGCCGTTTGATTCAACAAATATGAAATAGTATTTCTGATTTTTTTTATTTGCCAATTTATCAAATTTCTTGCCTGCAAAACCAAATAATGTTTTTTTAACAAATGAAAAACCCATTCTTTCGGCGAATTCCTTGTTGGGAAGTCCCTTAAGTGATACCAATGATCCACCATGTTTTAGAATTTTAAATTCCTTTTCAAGCTCCTTTTCACCTAGCGTATCCAACACATAATCAACATCAGACAATATTTCAGAATAGTTCTGTGTCCTATAGTCAAAGAACTCGTCAACACCTAAAGCAGTGACCCTTTCCTCATTTCTTGCACTGCCGCTTGTCATCACTTTCAAGCCAAAGCTTTTTGCAATCGGAATTGCCATAGCACCCAAACTGCCAGTTCCCCCAGAAATAAAAATAGATTCGCCTGACTTGATATTCATCAGTTCAAAAGCCTGCATTGCTGTAAGTGCGGTTAATGGAACACATGCTGCCTTATCAAAATCCAAATAATCAGGAATATGTGCCAATGCATCCTTATTAATTGAAACATATTCGGCAAAAGCGCCAATCTTATCCAAAGGCATTCTCGCATATACACGGTCTCCCTTTTTGAAGCCGGACACATTGCTTCCAACTTCCTCAACAACTCCCGAAAATTCATTGCCCATGACCAATGGCAATTTATATGGAGTGATGAGCTTTACTTCCTCACGAATAATCATATTATCCAGTGGGTTGACTCCGGCATAGACAATTTTAACCAGCACATCATCGTTTCCCATTTTAGGCATGTCAATATCTTTAATTTCAAGGCCAGTTCCATTTTTATCGTATTTATTTAAAATAGCTGCTTTCATCTAATCACTTATCCCCAATAAATTAGCATAATAATCTTTAAACATGTTGATTATTTCCAAATCACCGTCTTCACCACATTCCAGCTCATCCAGCCCAAATGCTGCAAGTTCATACAGTATCCGGTTTAATCTCAAGCCTCTTTTTGTGAGATAATATTCGGTTGACTGTTCAGATACCCTTTTTTCTATGAGTTCATTTTTCTCCATTGACTTCAATGTATCTGACAAGACGGTGTTAGACAGATTAGGATTGTTCTGCTTAAATTCCAAAAAACGTTTTTTACCCAAAAACATGTCCCTTATCAAAACGATTGTCCATTTGCGATTAAGCAACTTCACAGTATTTTCAATAGGGCATGTAACCAAATCCTTTCTCATGAAAAACCAACCTGATTAACTAAATTATATTATTTAATTGTTTTTATTTAAAGTGGCCAGTTAGCAATGACTAACCATGACTAAAAAAAAGATTTAAATCATTGACCTAAGTTCACCAAGATTTTTATCAATGAACTCTCTATTTTTCGGGTCGGCCAATATCTTATATTGTTCCTTGTTGGTTTTTGCATATGATTCTTTCATTATAGCCTGCAAATCATCGATGTCACTGCCAAGAATAATATCCAGCTTGCTTTTTTGATCATCATCCAATCCATCCATATAATATTGGACAGTTGACCTGAACTTTGAAACCAGATTAGAATTGGTGCCAGCCATCATTTTTAATATAAAAGCAGGTGCCATTGTAAAAAGATGATCATATTCCATAACATCATCATAAGATATTCCATCTACCATAATATCACCTAAATCCCATGTTGAAAAAAATCTAAATTTAATATATTTGATAATTATTCTTTCAATTAATTAAAATTATCGACGGATTGTAAATCAATTTCATATATCTTTGAATTGAAGTCAAAAGTATTCTTTTAAAAATACAAAAAATAAGCAAATAATTAAAATTCATGGCCTGTTAAGAGTAATTGTGCTAAAATATAGAGTTAGCATGAAAAAAATGGTTAAAACTTACCTCAATTTTTGACAAAATGAAAACAGAATTATATTAATTTTTGAAGAAAATCTCTTAATTCTGGAACATCTCTTTTAATTGTAACCCATAATGTATCAAACATTACATTATCATAATTATGAGCATGTATATTCCTCATACTCTTAATATCTGTCCAAGGAATTTCAGAATGTTCATTTATGAATTCATCAGATAATCTACCCACAAATTCACCAATTTGAATAATAACTAATGCACATGCATCTTGATAATGCTCATTTTCAAGGAATAATTCTCTATCATCCCCAAAATAATCAATATGACTATCAATTTTATCACAGTAATGAATAATCCTTAAAATGGTCTTTTCATCGTTATCGTTCATAAATTAAAACCTCTTCATTTTGAATTCTACTTAAAAATTCCCTATCCGAACATCCTGTTGTAATTATATCAACATGACATCCGAATTCTTCCTCCAATCTGCGAATAATAGCACAATATTGAATCATTCCAATTAATCCATCAGTATCCATTATGAAATCTAAATCACTACCCTCATTAGCTTCCCCTCGAGCATAAGAACCAAAAATACCCAATCTTGCAATACCATATTCACTAACAATAGGAATAGCTATACGCTTAATTTCTTCAATGGTATAAATCATATGAAACACCCAGTCAATATTATTATATAAAAATAATTTATATTAAATTTTTTGAAAGTGCACAACAGTGAAAAAACACAAAAATAGAAATAATTAAAATTCATGGCCTGTCAAGAGTAACCCACCTTCTGTTTTAACAGCATTCATCTTAGCGAACTACCTTGCCTACAACAGTGATCATCAGCAATTTTGCTCTTGCATCTTATGGGATGGCCGTTTCACCGATTCTTTTAATGTCCTCAATTAAATATCATCGTCAACCATTAAAAGCCGTGTCGTTTCTGCTCCATTGCCATACTTCTCAGCATACATCTTTCAATGCCATAATCTGTGTGATGGGCGGAGTTTCCTTAGTTAAAATAACCAGCAGCTGTCTTCAACTTGCCATGAAAAATTTTAATTAAAAGTAGCAGGGCCTAGATTTGAACTAGGGATCTCGGGGTTATGAGCCCCGCGGGATCACCAGACTACCCCACCCTGCTATATGAAAACAAAATAAATCGATATTAATATTATATTGAAGATAATATATAAAACTTTCGATAATACATCAAAAATTAAGAAAAATAAGAGAATTATTTTTCTAATGCTTCAATTCTCTTATCAATATCATTGAGCTTTTCTTCAGTAGCTTTTTGGAATTCCTGTGAAGATTTTTTAAATTCTTGATAATCTTTATCTAAAGCATCCACAGAACTGGTTGTTTTTTTGAATTTGGCTTCAAGATTTTCCAAATCGTCAGTTGTTGCAAGAGACCAATCCTTAATTAATTCATCACTTTTTTCATCAAGAAAAGCATCCAATTTATTTGAAAAAGCGTCAGTGTTGATGCTGGACATATCGATGTCGCTTAATTTAACCTTGATTCTTTTAGTCATGGATTCTGACTCTTTTTCTTTTTTCAAATCTTTATATTCAGCATTGTTATTAAGTACTTCATTCATATGAGCATCGGCACTTGTAGGAACATAGTTTTTAATTTTATCCATTGATTTAGGACTATTCAATAAATAATAATAAACTAAGACTGCAATAGCCAAGATTAATATGATTACAGCAACCGCTTCAATAGCCTCCATAATAACACCTATTTCTTACCATTAAGTTTTTTCTCTTTAGCTTCGATTTCTTTAAGCATTTTTTCCAATTTTTTTTGCTCGGTTTGTGCTTCTAATCTTGCTAATCTCTCATTTATCTCACTGTGTAAGTATCCTATTTCATTTCTTACATCAGTAGTGGATTGTCTGATTGCTTTGAGGGAATCTTGCTGGTCTTGAGGCATTGGAATTGGATTATCCATTAATCTTTTGGATTCGATGTCTTTTTCAACCATAGACATTTTTTTAAGTTGAATTTCCTTTTCAAGCATAGCTACAGAAGTTTTAGCTTGAGCTACTTTTCTCCATTGAGCAACAACAACAATAACAACTAATGCAATAATGATTAAGACTATCAATAAAAATATTTGATCAGGAATCATTTCACCAGAAATTGTTGGAATATCCATGAATTTACCTCCAATTTAATTTAGATATAATAAATATTTAAACCTTATTAAATATAACATTTATTATTAAGTGATAATTATGATTGATTCTTATATAAAAGCTGGAAAAATAGTTTCAAAAATACGAAGTGATGCATCAGAAATGATTAAAGAAGGATGCCTAGTATTGGATTTAGTCGAATATGTGGAAGGAGAAATATTAAAACAAGATGCTGAAATAGCATTTCCCTGCAACGTATCCATTAATGAAGTCGCCGCCCATTATACTTCCCCAGCAAATGATAAAACAGTCATTCATGCGGGAGATTTAGTTAAATTGGACTTGGGTGCTATGGTAAACGGATGCATAGCAGACTCAGCCGTGACCATAATGGCCGGAGGAAATATTGATGAAAGATTCAGTCAAGATCAAATCAATGAAAATCAGGAGCTAATCGAAGCTTCAGCGGCAGGGCTTGAAGCTGCAATTGCAACAGTAAGAGCCGGTGTTGAGCTAAATAAAATCGGTGCTGCAGTACATGAGGCAATAAATGACTTTGACTTTAATCCAATATTCAATTTGATGGGACACAGCTTGGAGCAATACAACCTTCACGCAGGTATTTCAGTTCCAAATTATGACAATAACGATACATTCAAACTGGACGAAGGACAGGCCGTTGCAATTGAGCCTTTTGCAACAACAGGCATAGGCCATGTAAATGATGCTCCCGGACATTTCATTTACTCATATATTGCAAACAAGCCATTTAGAATGAAATCCACCCAAAAAGTCTTGAATTATATCCAAAACAACAACCAATATGTGCCGTTCTCAGGCAGATGGATTACTGACAAGTTTGGAGAAAGACGTGGAGGCATTGCATTAAAACAGCTTTCAGATGCAATGGCAATCTATCCTTATGCTCCCCTCAAAGAGAAAAAAGGATGCTTTGTTTCACAAAAGGAACACACATTAATTGTAGAAAAAGAAGGTTGTACAGTTACAACATTATAGAAGAGTTCAATCTCTTCATTACTTATTTTTTGAAAAAAGAAAAAAATAGAAAGAAGATTAGTATATTGTAGGGATACGTACACCCATTTTAGCTCTTCTTTCACGTTCTGCGGTATTTTTGTCTTTTTTACCTTTAGCTAATTTTTCAAGTAAAGGAAGACCTGGTTTTACATCATCCATTGGTTTGGTTTCAATTAAACCAGCATCAACAGCAGCTTTAAATACACTTTCACCGTCGTCAGTTCTGGTTAAAACAGTGGACCATCCGTCAGGAGATCCTACAGAACCGGTAGATACGTCTGCCCATTCAGCAACGTAATCTTGACATACGTTACATCCAGCTTGTTCGTATCCGTGAGTTTCTTTAATAGCTAAACCTGAGTCTTCACCGTCTTTGGTTAACCAGAATTTACCTTTACCAATATCCATTTTAGTAGCATCGGTTAATGAGTCAAATCCTAATTTAGCAGT
This sequence comes from Methanobrevibacter millerae, assembly GCA_015063005.1. Taxonomy (GTDB): domain Archaea; phylum Methanobacteriota; class Methanobacteria; order Methanobacteriales; family Methanobacteriaceae; genus Methanocatella; species Methanocatella millerae_B. The sequence continues at coordinate 31,335 of SUTF01000008.1, forward strand.
TGCAAAAGTATCAAGAGAAGCCATAGGGAAGTTTTCCATACAGTAGATACCGATGATTAAGTTTACTTTTTCAGTAACGAATCTGGTAAATGGATAAGCTTTAGCTTTTCTTAAACCTTGTACTTGACATGGAGTTGCAACTACACCAACTTTTTCAAGACCGTATTGACGGGTAGCTTCTTTTAATGCAGATAAAGTTGGGGACATGGAATATTTGGTTCCAGCAGCTGCAATAACTTCGTCTGAAGAAGTTACAACAGTAGGAACAGGCCTCCAATCTTCATCAGGAGTTCCAGCAACTACAGCACCTTCAATGATACCTTCATCGAGTGCGTAACAGAGTAATGCAGAAACAATTCCTCCGTCTTGTGATACATCTAAGATCTTTTGTTCAGTAGATCTTGCAGATAATGCTTCTTTATAAGTACCTAATGGCATTTTCATTCCTCCTAAAGTCCTGTTTCCTTTTTAATTCTTCCTTCAGGTAACCATGATCTTGGACACATCATGTAACAAGTTCCACATTTTACACATCTGTCTTTATCACAGCTTGGTCTACCTTCGGAGTATCCCATTGCCCTTGTTGGACAAGCGAGACCACAAGTTCCACATCCAGAACATAATCCTTGACGAATTACGTTGGTTAATACATCACAACCACATCCTTTATCACATGCAGCCCAATCCATTGCTGGTTTTAAGTAATCTAAGTCACCTTCACATAAAGCAACAACGGTTTTTGCAATCATTTCTGGAGCTACAGGACAACCAGGAAGTGCTAAATCAACTTTAACTAATGAACTAACAGGCAAGAATGCTTCGTGTTTAGGTTGTGCTTGTTGACCACCACGTGCATAGGTAGTGAAACAACCGGTTACAGCACAAGATCCAAATGCAGCGATTAATCCTGATTTTTCTCTTGCCATTAAGAGTTCTTGAACACTGTGTTCATCTTGTAAACAAACTGATCCTTCAATTAAACATAAGTCCATTTCTGGCATTTCTTCAGCAAAAGTACCGTGAACCCATTTATCAACTAAAGTTTGTCCGTATACAATATCAACCATATCGGTTAAAACAGTAGATAAAATGTCATAATTTTCAGTTAAGGACATTGCATCTCCAGTACAACCACTTAAGTGAATGTAACCAATACGAGGTTTTGCGGAAGCAGCTTTAGTTTCTGCAGGAGCTTCTGCTTTAACTTCTTCTTTAACAGGAGCAGCTTCTACTTTTTCTTCTACTTTTGGTTTTGCTGGTTCATCGGAACCGCCAAAAGCTTTTTTCAATTTATCAAACATTATTTTACCCCAATTTCATTTAAAATAATATCTATAGCTTTAGGAATTGCCTTTTCAACAGGTTCTGTTAAACCCATATCAACATCCGGTGTTGGAATTTCAGCAGGCTTACAGCCAACTACAACAACCTCACACTTTTCGGAAATCTTTTGAAGAGGCTCTTCAACAGTCATTCCATGAGGATTGTCATATTTGCCTACTTGCATTACATTCGGGTCAAATACTTCAACCGTTCCAGGTTCGGCCTGAAACTCAACAACATCCAACACGATTAATTTTTTCCAGTCATACTGTTCATACAACGGGAAGAAATTGGAAGGAGCTGCAGTTCCGCCATCCACAAACTGGACACTTTCCGGTAATTGGATAGCTTCGAACTTTTCTTGTATCTGACTTAAAATATCCTTATTGAATTCATCTTCAACATATGAAGTGACTACAGGATCATAATAATCCGTTTTATCATCGAAATATTTTTGCAATATATTTATAAGAATGGGACCGAATCCGTCATCCTTAAATAATATGTTTCCACATCCAACAACAATAATATCGGAATTGTAAGGCATTAAATTTATCCTCCAAACTTAGATTCTCACCATTTCATTTTTAAGAATGGATTTGTCTTCATCGTCAACTACCATTACGTGAGTAGCACATGATAAACATGGGTCGTAAGCTCTGATAACATGTGGACCAAACTCATGGTGGAATCCTTCTGTAGCAGGACCCATAGTTGGAATGTTCCAAGTAGTTGGTACAATAGCAGAGTAGAATGCGGTTTTACCGTCTACAACTTTTGCCATGTGAGCGTTGGTTCCTCTAGGACCTTCGATAATACCAAATCCTAATTCACCAGTACCTCTTGGGTCGTAATCAGCTTTAACAGATGCTGCAGGATCAATTGCATCTAATGCTTCCATACATGCATCATAGTTTTTCAACATTTCGTCTGCACGTGCAACGTGTTGAGCGATTACACCTTTGTCTTTAAATCCTTGGTATTTTTCCATTCTTGCTCTAGGACCAGTTTCTACGTTTGTACCTTCCCATAAAGGAATAACTGAACATGCTTTGGTTCCAATTTCAGGATCATCATACCATGCTTCAGGTAAAACTTCTGAGAATTTGTCCATATCGAAATCATTGGTACCGTATAATGGGTCTACAGCCATTAAAGGTTGGTTTACAACACCTAAGTCTTTAGGTAAACCTGCTTCTAAAACAAGGTTTTTAATGAATTCGACGTGAGCTTCGAGTTTTGGTCTGAGAGCTGTCATCCTTTCGACTAATCTTTCTTTTGTAAATGGAGTAATGTTTCTAGCCATTCCACCTACTCTGATATCAGATGGGTGGATACCTTCACCAGCAATCATGTCAACAACATATTGTACATTTTTTCTGATTTCAGAAACGCTGTCCACAGCTTGTGCAAAATTACTGTCATCAGTAATATCAGGAGCAACTAAGAAGTGGTGAATTGCTGCACTGTTGATGTTATGTGCTGCTAAAGTAGCTTTTCTTAACAATTTTGCGGTTTTAGGAATTTCAATACCTAATGCCATATCAATCGCTTCGGTTGAAGCCAAAGTGTGTGGAATTGGACAAACACCACAAATTCTTTGACATAAAACAGGAGCGGTTTCAGGTGCTTTGTTAAGAACCATCTTTTCTAAACCCCTTACAGGGGTGATACTTAAATACATACCTTTTGTAACTATCCCTTCATCATCAACTTCCATAACCAATTCGGCATGGCCTTCTTGACGAGTTGTAGGAGATATAACTACTCTATCTTTCAAATATGTCACCTTCTTTCGTAATTAAAAATTTGTTATTTTAATTAACGATATATATATTTCTATGAAAACATTAATAAGTAATACTTTAAGGATTAAATAGTAAACTATAAATAATAAAAAATCAAAGCCATTTCGTGCGAGATTTTCAATCAAAAATTACTGAAAAGTAATATTATCCCTAAAAAAAATATGAAAATTTTTAGGTTAACCAAAAAATAAATTTATGTGATTAAATGTGAAATATCTTATAAAAAAGTGCAATATGAAAATAAATTAATAACGATGTAAAATAGCTTAAAAATACCCTAAAGTAATAAGAAATAATACATGAAAATAACAAGTAATAAAAATTTAAAAAAAATAAGAAAAAAGTAATAAAATTACTTTATTTCATTTAAAATAACTTCAATAGTTTCAGGCACTGCTTTTTCAACAGCCTCTGACAAACCCAATTGCACTTCAGGGGTGGTAATTTCACCAGGCTTGCAACCGACAATAACCACTTCACAACTTTCAGCCAATTCATGAAGAGGTTCTTCAACAGACCAAGTGTGAACGTTCTCATATTTGTCTCTTGGCATGTCATAAGGTGAAAAAGTCCTGACAGTACCCGGTTCTGCGTCGAATTCAACAACATCTACCACAATAACCTTTTCCCAATATTCATCAGGAAGAGAAAATATAAAATGAGTTGCACCATTTCCCGCATCAATGAATTTTACTTCACCGGTCAAATCAACATCCTTAACTTTATCCTCAACTTCTTTCAATACATCTTTTGAGAATTCATTTTCAATATATGAAATTACCATAGGATCAAAATCATCTTCAGTTTCATTTTCAAAATATTTTTCAAGTAAATTAACAACTATAGGTCCGTATCCATCATCCTTGAAAAGAATGTTTCCACTTCCAACAACTATAGTTTTAGCATGATAAGGCATTATTAATTCCTCCAATTATAAAATATATAGGAAATTATTTATAACATTAATGTTAAAATTTTTGTATTAAATAACATTTAAGTATTTAAATAAACAAAAGATAAATCAATTGTTGAAAATTAATTCAATGCTTAAAAAAATATTATATAGGAGGTGCAATTATGGATAAAGCAAATTTAATTATTTCTATTATAATTGTATTATGTATTGCGACAGCAGTTGCAGCTTACGGTATAATAAATAATCAGAATGCTGTATTTTCAGATTTAGCCAGTATGGATTCTGGTTCTGGAAATAATGGTAACAACGGTATTGGAAATAATACAACCCCAACAAGTACAAGCTCTGGTTCTGGAAGCGGATCATCCGGCAGCAGTGGCGGAAGCGGTTCAAGCTCAGGAGCAGGCAGTGGTTCAGGCTCAGGAGCAGGCAGTGGTTCAGGCTCAGGCGGATCTGGTTCAGGTTCAGGCTCAGGTTCTGGAAGTGGATCTGGAGGAGGATCAGGATCAGGATTGGTACATTCATCCTCACAAATTAGAGCAATAGCAATGGATCATGTACAGGTATCAGGTTGTTATGCTGGAACTCCAAGATACTCTGGAGGATACTGGTATGTTACTATTTACAACAGTACAGATGACACTGTAGTGTCTGGTTTCGCTATAAACGATAGAACTGGTCACGTTGACCTCGCGTAAATTAAATATAATTTACCTTTCTATTTTTTTTATTTTAATTTTAAAATAAATAACTATATATAATAAGAAAAACAAAATAATTAATTGATGTTTATGAGGGCCCGTAGCCTAGCTGGATAGGGCGTCGGACTTCTAATCCGAAGGTCCCGGGTTCAAATCCCGGCGGGTCCGCTTTCATAAATGCTTCTTTTTTTAATAGATTATTATATAAATTCAATTAAATTATGGGCTTGTAGCCTAGTCTGGAAGGGCGTAAGACTCCTAATCTTAAGATCGAGGGTTCAAATCCCTCCAAGTCCGTTTAAAAATTATCCAAAGTAAGCATTTTAGGGCTTTTTTTCTCCTCAACGTTTAAATCAAAGTTAATTTCACCATATTTGCCTCCACCACCAGGCGTAATATCAATAGTATTGTTTCTAAATGCTTCAATAGCTTTAGACACTTTAGAATCTATTTTTTTGACATCGGAAATATCCGCATCAATCAGCACATTAATTTCAGTTTCGAATGAATCAATTAATTTCTGCCAGATATTCTGAACTGTTTTGGTTGTGACACCCTTGTCATAAACAGTAGAAATCAGCTCGGCAAGTGGCATCAAATGAACATATGGAGGCCTAAACTCAGGACTGTGGGCTTCATCAAAATCGGAAATTTCAGAAATTCTATAGTCAACACCCTTTTTGATTCTGCCGCCACAATCACATTTCATCCTATTTTCCTTTGCAATGACAGGATTGATTAACTTAAAGCATTTGGTACATGCAGTCATGTGATATTTTCCCAGGTTCGGAACAAGACCATAATTTGCTTTAATATCTGAATGCTTAATTGCATGTTTAATTGATGAAAATGAAATATCCTTTAGTTCAATTTGATTAAACTCACGACCCAACCGGTGAGGCCATGGAGAATGGGCATCGGAATTGCTCAAAAATGTAAAGTCCTTTAATTCACTAACAGTATCTGCCATATAGGTATCGGCAGACAAACCCAGCTCCACAAAATCGACCTTTTTTTCATAACAGTCATAAATACTGTCAAATGACTTGTACATTCCAGTCCACGGAGTGAATGCATGAGCCGGACCAATCAAACAGTCATATTCACGAACCAATTCCAGAATTTCAGCACCATTAAGATTGGTTTTTGGCCTTCCATCAATTGCTTTGTTTTTTGAAGGCAATCTGTCAGACAATTCCCTTGCAATATCAATGTCAGGAATTATGATTAAATGATGAATCTTGTTTTTACCTTCAATTTCAGTTGTAATGACAAAATTCATATTATCAGTTGAATATATTCCATCCCCAATATATTCTGTGGAATTCTCAATGATATCCAACCATTTAGGATGAAGGCCGTCACCGGTTCCCAAAAGTCCCAAACCCTTAAGCTTGGACTTGGGAGCAATATTTTTAATCAGCATGTCCTTAGAAGATGCCATTGAAAAACAGCTATGAATATGAAAATCCGCATTAACCAACATAGATAAGAATATCTAAATTGATTTATTTAAAATTTTTTTAAAATCAGAGAAAGGAATTTTAGGTGAAGGCTTTTTTAAGTCCGTGTTAATGTCATCACTGATTGAGGTATCAAAATCCTTTAAAAATAGATTTACCCTATCGATTAAATCAATGATGTCTTCACGGGTAGTAGGATATGCCAACTTTAAAACAGGAATATCCATCTGGTTTACAATACTGGCAGCCAATGAATGTGCATTGTTGCATCCATTACCGCAAAACAAAATGAGTTCATTTAAAACATCATACATCGGAGTGTACTTTGGAGGTCTTTGGCCTAAAATAATTGCAGCATCAGCCTTATCCAATAAGGGCATTAAAAGTGAAATACGACCCCTAACGCCTGAAGGAGTTTCACTTGACAAACTAACATTAAAATCAGGATTAAGATTAAGTTCATTATCATATTTGGAAAAATTAGTTGGAGACAAATAGTTATGCCCATTCTTTTCAATCAACGGCACAATAATCATTGCACCATCAGGAATAACAATAACATTCATAAAAAATAAAAAAATTGGATGATTATCCAATATATCTTAAATCATCTGCATTGCCTGCATTGGCACGGTTTATTAAATCTTGTTCCATTTGTTGAGCCTTAGCTAACATTTGTCTTGTTTCTTCAGCTCTCTCATCAAGTTTTTCAGTATTGATTTCAAAATTGAGTAATTCGGCTAATTTTAATAATACGCCTTCTGCAGATTCAGCATCGATGAAATAACCTGGAGTTTCACCAGTCAAACATGCCCCATAGATTCCCCTACGCATTCCTAAACCTAAGAACAAACCTGAAGCACCGACGATTCCGCCATCATTGGATCTGATTTCAACACCAACCTCTTTTAAAAGTTCGATGTGAGCTTCATCACTAGCTGATCCTAAAACTTTAGGATTTTCAACAGGCTGACCGGTAGGTATACCGCCTAAAGTAAAAATTCTAGAAATGCCATAAGGCTCTAAAAAGTCTAGGATTTCATTACAAACAATATATTGGCCATCTGGAGATAATGATTGAGTATTTCCACAAATCAATATAACATCTACATTATCTTCCCCCAAATCACGAATATAATATAATTCATTAACCATATTTTCGATTAAGCCATTTTCTCCAACCAAAACTTGTGGAGGAAATGTTGGAGAATAAATTTCTGCAAATTTGGTTGCATTAAGCTCATCAACCATATGGTCTGCAACCAATTTACCTACATGACCAACACCAGGTAACGCTTCAATAAAAATAGGATTATCCAATTCTACTTCTTCTAGAATATTAATTTCAGTAGCTTTCATTTTTACTCCTTAATTCTTTTTTTAATATACGACGATACTTTCCGTATTTATCTTCAATAGAAAATTTTGGAGGATAAATAACTTTAAGTTCGCCTTTACATTTAGGGCATTTATCCTCTAAAGTATAAATTCCACATTCTGGACATTTATGCATTTTCATACTCATAAGAATCTAATCATCTAATTCTCTTAAAAATGAACCGTTCCCATCAGATTCTTCAACAACAGCAATACACCTGTCAGCAGCTGCCTTAAGTGCCTTTTCAGCAAGAATATAATCTGTGGATTTAACAGTAATTCTGTATCTTGGAGCACCAACACATTGGACCTTGATTTCTTCTTCCTCATCACCATTATCCTCTGCAGCCTTAAGCGCATCAATAATGATTTCCACTCCGTTAGGAACAAAAGTTTCAATATCAACATATCCGTTAATATGAACTTCAGGAGGAGTTATGTTTTTCTGAGCTACTTCAGTAATAGCATCAGCCCAATCTTGAGGTATTCCTTCTTCAGTTAAAGATTCAGCACCTTCATCAGCTGCAGTTTCGAATGCTCCATAAACATCACCAAAGATGTCCATAAGTTCATAACCGACTTCATCATAAGCTTCATCCAAAGACTTATCTAAAGATTTAGCAGATAATTCCAGGAACTTTTCAGCTTTCTGCTCAATTTTCCAATGTTGAATCTTTTTAGTTCTTTGATCTTCACGAATTCTTTTTAAAGAAGCATCTACATGTCCTTTTTTAGGGTTTACTCTTAGAACACGGCATACAATCTTTTGATTTTCTCTTACGTGATCTCTAATGTTTTTTACCCAACCAGCAGAGACTTCAGAAATGTGAATAAAAGCTTCTTTGCCTTGATATTCTTCTAATTTAGCAAATGCACCATAACTGAGAACCTTGTAAACTGTACCTACAATAAGTTCCCCTTCATCAGGCCATTCTTGACTTTTTCTTACCATGCAAATCACCCCAAAAACAAGTAAAAATTAAAAAATAGTTAAAAAAAATAAGTTAAAAACTAAAGATTTAGTTTAAAACTTTTTCGATGTGTGCTGTGATTTTAGCTTTAGCACCACGAGATTTAACAAGAGTTTTACCACAAATAATACATTTAACGTCAGAAGCTGAGCGGTCAAAGATTACTTGCTCATTGTCACAATCTAAACATTTAACTTTTAAAAAGTTTCCTCTTCCTTTACTAACCATGTTAACCACCTATTTTGCTACAAATTCAGGTTTTCCTGTTCTGAAAGATTGTTTAATGTGAGATTTACCACATTCTTTACATTTAGCTCTTAAATCTAATTTTTTAACTGGTTTGTTTCCAGCAGGTAAAGGCCTTGGATAACCTCTGTAACCAGCAGTAACACGTCTGAATTGTCTTTGTCCCCAAGTTAACTCACTAGCTTTTCTTTTTTTAGCAGTGTGAAGTTCATGCATTGTATGTTTTTTACAATGAGGACAGTAAGTTCTTTTTTCTTTTGGTATTTTCATTTTTCCACCATCATTTTTTATTTTAATCGGCACTAAAAGTGCTTAATTAAATAGTCATTATAAATCTAGTTGTAAATTTATCTAAACACAATTTATTTTAAAAATCGTTAGAGATAGAAACTGCACAGTAACCGTTTATGTCTACAAACAGCAAAAATCCAAATTATAATAAATAATTTTTTAATATTACAAATAGATATGGGATATAGTATATTTTTAAGAGTATTTAAAGTTATGCTAAATTTTAACAAAACGGGCTTTTCTATTTTTAACAAAAATATTTGCATTTATTTTTGGTAGAGTCACTATATCCTGTGACCTGAACGGGCCGTAAACCTTTTCATCAATACCCATAATAGAACCTATATCATCCAAAACAAGAATAGTCACAATTTCGGATTCACGAGCCCTTTTAGGAACATCCAAATCAATGAACTGATCATCAGGATTCAAAATTTCAATGTCATCAAAGCTATCGTGCTTTTTAGGAGTTTCATTTTTGACTTCAGGAGTTTTAGATTTGGTAATTTGCTTTTCTATAGGTTCTATTACCTCATCAGTTATGACTTTGGCTTTAGAAATTTGATCAATCCTATCCAAAACATCATCATTACTTTTAGGACTATCATCCACCACAGGTTTAGCTTCAGCAGGTTCCTTTGGAATTTCAGTTGCAGAAGAATTTTCTATTGCAGCATCTGCAATATCACTCAATGAGTTGGAACTTTCAGTGCCTTCCTCTTTTGGAGTTTTCTCACTAACATCCTCAACATCGTCTTCAACCGTTTTGGTAGGTTTTGGAACTTCCTGACCAGAAAGGTTAATCCTGTGATTTTTTAAAGTTTCTATTATTGAAAAATAAAAAGTTTCCTCTTCAGGAGTCAAATTAAGAGGCATTGAATCAACAAGGTCAAAATCTTGCTTTCCTGAAAAAAGGTGATAAGACCGGTTCATATTCAAAACAGCAGCATTGGTAATTTTATGCTCACGTCTTTCACAAATTTCAGTAGCAATCCTTCTAGCCTCATTTAAAGTATTATAAACATCAGAAAATGGATCATCAATTGCGGATTGTTTTAACTCATTAATATAATTATGAATATCTTCATAAAAAGTTTCTTCAACATGAGCTAATGTACCATTATCACGTTCTTTTTTCTGAATCTTACGTAATGTTTGATATAAATCCACTTAATATCATCTCTGATGGTTTTTAAAAAGAAAATAAGAAAAAACAAATGAAAATTTAATCATCTGTTTCTAATCTTGGAGCAAGCAAGAAACTGAGTTTACCATCGCCAGTAACCATAGTTAATGTTAAGCTTAATGGCATGTCAGTACCTAAACTAATTTCAGCTTCCTCTGAAAATTTGTCTGCTTTAAGCATTTCCCTAATTTTATCTAAGGAAAATAGAGATTTTTCATGCTCTTTAATATTTTCGCCATGAAGATATTTGATACTTGCATCACCAAATTCACCGTCTGCGGATGCAATAAAGTAATCTTCATCAACTTCCAAAGCAATTTTATCTGAAAATATCTCAATATCGTTGATTGAATCTTTTAATATAGAGAAACGAACTTTGAATGAAGTTGGATGATTGATTTGAGGAGGAGTTGGATTATCATACTCAATATCAATTAATCTAATTTTAAAGGTTCTTGTTGCATCACCTTCAAAAGTAATGATGAAATTACCTTCATCAACAGACATTAAAACTCTATCTTGAGATTTAGCTCTTTTAAGAACCCTCATAAATTCATCAGTGTCTATATTAATTTTTTCAGGGATATCACAAATATATTCATCAAATAAACTTGCTTTCAATTCTAAATGAACAAAAGTTATGTGACTACGGTCTAAGGCATCTAATCTCATACCTTCACTATCAGTTTGGATTTGTACTTCATCAACAATTGAGGAAATAGCATCAAAACTGGTTTTTAAAATACTAGAATCACTTAATTCAGCTTTAAACATAATAATCCTCTAATTTTTAATTAAAAAAATTTTTGAATAATATTAAATATTATGTCAATTATGTATTATAAACATTTCTTATTGAACACATGCATTTTTCATAGCAGACACATATTCTTTTAATGCTTCAGCAGCACCCTCACCATGCTCTTCTATGATTTTAACGATAGCACTTCCAACAATAACTCCATCAGATATTTTAGAAATTTTAGCTGCTTGTTCTGGCGTGTTAATTCCAAACCCAACGGCAACCGGCAAATCACAAGCATCACGAATATCACCAATAATCGCATTCAAATCGGTTTTAATTTCAGATCTCATACCAGTAACCCCCAATGAAGAAACAACATAAATAAATCCTGTTGCATCACCAGCTATCATTTGAATTCTTTCTTTGGAAGTTGGTGCTATCAGAGAAATTACATCAACATCATTGCGAGCTGCAATTTCTGCAATTTCACCTTTTTCCTCATATGGCACATCAGGAGTGATAATTCCGTCAACACCGTATTCATTGCATTTCCTAAAGAATTCTTCATAACCATAGAAGAATACTGGATTTATATAGGTTAAAAACACTAAAGGAACATCAGTTTTCTGACGTACATTCTTAACTATTTCAAAAACATCATCAGTTGTTGTATTATGCTTTAATGCCCTCACATTAGCATCCTGAATCACAACACCTTCAGCCATAGGATCAGAAAATGGAATTCCGATTTCTATCAAATCACAACCTGCCTCATCCATAGCCAATATATATTCAACAGTTTTTTCTATAGTCGGATCGCCTGCAGTCAAAAATCCTATAAATGCAGTCCCATCCTTAAATGCATTAGGTATTCTACTCATTTAAATCAACTCCCCTGTAGTCAGCTATGGATTTAACGTCCTTGTCTCCTCTTCCAGACAAGCAGACAATTATTATATCATCTTCACACATTTCCGGTGCAATTTTCATTGCATGGGCAACTGCATGTGAACTTTCAATTGCAGGGATGATTCCTTCCATTCTGGACAGGTATTCAAAAGCTTCAACTGCCTCCTCATCATTAACAGGGACATATTGTGCCCTTCCAGAATCTCTTAAATAAGCATGTTCCGGACCAACACCAGGATAATCCAATCCTGCAGATATTGAATAAACAGGAGCAATTTGACCATATTCTCCCTGATTGAATAATGATTTCATCCCATGAAATATTCCAATTTTCCCATTGGTCAATGCTGCGGCATTGTATGGAGTATCGACCCCTTTTCCACCAGCCTCACAACCAATTAGGCGAACCTCTTTATCATCAATGAAATTATAAAATGCACCCATCGCATTACTTCCACCACCAACACAAGCCAATACAGCAGTTGGTAGTTTTCCTTCTTTTTCAAGAATTTGCTGACGAGCTTCTTCACTTATTACCGCCTGAAAATCTCTTACCATTTGAGGATATGGATGCGGACCCATAGTTGAGCCTATAACATAATTAGTCGTGTCCACATTAGCTATCCAATCCCTGAATGCATCATTAACTGCATCCTTCAATGTCTTGGTTCCTGATTTGACGGTGTGCACTTTTGCTCCAAGCAATTCCATACGAAATACATTGAGAGCCTGTCTTTTTGTATCCACTTCACCCATGAATACTTCACATTCCACATCCAAAAGAGCTGCAGCGGTTGCAGTTGCCACACCATGCTGGCCTGCACCAGTTTCTGCAATAACTCTAGTTTTTCCCATTTTTTTAGCAAGCAAAACCTGACCTAAAACATTGTTGATTTTATGGGCACCAGTGTGGTTTAAATCTTCTCTTTTAAGATATATTTTTGCTCCACCAAGGTCCTGGCTCATTCTTTTTGCATAATATAACAAGGAAGGCCTTCCGGCATATTCCCTCAATAATGTATCCAATTCTTCGATAAATTCAGGATCATTCATGTAATGGTTATACTGTTCTTCCAAATAGAGTAATTCGTTCATTAAAGTTTCTGAAATATATTGACCCCCGTATTCACCATATCTTCCTTTACTCATTGATTGCCTCCATTACTTCTTTTATTTTCAATTCATCTTTATAACCGTTAGTTTCCAGACTGCTACTTAAATCAACAGCATAGGGATTGAACTCAGTTATTGCTTGTGAAATATTTTGAGCATTCAATCCTCCAGCTAAAAAAAATTCTTTTTTTAAATCTTTTCTTATTAAACGCCAGTCAAAGGTTTTTCCACTACCTTTTCCACTATCCAGCAATAAATAATCCGCAATTGAATTTTCATATGCTTTTAAATCTTTTTTATCTGACATTTCAATTGCATTAATAATTTTTAGTTGATAGTTAGATTTTTGCTTTAATTTATTAATATATTCTTCACTTTCCCGACCATGCAATTGTGCAATGTCAATTACATCATCACGGTACAATTTTAAAATCTCATCAATATCTGCATCGACAAAAACACCAACCGAAATGATGGAAGAATCCAAATTTTCTTTCATTTGGCCAGCTAACTCATGTGTAACTTTTCTTTTGGAATCTGCAAATACAAATCCAATGTAATCCGGTTTATATTTATTAATGATTTCAATATCTTCCAATCTTTTCAATCCACAGATTTTGATTTTAGTCATTTTTCAACTCCAAAATCATGGCTTTCTTATCATCACTTTTCATTAAAGTTTCGCCAATTAAAACAGCATCGACATTATTTTCTTTTAATCTGGCAACATCTTCTTTTGTTTTAATGCCACTTTCAGATACAAATACAATATCTTCACCAACACACCTACGTAAGTTAATGCTGTTTTCAATACCTATAGTAAAATCAGTTAAGTCACGGTTATTCACACCGACAATTTCAGCACCTACACTCAATGCCTTCATGACTTCAGTTGAATCATGAACCTCAACAATAGCAGACAAACCTAAAGAATGTGCCAAGTCCAAATATTTCTTCAAGTCAACTATATCCAAAATAGCTGCAATCAATAAAACAGCAGAAGCACCCAAATATTTGGCCTGATAAATCATATATTCATCTATTACAAAATCCTTCCTTAAAATAGGAATACTGACATTTTGAGCAATTTCCTTTAGATAATCATCGTCGCCCTTAAAAAAATAAGGTTCAGTCAATACTGATATTGCAGATGCACCAGCATCTTCATAATCCTTAGCAATTTGGAGATAATCAAAATCTTCACTTATTAATCCTTTAGATGGGGAAGCCTTTTTGACTTCAGCGATTATGGAAATATCTTCACTTTGAAGAGCTTTTTTAAATGGAAATTCATCAGTTATTTCCATACAAGAGATTTCCCTTTTTAAGTCATCAAGGGGAATGATGGACTTTTCTAAGTTTATTCTTTCTTTTGTTCTTTCAACAATTTCATCTAACATGATAATCAACTATTTGTAAATTCAATGAAATTTTCTAGTTGTTTCAATGCCTTGCCTGAATCAATAACGTCTTCTGCAATTTCAACACCCTCTTTAATTGATTCAACAATCCCTGCAACATACAAGCCTGCAGCAGAGTTTAAAACAACCGCATTTCTTTTCGGTCCCTTTTGACCATTCAATATATCCAATGTAATCTGAGCATTTTCCTTTGGGTCTCCCCCAACCAAATCCTGTTTAGTGCACTTTTCAAAACCGAACTCGCTTGGATCGATTTCATAGGATTTGGTTTCGCCATCCTTAATCTCGCAGACGCATGTTTTATCACTGACAGATATTTCATCCATGCCGTCCACACCATAAACTGACAATGCTGATTTTACACCTAGATTATTTAATACTTTTGCCAAAGGTTCTACTAATTCTTTATCATAGACACCCAAAACCTGCATGGTAGCACCTGCAGGATTAGTCAAAGGACCCAATATATTGAAAATTGTTCTGATACCAAGTTCCTTTCTAACCCCAGCCACATATTTCATTGCAATATGATAATTTTGAGCAAAGAGGAAACAAAGATTATGCTGTTTTAAACATTCAAGGCTTTTTTTAGGAGAAATATTAATATTAACTCCCAACGCTTCCAAAACATCTGCAGCACCACATTTGCTTGATGCAGAACGATTTCCATGCTTTGAAACAGGAACTCCTGCAGCAGAAATTACAATTGATGATGTGGTTGAAATATTAAATGTGTTTGACCCGTCACCACCGGTTCCGACAATCTCCAAAGCTTCAACATCATTCAATAGCCTGATACAATGATTCCTCATAGCTTCAGCAGATGCTGTAATCTCTTCAATTGTTTCACCTTTCATGGACATTGCAGTCAGATACGAGCTCATCTGGATTTCACTAGCTTCACCGCTCATGATTTCATCCATTGTTTTATACGCTTCATCATAAGTCAAATCTTCTTTTCTTGATACCTTTAAAATTGCTTCCCTAATCACTTAAATCGCCTCTAAAAAATTTTTAATTATTGTCAAACCATCCGGAGTCAGAATGGATTCTGGATGGAACTGAAGTCCATATATATTGTAATCCTTATGTTTTACTGCCATGATTTCACCATCATCACAAGCTTTTGAAAGAATTTCCAATTCATCAGGCAAACTGGATTCAACAAGGCTTAATGAATGATAACGGCCAACGGTAATTTCGCCATCCAAATCATTGAAAATCAAATCATCATTTACGGATATGCTGGAGGATTTTCCGTGCATTAATCTACCTGCATAAGATATTTTTCCCCCAAATGCCGCACAGATTGACTGATGGCCCAAACAAACACCTAAAATCGGAATTTTTCCTTTGAATTCACGAACTACATCAATGCAGATTCCCGCATTTTCAGGTTTGCCCGGTCCCGGAGACAAAATAATTGCTTCAGGATTAATATTCCTGATTTCATCCAAAGTAATCTTATCATTTCTTGAAACTCTAATGTCTGAGTTTACCTCACCAATCAATTGATACAGGTTATATGCAAAACTGTCATAATTATCAATTAAAAGAATCATTCTAATCCCTCATCAGCCATTTTTAAAGCGTTGATTACAGCTGCCGCCTTGTTCATGCATTCATCAAATTCATTGTCTGGAACACTGTCTGCAACGATTCCTGCACCTGAACGGATGAATACCTTGTTGTTACGTTTAAATGCTATTCTAATTGAAATACATGTGTCCAAGTTTCCGCTTAAGTCAACATATCCAATAGCTCCGCCATATATTCCGCGCTTATTATTTTCAAGCTCATTGATGATTTCACATGCTCTGATTTTTGGAGCTCCAGACAAGGTTCCTGCAGGCAAAATCGAATCAAGAGCAACTAACGAGTCCAAATCATTCCTAAGTATTCCGCTAACTGTGGAACCAATATGCATTACATGAGAAAATCTTTCAATCGACAGGTATTTATCAACAGATACTGATCCTATTTCTGCAATCCTTCCAATGTCATTTCGACCCAAATCAACAAGCATATTATGCTCAGCCAATTCCTTTTCGTCACTTAAAAGCTCTTGTTCAAGTTGCAAATCTTCCTGAGGAGTTTTGCCTCGTGGTCTAGTTCCTGCAAGAGGAAAAGTATAGAGTTTATTATCAGTTACCTTAACAAGAGTTTCAGGAGATGCACCGGCTATCTCAATGTCATCACTTGAAAAGTAAAACATATATGGAGAAGGATTTGTAGTTCTTAAAACCCTATATGTGTCAAATAAACTTCCTTCGATGTCAGCTTCAATCCTATTGGAGAGGACAACCTGAAAAATATCTCCTTCCTTAATATAATTTTTTGCCTTTACAATCATTTCACTGAATTTTTCACGAGAAAATGCATTTCTAAAGTCTGATTTTAATTTTAATGGTTCAATTTCTGCCTTTTTACCGTTTTTAATTAAATCTGCAATTTCTTTTAACTCATCACATGCTTTTTTGTAATTGTTTCTCAAATCATCTGTTTTCATATTAACGATGATAACTATTTTCTGGCGGAAATTGTCAAATGCAATGACCTTGTCAAAAAGCATGATATCGATGTCCTTAAACTGGTCCTGGTTTTCCGCATCAAGATTCAGGGAAGGCTCAGCATATTTGATATAATCATATGCAAAATAACCAACGAAACCGCCTGTGAATGGAGGCAAATAATCAATCTTTGGAGACTTGTTCTGGTTGATTAAATCTCTTATGACATCACTTGGATTGTTTGTTTTTATTACTGCCAACTCATCTGTTAATTCATTAAAATTTGAATCCCCTTTTATCTGGACAACACCATTCTGACATGTGAATTCCAATAAAGGGTCAAAACCTAAAAAACTGTATCTTCCCCAATTTTCAGCATCCTCAATACTTTCAAGCATATAACAATGCTTGCTTATACCCTTCAAAATTCTCAATACTTCTATTGGAGTAGCAATATCTGAAAGCAGTTCATAAGATACAGGAATTCTTTTATATTCCTTATTTTCAGCTATTTTTTCTATATCATCTAAACTTGGGGAAAACATATTATCACTAAAATTTTTTATGTATATAATTATTAGAATAATGTACTATTTAAAACCTTGTAGTATCTTTTTGTACATTATTATGATAAGTGATAAATATTGTCCCCATTGATAAGAATTGTTCCCAAAAAACCATTTTATATAAAATAATATGATTTAATTAAAAAAATAAAGAATATAAATATTCAAAACAAAATATTAAGCAAATAAATAAAAGGAGAACAAAAATGACAGAATTCCAGGAGGATATGTTATTCAAAAATGTAAGTGAAGAAGACATACAGATACTTCTAGAAATACTTGAAAAGGAATCTAACAGTGCAAATATTTGGACAAAAGAATTAAGACTATTAGATCCTACAACATACAAACCCGATTTGATTATTGAATTAGATGATGAAAATTTAATAATTGAATTCCAAAGCACAGAAGTTGACGACAAGTTTTCAAGAAGAGCACATACTTACGTAGCAATAACAGATCAAAAAAAAAGTAACGACAAAGAAGTAAACATAGAAGTAATAAGTACTGCAGAAAATTCCAAACAAATCAGTTATCGTGTGAATAAGTTAAATACATTCAGATATAATGTAATAGGTTTTGAAAAATATGATGGTGAGAAAATAATTAATCATATTGAAGAAAAATTAAAAAATAAAAAGAAAATAACTTCGAAAGATAGTATTTACCTATCCCTTGCACCATTAATGGACAAAAAGAAAAATAATAATATATCAGAAAAGATAAAACGAGTAGTAGATATACTAATTGAATTAAACCAAATTAACCCCACAGGAAATAGGCTATCATTTGGAATTGAATGGCTATTAGTCGACAAATTTGTGAAAAATCCCGAATTAAGAAATTTACTAATTGATGTGTTAGGTGAAAAAATGAGTGCAATTTACGAATATGGAGAAAGAAAAGAACAAAAAGGAAAAGAAGAAGGAATAAAAGAAGGAATAGAAAAAGGAATGGAAAAAGGTAGAAAAGAAGGAAAAGAAGAAGGAAAAGAAGAATCAATAATCAAGCTTTATGAATCAGGAATGAAACCAGAAGAAATATCCGAAAGACTAGACACAGATTTAGAAAAAATAAAAAAAATAATAAACCAATAAAAACAACACCCCAACACCAAAAACAATAACCATCACCACAACAAACACCTCACGTGAAAAAAATGAGAGCAATATACGAATATGGAATAAGAAAAGAACAAAAAGGAAAAGAAGAAGGAATAAAAGAAGGAATAAAAGAAGGAATAAAAGAAGGAATAAAAGAAGGAATAGAAAAAGGTAGAAAAGAAGGAAAAGAAGAATCAATAATCAAGCTTTATGAATCAGGAATGAAACCAGAAGAAATATCCAAAAGACTAGACACAGATTTAGAAAAAATAAAAAAAATAATAAATAAATAAAATCAATTCATCTTATCCTGTTCACGATTAAAATCAATTACAATCTTTTTGATTTCACGTGATTCAAGGTACGGTAAATTCTCTTTTAATTCAGATTCCAAATTTTTATTCATTTCCAATCTTTTATTAGCATACTCATCATCAGATAAAGTTGATTTATACTCCTTATTTAAATTTGAATATTTGGTAATTAATGGTTGGATGATGGATACAATATCCTTATCCAATTGATCATTTATTTCTTTTCTTTTCTTAACTTCCTCTAAAAAACCAACTAAAGTAACAAAAAATCCCAAAACAGTTATTGTTAGTCCTGGAATTAAATAATCACGATTATCCATAAACAATACTGATAAAACAATTCCAATAAAAATTAATGCTATACCAATCTTTTTTATATTCATTTTATCCCCTAACGTTTAGTAATATGTTTCCACTCCTGTCTGATTGAAACCACAATTAAATAAAGTGATACAATAGCTAAAATGGAAAATAACACAATAAATATATCATTTGTGAAAATTAAATTTCCACTATCAAAATGATATAATAATTCTGCCAACAAATTATTTATGAAATGAGCCAAAATACAAGTTAAAATATTTTGAGTTTTTAAATAGATTATACACATGCAAACACCGAATACTACAGCAGAAATAATTCCTCCAAAGCCATGAAGTGATCCAAACAATATTGATGATATTGCTATAGCAAACGATAATGGAACTACCAGGCAAAGCCTATTTAAAAATATTCCCCTAAATAAAAGTTCTTCATATATTGGTGAAATAACAATTGTTGAAAATAAAGCTCCAACATCCATTAATGAATTGACAGGCATTAATGGTGCAAAAAATGCAACGATAAATGAATCTAATCCAGGAATATTGTCCAGTGCAAAAATTGACAGGTACAGCATACCATAGGAAAAGAAAACATTAACCAAAACAATTAACAAAAGAGATTTTGGAGTAATTTTCGAAAAGATATTATTCAAGTCATGTCTAAACCCATCACCAAAAATCCTCAATCTATAAATGAAGTATAAAATAACAAACACACCAATCCAATCATAATTAATTGAATAACCTGCGAATTGAAAAATAATGAATATTCCTATTAAGGCAAGTATTATAATTAAAACTTCCAAAATAGTAATTTTTTTTAAACCCTCATTTAAAGAAGACATGATTATATGATTTGATTATATTAATATAAAAAATAATAAGATAGAAAGTTGAAAAAATTAACTTCCCAAACTATATACTAATCCCATACAACGGTTTTGGAACATCACCATATAAGGCATTACCAGGAAGAATAATACGAAGTTCATTATAATAGTAGCCAGCATGTTTACTGCACCGAAACCATTAGCAGATATGGAAACGGATGCGATACCCAAAACTGCAAATATTAATGAAAGAATCAGTATAACCACGATTAAAACTACAAAAGTAATTAAATAAACTCCAATATAATTCAAAATATATCTTCCATAACCAATTGAAGAGATAATTTCCAATAAATCAGATAATGCAAAAGCTGATTTTAGAGAATCATCATTTACAGCCATATGTGGAATAGCAGTATAAACCAATAATAAACAAATTAAAAGTAAAATACATCCAATTATGAATAGAATACTATTAAAAGATCCGAAAGAAAAGGATGCAACTATACAAACTACAGGAATAATCAAATAAACCAAACATACGAGAATATACTTTAAACCATCTATAAACATCACTTTAAAATCATTGAATTCAGGAGGAACATCGCCACCGTTAATCATGCTTTGAGTTGATAATTTTACAACCCTATAATTATAGCCATAGAAGAATACCATTGGAATAATTAAAATATTGAACAGGGATAAAACTCCAAGAATCAAAAGGCTTGAAACTTTCTTTGATGCGAATTCAAAAGAATCTTTGTAAATGTCCAAAATCATTCTTGATCACCTTCATCCATTATAAAAACATCTTCTATACTTTCTTTATCCAATATTTTAGTAATTTTATAGGCTAATAATAAGGAAGGATTATAACGTGCATTTTCCAAAGCATTAATAGTTTGTCGGGTCACGCCAGCAGCATCTGCCAATTCTTGTTGTGTTAAACCCTTAATATGACGAAATTCCCTAATTTTTGTTTCCAAATAATCACCCATTAAATAATAAAAATTAAAAAATGTTAACCTTGATGTAATATTGATTTTGATTAATATATAAATATATAGTATAAAAAAATTTTACATCTACAGTCAAACTTAAACTATAATAATGTACAATGAAAAATATATTAATTGTTTAATAATTTAAAATGAGATGATTAAAAATGGCTATACACCCAATTGAATTTAGGTATGGTACTCCCGAAATGAAAAGAATATGGGAAGAAGAAAACAAGTTACAAAGAATGTTGGATATTGAATCTGCACTAGCGCAAGCTGAAGGGGAATTAGGCATAATTCCTAAAGAGGTTGCTGATGAAATATCCCGTAAAGCTACTACTGAATATGTTAAATTAGAAAGAGTTAAAGCAATTGAAGCTGAAACTAACCACGATATTGCTGCATTATCCAAAGGAATCACTGAAGTATGTGACAATGGCGCAGGAGAATATGTTCACTTTGGAGCTACTTCAAACGATATCGTAGACAGTTCAAACTCATTACTCATTCGTGACTCCATTGATGTTTTAGAAGAAAAAGTGGAAAGATTGACTAAGATAATGCTCGATTTAGCTGAAGAAAACAAAATGAAAGTATGTATTGGACGTACACATGGACAACATGCACTTCCGACAACATATGGTATGAAATTCGCACTCTGGGCAGATGAGCTCCACAGACAATATGAAAGATTGGAACATGCAAGAGCAAACGTATGTGTTGCAATGATGGATGGAGCAGTAGGAACAACCGCCGCATTAGGTACCGACGGATGGAAAATACACAAAACTGTAGCACGCATCCTAGAGTTACCTGCAGCAAAAATTACCAACCAGGTTGTTCAAAGAGATAATCATGTCGAATTCATTTCCACTTTGGCAAATATTGCTTCAACTTTAGATAAAATAGCTTTAGAAATAAGAAGCCTTCAAAGGACTGAAATAATGGAAGTTGGAGAATATTTCGATCCTGAAAAACAAGTTGGAAGCAGTACTATGCCACATAAAATGAATCCGATTACTGCTGAAAGGATTTGTGGTGTTGCAAGAATTGTTAAATCATATGTTAATGCAGCATTGGACAACAACCCATTATGGCATGAAAGAGATTTAACTAACTCCTCCTGTGAAAGAATAATGTTTCCGGAAAGCTGTATCTTAACAGATTACATCCTAAACTTAACAATCAAATTAATGAATAATTTAGTATTTTACGATGAAAACATTGAAAGAAACTTGAATTTCACAAACGGTTTGATTATGGCTGAAAGATTGATGGCTGAACTTACAAGAGCAGGTATGGGAAAACAAACCGCATATGGAATTGTAAGGAAAAATGCAATTAAAGCAAACAAAGAAAAACTATTGCTTGGAGAACTCATATTGGAAGATGAAGAAGTTCAAAAATACTTAACAGAAGAGGACGTTGAAAAAATAATGGATCCGCACACTTATACAGGTTCAATTGAAATTATTATTGATGAATTAATTGAAGATTCCAAAACCTGGTTTTAGGTGATTGAATGAGTGTTAAAGAATTAAAGTCCATTGATATATCATCATATACAATAATATCAACTGGAATTACTGCTTTAATTTCCCTTTTAATATCAATAATTATTGTTGGAGTAGTTGGACTCATTGTGCCGAATAGTTTTAGCGTGATGCTTTTTATGATTCCAACTATTGTCTTCAGTGGAATAATATGCAGCATTTTCTTTGGCTTCAGTGAAGCTTATCTTTACAATGTCTTATCCAAGAAATTAGGATGCATTAAATTAGATATTGATGGAGAATACATTAAAAAAATTTCAGCAAAAGAGACTGCATTAATATCTGGAACCATAATGTTGATAGTATTGCTTGTTGTCTATTTAGCAGTAGCATTTTTCATTCCATTGTTTTTAAGTTCATTAATTACAGTATTGATGTATGCGGCGCAGACTGCTGTTGCCGGACTTGTATATCAGGCAATGATTATGGTTTCCAACACCACAACAATCGTTTTAGGAATTATCGGGTCCGTGATAATCGGTACAGTATTCATTTTACTTGCCACATATATTTACAACATATTAGCAAGCAGCGATAGAGGAATTACTGTAAAACTTGAAAAAGTCGGTGAATTCACACAGCTTGAATCAATTGATCCTTTGAATTTCGGTATTGCTATAGCTGCCATAAGTCTTATTTTAAATATTATTGTAGGATTAATTATGATTATAAGCGGTTCTCAAATATTTACCGCATTATCCAACATAATGGGAGGATTTGTTGGTGGATTCATAGCAGCAATATTGATTGCAGTATTCTATAATTTCCTCGCTCCAAAACTTGGAAAATTAAAAGTGGAATTAGAATAATTGAGATAGTTCAACTATCTCCACCCTTATTTTTTTAGATAACTTTAACCTAACCTTATCATTTAAGTAAATCGAAAATGAAACTTAATAATTAGGAGAGTAATTATTATGAAAGATATTTTCGATGAATGTCAATTCAATGATTTGAAGCTTAACACTAGAATTATACGTACTGGTGCTTGGGAAAGAGAAACAGAGGATGGAGGATATTTGACATCTGCCGTATTTGACAGGTATGAAAAGATGGCTTCAAGCGGCGTTGGATTGATATTGTCAGAAATGTTTACCTTTGACCATAAGGATCGATTTTTTGACTATTCAGCAAATATGAATTATAAAGGATTTGTAAAGGATTACAAACAACTTACAGACATTTGCCATAATTTCAATGTTCCCATTTTAGGCCAATTGGCATTTTTCTATTATGATGATGGAGACAATCAGCAAGCAGAACCCAATGACCTGACAATAGAAGGAATAAGAAAACTTCAGGCAGAAGTTATTATGGCTGCTAAAAAATTCTCATTTGCAGGATTTGACGGCATTCAAATAAATATGGGAAACAATTTCTATCTGTCAAAATTCACTAATCCTTATTTTAACCAAAGAACAGATGATTATGGTGGAAATACATTAAACAGAATGAGAATAGTTTTAGAGATAATCAAACTAATTAAAAAAACTATTGGATTTCATGTTAGCTGCAGAATCAATATTGAAGATGTCAGAAAAGGAGGACTCACACAGGATGAAAGTATGAAAATGGCAAAATTGCTTGCTGAAAACGGTGCCGACAGTATTCAAATCACCGGAAGAACCATTTCCATGAAATATGATGCTAAAGAAAAGCATGTATTCCAAGATTATGCAGACAAACTATCACAGGAAGTTGATATTCCTGTAATATTGGCGGGTAACCTCAGAGATATGAAAACAATGAATGACATATTGAATTCATCCCATGTGGAGTTCATGTCACTTTCAAAACCATTTGTCGCACAGGCCGATTTTCTGGCTGACTGGAAGAAAAATGGAGAGGGAACATCAAGATGCAAAGGCTGCAATAATTGCTATTCAAAAAAAGAAAGCAGATGTTTCCAATATAACGATTAAAAAAATAGAATTAATTGATGTAAAAATCAATTAATTTTTAGCTCTTTTTATTGGTGGCACATAACGTTTAAGTAACAATGATAGTGAAATGACTGTTACTGAACTTAATGCCATAGCCAAACCTGCAAATTCCGGTCTGAACATTATTCCGAATGCAGGATATAGTACACCAGCAGCAACCGGAATCAGTATTGTATTATAAGCAAATGCCCAGAAAATATTTTCCTTGATTCTTCTCATAACCTTTTGAGAGAACTGTACAGCAGCTACAACATTTTCCAAATCGCCTTCCATTACGACAATATCCCCACTTTCCATTGCAATATCCGTACCATTACCCATTGCAACACCAATATCCGCTTGTGTTAAAGCAGGAGCATCGTTAATACCATCTCCAGTGAACAGTACTTTTTTAGCACCATTTGACTGAATATTTTGAACTATATCCAATTTGTTTTCAGGCAATATTCCTGCTTCCACATTGTCAATGCCAACATCCCCTGCAACAGATAGTGCTGTGCTTTCATTATCCCCTGTTAACATGTAGGTTTCAATGTCCATCTTGTGCAATTCTTCAATGGTTCTTTTAGAATTTGGCTTGACCTTATCAGAAAGGCTTAAAATTCCACGGATTGCATCATCAACCGCCAAAAGAATTATGGTTTTGCTTTGATTTTCCAAATCATCAAAAGTGCTTAAGATATCTTCAGAAATTTCAACATCATTGCTCTGCATCAATGCCTTGTTTCCGGCCAAAACAGTTTTGCCATCTATTTCTGCCTTGATACCTTTACCTGTAACATTTTCAAAATCAACCGTATTCAATAATTCCAAACCTTCAGCCTTTCTGACAATTGCCTTTGCAATAGGATGGTTGGAATTCTGTTCAACGGAAGCTGCCAAAGTTATTAACTCGTTTTCATCAATTCCATATGCGATGACATCATCAACTTCAGGTTTACCTTCTGTTATTGTACCTGTTTTATCAAATGCTGCAACATCAATTTGGCCTGCATTTTCCAAGGTATCTCCATTTTTAATCAAAATACCAAATTCCGCTGCTCTTCCAACACCAACTGTTACAGCTGTTGGAGTAGCCAAACCCAAAGCACAAGGACAGGCAACAACCAAAATTGATATTAAACATGTTAATGAGAACAATAAAGTTTCACCTAAAATAAAGTACCATATGCAAAATACTATGATAGCTATAGTTAAAATAACTGGAATGAAATAAGTAACAATAGTATTGGCGAATTTTTGAACAGGAGGTCTTGAAGATTGTGCCTTTTCAACCAAACGAATAATATTTGATAGAACTGTTTCAGAACCAATTTTTAAAGCGGAAATAATTAAAACACCATCCTGATTGATGGTACCTGCAAAAACTTCCTCACCATCCTTTTTAACCTTAGGAATAGGTTCACCATTAATCATGGATTCATCAACATAGGATTCACCGCCAACAACCTTACCGTCAACAGGTATCTTATCTCCCGGCTTAACCAAAAGCTTATCTTCCAAATTAATTTCAGCAATTTGAACTTCTTTTTGAGAGATTACCTCATTATTTTCATCGAGCTCCACCATTGTAGCAACCGTTGGCTGAAGACCTATTAATTCACGAATTGAATCAGAAGTTTTCTTTTTAGCCCTTGCTTCCAAGTATCTTCCAATCATTAAAAATGAAGGTAGCATTACAGCGGATTCATAAAACATAAATGAATGGTCCAAAACAATGCCAAATGTTCCCAAGATACTTGATCCATAAGCTACAATAATACCCATTGAATACATTACATCCATATTCAAGTTTTTATGTAGTAAACCATTGATTCCTGCTTTTAAAATAGGAAGTGATACATATAAGAACGGGAAAATACTTACAATTAAGGAAAGCAATCCCATGGATGAAATGTCTATTCCAGTTGACTGATGTATTTGATGAGTCAATCCCATTAACGGATCCCATCCACTATACATCAAAATCATTAAAATAGCTGAGAAAAACAAACCAACAATTATACGATTCCTTTTACTTTTTAAATCTTGCCTGTATAGCTCCTCCTCATCGATTTCCGTTTGACCGTCAATTCCCAAAAGTTCAAAGCCCAAATTTTTTATGACTTTTTCCATGTCATCTATCGTAACCTTGCTTTTGTCATAACGAACAATAGCCGTTCCAGAAGTCAAATCCGCTTTGACATCAAAAATTCCATCCAAACGTATTAAAAAGTTTTCAACATTCATTGTACATGAAGCACAATGCATACCATCAATTCTTAAAGTAACTTCATCAGAGTGTAATTCAAACCCTAAATTCTTAACAATGGATTCCATTTCATCATATGACATCTTTTTAGGGTTTACTGTAATATGGAGTTTGTTTGAAGCCAAATCTGCATCAACTGCTTCTACTCCATCTTCACGTTCAAATGTTTTATTAACACTTAAAACACATGAAGCACAATGCATTCCTTCAATTGGCACATCCATATCTTTAAGTTTCGCCATAGTATCACAACCTTATTAATGTTTATATTTATTAAAACAAACATTAATAAAGTTTAGGTAACCAAAAATTTTAAAAAAAAGTATTAAAAAATAATCTATAAATTATTTTTAACAATATTTCCGTCCTGAACAACACAAACAATGTTATCAGGATTTGTTAATACATTAATATCGACAAGAGGATTGTTTTCAACAAATATAATGTCGCCGCATTTCCCTTCATCGATGCTACCAATGTCTGATTTTCCTAAAAATTCTGCCGCTTTAGTGGTAGCCGAAGCAATAGCCTGTTTTGGAGTCATACCAATATCAATAAGATTAATCAACTCTTTTAAATTGTGTCCATGAGGAATAACACCACTGTCTGTTCCCATGACAATGTTAACTCCCTCATTGTAAGCAATTTGAATATTTTCTTTGTGAACTTTGACTATTTCTTTTAATTTAGCCAATTTTTCATCAGCGTAATTATCCCATGCCGGAAAGCCATGTTCATATAAAAATTGATGAACCAGCATTGTCGGAACCAAAGTCACATCATTTTCCACCATTTTTATTGCAGTTTTAACATCTATAAAAGTTCCATGTTCAATAGATGAAAATCCTGCATCAATAGCTTTATTCATACCCTCTAAACTATGACAATGAGCAGAAACCTTCAATTTATTGAGTTTTGCCTCGCCGACAATGGTTTTCAGTTCCTCTTCATTGAATTGGGAAAATTCGGGAGACGTATTTGTGGTCAATACGCCGCCACTGCACATTACTTTTATAAAGTCAGCACCTGCTCTTTTAACTTCTCGCGTCTTTTTCAATACTTCAGAAGGTCCATCACACCTTCCTTTTGGAAATCCAGGATACATAATCTCCATATCAAAACCTGAAGGAAGCATCAAATCGAAATGCCCACCAGTCATGACCAATGGAGTGACACATATTTCCAGTTTAGGAGCTGTAAATAAACCTCTCTGTTGAGCAAGTTTTACGCCATAATCTGCAGATCCGCAATCCCTAATTGTAGTAACTCCGGCATCAACAGTCTGTTTTCCATGAGGAACCGCATTGTAAAAATGAATGGCTAAGGGATTAGCCATGTTTTCTTCCTTATGAAAACCTTTAGCCAAAATATGAGTGTGACAATCAATAAAACCCGGAAACACATATCTTCCGTCACCATCAATAACTTTAACATTCTCTCTAGTATTGATTTTGCCTGAAGAAATTTCCTTAATGTATTTTCCTTCAATCAAAATGTTCTGATTGCTTTTAAACTCGTCATCCGGATTGATAATATTCACATTTTCAATTAGAGTTTGCTTCATATTACACCTATAAAATCGTGATAGTTCCATTATCCCCGTCAACTTCAACCAAAGTGCCAGTAGTTAGCTCTTCAGTATTTGAAGGGGAATCCACCATCGGAATATCAGACATTATTGCACCAGTAGCTATGATTGGTTCTGCATTGAGACAGATTATCGCTTTTGGAGCAGTATTGTTTTTCATCATCTGGAAAATAACATAAGAACCCACAGTAGAGCCTTTACCGCCAGGAATAAATAAAACTTTATCTTTAATACTTTGACCTTTCAATTCATGGTTAGGATCGATTACCTCACCATTTTCAGGATTTACACCACCAAGAAAACTAATAGGTTCTGAGCTTACAATTAGTTCTCCTTTTCCTTTACCTTTCGCAATATTTCTACATTCTATCATTATGAAATATTTTGTAATAAGTAGTATTTAAAAAAAAGGGAATTGAAATAAATTAGTCATTTTTAATTCAAAAATTAAACAACATCCTTTTTCATTACTTCACGCAAGACAGCTGTTGCATAGGAACCTTTGTTTATTGAAAATTCAGCTAGCACTCCATCGTCTGTTGCCTTTGCAGAGGCATCCCAAACCTGAAAACGAACAGCTCTCCTAAGACCGTGACTTCCTAAACGTGGCATTTTTGGAACTTCAAAATCACTTTTTTCAAGCCCGTAACTGTCAAGTACGGCCTTTTCCATTTCACCGACTTCACCACCTGCAAAAGGAACCTTTGTACCATATAAAGGAACTGTAGGATTAACTTCGAAATTATCTATCAATTCCTGATATTCCTCAGGAGTTTTATCACGAATGATGTGCTCTTCATTATCTATGATGATATCTCCTTCAACATACTTGTTGATTCCCATATCTACCCTACGGCTGACAACATCATTGAATAAATAGGATTGATATGCATGAACAAACATTCTTTGCAGTGGCTTTGGAAGTGCATGCAACGCATTCATATATGCCTTATCTGTCAATTCGCCTTTTTTAGAGTCTTTAATCAATTGGCGAATCATCATCTTTTCATATCTCATGCCTTTTCCCATCAATTCAAGAGATTTTTCCAAATCGCCATCATCATAAGCCTGTCTTGCAAGCTGATTTTCATTGCTTTCTTCAGGAGATGGATTTCCAATGTATCTTCTGACCGCTTCAGCCAAGTCATTTTGAATCAATGCTTCACCAACCAAGTGAGTATTGGTTCTAGGCTTGCCGAAACGTTGCCATCCATAATAGTTAGGAATTCCAGTTTGTTCCAACTGCTTCAGGACTTCATTTGCAACATCAGCACTTTTTTCAATATCATCCAAATCACGAATGAGAATCTTGAATTTATTGCCGTTAAGTTGGCCCATTCTGAGCTTTTTGCGACCTCGAGTAATTTCTAAAAAATCAGTTTTATAAATGTCCAAGTTTTCAACTTGTCTGAACTGCTCTTCGGATTCCATGTTTGCTATACAAATCCACTGACGAGTAAGGGCCTTTTTGTCTTTCATTCCGGCAAAGCCCATTCTTTTTCTGTCAATATGTAAATCACGAGCAATATCTAAAACAACATCCAAAGTTGTCCTTCCAATCTTTTCAATCCAAATCCAAATATTAGGTCCTTCACCTGTTGGAAACATCTCTGGAATTTCTTCAACATAAAAATCTTCGTATTGGTTTCTAATAGATCCACCAATTCCCTTTTGACTCGTAACATAAGTATTAGCATTTAACATAGTATCACAAAAACAAAAATGCCCCGGCCGGGATTTGAACCCGGGGAATGGGATCCGCAGTCCCATGTGTTATCCAAACTACACCACCGGGGCGAGACAAAATAAGCTATCACATTAATATAAGTTTTTCATAGTATATAATATTTTTTTAAGATTATCAGAAAAGCAATTTCACAATAAATTTTCAATGCCGAATACATGAAATAACGATTAAGCAAATTGAATTGAAATCCAAATAGTCAAAAATACTCACAAGTAATTTAAAGTAAAACGATAGAAAAGTGAAAATACTATTTATATTTGAAGGAAATGTATATGAAAAAAAGAAAAAAGGGAGAAGTTATAAAACTTCCCTATGCACGAATAGTTATTCTGTTTGAAATGGCAGCGTCATTATACATTGAAGTGATAATGTATTCGCCAGCCATCAAGTTAATGTTTAGTTTTGCAATACCTTGAGCATCAGTAGTTCTGTTGTAGAATACTCCGTTGATGTTGAATGTTATATTAGTATTAGCAAGAGGATTACCTTGACCGTCAACTAATGAAGCTTTGAATTGAGTTCCATCTTTGTAGGTCATAGTAATGTCTGTAGCATTCAAGATTGGTTTTACAGTAATGTTGTTTGCTACATTACATCCACCATACATTGCGGTGATAATGTAGTCACCTGGTTGTAGGTTGATGTTTAGTTTAGCATATCCAGACTCATTGGTTTTTCTTTCATACATTACACCATTAATGTTGAATGTAACAGTTTCACCTGCACCAACAGGGTTTCCGTCATCGCCGATTATCCTTACAACATATTGTGAGTCGTTTCTGTAGTATTTTACCAAGTCACTGTTTTCAGTGATTTTTGGAAGAACAGTAATATTGTTGGATGCCATTTCACCGTTATCTGGGTGAATTGCAGTTAATATGTAAGTACCTTGATCTAAATTAATGTTTAATCTAGCTGTACCGTTTTCATTAACTTTCCTATCATACATCACACCATTAATGTTGAATCTTACCATTGTACCGTTAGCTAATGGATTACCTTGACCATCAACGAAAGTAGCATAGTATTGAGTTCCGTTTCTGAATACTTTAGTAACATCAGTTCCATTGATTGTGGAAAGGATAGTTACAGTACTGAGTTTTTCATCACTGGAATAAGGTTCAGTAGCATTGAATGTGACAGTTGCATTATAAACACCAACATTTAATCCAAGTGCGATGGAAGCATTACCATCAGCAGCAGTGGTTCTTACATAATCTCTTCCATTAATGCTGATAACAACAGTCTGATTAGCAATAGGATTGCCGAATTGGTCAACAAGATATGCAACTAAACGAGTACCGTTTTTATAGTACATTACAACATCGTCAACAATGAGAATTGCTCTGGTCATTGATGGA
Source organism: Methanobrevibacter millerae (assembly GCA_015063005.1). Taxonomy (GTDB): domain Archaea; phylum Methanobacteriota; class Methanobacteria; order Methanobacteriales; family Methanobacteriaceae; genus Methanocatella; species Methanocatella millerae_B. The sequence continues at coordinate 62,895 of SUTF01000008.1, forward strand.
GTGTTGTTGAATACAGTTCCATTTTCATTAGCAAGCACACTAGCGTCACCAGTCAATTCAAGAGCAGTCAAGTTATTGTTAGCTACGATACCTTCACCAGCTTTTTGTGCTTTGACTGTGTAATCACCAGTAGTTTCAATAGTGTTGTTTTCAATATCGTAATTACCTGATGCAACAGTAATACCTACAGTATCAGGAGCAATTGAATTCCAAATAGTTGCATTACCTTCATTATCACCATTTGCAGAAATAGTGTTGTCTTTAACAGTTAATTCTTTAGCAGATGAACCAATACCCATAGTATGATTACCTATTGCAGTTATATCATTTCCAATGACATTTTCTTCTGCACCACCTAATTGCATTGCATATACAGTGTCAGCTTCAGCAACAATAGTATTGTTTGTGTAATTTACAGCAACATTACCATTGGACATTGCTGAGTAAATTGCATATGAAACAACAGGAGCAGTAGCTTCAATATCATTGTTTTCAACATTACCTGTAGCAGGTCCTTCAACATTAATACCACATGCATAGTATGAATCAGAAGTGGAATCTATAGTATTGTTTGAAATAGTAAAGTTATCTCCACTTATTTGCAATCCGTAAATGTATGAAGCACCAGTAGCATCGATTGTGTTGTTATCGATTACTGCATTATCTGAGTTTTTGACATTAACCGCATAAATGGTATCATATGATCCAATTACATTATTATAATCAATTTCAATGCCATTATCTTTAACTGATAAATCACTACAGTTGTCAAATACAATACCTTCTGAAACAGGACTGCTTACCCAATTACCTGATCCAGCAGGAACTTCAGCCCATGGAACATATGAAGATGGAATAGTAATATCTAAATCATTATCTTCAAATGAAACATTATCAGAATTACCAATATAAACAGCATTGTTTACAGTTGAACCAGTAGTGTTTCCTTCATATGAAATGTTATTTCCTGAAACTGTTAAATTATCTGCACCATTTGCAAATATTGCATAAGCATCAGTAGTTCCATTATCATTGTAGTCAATAGTGTTGTTAGCAATTACAACATTGTCTGCATTGTCAACATTGATTGCGAATGGAAGTTCATCAACATTCATAGTTAATCCGTTAACAGTGACATTATCACTAGTAATGTTTAAAGCAATGTTGTTCAAGGTTGCATTATTGCCAGATACAGTTACAGGACGATTAATATTGATTACATTATTATCCTTATTAGAAATTTCTCCATCAAATACTAATTCATCGCCTACAAATTCATCAGATAAAGTTCCGTTTTCATCGAAGAATTTGGAGTAGGTTTCATTGTTTACAATATTAGTAACAGTAACATCAGTAGTTCCATTATTAGCATTGTATTTATTATCACCAGAATAAACAACATCAATATCATATTTACCTGGAGTTAAATTCTCGAAAGTTACAGCGGTTTTACCGTCAACAATTTCAACAGTTTGGGAAGTACCGTTTACGGTAAATGTAACATTACCAGTAGCGTCTTCAGGTAAGGTCATGTTAATATTTAATGAACCGATGACAATTTCATCAACAGTGATATTCAATTCTAAATCGTATTTTGAAACAACCACATTGACAGATTTTGTATCATTGTCATACTTATCGTCACCAGCATAGTCTACAGTAATAGTATAATTACCTTCACCTAAACCAGAAATGACAAAAGTAGCAGTACCATTTACAAGTTCGATACTGTCATCACCAATGCTTACATTACCGGTAGCATCAGCAGGCAATACAACTTCAACAGTAACATTATCCAATACCATAACAGATTCATTAGCAGAAACAGACATGTTTGCTGGAATACCATTAACAGTTAAAGTAGATGAGTTGCTTACTGGATTGTATACTTTATCATTATCGATTGAATATTCTAAAGTGTAGTTTCCTCTAGCTAACACATCAATGTTGAAAGTAGCTACGCCATCAATGATGTCAACAGTGTAGGTTTTATTGTTTACTCTTAAAGTAATGTTACCGGTTGCAGGTTGTGTTCCTTCAAGTACGGTTACATTAATTTGGGTTTGATTGTAAGCTAATTCAATGTCTTCAGCCAAGATTGTAGCATTACCTAAAGTCAATGGTTCTTCAACAGTTAAGTTAACAGTTTGACCATCAACAGTAGCTTCCACATAATAACCTTGGTTTTCAGTTCCTTCAAATGCTGTGACAACAGCATTGTCAATAGTGCCGTTTTCAGCAGCTAAAGTACCGTTAGTTGCAGACATTACATAATCACGAGGACGTAAAGTACCATTATAATCAGTTACATTTTCACCATCTGATACTTTGAATGCTAAAGTAATATCTTGAACTAAACCTGTCTTATTGGTTGCATTTAAAGTTAATACCAAGTAGTTTTCAGGATTAACAATTTCTGAGCTAACTTCGTTGATTCTTAAAACATAATTTGAAAGGAAACCCGGAGTAGTTATAGTAGCATTTTTATAGGTAGCGTTGTTGCTTCCCCACCAGTTGTCGGAAATATCCATATCAATAGTTTTACCAGCAGCAACACCTATTTTAGTAATATTATCTGATAAAATAACAGAATTATGTATAGCTACGGTTAAATTTTCTCCAGAATTAACAACAGCGATTAAATATTCTACATTTTCAAATAAACATCCATCAAATACTCTGTGAGAGTGGTATGAACTACCATCAGTTCTTGTGTAGAATAAACTTACTGATTGTAGGTTTCTGAAAGTTGAGTTATAGACTTCAACATCTCCAGTTACCATGGTGTAACCTCCACCAACAAGGTTCCAGGAGTTGAGTCCACCAAATGCGTTTGGAGTGTATCTTCCACCTTCATTTTCAAAGGTAGTGTTTATAATTGTTACATGTTGGGATGATCCGATTGCAAGACAGGTCAATGAATTTTGTGGCATGTAAATGCGGTTGGACAATTCATCGACAGTTCTGTTGGTAACTGTGAAAATAGAGTTTTCTATTGTAATGTTACCTTTTTGACCACCGAATGCACCGATAGCTACTAAATCCATATTCATTGCATATGCATTAAGGCTGTCGGTTACTTTTGAATTGCTCATGTATAAAGTACCTTGGTTTGCAATAGTAGATAATCTACCTGCATGGTTTGCTTCAAATGTTGAATTATCAATTATTAAAATACCATCATTGTAAATAGCTCCACCATAATATGCATTTGCTCTTTTAGATACATCACCATATCCGTTATCAAAGAAATATGAATTGTTTACAACTAAAGTACCTGCAGTGTTAATAGCTCCACCATAGTTACCTTGTCCGCCAATGAATTTGACGTTGTCGATTTCGACATTAGCGCCTTCTTCGATATAAATTGCGGATTGGGTATCACGAGCAGCCCTGTTAATAGTAACATTAGTTAAAGTTAATTTAGAGTTACCTGCTAAAGCAGTTATGAAGTAATCAGCTTCACTGTCAGTGATAATAACTTTATCAGCATCTTCACCGACAATAGTTACATCAACAGTTGTTGGAATTCTTAATTCAGTATTCAAATCACCAGTGTAGTTACCTTCTAAAACATGGACAGTGATATTTGTAGATTTTGTATAACCTTCACTTAATGCTCTAGAGATTGATTTGAATGGATTGTTTTCACTACCATTACCATTTACATCATCACCAGTGCTGTTGGATACATAAAACTCAATACTGTCTACAGCATCAGCGATATTGGTGGATACAATTCCGCCCACATAGGTATCGTTTTCAGTTGCGTATTCATAAACGCTTGTGAAATCGTATACAGTATCGTTTTTAAATCCAACATATTCTAGGGTTGCATTTTGATTGATTAAATCAGCTTTACCCACTACACTACCATTGAAGTAGAAAGTTACTTGACCTCCACCAATGATTGCACCTGATGGGTGAGATACAGTTACAGTTATGATATCGGACAATTCAGTTACGTTTTGACTGTTTGCAGTGATTGTTAAATCATTTAAGTTTGCAAATACGTTGCTTCCTGAACCAGGAGCAATGAATATATCATTTCCAGAAGCTGCAGTATTGTCTTCAAAGGTAACATCTTCAATACTCATTTCAGTAACTTGGCTAGTGGAACCATGGTTCAATAAGTATATTGCACCACCATTACCAGCAGCAGTGTTGTTAATGAATTTACCACCTTTAATCTTAGCGCCATTTGTTACTAAACCTGCACCATTTGCAGATGCCTTATTGTTAATGAATGTAATGTTTTCTACAATGATTTCAGCAGGTTGACTACCACTGCTTCTATATTGAGCAACATAACTGGTAACTTCATTATTGATAAATTTATCATTAATTGAAGTAATGTTATTACCGCTTGCATATGCAATATTGGATGCACTACCAGTTACAGTGTTTGAATCAAAAGTGTTATTGATACTTACTAAATCACCTTGAGCATAATAAGCTGCACCACCAGAATAACCATCAATGGTATTACCTATGAAAGTATTGTTTTCTAAATGTATTACATTGCCATTATTAGCTGCTAACCAGAGTAAACCGGTTGAAGATCCACCATTACAGTTTTCAAATAATGAGTTGGTTAAAACCAAATTATAAGCGTTGATTGCTTGACCAGTTCCGTTAATAACTCTTAAATTGTCAATAAATACACCTTCATTAGGTGACTGAGCACGAATAGAACTTGAGTTTATGACAATATTATCATTCATTGTTAATGCATATGCATCTACAGGACGACCGTCACAGTTAATTAAGGTTAAGTTAACTAATGCAATTTCAAGGTTTTGACCAAATGTGAATATATTTGATCCAGATGCCCACCATCCAGTACCGGATTTTGCATGTTCAGCATCAATGATAACATTTCCATATGATTCACCAATAATAGTGATTTTTCCAACATTAGAATAAGATAAATCCCTGTTTTCAGATCCTTGGTATAAACCGTTTTTAATGTGCACTGTTAAATCCACACTAGCTATAGTTCCATAATCCAAAGCTTTTTTAAGAGTTAAAAATGGATTAGCTTCACTACCATCACCAGTTGTATCATTTCCTTCAGTGGAAACCCATACTTCTGCAGGTGAGTGGTCGAAGTTTACGGTAGCTTTACCATCGACTACAGTTACATCAAAAGGATTTACATCAGAATAAGATTGTGTACCTGAAATAGCATATTCGCCATTTTCCAATAATTTGTTTACAGTTAGTGATGCAACACCATTTGCATTAGAAGTTGCTGAACCAACACTTTTACCATCAATATTGAAAATGACTTTTGCATTTTGGACTGTATTGCCCATGTCATCAGTTACATTAGCTTTTAATACAAATTGAGTACCATCTATTTCTACATCTTCAAAAGCAACATTTGCATTGAAATCAGTCACTGAATAAAGTGTAGCAGTTGTAGAAGTACAATTGATAAATTTATTGTTTTTAAGGTAGGAATTTTGGAAAAATACAATTCCACCATTAGAACCGGTATAAGTACAATCAATGAATGTATTATCAGTAATATTAGCAATATTATCCCCATTATTATATCTTACAGCTAATGCTCCAGCACTACGGGAGCTGGTTAAGTTTTTAAAGGTATTTCCTTTAATAACTGATTTACCAGTACCCACAAAAACTGCAGGAGTATCTGCCCAGGAGCTTGTTGCAGTACCACTTTCAAATACATTGTTTATTAAAGTTACTAAACCAGCATGAGAGAAATATAAATCAACATATTGATTACCTGAATTTTTGATAAATTTAGAGTTTTTGATTGTTAAATCACCATTGTCAGAATATATTGCACCTAAATTGGTAACATAGTTTTCTTCAAAAACACAGCTGTCGATTGTTAAATCTCCGGATGATCTGATTGCTGAACCCATATCGGTTCTACCATGAGTAAAAGTAATATCTTTTAAGGTTACAAATGAATCAGCACCAATAGATTTAATGATAGCAACTTCATTTTCTCCATCAAGTATTGTTCCACCGTTTGCCGCACCAACAATGGTCAAAGTTCCATTATAATTAGCGTGAGCAAAATTAATATTTAACGCAGTATTATTTTCTCCCGTGTATGTACCAGCAGCTAAATGAATAGTAACATCATCAGAAGCATTGACTTCAGATAATGCCTTATTTATTGTAGCATAAGGGCTAGCACTACTACCAGAACCAGAATCGGAACCAGTAGGATCCACATAAATTGCTTTTGTATTTGCAGATAAGATATCTGCAGAATTATCATCTGTAAGTATAGAATCAGCTTCAGCTGCACTTACAGCACCAATAGATAATATAGTTAGCAAAATTATAGATACTAACATTAATTTATTTAATTTCAATATATCAACCATTAATTTTTATATCAATTTAAAATTATAAAAATACAAATTAAATTGAATTTTTAAAATTTTATATAATATTTCATTACTCAATAAAAAAAACTATAAAATAAAATGAAATATTATTATATTAATATTTATAATATGATATTTAAAGTTTTTCAAGCGTATTTAAAATAAGTAAAAAAAGTTAAGAAAATGGTTAATTATTGATAATAATAGTATTGGAAATAACATAACCATTATACTCTGAAGATATGATATATTTTCCTGACATAAGATGAATGTTTAGCGAAGCTATACCATTTTCATTAGTGATTCTATTATAAAATACCCCATTTATGTTAAACGTGACATTTTGATTTGCAAATAATCTGCCATTACCATCCAAAAGAGTGGCCTTAAATACACTGCCGTCATTGTAATTCATTACCAGATTGCTTGCAGACAATATTGGAAGTACAGTAATCTTATTACTGAATTGAAGACCTGAAGGATGGTAAGCAGTTAAAATATAATCTCCAGGATTTAAATTAATATTCAAACGAACAATACCCAAATCATTAGTTTCACGAGTGTAAAATACACCATTAATATTCATTGTAACATCAACATGCGCCAATGGTGCGCCCACATCATCCAACAACCTCACATAATACTGAGAATCGTTTTTATAATACTTGACCAAGTCATTACCAATTATTGTTGAAAGAACCGTGACAGTGAATGACTCCATCAACCCATTATTTGGATCGCTAACCGTTAAAATATAATTTCCCGGATTTAAATTAATATTCAAACGAGCAATACCCAAATCATTAGTTTTTCTTGTGTACAATATGCCGTTAATGTTCATGGTAACATCCTTATTTACAACATCCTTGCCTTGACCATCTATTATTTTTACATAGAATTGAGAGCCGTTTCTATAATATTTAACCAAATCCTTAGCAACAATAGTGGATAAAACAGTTATTTTTGCTGTAGCAAAAGCATTTTCTTTTGAAGTTTCGCCGTAATATGAACATACAACTCTATATTCTCCAGGATTCAAATTGACGTTGAATTTGATATATCCAGATTCATCAGTTGTACGAGTATAATTCCTTCCATTGATTTCAATAGTAATTATCTTACCAACCAAAGGATTTCCTTCAATATCCATTAGCTGAGCTTTGAACTGGGAATCATTGCGATAATATTTAACCAAATCATATGCAAACAAATAATTCAAGTCACCAGATACCACAACATAATCTGAAAATTCGGCAGGTTCATGAGCACCGTCTCCATTGAATTTAGCATTGATTGAATAAACGCCAAATTCAGAAGACAAATTGACAAATACTTTACCATCAACATTTGTAACAACAGAATATGTCGCATTGTTAATAACAACGGAGATTTTTGCATCAGAAATAGGGTTTTTATCCCCATCGACCAATAATATCTCATAAATGCCATCAGCCAATTTGCCTGAAATATTGCTTTGTTTTAATGACGAATATGGGATTACTTTAATCATATAGTTTTGAATTAATCCATCATTAGGATTTTGAACAGCAATATCATAATTTCCAACTTCCGAATTGATTTCCAAGGTAGCTACACCTTCACCATTAGTCATACGAACATATAAAATGCCATTAAATAACATGGATACATTGGCATTCCTTATTGGATTTCCTGAAAAATCCAAAACCTTAACGTTGAACTGAGAGGCATTTCTGTAGTATTTAACTAGATTATTAGCGACAATTGTTGATAAAACAGATACCTCAGATATGGCAAATGCATTTTCGGCAGGATTTTCAGCCAAATAGGAAGAGGTCACTGTATAGTTTCCAGGTAGGAAATCTATAACAAATAAAGCCCATCCTTCAGCATTTGTCCTATTGGTATAGTTAACTCCATCGACTGTGAAAATGATTTCCTTATCGGCCAATGGTGAACCGATTGAATCCAATAGCTGTACATTAAGCTGAGTTGAATTATGATAATATTTGACAACATCAAAAGCAAATAAGTAAGTCAGATTACCTAACAAAACTATTTTATCTGAAAATGAAGTCTTTTCATAGTTTTCATCACCAGCATAATAAGCTCTAATATCATAAATCCCCGCAACCAAACCCAAATCAATGAAAGATTTGCCGTCATTATTTGTAGTGGTGTAATAGGTTTTATTATTAACGGTAACAACTATTTCAGCATATTTGAGATAAACACCATATTCATCGACCAAATTGATTGCATATTCATTATTTTCGCCCAGAGAACCGCTGATGAAAGTTTTGGTTAAATTTGCACTAGGCATTACATTGACATAATTCAGAGCACTTGATTCAAAATACCTGCTTGAACCTGAATAATATGAATTTAACATGTAATTTCCATAAGTCAGATTTAGGTTGAATACAGCAATACCTTCAGAATTTGTATTTGATGAATAGTTGGCCAAAACATTGTTTTCCATATCCATAACATTAAGGACAACAGATGAACCAGAAATAGGATTATTCAATTCATCCTTAAGTGAAACATTATATTTCAACACTTCTGAATCATAAATACTTGAATCCTGACCGATGATAGAAGTTATAACCTTATCCAAATCACTGACAAGTATTTTAGATGAACCACTTGAAGATAGGTAATTCGGATTTTCAAATGAATACTTTGCAACATAAGATCCTGAATTAAAATCAAGCAATACCCTTGCAATACCTTCAGTGTTTGTTGTTACGTTATACTGCTTTCCTGAAATGTCAATATTAACTTGCATATTTCTAATCGGAACATTGTTTACATTACGCAATGTTACTTCAAGATATTTGGTTTCACCTGTTCTCATTATTACATCGGATCCCATAATAAATGAAGGCATTTTATAAACAAAAATTGAACTGGCATTTTGAGCAAAAATTCCATAATAATCATTTTTATAGGAATATGTTATATTATAAATACCTGGATTAAGGTTTATCTGTAATCTAGCTTGACCAAAGACATCAGTGATTAAATTGAATGTTTGATAAAATCCTGTTGATGAAATCGTTGCAACAATTGTTTTTCCATACTGAGAATATGCATTATAATCTTTAAATGAAATGACAAAATATTTATTTTCTCCATAATACTGAATCAAATCACTTGCATTTAAATCCACATTAGACAATGCAGTATTATTGTTAATTACAATAGTGGCAGCACCTGTTGATTCACTATAAAAAATACTTCCACCATAGTCATAAGTGACCAAGTAAGTTGCTTCCTCCAAATCAAAAGCAAATGTCGCTTCACCATTACCGTCAGTGACAGCAGATAAAGATTTTAGCAATTTACCTTTATAGACATTCATGGAAACTGTTTCATTAACCAATCTTCTGCCATACATATCTGATAGAACTACACTGTAAATTCCATTTAAAGGAATTGTAGCATGTGAAAAGCCAGATATTTTTGTTAAAACTTTTTCAATTACTATTATTCCTTCAGCTTCAGCTGAACCATATATGAAATCCCCGGCATAACTTGCTTTTATGTTATAATTTCCAGGCAAATAATTTATAGTTAATTGAGCAATTCCATTATCGTCTGTCGTTAACGTGAAAGTATCGGATAATGAATCTTTTGAAATAACGACCTTAACAGATTCTCCTTTAATCAATGTTCCTTCCGAATCTTTTAATGTGATATTATAGACATTACCTAAACCATAAAATGTAACATTAGGAACTGTTATTGTAGAATTGATAGGAAGAATAGTGATTTCAGATTCGGATGAAGATGGAGCATACCACCCGTCACCATTAAAGTTAGCAACGATACCATAAACTCCAGTATCCAAACTTAAAATAACATCAGCTCGACCAGAAGTATCGGTTATGGAAGTGAATAACCTGGATTCCCCTTTTGAATTTGTTACATTAAAATAGATTGTCTGATTGGAAATTCCCAAATTAGACCCGTCGACCAAAATTGCATAGAAATTATTGTTTTTACCATAAAACGTGTAGTTTAATACCTTTAAAGTTGTTGTAGCAGGCAAAACATTTACAACAGCAGAATTATCTGATTTTTCATAAAATCCGTTTCCCTCATAATAAATGCTTATGACATACTTTCCAATAGGATATTCAAATAAGAATTCGACAAATCCATTTTCATCAGATTCACGGACAAATGATATGGTTTCATTCATTTCATTTGTAATTTCTATAATCAAGGTTTGATTTGAAATTGAATGGCCATTGACATTGATTAATGTAGCATTATACTTATTATTCTTGCCGTAAAATGAAGTGTTTTCCATCAATATCCTTGTAGAATTATTTTTAATGGACAAATCCAAGAGTTGATTATCTATTCTTGCATAAACATTAAAGTCATTTTCAGTCTGATTATAAGTTAGCCAAGCATCTGCAATATTGTTTTCTAAAGATATATTTGATGGACTAATATATCCATATTCAGTAGAGAAATAAACAGTCCTTTGATTTATTGAGTAATTTAAAGGAGTTATTTTTCCATTATTATCTATTAAATTATCCAAAGATACACTAACTGAATATTTAGAAGTGTTTTCAAAAGTCATCATTATCCAATCATTTAATGTTAGCTCACCTAAAAACTTGTAAACTTTTCTTGAATCAGGCTTTTGATTATCTCCCCACCAGTTACTTGAGTAATCAACATTTCCTGAGTATGAAAAAATATCATTACCCTCATATTGGGCAGTATTGTTTACAAAAACTGAATAATGAACCACACTAGGATTATATAATGCCCCACCATATGCGGCCTTATTGAACATGAATGTTGAATTGATTACTCTGTTTGAATTTAAAATACCGTTTCCAACATATGATGAACCATCACGAACGAAATTGGAATTCTTTTCAAACATTGAATTTAAAACCTCAACAGATGTGACTAAAAAGTTCTGATTGTTGATGAATGTTGAGGAGTTGACTCTGTTTAGATTCATTTTAAGTCCTATATTATCGATGAAGGAACAATTATCAACGAATCCATAAAATGATGAATAGCTATCATACATTTTAAATACATTATATGGATATGCAAGATTTTTAAAATTGTTATTAATAAATGAAGAGTTTCGGAAATATGCATATCTTGAATATTCAGCATATTGCGTGCCTTTTGATGAAGTAAGAATCATAGGATGCAAATTTACAATGGCCATATCATTATTTATGAATAGAGAATCATGAACTTCAACCAAACCAGATGATGTGAACATGTAATTATACTCCCGATAAATAGGATTGTCATAATATCTGGTGATACCTTCAAAGGTTGAATTATACACAAAAAGCTTAGAAGAACCTTCAGAAATAGATCCGTGAATATCCGTAAAATTACATGAATCAACAATTATTTTTGAATTTGCTGCTGAATAAATAATGGCTGTTGAATATATATCATAGAAATTAGAGTTCAAAATCGTTAAGTTTCCACCATTTAGTAAAAATAGAGGATTGGAATAAGCAGAAGACAATAAGGTGAAATTAATATTTTTAACAATGAGATTGCCTATTGAATTAATTTGGAAAATATTCTTATTGTCATCCCTTTTTATTACAACATCCCCCAATCCTTCTATTGTGATGTTTTTGTTAATAATTAAGTTGGAATTAGGGGAATATGAAAATGGTCCATCTATCAAATAAATAGTATTTCCATTAAATGCTTTATTTAAAGCCTGCTGAATTGTATTATATGGATTTTCAAAACTTCCATCACCTAAAATGTCATTTCCTCTTGATTGGGAAACATATAATGAATAGTTACTAGAGCCATTCCCAATAACCAAGCGTATCCTTTGGGAGTCAATTATTGCATAAACTAAGCTGTTTTCCGTATTATTAATTAAATAATTTTCAAATATTCCATTGTTAAGATATCCACCAGTTTTTTCAAAATTACCGCTTTCAGATTCAAAATAGACATACCTTTGAGGCAATAATTCCGAATTATTGAAATCATCCATTGCACCATTAGAAATTATCTTATTTAATGATGCTGTGAATTTTGCATTGGTACCTACAGAAATTGGAGATTCGTCCGCATCAAATAACATTACAACCCAGTTAGTTGCATTTACCTTAGCATAGGATATTTGCGGACCATTATTTGAACCCCACCAATTTAAAGGAGCATATACTTCACTGATACCTCCATTACCTTGTATGCCTCCCAAAATAATGGAATAAGTAATGTTGAGCTTAGATTCGGGAGCATTAATTCCGTGATTAATAGTAGAGGAGATAACGGACAAATTACTGTCAAATGAAGAAACAGCTCTTTCATATGGAGATCCTGACGAAATTTGAACTTTATTTAAAAAGGCTTGTGAATCATATAATCTTAATCTGTTATTTATTTGGGAATTATAAATCTTGGCAATACCGTCATTGAATTCAACTGTCTGCAATACAGAATTATCGGCGACCATTGATAAAGTGTGCTTACTATTTTCATCATAATCCTTGCTGGATGTGACAGAATAAATATTTGAATTATTTATTAAGAGATTTTTATAGTTATAAACAGTTAAATCAATATTATTGCTGTTTAATCTAGCCATAGTCGTATTAACGATTGTAGTGTTTTCAAGATTGACAATAGCTTGAGCCAATGTTGTAGCAGAGCATTTTTCAAAATTAGAATTGTAAATCTTCAAATTACCCCTATTATAAATTGCACCCATAAATCCATTCATGTTATTGATATTTACATTATTGAAAGTCAAATCTCCACGATTGGTGAAAATACCTAACTGATTTGAATTTAAATCAGCATATCCATTAATAAAATTAATATTTTCAATAATCAATGATGCACCAGGCAAAATATTGAAGAAATGATACTTATTTTCCCCATTAATTATTGCAGTAGAATTTAAAGACTTTATAGTCAAATTCTTATTAATGGTTATTTCACTGTTTAATGAACCCTTAAACTCACCACCAATCAAAACAATAGTAGAATTATCACTAGCCAGTGAAACAGCATCTTTTAAATTTGAATACGGAAAAGAGATACTGCCATCATGAGCATCTTCACTATAGTTACTGGAAACATAAATTTCTGAATTTACCTCCGATAAAGCAAAATCATTATGACTGCCCATTATATTTAAATCTGTCCCATTATCCTCTAATGCAGAAACAGCATTTAAAGAGGATGCAATCAAAACCAATGCGATTAAAATTAAAATTATTTTTTTATATGAAATCATTTAACTCCTCTAAATAATATTGATTTGTTCTAAAATGAACCTTAATGAAATAATTTTTATAATTAGAGAGTATTTAAAATTTATTGAAAAAAAAGAAAAAATTGTAGAAAAAATGATTAATATTCCTCTTCATCATTTTCCCTACGTTTATAACCAACTATTAACAATAACAAAATAATAACAGCAATTGCAACAAATGCAACTGTTGAAATTCCATCATCTATCTGTTTTTTAGTGTTTTCATCTAATTCATATGCTTTAGATGAATCAGAAGAACTGGAATCAGCACTTGCAGAACTTGAAGAGCCTGCTGATGAATCTGAAGTAGCCATTGCATTTGCAGTTAAACCAACAGTAGTTAATGCTTCATCATAAGTTGTACTGTTTTGTGAACTCATACTGTTTTCATTAGATGTTCTATTAGCCATATTGTCGCTAGAACCTCTTGATGAATTAGTATTTGAACGAATATAATCCATTAAATCTTGCATAGCAGCATTGTTGTTAACATTTTCTGCTGAAGTATCTGATGTAGGTATGCTAATAACTCCAGGCACAACATTTGAAATTGTATTTGAAGAATCGCTGCTTTCAGAATTGCCATTCAATGGATTGAATGAACCACCATTGCCAGAACCGCCAGATGTTCCAGGAATTCCTGAAGGACCATTTACAGTACCCCCTCCAGAACCGCCACTGAATCTTCCTATTTGACCGCCAGTATGAGTAGATGATCCAGTATTTACCGGATTAACACTAGGAATAGGATTATTGCTGCCTGGCGTGTCAGGATTGACTGGAATTACTGGGTTGACATCCTTTGCATCATCATTGTCGTCAGTTATCCATGAAAATTTTGTATTGGATTTTCTACCCGTTTGGACATTAGGGAAATTATAAACAGAATCATCTGCTGTTTTTGCTTTACCCATTGAATCAACTCCCCACCAATTATTGCGCACATCTGCAGAAACCCTTTTAGGATCTGAAGTAATGTATGCTGAAGACATTGTGCTTCCTGTTGGTGCAAAATTATCATAAATGTTGGAATTACGGATTGTAATATTGGATTGGCCTACGCGCATAGCACCGCCTGATTCCAAAGCAAAATTATTTGATATGGTGGAATTATAGATGTTTAAATTATCCTGAACATGGTCATAATAAGAATATGACTGATAGGTAATCGCTCCACCATACATTGCAGAATTATTGCTGATTATAGACCTGGTTATAAGGAAATTATTTGAAATAAATAATGCTCCCGCACTTAATCCTGCACGGTTATCCAAGAAATTACATAAATCAATCACTCCATTACTGGATTGTACATATAATGCTCCACCATCATTTTGAGCTTGATTATCTGTGAAATTACTATTATATGCACTGAATTGATTGAATGCACCATAGATAGCGCCGCCATCATAACCAGAATTATATTGATATGAATCCATTAAGCTAGAGCTTATTTTTTTGGTCTGATTGTTGACTCGGTTGTTAATGAATGAAGAGTTGTTCACTATCAAATCAACATCCAATTTTGTTGATGAGCTTGATGAAACATATTTAGTAGCAATAGCTCCACCTTTCCAAGCCATATTATGATTAAATACTGAATTATCAATATTCAGGTCTGTAGTTAATGTGTAAATTGCTCCACCAGTTCCTGTTTGAAGATTACAAATAGGATTATATGAATATCTATAGCCATCTTCAATTGACCAGGATGAAGCAGATTTGCGAATCGTACAGTAATCCATGGATATGATTGCCATATTATCTAAAAATAATGAATTATTTATTGATAAAGGATATTTTGAATCTGTAAAAATTGCTCCACCATGAACAGCCTGATTGGAATAAATAACTGAAGAATTAATGACAGTTTTTCCAAAATCAGCAATAGCACCGCCGATATGTGCAAAATTATCATGGATTAATGAGTTATTAATCACAAGAGTACCATAATTTAAAATAGCACCACCCATTCCGGAATCACTACAATCATGACTCTCCCAATGACTTTCATCTACAGCCACAAATTCAGGATTGGAATTGTCATAATATGATGAAGAATTAAATAAATTGGAATTGTTAATGATAAGAGTTCCCTTATTTATGAATAATGAACCTCCATTTTCATTAAATCCATTTTTAATTGATATCCCATCTATTGACAAAATTCCACGTTTCGTAATGTTGAATAACTGATTGTTATTTGCATTGAGGATTACATTAGGAGATAATGCAATAATAGTAATATTTTTATCAATATTAAGATTGGATTCTATGAATGTTCCCTTCATCAATTTAATAACAGCATGATTTAAAGAATTTTTTAAGGCATAAGACAATGTTGCAAATGGATTAGACTCACTTCCATCACCAGAAATATCGCTTCCATCGTCACTTACATAAATTTCACAAGGAGTGTTGTCTTCAATTAAGTAATTACTTAAAACAGCATCATTAGCACGTTTTGAACCATTTGAACTAATCAAATAATTGAAACGTACATTATTAGACAATATTTCATCTGAAAGAATAATAACAGCAAAATCATCAGCATTTTTAGAATATGTAACAATGAAATTTTGAGCAATATCATTATAAGCAGAGTTATCTGCAATATAAACCGCAGCCTGATTAGTGATAGCTGAATTACCTTTCAATCGAATATTATTTAATTCAATGTTGTTATGAGACGAATTGGATAAATAAATTCCAAATATGTCTGAAGCATTACCTATCATTGCATTATCAACAATATTATTATCAAATGAATTGAAAGCACCTATAAAGACCAAATCATTAGCGACACCAGTGAAATTATTATTTTCAACACTAATATCGTGAGAATTATTGATTGTGATAACCTTAACATTATTAGACTCGTTAACATTGAAACGATTATATTCAATGAAATTTGAATGAGAGTTATCAATTTCAACAACATTTAATCCGTTGTTAAAAGTATTGTTAATCAAATAATTGCCAAAGCTTTCAACGATTGAAATAACATCATTTCCTGAATCAAAGGTATTGTTAACAATATGAATATTGGAAACATTATTCAATGCAATAGATGAATTGACAAATGACATGGAAAAGATTGATGAATTATCAGATCCCTGTGACAATA
This sequence comes from Methanobrevibacter millerae, assembly GCA_015063005.1. Classification (GTDB taxonomy): domain Archaea; phylum Methanobacteriota; class Methanobacteria; order Methanobacteriales; family Methanobacteriaceae; genus Methanocatella; species Methanocatella millerae_B. The sequence continues at coordinate 79,669 of SUTF01000008.1, forward strand.
CAATTGAAACTGAGGAATTGAATCCTTTATAATTGGTAATATAGACTGGAACATCAATATTCAATATTGAATATTTAGTCAAATTAGCCAACAGTAATGTATCTCCACATTTTACAATTGAAGAGTCAATTAAATCATCATGGAAGTAAACCAAATAATTTTCATCATCAATTACATGATAATTGGATGAAATATTTATTAAACCGGAATCATCTGATTTAATTGGAACAACATCAATATGGAATGTATTGCCAGTAATATTAATTAAGTCATTTTTTGAAGCAAAATAAATTGCAGCATTACCTGGCTTAATTACATCGAGATCATATTCTACATTTGATAAATTTCCAGAAATAATATCAAATGCATTGTTATTGATTGAAATGTTTTCGGACATATATGTGGCAATACCATAAACACCATTACTTTCACTGTAAAAATAATTATTTTCAATAACCATGCCATTAGACATATGGTTTTCAATCAGATATGCCATTTTCTTAGAATGAATTACAATTTCATTAGCAGAAACATTCCATCCATACAACCTACCAATTACATTCACTGCAGCTATTCCATATGCGTCACTGTCTGAAATAATATTTATAGTATTTCCAACAACATCGCTTTCAACTATTGAATCTGAAAATATTGCCTCAGCCATACCTGAAGTAATCAATATGATGTTATTATTGGAAATCGTGAATCCATAAGAAAATTCCTTATTATACAGATACGTATATGGATTATATGAGGAAATACTAATTCCATAGGCATAATTACTCTTTGAATTAATATAAATATTATTTCCAGAGATAATATTGTCGTTTCCAACGCCTACAACATAAACTGCAATAGCACTATTAATTTTTTTATCAGATATAGTAGTGATATTGTTGAATCCCACATTAACATCACTGACATCATTTAAGATAATGGCTTCTTTATTAAAATTCATGAAATTAAAATCTCTAATTAAAGAGCCACTAGCATCTCCTTTAAACGTGATTGTAACATTATAAAGTAAATTATCCATCTTATTACTGATTACGTTTATCCTATCCTCAAAAATCAAGTTTTTATTGGATATGAATGTTAGAAATACTGTATGGCTTTTTCCTTTTTCAAAAGTATAATTGAAGCATCCATTTTCATCGAAATACTCATAAAAATTACCATCATCAATGATTAAAGCTGTAGAATCATAAACAACACCATTAATAATATTATCTGATCCACTGTCTGACTCTTCATCAGAAATATCTTTAAAGACACCCACAGTAGCATTAGTTTCAATAATATTGGATGAAATTGTAGTATTATAGACCAAACCACTTAGATATATACCATAACTATCACTAGTAATCTTATTATTTGATATAGTGTTGTTATAATAACGATTCACACCACTGGTGGATATTGAAACACCCTTGGAGTTAGTAATGATTATATTGTTATCAAGAAGCATATTACTTGCCAAAAATGCGACAGCATCATCACCACTAGTTCTAATCTTATTATTATGAATATAGGATTTGTTGGAACTTACCCTAACACCAACGCCATAATTGGCAACATTAACAATATTGTTATAAACTTCAGCATTATTTCCAACATACAATGCTTCTGAAACATCAGTGAATGTTATGTTATTGCCTTTTGCAACAGCATCAAGACTTTCACCGCCAGAAATCATTATTCCTGTTTTTTGACTTGCACCAAATACATCATTATTGACAACAGATGCATTATTACCATGAAGGTTTATTCCTATAGCACTGTTGTTTACAGTATTATTATAAACAAGAGAATTATCCCCTACAATATTTATACCATAAGATCCTTTGTAGACAGTATTATGTGCAACAATAGTATTTTTATTATTGGCATGAATACCCTGAATAATAATGGACATCGGCAAATTACAAAAGCCTATCAACTCATTATATGTAATGTTGTTGCCTTCACATAATGCAGAGCCAGTACGTCCAGCAAAACCAAAAGGTGAGAAATATATTAAATTAGTTACAGAAACGTCTGAATAACTTAATACTTCAATCTTATTATGTGAAATCAAATTATAACTTGAATCAGACATTATAATATTTGAAGATATCCAGGTACTCATATCATTATAAATGATCCTATTGTTATTTGAATTATGAATAGGTATTGAATAAACTCCCCCTGAATTAGCTATTCTAATAAAATTATATGCAATAGTGATATTATTTGTATCAGATAACCATATTCCATGTAATGAACCAATATCCTGAGTATTTATAGATAAAATACCTTTAGTATTGATTATACTAAGATTTGAAACAGTTGAACCATCACTTCCCTTAACAAAATGTATAAAACCATTTGAAATCTGGTCATTAGTTGAAATTGGGATTAATGTAAGTTGACGGTCTATAACAAAGGCCCTATTAGAAATATTACCTATTTTTAAAGTATCTCCATCATTAATTCCAGCAGTATTTTTAATATAACCAGTGTACTGATTAAAATAATTATCATAATTATTTTGTGTAATTTCAATAGTTTTTGGAGTTACAGATTCAATAAACGAATTATTGTTATCAATAGCCAGGGAATCATCTAAACTTGCAGAATAAATATCATTTATTTCCGTTTCATTGCTTGCACAAACAACACTCATTGATAAAATTAATATGTTAATTAAAATCAATGAAATTACAATATTCCTTTTTTTAATCATTTTCACCTCCTTTTAAATCAATTAACAAAATATAGTCCAAGTTTTTTGATAAAAAATACTTTAAAATTGACTATGGTATAAATATTTGATTGCAGAGTATTTAAATTTTTAGAAAAAACGAAAAAAATAAAGTAAACTTTACTTATTCATTATATAAACAAAATTAGCTTTTTACATAACCCCATTGTACAAAATACCAATATACCCCAAAATAATAACAATAAAGTAAAATTAATTTAACATAATTAAAACAATATTGATAATATTTATATAGCATTAAAAGAAAAATGAATAATGTACATTGAAACTGGTGGAGAATCACCACCACAAACCCAATTCTCTGCTGGTAATTGTGCAAAATTGTATGTGAAGGCTGATATATTCACCACCAAACACGTATAAATATTGGTCTATTACATACAAATTTTAAATATCACCAAAGATATAATGTATATGAATAACCATCATAATTCCGTGTTGCAACAGAAATCCTGTCTGCTTTTGAAAAATCACCAGATTCAGATAAAATTTTTGAATCAAGTTTATTTGATTCAACAAAACGATAATTAGACAATTTTAATTCACCAAATTTATCATCACAGATTTGAGAAACTTCCCGAATTGACTTTTTTGAATTTTTATTGTCTTTTAAAATACCTGTAATTTCGGATAAAAAAGTATGGTCTTTAAAATCAACCTTACCACTTAAAATTTCCATTATATCCTGAGCATTTTTGGAATTATGAGAAATATCGGAATATGTTGGATTTGGAAGTGAAACTAAAGAATTTAACATGATCATTGCAATAAATAGAATACTTAATGCAATGATTGCATCCGCAATATACAAATTTCCAATTTCATCTTTCATGAAAAGAAGTTGACTTCCATACCATTTAAAAAATATGGAAGTGCGAAAAAATTAATTTTTATTTATATAGTTTATAACCTTATCCTTTTTAGCAATTGCATCTTCGCATGCCTTTTGCACTTTTTCCTGCATTATTTCAAAGTCTTCTGGTGTTGTATCACCAACTAACTTTTTAATTTTTGTGTATGCAGCTTCCCTGAATAAAGGAACTAGTTTTTCGGTTGAAGAGTCTTCCTTAATCAAGATCGGTTCGCCACTATCAGTGACCTGACCAATTTCAGATATGTCAACACCTGCTGCAGAAACTGTCTTTTTAACATCGCCGGCAACATCTTCAGGCACTACAAGCATTAATGAATCCGTTGAAACACCTAAAGGATCAATATTCAATGTTTCAAGCATGTTCAATACATTTGGCGCTACCATTTTTCTAATGTCCTTTTCATAGAACTCCAACCCAACACCGGTCGTGTTAGAAATTTCATGGGCATCTCCCCTTAGTCCACCATTAGTTACATCAGTCATTGCATGGATATCCTTTACCAAATCTGCCTCAAATAGGGATTGTGATGCTTGAACAAAGTTTACATTCATTGTATCCCATACAACATCGAAAAATCCATTGTATAATGCTGTTGTGGTAATGGTTCCTCCACCTGAACCTTCAGTTAAAAGGATTACATCTCCTTTTGTAGCTCCCTTACGTGCGGTTGGAGGATAGTCTGAAACCCCAACACTTCCTACAGCAGAAACGAATCTGTCACCTAAAACCATGTCTCCGCCGACCCTTAATGTACTGCCTGCAACAATAGGAACGTTTACAAGTTCAGAAACTGCAGCCACACCTGCCGTAAAATCAAATATTTTACCGACATCACCATCATCTGCCAAATGAACATCACTTAAAATAGCTACAGGGTCTGCTCCCATTACACAAACATCCCTTAAGGTTGCTCTTGTAACGTGAAAACCACCTAAAAACGGATATTCACTTAATCTTGAATGTATTCCATCTACGGCAGTAGTTATATAAACATCATCATTTTTTGCCTTTGAACGCACAACTCCGCCGTCATCCTGCTCGGTCGGATTTACAAGAGATGCAGTGTTAGTTGATGCTACAATATCAGCAATTCTTCTGTGAACAAAGAAATCACCTGCTCCACGAGATCCAACACCCATTTCACCCATTCCAACACCGGACTTAGTGATTTCTGCAATCTCTTTTAAGAATTCATCATCACTTTCCTTTAATTTTAAAGTTGTTGAAACTTCATCGATGACAGCCTCAGCCATTTTTACAGAATTTTCATCTGAAATGTCTTTGTATTCCCTTATTCTTTCAGCTAAAAGAATTGACAAATCCTTATATGAATAATCATCAATTCTTGCACGAACAAATCCTTCAATATCCATATTAACTACTCCTTAATATTAACAAAATTCTTTAAAATTTTAAGTCCAGCTTTTCCACTTTTTTCAGGGTGGAATTGTGTTGAAAATAGGTTATTTTGACTTAATGATGCTATCACATCTATACCATAATCACATGTTCCTGCAATAATATCATCATCGTCTGGAATTACATGATATGAATGGACAAAATAAAAATACTCTTTATCTACTCCTTCCAAAATAGGAGATTTTTTAACTACATCTAATCTGTTCCAGCCCATATGGGGAATCTTTACTCCCTCAGGCAGGAATTCACAATGGCCTTTAAACAAATTTAGACCTTCCACATTAGGACTTTCTTCGCTTTGACCCATCAGTACTTGTTGGCCCAAACAAATTCCCAAAAATGGCTTGTCGTCATTGACATGCTCATTTATAACATCCCTAAAAGGTTCTAAATTTTCCATTGCTGAACCAAAGGCACCAACACCAGGTAAAACCAAATGATCAGCATTAGAGATAATTTCTACATCATCTGTTATTTGAAATTCCTCACCAATCTTTTTAAAACCGTTTGAAATGCTTTTTAAATTACCGCTTTTATAATCAATAATCGTTATCATACTATTCCATCCACCCAATAGCTGCTCTAATCATTCCGCCAAAGTCTGAAAATACTATTTCATCGGTTCCTAATGTTTTTGAATGTGCATCAAGCTCTGCAACAACATGAGTATAACCCAAGTCTTTCAATGGCTCCACAAGACGTGGCCCATCAGTTACTGCAACTGATTCAACATTAAATTCTTCAATTGGAAATGCGTGAGGAACACCAAACACTACAATCAAATCCAAATCTTTATCTTTCAAGAAATCTGCTGCCACACCCGCAGTTATCGGGTATTCGTCAAGACCGCCTGTAATGAAATCAGGCTCAATGCCCAATTGATTTTTAATATTTACTGCATGCTGTCTGATTCTAGGCAATCCGATATTTTCATCCAAATTGGCCACAAAAATAGGTTTATTATCCGGATTGATTTGTGTATAGTCAAAATTAATGATATCTGCAAATAAATATGATGTTTCTTTTTTAACATTCAAAACAAAAGCAACATTTTTTCCATCCTTTAATGCATCCACAACAGTTTTTGCTACTTTTTCTTTTGAATCTCCGAAGTTTGGTTTAATATATTTTCCCTGAGCCATTCCACGAGTTTTTTCAACTTCAGTTGCCTTTTCAAGCATTTCAATTTGCCTATCAGCTTCTTCCTGCGGAATTACGCCACATTCAACAGCTGCATCTAAAACCATTATAGCTCCAACAGTATTATCACCTTCACCGGAGCCTCCATGAGATTCAACTGGAATTACTGTACAGGGCAAATCTGCAGTTGCAATGGCCTCTTTTAAATCTTCACCGATAATCATACTGGCGCAAGTACCTGCAATTCCCATTAACTTTGGCTCGAATGCATCATAAGCTTCAGTCAATGTTTCAACTAACTTTTCGCCGGCACCTAATATAAAGTCATTTTCAGACATTCCAGTAGTAACAACACGAACCCCGTCACTTTCCAAAAGTCTTGCTGTTCTAAAGCAGCACCCGGTAGGTCCATGCATTACAATAACATCAACATTCATATCTCTCAATGTATAAAGAGTAGCAGCAATTGGACTTGGTCTTGGATGTATAATTTTTATCACCTAATTTTTTATGAATAATTATTTAAAATTATTAGTTAATATAATTAATTAAGGAGATTGGATTATGAAACTTGACAAAGAAATTTTAGAGGAAAAAATTAGGGAATACAGAACTTTTAAAAGTTGTTCCGAATCAACTTTAATGGGACTTTGTGAAAGTGCTGAAGCAGACATTACCCAAAAAGAAATGGTAAAATTAGCTTGCGGATTTGCAGGAGGAATGGGTGGAACTTTTGATGAAGGAACCTGCGGTGCAGTTACAGGCGCATTAATGGCGAATGGAATACTCAATGATGATCCAGGCAAAATAAAGTCCAATGCAAAAGAAATTTTTAATGCATTTAAGGAAGAATATGGAACAGTCAGATGCGACATAATAAGTAAGAATGGTGAAGATAAATCCCCTTGTGTTGACTGCTGTGTATTCATTGCAAACAAAGTAGCCGATTTACTTGACGAATGAAAAAGTTAATTCATGAATTTTTCAACTCTTTAAGAGTGTATTTAGCATAAATAAAGTTTAAGATAGATGCTAATATTCTACCTACAGCAAGACCAACCCATATTCCGGTTAAACCCCAATTTAACATGATTCCAAATAAGTAAGTAAAGCTTACCGTAAAGATTAGCTCACGAATAATGGTCCAGGCCAAACTGGTGGTTCCACGACCAATTCCCTGATACATAAAGCTTGAGGGCATACCTATACCAACCAATAGCAAACCGAATGAGGCAATTCTTAAAAAGTTAGTTATTTCCGGAATTAGCGGAGCAGTTTCAGGAGTATATGCAAAAATCATTGATAATTGAGGAGCAAATACCACTAGAATAAGCATGATTGCAATTGCAATTATCGTTGCAAATTTTGTTCCATAAGTGTGGGTTCTTGAGAGGTATTCCCAGTTATTGGCACCATAAGAACTTCCACTAACAGCAGCAACAGCACTTCCAACAGCAGTCAAAGGCATTATACCGAATAAATATAATCGCTGACCTGAAGTGAATGCTGCTATACCATATTCACCGCCAACAGATGATATGAAAATTAAATAAAAGCTCATTGCAATTGACATCATCAGCATGTCCAGGGAAGATGGAATACCAACTTTTAATATATCTCGAGCAATATGCGGTTCAAATTCAAATCCTTTGAAGGTAACATCAACATAAGTGTCCTTTTTTATTAAAATCCAATACATTATAACTATTGCTGAACCGATAGAGCTCATTATTGTTGCAAGGGAAGCTCCTGCAGATCCCAAATTTAAAACGTAAATGAAAAGAGGGTCTAAAATGAAATTCAATATAACAGAGACAATGATTGCATACATCGCTCTTTTCATGTCACCTTCACCACGAAGGATTCCACTTCCACCATTAGCAAACATGAAAGCGAATAAACCTATAAATAAGGGCGTACCATATTTAATCCCTTCAACCAATGATTGACCTGATGCACCATAAGCAATAAGCAAAGGTTCCTGAATTATAAGAAAAATCAGTGTCAATAATATGGATGCTGCTAAAAATATTAAAAGAGAGTGTGTTGCAGATTTACTGGCACCTTCATGATTTCTTGCTCCGACAGCACGACTGATACTGCTTGTTGCACCATTTCCAAGACCAACACTAAACCCATTCAAAATCATGAATATCGGAGTTACAAAACCAATTCCAGCAATAGCTGCCTGACCTAATCCCGCAACCCAAATTCCGTCAACAATATTATATGATGCGGTCAAAAGCATAGAAATCATTATAGGAATAGCTAACTTCCTAATTGCAATTTCTGGTTCACCCCGCATCAGTTCAACATTTTCATTAGCCATAATAACCCTCAAAAACAACAAAATTAATAATATTTTGATTTTTATCATATTTAATAGAATATATTTTTACATTCAAATTGTTAAAAAATAATATCCCAACAAGATAACTAACAAAACAAAATTTAAAACTGAGAAAATAATAAGATATCTTATTTTATAATCATCATGCTCACGAGCAAGTATCTTAAAGGAAATTAGATTAGCCATTGATGCAATCAATGTTCCAAAACCACCAATATTAATTCCAACAATAATTGCTTCATAATTATTGCTGAAGCCGCTTAAAAGAATAGCTGCGGGAACATTAGAAATAATCTGGGATGAAACTACTCCATAAATAACTTCATTGCCAACAATCCAATGCCTGAACAAATAATTTAAAGCAGAAATATTTTCCAGATTTCCAATCAGAATAAATAGGGCAATGAATGTTAATAGTAAATAATAATCGACTCCAAGGAAAACTCTCTTGAAAAAATCATTATAATTTACATCAACATTAGCAAAATCAGTTAAATTTATATTGTCTTTAGGAACAATAAACATCAAAACTGATAAAAATATTACTGATATGACAATATAAGGCAACAATATTGAAAAAAATGATGTGAATGGAATATTGGATACTGTATACATCACAATATTATGAGGAGCACCAATTGGAAGAATCATGCACCCCACATTAGCAGCGATTGTCTGTAAACTAACAGCAAATATTATCAAATCAAATCTGTCAATCTTTTTTAAAGCCAAAATGGAAAACGGCACAAATATTATCAGACTGACATCATTGGTAATAAATATTGAACTGAAAAAACATGTAAAAACCAGGACAAAAACAATCCCTCTGGTGTTTTTAGTTCTATTTAACAATTTTCGAACCAATATCTCAAAAATAGCTAAGTTCTTTAAAACTTCAACAATAATCATTATGATTAAAAGCAATAAGATTGTATCCCAATTAATGTAATTGAAATAATTAACGTTTGGCTTTACGAAAAAACAGGATAAAATAGCCAAGATTAAAGATATTGAAAATACAGTCTCTCTTTTAAAAAAATTAAAACTTCTATTTAATAAATTAGCCATCATATCAAAAGATTAGTCTGCATCCTCATCCATCGTTTCTAAAAGAAAACTGACAGGCCTGAATCCATCATTGCAGGAAATCATTGCAGACTTTTTATTTTTCATCCATCCATCATAAAAATCACTGGCACCATTGGCTAAAGCCATTACAAAAGGTGAAAGGCTTTCCCATGCACTATCACAAAAATTATCAGGTTTTAACCAACCATTTGCTATGAAAACATCCCCTTCTTCAACATCACACTCATGCTCCAAAGGGTTTTCATATTTGTCAATCAAATCATCATGCCTGACCTTTCTCATAACCGTAATTTTAACCTTTTTCATAACAATACCTCCAAATCAGTTTTTTCATATTTGTTATGGCCCTTAAGGGACTTTTTATGATTCCAACATTTAATCGCATCATCCAATGATTTATCATCATTATCTTCAAAAAAATCTCTTATATATTGATTATATTGAAACTGTTTATCTATTTTTGTTTTTTCCTTCGAATTGATAATCTCAAAGTATGCATTGATTGCATCCATATATGTTTTTTCAGGATTTGCCTTTAACCATTTTTGAAATTTGACCTTGAATTTAAAACCTTTTCCAATATGTTTTTCAAAAAATTCTCTTTTGTCTTCGCTGCATTTGAAATTATCACCTAATTTAGAATCCAATTTAATTTCGTAAATAATGTTATCAGATTTTTGTTTAACAACCAATTCTTCCAAAGGTTTTCCAGTTGACAAATAGTGAATGATTCTTTTTTCCAAATCCTGTTTATTTCCACTTACTTTCAATCCTTCACTGCGGCAAAATTCCTTTAATTCTTCCTTTAAAAAATAGTATTGCCCAAATTCTTCAGGAGTTAAATCCTTAGTTAAAAGGTCTTTATTTGACATGTAAAAAAAGAAAAGTATTATTGGCGAGTAATAATACTTATAATATCGCCATCTTTAAGTTCATAATCACTGGATACACGCATGTTTGATCTGGCATCAACTGCATGCATAAACTTATCACCAATATCTGAGTGAACCAAATATGCCAATTGACGTGGATTTGAACCTTGTTTAAGTAAAATTCCATCAGGCAATACATTACCCTTTTGGTCAGTGTATTTGTGCTCGTCCTGAACAGGATAAACAACAATATTTTCAAGCAAATTGAAAATTCCATAATTTAGAGCATCTTGAATACCAGTACTTCCATATTTATCCAAAATATTAGTTTGAATATATTCTAAAGCCTTTAATTGATTATCTGATAATTCTTCAGGTTTTAATATTTCAAAATGATCGTCACCAGGAAGATAACTGATAAGACCTGCTTCATTAGCTCTGACCAATGCAATTTCAGATTCGGCAGATGCAGGAATTACATTCGGATATTTTTCCTTAATTCTTTTAATATTTTCTTCTGAAGTTGGCAAATCTGCTTTATTAGCTACAATCATCATTGGTTTTGCAATTTTTAGGATATTTCTTGTCAATTCAATTAAATCTTCTTCTTCCCATTTATTGTAATCCGGATTTATGTTTCTTTTAGCTTCAATAATATCTTCAATAGCTATTCCAGTACCAGATAATTGATCAAACAATACTTTTGAAATATCCAAATGTTCAGCACCAACCTTACGTACCAACCTAACCCAGTTTCTTGATAGAATTCCATACATCCACATTACAATTTCTTCTTCTAAAAATTCTATGTCTTCCAATGGATCATGGCTTCCGGCTTCAACAGGTTGGCCTTCAATATCAGTTGATCCTGATGCATCAATGACATGTATGAATACTTTTGCCTGCATTAAATCGTCTAAAAATTTATTTCCTAATCCTTTTCCTTCATGTGCTCCAGGAACTAATCCTGCAACATCTATTAATTCAATAGGAAGCAATCTTTTTCCATCAATACATATTGAATTTCTAGGATTGCATGTAACACCTAATTCTTTACACGGACACTCTTTAATAACATGTGCAACAGCCTTATTAGCATCAATTGTTGTAAAAGGATAATTAGCCATTTCAACAGCAGATGATGTTGCTGAATTAAAAAAAGAGGATTTTCCTACATTTGGTTTTCCTGTAACTGCAATTTGAAGCATAATAATCACATTTATAATTTAAATTTTAAAATATAAATAGTTTCACGAACTTATTTAAAAAATAAGGTGAAAATATTGGTAAATGAAAAACCCTCAGCAATGATGATAAGACAAGGATTTCAAACATTAATGACACAAACAAGAGGATCTACAAAGTTTAAACCAGAATTATTTGATTTGGTTAATGTAGATGTTAAAATTAAAAATTTACCATTTACATTTCATAATTACAGAATAATCAACCTGACAGACATACATTTAGGCCAGTGGATTAGTCCAGAATATTTAAGCGGAGTGGTTGATTATGTCAATAGCCTAAATCCGGACATGATTACCTTAACGGGAGACTATGTTTCATATATCTTAGAAGGATATGAGGATGATTTATTAGATTCTTTTAAAAGATTAAAAGCAAAAGACGGAAAATTTGCTGTTTTAGGAAATCATGACCATTGGGCAGATGCAGATGAGATTAGAAAAATACTCAAAAAATCCAATATTGTTGATTTAAGCAATGATGTTTATACCCTTGAAAAGGATGGAGAAAAACTTAATATTTCAGGTGTTGACAGCCTTACAGTTGGAGCTGATGATTTTGACAAGGTTCTTGAAAAACTTCCATCCGATGGTGCAAGCATATTGCTTGTTCATGAACCAGATTTTGCAAAAATTTCATCAAAAACCGGCAGGTTTGATTTGCAGATGTCAGGCCATTCACATGGAGGACAGTTAGTTATTCCAGGAGTAAAAACAACACCATTCCGGTGTTCCTATTCATTCAAATATCCAGTAGGCGCATATAACGTAGACAACATGATCCAATATACAAGTAAAGGACTTGGAACAAACTCTTTTTGGCTTAGAATTAATTGTAAACCTGAAATTACACAGTTTTATCTCAAAACAACAAAAAGAAAAAATATTGAAATAAATGAGGGCTAAATGAATATAAATAATTTAATCAAATCCAGTATAATAGTTATTTTAACGATAATAGCAAATATAGTTACAATTATCGTATTTTCCATAATATTTGATACATTTCAATTAGGAAACTGGTATAATGCCGTCATCATAACCATTGGAGTCATCATAGCCAATACAATATTATGGCCAGTGCTGAGAAGATTATTGATGAAATTTATTGTTTTGACCTTTGGAATAGGTGCGTTAATAATTAATTCATTGATTTTTTATGGAGTCTGCTGTCTGATTCCCGGTGTTTCACTTCAAGCAACAGATGCCTTTTTAATTCCATTGCTAATGGCTGTTGCAAGCACCCTCATCTCCAACATAGCTGATATCGACTATTATGATTTATATACTAATCGCGTAGCAGATTATGTTTCAAGAGAAAAGAAAGCATATGGATTTCCAGGCCTAATAATGCTTGAAATTGACGGACTTTCAATTGATATCCTAAAAGAGGCTATTGATAGAAACATGATGCCTACACTTAAAAAATGGATAGATGAAAATTCCCATACATTGAAAGAATGGGAAACAGATTTATCATCCCAAACAGGAGCAAGCCAAGCGGGAATATTGCATGGAAACAATGAAGATATTGTTGCCTACAGATGGGTTGAAAAAGAAAACAACAACCAGATTATGATATCTGGAAAATTGGCTCATGCCCCGATAATTGAAGAGAGAATATCTAATGGGAACGGACTGTTATGTGATAAAGGGACCAGCATAACAAATATGTTTACTGGTGACAGTGCCAATCCGATATTAACATCATCAAGATTTAAATTATTGGTAAATAGCTACAACAAGTCATTGAATGTGGTATTTCTGGAGTCATACTCATTCCAAAGAATAATCATTTTATTCCTTTGGGAAATATTTGTTGAGGTAAAATCCCAGATAATGCACAAAATAAAAGATATAAGGCCTAGACTAAGGAGAAATATTATTTATGCAACAATCCGAGCAGGCGCAAATGTACTTTTGCGTGAAGTTGCAACAGAAACGTTAATTGCAGACATGCTAAAGGGAGAGATTAACAGTGCCTATGCAAGTTATGTGGGCTATGATGAAGTTGCACACCATTCAGGAATTAATGATGATGATGTTTGGAATGTCTTAAAACAGATCGATTTGCAATTTAAAAGACTTGAAAAAGCTGAAAAAAGTTGTGACAGAAATTATGAATTCGTGGTGTTATCTGATCACGGTCAGGGAAATGGTGAAACATTCAAACAAAGATACGGCATAACTCTGGCCAATTATGTTAGAAGGCTGCTTCCGGAAGATATGAAAATTTATGATAAGAATCCTTTTATTTCAGACCACTTTAGAGATGCATTCATTCCGGAAAATAAGCAAATTGGAACAATAATGGATAAGGTTGATGATATTAAAGATAAGGATTTCTTTTCAGACACTATTGAAAATATAAAGGAAAAAACTCCTGATTTCATAAATATTGAAGAGATTAAATCAAAATACCAAAATAATCTTGACTATATTAAAACCCATGAAAGTAAAGAACAATCAACGAAAAAAGCAAAAAATTCAGAGTTGATAGTGTTGGGTTCCGGAAATTTAGGGTTGATTTACTTAACGCAATGGTCCAAACGGTTGAATTATGAAGAGATTGTAATGCTGTTTCCAAATTTGATTCCTGGCCTTGTTAAGCATAGTGGAATAGGATTCATACTGGTTGATTCATTCACCAACGGCCCAATGGTTATTGGTGCTGAAGGGATTTATTATTTGAATACGGACAGGATTGAAGGAAAAAATCCATTGGAAGACTTTGGGAAAAATGCTGCAATGCATTTGAAAAGACACAATAAATTCAAACACATGCCCGATATTTTAGTCAACAGTTTTTATGACCCGGAAACAGAAGAAATCTGTGCATTTGAGGAATTGATCGGCAGCCATGGAGGCTTAGGCGGAAGTCAAACAAGACCATTTATATTATATCCTTCAGATTGGAATGATCCTGGTGAATTAATTGGTGCGAAATCAATTTATGATTTCTTAAAAAAAGAAATTGAAGAATTAAAAGACTCTTGAAAGCCAATAATCCAATATTTCTTCAACATTTTCATCAAAACTTATGGTTTTAGACTTATTTTCCTTAATTGCATCAGCATAATCCTTATTCAATCTGATTAAAGTGGCATTAGGATTATCATAAGTCATCTGTTCAAAAGGATATCGTATAATGACCGGAGTGTTGAATCCAACACCTATTTCTAAAAACACGACATTTTTACCTTTAATCTTATCCAAATAATCCATATAACGTTTATTTGCCTCATGCCATTTTTCATCTTCAACGAATAAGTTGTCTTTTCTAAGATTTGTTTCCATTTCTGCACCACAAACAGGACATTTAGGAACCAAATCGGATGGAATTTTACAGTCTACAGTTTTTTCAACCATTTCCTTGACCTGACCTTCATTGTAATATAACTTATCATGACAAGCTTCGCTGCATTGGAATAAAGAATAATCCCCTTGTGTTGCAAAGATTCTTTCATCTGCAAAGCCATTAATCCAAAACTGATGCTCCACATTTGTTGTCAACACAAAGTAATCCTTGTCCTCAACCAGTTTCAATAATTTTTTATATACATCAGTTTCTCCAACCTGATATCTATTGACGTCGATGTGTCTTGCCCAGTAAGCCCATTTTTCTTCAGGTGTTTTAAATGGATAAAAACCTGAAGAATACATATCTTTCATGGAATACTTCTCAATGAAATCACCGAAATTATCAGTGAAACGTTTTCCAGTATATTCAACACCTGCAGCAGTCGAAAGTCCTGCACCAGCACCAATCAATATAAAATCAGCTTCATTAATCTTATCAATAGCCTTATCTAATCTTAACACGAAACGATCCATTTTAATCACCAAACAATAAATTTTTATAAATCAGATAATCTTCATCAACGAATACATTAAAAATAACATGTTCTAAAGAGGACTCATTAGAATCCAAATAATCATTGACTGTTTTAACAGCAATTTCTGCAGCCATCTTTTGAGGAAAGTTAAATACTCCCGTTGAAATGCAACAAAAAGCAATGGATTTTAAATTATATTGACTTGCAATATCCAAACATGACCTATAGCAACTTGCAAGTCTTTTGCAATCAAGTTCACTTGGTTTGGAATTTTGAGGAATAGCCGGACCAACAGTATGAATTACATGTTTGGAAGCTAGATTATACCCATTTGTAATTTTAGCCTTGCCTATACCCTCATCCTTATTCTGCACCTTCATTATCTTATCGCATTCCAACCTTAACTGAATTCCACTGGCTGAATGGATAACATTATCAATGCAATTATGCATCGGAATAAAACAGCCCAACAACTTAGAATTTGCCGCATTAACTATAGCATCTACTTTCAAATCAGTTATATCCCCTTGCCAAAGCATTAACTTACCTTTAACCTCATCAATATCATCAACGCCAACAAGATTTTTTGACAATATTTCATTTGTTAAATATTCATCCTGCACCTTCAAAAATTCCTCATCAATCGGAATAGCAGGCCTTACGTTCATCAATGAGCGAAGCAGGTTCCTTTTTTGAATAACATTTTCAGGGATTTCAATATTTTCCTGCCTTTCATCAATCAAATAATTTAAAAGATAGTTTAATTGCTGATTTGTATCCATTTTTATTCCTCCTTACCCAATTATATTATTAAATCATATTTAAATGATTTTTGTAACTTAAAAGGAACCAGGTTACTCTAAAGTAACGAACATGACAACAACATATTTAATATTTATTAAAATTAAAATTAAAATCATAGGTGATTTTCCATGTCCAACGAAATAGTATGTCCAGTAGATAGAACAATGAATTTAATTAATAAAAAATGGAGTATTCAAATAATTAGAGACTTATTTTTTGGAAAAAAACATTTTAAAGAATTTAAAGAAGGAAAAGACATTAGCAACAAAGTTTTATCCAGTTGTTTAACAGATTTAGAAGAAAATGGAATAATAGAAAAGAAAGTTTTGAATACGAAACCTGTAAGTACCGAATATTCATTAACAGAATATGGAAAATCCATGAATAGAATCATTTATGAATTAGCAATGTTTACATTGAATGATGAAAAAGACAGAGTTTACAGTGACAAAACAAAGGAACAGATGAAAAAAGATTTTAAACAAACATTGGAAATTGATGATTAATATGTCTGGAAAAATATTTATTATAGGAATAGGACCTGGTGCTGAGGAATATTTAACTTTAAAAGCAGTGAACTGTGTAAAAAATTGCGATTATACCGTAGGAAGTACAAGAGCCATAGACTTATTCAGTGATGTGAAAAATACAATTGCATTCAATGTTAAGGATTTACTGGATAAATTGGAAGAAGGTGTTGATTTGGCCATCAAAGGCAATAGCGTTGCTATCCTATCAACAGGAGATCCAGGATTTTCCGGAGTTTTAAATACAGTATTAAGGATTTCTGATGAAAAAGGATTATCAAAAGACAATATCAAAGTAATTCCCGGAATAAGTTCTCTTCAGCTTGCAGCTGCCAGAAATCATATCCAATGGGATAGCGCTAATGTAATGACATTCCATGGAAGGGAAAATGTAGAAGACATCCTGGAGGTCATTGATAATGGAAAGACAACGATAGCACTTCCTTCAAGAAAAGTCAAGGACATGGCACAATTTTTGCTTGACAATGGAGTTAGCGAATCAAGGAAAGTTACGGTTTGTGAGAGACTTTCATATCCTGATGAAAAAATTGTCTCAACATCACTGAAAGATATTGCGACAAGCGAATTTACTTATATGTGCATAATGATAATAGAAGGTAAAAATTGATGTTAAAAATTCATTTTAATAAATATTTTCTTTTTAAATTTTAAATTAAAACCTTTATAATGGAAAAATCATAGTTTCAGTGTTAATTTGTCAAAAAAATTAACGGTTTGGTTGATACTATGATTAAAAAAATAAGCACAATAGTCTTTATTTTCCTAACTATTTTTTTAATTAGCTCTGTTTCAGCAACAGAATTGGAAAATAAAACAATAACAACGGAAAGTAACACACAAGACATTCAAATTGAAAGTCATGATGTGGAAATGTATTATAAAGACGGAACACGATTCAATACGCAGATACACGACGAAAACAAAAATCCATTATACAATGCTACGGTGACATATTCATTAAATGGAATGAATTATACTCGCCAAACAAATGAAAACGGCGAATCATCATTAGCAATCAATTTGGAAAGTGGAAACTATAGCATAACGACAATGTCAAATGAAGTATCAGTTACTAACAACATTGATGTTAAAAGTACCATCTATTCATCAGATATTGTCAAAATATACAGAAACTCAACGCAATATTATGCCAAATTTCTAGACAATAATGGTGAATTGCTAAAAAATACTCCAGTGACATTCAACATCAATGGAGTTTTCTACACAAGAACAACTAATGAAAGCGGAATAGCTAAATTGAATATAAATCTGAATCAAGGCGAATACATTTTAACAGCAATGAACAGCAAAACAACGGAAATGAAAAGCAACAAGATTACAGTTCTTCCATTAATCACAAGCAACAGGGACGTGGTGAAGTATTATAAAAACGCTACAAAATACTCTGTTACAATACTTGAAAAAAATGGAGAAAAGGTCGGATCAGGCCATGACGTTGAATTTAATATAAACGGTGTGTTTTATTATCGTCAAACTGATTTGTATGGAGTAGCTAGTCTGAATTTAAATTTAGAACCTGGAGAATATATTATAACGGCACAGTATGAAAGCTGCAGAGTGTCAAACAATATTAAAATACTGCCTACACTAACTGCAAAAGATGTCAGGATGGAGTATAAAGACGGGACAAAATTTAAAGTCCATTTGGTTGATGGCATTGGAAAGAATTCCGAATATGAACAAATAACATTCAATATCAATGGAGTATTCTACACAAGAACAACAAATGAGAATGGAATAGCTAGCTTAAATATAAACCTTGATGTTGGAACATACATCATTACTTCAGAGCATAATGGCCTTAAAGTATCAAACACCATCACAATAGAACCTAAATCCGAAAAAGAAGTTATTAAAAATAATAACTTTACCTATGAAATTGCAGTGCCGAATTATGTGAATATTACATGTCCTTACGCTTATGAAAATAGCGCATATACTATTCAAAGCGGTTATAACGGAATTATAAGGCTTGAGAAAAATCAACTCATTAATATTGAGGTAGGATATAAAAATTATATCTTTTCAACAGGTTATATGCCCGAATATAGTGCCACATATTTAGGTAGCGAATATTATCTATTGCCATTTGACAATACTCCAACTCAGCATAGCTACAAGTATGAAAAATTGACTGGAAATGGATTAATATTATATAGAAGCTCAAATTATACCCATTTTATTTACAGGAACAACTGCAGCAGCAATGTTGAACAGTTCGGAGCATATATCGATAAAGGTATGGACAATAGCGAAATAATCAAGTATATTCAAAATGGAGAAACTGTTGCAAAAGTCCAATTCCAAACAATGAGCTTTGATGAAATGGGTTTAAAGTACAGTTTATCCAAGCTTTATGGATGTACAATATATGATTTTGATACAAAAAGCTATGGAGAAATAACAAAAGGAAATATCGACAGCATTAGATTTGTAAATACCAATACTGAAGTCATATTTGATTATTTTGGAAAGAAAATTGTGGGAGACATTATTGAAGAAAACATAATAACAAAATTTAATGCCTCAAACTGCATAGAATTTGAAAAGGAAGAATTGATAACCTATGGATTAAGTGACAAATATAAACGGGATTTTGATGTATTGCAATCATTTGCCCTTATAAACAAGAAAATTGACGATAAAATAATGAATGAATGGCTTTTAAAAGAAAATGATTATAGGACTGATTCAGGAATGCAAAGCATACATGCCATGTTTATAACTTCCCTCAATACAGCTTATCTAAGTGATAAGCTAGCGGATGAATTGACTACCACTTATGCTGTTAGATGGTCAAGAACAAACAATACAGTCATTCTTGGAGCAATGAACTGGAAAGATACCTATCAGCACATCCTAACTCCAAATATGGGTAGATTTGTTGAAGGAGATAATGAAAGTGAAATTATAAATTATCGCTTTGCCAATTCCATACTTCTCTCAAAAATAGAACAGGCCAGTTTAAAACCGATAGCTGAGGATGCCGACGTTAACATTACCTCAGTATTTGACGATGTTTTCAAATCATTGGCTTCATTTAAAACCAGCATTGTATACTATAACAATAGTGCAATTATAACCAATGAAAATGGAAATTCAAGCTTCATAATTGATTTAAATACTGGATTAGTAACTCCATTATTAATAAAGGACAACTTTGCATACAAGGGAGTTACAATAACAAGAGACTGCGGATTGTGTAGCATAAATAGCATGGTAAAAAATGTTATGATGAACGTCAATAATGGAATTTTTAATCCGAACGGCGTACTAGACTACATCAGCGACAATATTCAACCATTAACCTCCTTTGCCATTAAAGGAACTATGATATTGAAAGGAATAGTTGGAGCTTTGATTGGAGGAAGCTTAACAGTTGGATTATCCGTATTTGGAACCGCAATCAGTATTCAAGGTATTGGAGTATACTGTGTAGACAAATTCGTTGAAGAGAAAGACATCCATACAGCATACGACTACATTACATTTACAAGGCCAGGTTACCTACAAAATACCAAAATCTACAATATTCCTCATGAAGACGGAAGTATGGATTATATTGAAATTCCAATAAACAAAGATAATTCCTATGACCGTGAAAACGTGAAATATATAAGTGAAGGCAATGTTAAAATATTAACTAAACAAGAAACTTATAAATATTTCACAGAAGAAAATTGGAGTCCTTATAATGTCCCGCAAAAATACTGGAGATGAAAAAATGTCATTGCTTGACCAGATAAAAGAAAATTGGAATAAAAACCCATTAATAATCAGAGTTACGTTCATTCTTCTAGTAATATCATTCATCTATGACATGGTGACAGGACAAACGTTCAGCATATTCTTTTCCGTTTGTTTACTGTTATTCATAATAGCGGAACTGGTTAATTGGTTTTACTACAAAAAAGAATAATAAAAAAAGTTTTTTAAAGTTAAAATTGAATAAATTTTAACTTATTTTATTTTTTACAATTGAATAGCTTCCTGAGTTACTTCATCATTATCCTTATCATCATAAAGAATGTGAGCCAAGTTTAAAAGTTTTTCCTGACCTTTAACTTCATCTTTAAATAAAGGAACTTCAGCTATATGTTGATTAGAGAATTTCTGATCGATTAATGCTAAACGTTTTTGTTGTAATTTATGCCTTGAATGACAGAAATCACAGTCACAAATATCAGGCATTACTTGATTGACAATGACACTATCAACGACCATATCATTTTTCTCTAAAGCTTCAAGTGCTCTTTCTGATTCATAAATGGACATTTCTTCAGGGATAACGACCATTTTAAATGTAGTCCTATCAGAATCAGACAATACTTTTTTAGCTTCATCGATTTGTTCTTTGGTTCTTTTTAAATCTTCAGCAGTTTGAGGATTATCAACAGCATCCATAAAAGGCATTATACTTTTTAATGAATTTGCAACGGAACCTAATTTTGCTTTTGCCATCATTGCTTTACCTACCCAGGAATCCATTACTTCAGGGAAAGACAATAATCTTAATGTATGGCCAGTAGGGGCAGTATCAAATACTACAACATCATATTCATTTGATGTCATCACTGACAAGAACACTTCAAAAGCCGCTACTTCATCAGCACCCGGAGAAGATGATGCCAAATCCATTTGATCGGTTAAGAAATCAAGACCACCTAATGCATCAGGAGAAGAAGATGCTTTTTGAGCTTCCAGTGCAGATTGTTTTTCAGCCATCGCTTCATCAGGATCAATTTCAACAGCAAACAAATTAGTTTTGATTTCTCTAGGATAATGACCTATTTGAACTTCTAAGGAATCAGAAAGTGAATGAGCAGGATCAGTTGATACAATTAAAGTTTTTTTACCTTGTTCAGCCAACCATAATGCAGTAGCTGATGAAATAGAAGTTTTTCCAACACCTCCTTTACCACCAACGAAAATAAATGTAGTTTTATCTTTATTGAATTTAAAATAATCTCTAAATGCCAAAAAAAATCACCTCTACTATAAAAATTACTTTTAGTTACTAAATGTAATTTTAATTCTTTATAGTATATAAATTTACTTATCACAACATTATTGCAAACATCAAATTCAAAGAAAAATACTCTATTTTTTAAGAGTCATTAATTAATTCATTGATTTTATTAATAATGATTTTTAAGGCGTTAGAATTTAATCATATTCATTAATCAAGCTTTAATGACATGCGATGATTTTATTGTTTCATCGAGATTTGTTTTAAAAAAGTGGTAAGTAAATGATTTTCCAATTAGTAATTTCAGGTAACTTATGAATTTTAGAATGGTTATTTTAAGTAACTTATGAATTTTCAATTAGTTATTTTTGGTATTTATAGTCACTTAACAAATTGATGTCAGGTATTTTTCTTTAAAATTTTTTTGTAGTGACTCTCCCTTACATTTCTTATTAAAGATTATATGTGATTCTTCTATTAACATTTCTTTTGATTCAATAGTTATGCCTTTAATATGTTTTTTATGTATGTCCCATACGCTTTCAACTGGATCAAACCATGGAGAATATTCTGGTATATATAGAAGATAGATATTTAATGCTTCTGCAATATCTTTTGCAAAATCAGAGATGTGGGCACGTGCATTGTCTAAAAATATAACTATGCGTTGCCTATTTTGGAATATTTGATAAATTTTTAAGTCTTTAATCATTTGATATATGTAATACTTTTTAGTTTGTTTTATTTTTTCTGGATTTTCTGTTGATTCTCTTTTACAGTGTTTTCCCAATTTTCTAGCAAGAATTGAAAATTTATCTTTTTTATTTCTTTTCATTGATCTTAAAATTTTTTCAGAAAATTCATCATTATTTTCATCATTATCCTCTATAATTTTCCTAATTTGTCTTTTTTGATAAATCATAATTGTTTATTATGTAATTTAATAATTCTATGTCTTGTTCTTTATCTGAATAAAAATTTCTTATTTTAAATAGTGATTTGCCAAATTCAAATTCATTTAAATTTTTTATATCTAATAATAAAGATTCACAATTAAATCCTAAAACACCTAAAAAATTCACTGAATATGATTTAGCAGTTATTTCTACAGTATTTTCTTCACCTTTCAGATAAATACTTTTTTTAGTCCCTATTCCTGTTTTTATCGTTGATTCATCAAGTGCAATAACAATGTCATGTATTGTTATTCTTGCAAAATCAATGTTTTTTTTAAGATTTCTTCCCCATTTTCTGGCGCTTCTCTGAATTTTGGTCTTGGTTTACCGTAATTAAACCCTAATTGCCTTACAATATTGCAAACATACGGTAAACTAAATTCTATTCCAAAATCCTCTTTTAAAATTCGTTGAGCATCAGTCATAGTTACATTTTCGCTTTCGATCAGGATTTGTTTGAATTGTACTTTATTTTCTTCAGATAATTTTGATGGTTTTCCACCACTAAAATTTGGAATCAAACCATTTAAACCTTCATTTTCGCAAGCTTTAGCCCACCTGTTTATTGTTCTATAACTAACTCCAAGTATTTCTCCTGTTTCTTTATGATTATGACCAACTGATATTAATTTCATTGCAATCAATCGTTGATAATACCTAATTGGATAATCAAGAGATTTTAAAGCTTCATCTAATTCTTTTTCATCCATTACATTAAATATTTCAATTTTACTTTTTTTAGGCATAATATACTATATGTCTAAACTAGTATATATAAAAGACATGACAAAAGTTAGTTAAGTTACTATATTCAACAAAAATATACAATTATAAGCTGTTAGACCCTGTCCCCTGCAAATGCGGCTTTCAGGCGCAAACAAGTAAAGCGAACAAAACTTGTCAGATACGCAATTGACAAATCAAATGAATTGCGCTTGGACTTGCCGAAGATCCTCTCATCAAAAACAATTGGAGTTTCAACCACTTTAATTTTTTTGCCCATGGAGGATTTCTTAATTTTCAATCTCAAAAGCACCTCCTCCACAACATCAAAATGAAGACCAGTCAGCTCAGGCTCCACTTCCTTGAGCCCAGATGTATGATACAGACGAAAATCAGTTGACATGTCTTTGGCATGAATCCCTATTATGACACCGTATATCTTATTGAGACTGCGAGATATAATCTTTGAAGTAATAACGTCATTGGTCATGCCGCCTTCTATATAACGTGACCCAATAGCCACATCCGCATGCTCCCTCATGAAGATATGATAGATGTCCGGAATATATTTCGGATCGTGTGACCCGTCAGTGTCCATGATAAAAAATTTCTGATGCTGTGCAAAACGTATGCCTGTGCGAAATGCGTTGCCGAACCCCTCCCCTTCCTGATTCACATAACGGGCACCGTTTTCTTCGCAAACTTCACGGGTGTTGTCCAACGCTTCTGCAGAATCCACAACAATAATCTCATAGTATTCCCCACATTCCTCAAGTTTTTCCTTAATCTGCGGAAGAAGCACTCGCAGATTTTCCTCTTCCTCATAGGAAAGCAGCACCATGCTGATTCCGTTTTTCAAATCATCCGACATGTTGACACTATTCCCTAACATAATACTCTTTAATGCTAACCGTATCATCCAAATAAGGTGTTGAAACTTCGTGCAACAAAGTATTTTCAGTTGCAACAATTGAATGTGCAATGCCCGGTTGAATGCGGATAGTATCATTTTTTGAGAAATATTCCTTGCGGTCTTCAAATTCTATATAACCTGATCCTGATAGGATGTACATCGTTTCGTCCTTTTTATTATGGTAATGGAAAGATGTTCGGAAACCTTCCTTTATGTACAGCTCTTTTGTCAGATACTTTTCAGTTAGGATTAAAACTTTTTCATATCCCCAAGGTTTATCCGTTTTGTTTTTATATTCCTTTTTAACAGCCTCTAATTCCTTATAAGTATCTACTGCAATCCAAAAGATTCCATTTTCTTTATAGTAACCCAAGTTATTTTCTTTTGCAATTAATGGGAAATATGTTTTTTCTATGTCTCCTGTCCTGAACTCCCTAAAGTCAATTTTGGATTTTGTGAAATAAATTCCCCCATTAATGTAATAGTCTTCAAGAATAGGTTTTTCCTTAAATGAAACCAAACGGTCACCATTCATTTCAACAATTCCATATGGGGACTGCATTTGTGTGACAAACATTATTACAGGCAGTGATGATTTAACCCCCTGGTCAATCATTGCTTTTATATTGACGTCGGAGACTATGTCCCCATTGCATATGATGCATTGTTTATCTTCGCCAATAGCCTCCATTCCCAAACGGATTGCGTTTAATGTGCCCAGCGGTTCATCTTCAATAACATAATGGATTTTTACTCCATTGTATTCATCGCCGTATCTTTCTTCAATTTTTTCATGTAAAAATCCCACAAGAAGATATGCTTCATCAACACCCGCACTTTTAAAATCGAATAGCTGCTTGTCCAGAATTGTATAATCCTCATCAATTTCAATTAACGGTTTTGGCAATGTTTCTGTAAACGGCCTTAAACGTTTTCCAAAACCTCCGCATAAAATCATTCCAACGGTTTCCATGATATCTCCTTATTATTAAATATTAATCACATGCTATTTTAAATTTTCTTCCAAAGATTGTTTTATTGCTCAATATTTGAGAATAATATCCCTTAATTTTTAAACCAATCAATAGCATGTATCCAATTCAAGAATTTAATTTTTTGGTTCAAAATAGCCAAAATTTATCTAATGATGCAAGAATACCATGACCTCTTCAAGGTCGTGGATGAATTGCATAAAATGGATTGAAAATATTTTTCAAATGCTCCCACTTTAAATTTAAATATTATTGTAATTAAATTACTATATAACAATCGCATAATGATTGTTGAACCGATGGTTCAGCGAGGATTGCCTAGAAAAGACTCAATTAACCCATTGAGCAAAAAAACAAAATCTAGGAATCCTCACCTTCTACAAGGTGAGGTTGTTCAAAAAAATAAAGTCAAATGTATAATTAAATATTTGATAAATTCACAGAGTTAGAATGGTGAAATAATGCTTTTTAAAAAGATGCTAAGAGACCTTTCCGATTACAAATTCCAATTCATTTCAATATTTTTATTGGCATTTTTAGGCGCATTTCTATTTTCAGGCATCAATGCGGAAGAAATCGGTCTGGAATCAAGCATAGATAATTATTATGCCGAAACCAATATGGCAGATGGCTGGATTTATTCACCATATCTCAATGAACTTTTTCTAAAGCAGACATATCTGCTGGGTGCGACCACCCAAATGGAAAGACAGCTTGTTGTGGATTCGCTGGCAGACCTTGATGGCAATCCAGAAATAACGATGCATTTTGTTGAAAACAATACCCTGTCCAAGTTTTATTCCATTGAAGGGGAAAAGTTAAACATTAGCGATTCAAACGGAGTCTGGCTGGATAAGGATTTTGCCGATGCCAGAAATCTGAAAGTGGGAGACAACATCACATTAAACTGTGAGGGCATAGAAATCGAAAAGGAAATTAGGGGCTTGGGCTATTCTCCGGAATATGTTTTCAACCTGCCGCACCATCTGATAAAACAGAATTTTTCCACACATGGTTTTGCCTATATGTCCCAGAAGGCATTTCCATCAGATACAGTACCTTATAATGTTTTGAATGTAAAATTTGATGGAAAAGCGGACAATTTTAATAAACTGCTTGATTATCGTTTGGATGACTACTACAATTCATTTGTGCAGAAATCCGAACATCCCAGCGTAAGCGAATTTGACAATGAAATCAGCCAGCATAAAATGGCGGCCAATATTTTCCCATATGTGTTCATTTTCGTTTCTCTACTGATTCTTTTATCAACAATCAAAAGGATGATTTCACATCAAAGGACCCAAATAGGCATCCTTAAGGCCAACGGATTTAGCGACCGCAGCCTCATTAAACACTATCTTTTACATGGAATATTGACCGTGTCTGTGGCATCCGTATTGGGTTTGATTTTAGGACCTCTCATAATACCTAAAATAACCTACCCTACCGTATATAATACATACAGACTGCCATACCTCGATCCTGCAGGATTTATGAATTTCGCATACATTGTTGTTGTAATCATACTGCTGTCGGCAATAGTTTCATATTTTGCAATTAAAAATATAATTTATGAATCCCCATCAAGCATGATAAGGCCTGAAGTGCCAAAAACAGCCAATTCAACTTTCATTGAAAGATTCAAAATTTGGAATAGGCTCCCATTCAATATCCGTTGGAATTATAGGGATTCAAAAAGACATAAGTTTAGAGCATTGATGACATTTTTGGGAATAGTTGGATGTACTGCACTTCTAATTTGTGCATTTGGATTGAATGATGGAATGAACGATTCTGAGGATTGGTACTTCAATGACATCACCCATTTTGATTCAAAATTGGTTATCGACAAGAATGTGGAACCCTCCCAAGTCAATGACATTGCACAAAAGGTCAATGGCGACAAGCTGATGGAATCATACATTGACATGGAATCGGACAATGCCAAAACTACGGGCAATCTTCTGGTTTTAAATGGCACCGATTTGATTACTCCAACCGACGACAATCATGAAAAAATAAAAATCGATGCTGAAGACGTATTGATTTCAAGAAAAATTGCTGAAACGCTTGACGTACATGTCGGAGACACACTCAAATGGCACATCAAGGGTTCGGACAAATGGGTTGATGTAAAGATTGACAAGATATATGCCGACCCGGTTTCCCAAGGATTGATCATATCATCCGACAAATTGGATGAATTGGGATTGAATTACACCCCAACAAGCATAATAACATCTGAGCATGTGGATGGAGAATATGACGGAATCAAAGCAGTAAACACTATTGATGACTTAAAGGACAATTGGAACGAACTTTATCAAAGCTTGCTGCTGCTGGTTTCCATATTGATGTTTTTCGCCATTGTCTTGGCTGTTGTTGTTACATATAACCTGCTTTCATTGTCCTTTTTGGAAATGGAATATGATATCCTCATACTTAAGATTTTAGGATTTAGCAATCTATTTCTGACAAAATTGCTTGCACTCCAGAGCCTGTTCTTTATAGTTCTGGGAATATTGGCAGGCATCCCATTGGGTTACTATATTCAGGCGCTGATGTGGACATCATCAAGCAAAAGATTTTATCAGGTAGCTACACTGTCACCTTCAAACCTGCTTTCAACATGCATAATCATTTTAGCGGTTTCAATAGTCGTGAACATCATATTCTTCTATAAAATCAAGAAAATGGATGTAGTTGAAGAATCTAAAATTCTTGAGTGATTAATTGATTTGAAAAATTAATAGAAAAACTGTTTAATTCTATACATCCGAATACAACTAATCCCTGAAAAATTCAAAATCTTTAGGGGTCTGAAATTTTACTCCCATAAAACTCAATAATTTGAGCTTGTTTTTTTCATATTTCATATTAATTTTAATTGCCTTTCGATAGTACAAAAGGATTTTTATTATTTTTAAAAAATAGAGTCAATTTCATAGTAATATATAAATATTAGTTCATATATACATTATATTATGATTTAAATGATGCATGGACTAAATTTTGATGAAACTGACTCTAATTATATGTTGTTGAATGAAATATTTAAAATTATAGGTTCTAGAGAATCTAAACAAATAATGAGTAGAAATGGTATTAAACCATTAAATAAAGTTATTTCTTTGGTTAAAACTATTATTCTGGCAGCTTATTTTGAATGTAGTATTTCTTTTGTTGTTGATGAGTTAAAAAGTAAAATCTGAACTTAGAAAAGGTTTGAATTTTGATATTGTTTTTGAAGCACAGGAAATTTATGATAGATTATCTAAAGTAAATCCGGAACAATTGGAAAATACTGTTAATATTATTTTGAATAAGCTTAGAAATGATTATAATCATGGCAAGAGGACTTTTATCATTGATGCCACTCCAGGAGATTTGAATATTAATTTTATTCTTATTATAAGAAAGGTTCCTATAACCGTTATAGTTCCAATCCTGTTGATGCAATAGTTTTGATGTGTTCCTATGAAAGTTCAGGTTACCATAGAAAAAATTTAATGACCTACGATTATAATGTTAAGGAAACTTCTCAGGGCGTTTTTTATGGAATCGATGTTTATGCAACAAATGATAATGTCGCAACGTTGGTTTGGATACCTCAAAATATGTAACTCACTTTTTTTATAAAGGACAATATTATCCACCATCCGTTATACCACAAAATCCCTCTAAAATGTATGTGGCGACACATATATTTGAAAGTCAATACTTCGAAAATTCAATTGAATTGATAGAATGTACTCGTTCAGTTTTGATTGGAGAGGGGATGTCTGCACACTTTAAAATTAAACATTTATTCAATGAAAAAACTGTTGTTTTTAATTTAGGTAACGAAGCGGATTTTGTCACGGCCAGTGTCTCCCATGGAAGTTTCACATATGACTCCCAAAATCATCTTTTATACTGGACAATCCCCGCAATTAATCAAGAAAAAGACATCATGCTTACTATTAAACCAAAATCCAAGGGTTACTTTAATTTGAACACCCATATAACTGGAATGACTGAAAATCATAATGTTGTGTACTATGTTACAGAACAGAGTGTGAATATTGATTCAGCAAATTTTGAAAAATATAAAGGTGGACCTCAAAACCTAAATATTTATCTAAAAGATAAAAATAGGATATCATTAATGGGTGAAAAGGTAGCTATTTTAATTAATGGAATAACATATTATCACCAGGTCCCAGCTCAAGGATTCATATCATTTCCTGTAAATTTAAATCCGGGAGAATATGATGTTAAAATTTGGTATGATGGAAAATTTGGTAAAAATCAAACTACCGCACATATTACAATCAAATCAACCCTATTTGGAAATGATATTGTAAAATACTATAAAAATGACACCCAATTTTATGCATCTTTTTTGGATGGTAATGGCAATCCTTTAAAGAATGCAAATATTAATTTTAATATAAATGGTGTGATTTATACTCGAATGACAGATGGAAATGGTGTTGCTAAATTAAATATCAATTTAAGTCCTAACAAATATATTATCACATCCATTAATTTAGCCACTGGTGAACAAAAAAGTAATTATATAACCGTAAAACATGTGCTTACTGAAAATAAAGATTTGATAAAATATTATAAAAATGATTCCCAATACACATTGAAGATATTGGATGGTCAAGGAAAACCTCAGAGTGGTGAAAAAGTAACATTTAATATTAATGGAGTTTTTTATGATAGAATTTCAAACAACGGTTATGTAAAGTTAAATATTAATTTAACTCCCGGAAATTACATTATCACTGCATCATATAATGGATATTCAGTTTCTAATAATATTAGAGTATTATCAAGATTGCTTAGTGATGATATGAATATGAATTATAAAGATGGCAGTACATTTAAAGTTTCCGTTTTAGATGAAACAGGCAATATTATCACTGGTGAAAATGTTACTTTCAACATCAATGGCGTCTTTTATAATCGTACTGTTGGTGAAAATGGTTTTGCCAAGTTAAATATTAATTTAATGCCGGGTAAATATATTATAACTAGTTATTGGAGAGATTGTATTAAATCAAATATCATAACAATAAAATCATAATATTATTATGAAACTAAAAAATTTCACAATAGATAATCCACAATATTAACACAAAATATAAATAAACTAAATTATAAAATTTTAAATTAAAGAATTAAATATTCAATATTTTTCAATGATTAATAAAACGGATTTAAACCAAAATACCTATAACCAACAAAGGAGGGCATAAAATGAGTAATGGAGATTATTGTAATATCAATTGCAGATATTTCCGCGAAACCTATGAAATGATGGATGATGAAGAAAGAGAAGTTTCCTATTGTGCTTTAGGAAATTCTGAAATATACAACAGAAATTTTTGTGAAGATTACGAAGTTTAAAACACTGTAATTTGTGGAAATCATGGCATTTAGACAAAAATTATGTGTCCCATTTGCCAATAATCCAATTACCATTTATTTTTTTAAAATCCATTATAGTATCAATAGTCCATGCACCGCTTGCACCATAGACACGGGCAGTTAACGTAACATCAGATATTAATGTGGCATTTTCATTATCATCGAATAAAATATTTGGATCATGGATTTCTGATTTAAAATAATTTAGAGTACCATCCATTACTTCAGCAATAAATTGAGCTTTAGTTTGCTTTTTACCTGACATATGAGTTAAAATATAATCATCAGCCATTAATTCATTTAATTTATCCTCATCCTTGTCAATTAATGCCTGTTGGTATTGAACAAAACAATCCAAAACTTCCTTATCCGCACCGTCAAAAGTTCTTTTTGATATAATTTCCACGTCATTCATAATAATATATTATATAATAAAACAGTTATATTAATTACTAATGAAAGATTAAGTGAGTGTTTGATATGAACGAAATTCCAAAAATTGATGTTGAAAAAACAAAAGATGATATTGTAAAATTCGTTCAAAATAAAGTATCTGAAGCCAATGCAGACGGACTTGTAGTTGGATTAAGTGGAGGAATTGACTCCACATTAGCTGCATTTTTAGCTTGTAAAGCTGTTGGTAAGGAAAATGTATTTGGAATAGTAATGCCCTCTACAACAACACCAACAGAAGATAAACTTCACGGTACTACAATAGCTCAACTATTAGGAATTAAATATAAGGAAATTGCTATTGATAGTATTTTAAACGAATTCTTATCAGTTACACAGTTAGAAGAAAATAAATTAGCTATTGGAAATCTTAAAGCTAGAATAAGAATGTCAATCATTTATTTTTATGCTAATTCTAAAAACTATTTGGTTAGTGGAACAGGTAACAAAAGTGAAATTTTAATTGGTTACTTTACAAAATACGGAGACGGAGCTTGTGATATTGAACCGATTGGAGATTTATATAAAACAGACGTGTATCAATTGGCCAAATATTTAGAAATTCCACAAGAAATCATCGACAAACCACCTAGAGCAGGTTTATGGAATAACCAGACAGATGAAGATGAAATTGGAATGACTTATGAATTGCTTGATAAAATCTTATACAGATTTATAGAAAAAGACATCGATGCGAATTCAATAGCTGATGAATTAGATATTGAAGTTGATGACGTTAATGATATTATAAATAGAGTTAATAGGAACAAACATAAAAGTAAAGTTCCTGAAAGCCCTAAAAAGACTTTAATGGTGATTTAGTGACAGAAAAAAAATGGCAAAAGAAATGGGCTGATGAAAAATTATTTGAATCAAACCCTAACGATAAAGAAAAATTATTCATTACAGTAGCTTTCCCGTACCCAAGCGGTGCAATGCATATTGGTCACGGACGTACATATACCGTGCCTGACGTTTATGCAAGATTCAAAAGAATGGAAGGATATAACGTTTTATTCCCAATGGCTTGGCACGTAACCGGTGCGCCAGTAATCGGAATAGCAGACAGAATCAAAAGAAAAGATCCATGGACACTTAACCTATATGAAAATGTCCACAGAGTGCCTGCAAGCGAACTTCCAAAATTAGAAGACCCTGAATACATCGTAAGATACTTCAGTAGCGAATATAATGAAGTCATGCATGAAATGGGATATTCAATTGACTGGAGACGTGAATTTAGAACAATTGACCCTACCTACAAAAAATTCATCGAATGGCAAATTACCACATTATATGAAAAAGGATTAATCCAAAGGGGAGAACACCCCGTAAAGTACTGTCCGAACTGTGATAACCCTGTTGGAGACCACGATTTGCTTGAAGGTGAAGGAGTAGGAGTTAACGAATTAACTCTTCTAAAATTCCCAATTGAAGATAAAATCCTTGTTACTGCTACATTAAGACCTGAAACTATTGTTGGAGCAACAAATATTTGGTTAAATCCTGATGTGGAATATGTTTTAGTTGATGCTGAAGGCGAAAATTGGGTAATAACCAAAGAAGCTCATTACAATTTAAAAAACCAAATTAAAGATTTAAAAGTCATTTCTGAAATCAACCCAAATGATTTGATTGGAAAAATGGCAACAAATCCATTCACTGGTGAAGAATTGCCAATTTTCCCTGCAAGTTTCGTTAGTGCATCATACGGTAGTGGAGTAGTATTTTCAGAACCTGCAGATGCACCTGCAGACTACATTGCTCTTCAAGACTTGAAGAAAAACGATGAATTGATAGCCAAATATAATCTGGAAGGAATCATTGAAAATGTAGTTCCTATTCCAGTCTGTACCGTCAAAGGATATGGAGAAATTCCCGCAGCAGACATTATTGAAAGATTAGGAATAACTGACCAAAACGATGAAAAATTACATGAAGCCACCAATGAATTATACAAAGTCCAACACAGTAAAGGTACTATCATTGAAAGCATTCCTGGTTTTGGAGGCAAAAAAGTTAGATTTGCTCGTGAAGAGTTGAAAGACGAGTTAATATCCAAAAATATGGCTACAATAATGTATGACTTTGCTGAAAGGCCTGTTGTCTGCAGATGTGGAAACAATTGTGTTGTTAAAATAATGGATGACCAATGGTTCATGAAATATTCCAATCCGGAATGGACCGAAAAAACCCATGAAGTTCTAGAAAGAGAAACTATCATTCCACCGGAAGTTAAAAATAATTTCAACTATTACATTGACTGGCTGGATGACTGGGCATGTTCCAGAAAAGTTGGACTTGGAACAAGACTTCCTTGGGACAACAAATGGTTAATCGAACCATTAACCGACTCTACAATCTACATGTCATACTATTCAATTGCAAGATTTTTAAAAGACATGAATCCTGATGATTTGAATCGTGCATTCTTTGACAAAGTATTTCTAAACAAGGATTCTGACGACATTACAGTTGCACCGGAAATAGTTAAAGAAATACAAGACGAATTTAACTATTGGTATCCTCTCGATTGGAGATTATCCGCAAAAGACCTTGTAGGAAATCACTTGAGCTTCTTAATGTTCCACCACAGCGCAATATTCCCAGAAGACAAATGGCCTAAAGGAACAGTAGTATTTGGAATGGGTCTTTTGGAAGGAAATAAAATGTCCTCATCCAAAGGAAACGTTATTCTTTTGAAAGACGCAATAGAAGATTATACTGCAGATGTCGTAAGGTTATTCTTAATGGCTTCAGCAGAACCATGGCAAGACTTTGACTGGAGAGAAAAAGAGGTTTTAGGAACTAAAAGAAGACTTGAATGGTTTAGAGAATTTGCAGGAAAAGTTGAAGAGATAAAAGGCTCAGCACTTGATTTAAGCAATATTGAAAAAGTCGAATTAACAAGAACAATTGACTTGTGGATGTTAAGCCAACTTAATCAGCATATTAAAGCATCAACTGAAGCTTTGGAAGTTTTCCAAACAAGAAAAGCTCTTCAAGAATCATTGTTCCTGCTTAAAAAAGACATGGATCACTACTTATACAGAGTAAATCACTTGCTTGACAAAAAGGATCCTGCAGTGATTTATGTCCTGTCAACCGTCCTAGAGTCATGGATAAGATTGCTTGCCCCATTTACACCACATACCTGTGAAGAGTTATGGTCAACATATGGTGGAGAAGGTTTTGTAAGTACTGCTAGCTGGCCAGAAGCTGATGAAAGTTTGATAAGTCTTGAAATTGAAAAATCAGAAGAATTAGTCCAAAATCTGATTAAAGATATTAATCATATCAAGCAGATGGTTGGCGATGAGGCTGAAAAAGTACATATCTACTTAGCTCCTGACTGGAAATGGGAATTGTACAAGATAGCAGACGAAGTTGGAAAACCAGATATCGGTCAAATTATGGGTAGAGCTATTAAAGCTAATATTTATGACAATAAAAAGGAAATAGCTGATGTAGCTAAAAAGATTGGCCGTGAAATTACCAAAACAAAATATGTGGGTAAAATTGATGAAGCACAGATTATCGACGATGCTTTAGAGTACATTTGCAATGAAGTATCAAGTGAAGTGATTGTACACACAGATGATTCATACGATCCACAAAACAAGGCTAAAAATGCAATGCCTTATAAACCAGCTATTCTCATCGAATAGCTTCTTTTTTTCTTTTTTTAAGCATTGAAATTTTATAATTAACAAAATAAAAAAAATAATGAATTAATTAATCCGCCATTATTATTGGCCTATCTGATAAGCGCCATAAACGAATTATTTTAAAAAAAAAAAAAATAAAAACAATCCAAAGATTGTTTTATTCAGAAATAAATAATCTTATTCCTTGGATAATTAAAGATACACCCAATAAAACTGCAGCATAGAATGGATTAACAATTGAATTGAATGCAAGGATGAATGCTACAATACCCATAATCAGAATCAATAATGAAGATATTTTTGATATTTTTGAGTCTGAAATAAGACCTGCAATACCAAATAAAATCATTACAATACCGACAAGGTAAAATTGTAATCCTACAAGGAACGGTAATGCATTCATAGCAAACATGAACAATAGACCAAATATGATGGATATAACACCAATCACTACATTCAATGATGTAAGTCCATTAAGTAAGGATGCAAAACCAAAGAATAATAAACTTAGTCCAATAACAATAGATGTGAAACTTGAACTAAAAATAGGGAAAATTATAAAAATTAATCCTAAAATT
Source organism: Methanobrevibacter millerae (assembly GCA_015063005.1). Taxonomy (GTDB): domain Archaea; phylum Methanobacteriota; class Methanobacteria; order Methanobacteriales; family Methanobacteriaceae; genus Methanocatella; species Methanocatella millerae_B. Next base: position 115,307 of record SUTF01000008.1, read on the forward strand.
ATAGATATTATTCCAGCTATTTTATTTGTCTCCATATTTTTTCCTCCATATTTTTTTAAGTTCACCATATTCAGTGAAAACAAATCAATGAAAGCAATTAAGCTTTAATATTATCTATTTTCATTGAAATATTTAATTTTATTGATTTATGGAAAAAATATATTATATATGAATTATAAAAATATACACATGAATAAAATGGAGGAAAAATAATTGAATAAACTTAAAATATTTCTAGTATTATTTGTGTTATTGATATCCATAAGTGCAGTGTCTGCCGAAGGAAATTTCACATCAATTCAGAATGAAATTGCAGACAGTGCAGAACGTATTGACATAACACAAGATTATACTTATGATGAAAAAGCAGATACCATTATAGATTCAGGTATTATAGTAAATAAAACTAATTTTTTAATCGATGGACATGGACATACATTGAATGGAAATAACCAAACAAGGATTTTTCATGTTGTTGGTAACAATGTTGTAATAGCTAACCTCAATTTCGTTAACGGAAATGGTAACATCGGTGGTGCAATAATATGTGAAGGAAGTACAACAATTTACAATTGTACATTTTCAAACAACTATGCTTCATCTGATGGAGGAGCAGTCGTATTTAAAACAAACGGACAAGTAATTGCTTCAACATTTACAGATAATTACTCACCAGATTCAGCTGCAATAGCAGTGTATGAATCAGAAGTGAGCATTAATTCATCTCTATTTACAAGCAGTATAGAACTTGAAAAAGGATATATTTCCGGTTCTAAAGCATCAATAATTGTGAACAACAGTATTTTTGCGAATACTATTTCAAAATATGCTGCAATAATAAGTGATAGAACAACATTAATTCAAAATTCAAGATTTATAAACTTGCATGCCAAAGAAAGTGGTGGAGCAATCATTTTAAAAGAAATTGATGATGCTATCATCATAAACAGTACTTTCATTAATGTTACTTCACAAAAAAATGCTGGAGCAGTATTGCTAGATGCACCTGGTTTCAAATACAAAAATAATGGAACACTAATGATTCATGAATGTGAATTCATCAACTGTTCTTCAAACTTTGGTGGAGCGGTTGTTTTGCTTGGTGGAAATGCAAGCATAACAAAAACAGATTTCATAAATAATAAAGCAGTTTTCGATGGTGGAGCAGTATATACTTCATTCAATAATCTCAGGATAGCAAATACCATATTTGAAGGCAATAGCTTAATTTATGATGATAAAGACATGGCTCATGGAGGAGCTATTTATTCAGACGTTTGTGATTTAGAGATTTACAATACCAAATTTTCAAATAATGACAACAATGCAATTTACGCTTACGACTCAAATATAATCGTGAACGCAACCTTTTTAAACAATACCGAAGCAATTCATGGAGTATTTTTAAACAAATATAATGTTTATTATAATACTGATACAAGTGACATATTTATCTTTAATGACACATTCTTCCCATTCGTTATTTCTGAAAAAGGTGCGAAACTAAACTTTACCAATAACGATATCGTAATAAAGAAACTTCCATCCAAATACAATTCAGCTGACTGGGGATGGGTAAGTTCCATTAAAGACCAAGGTGCTGATAACTCATGTTGGGCATTCGGAACAGCAGCAGCAATAGAATCATCCATATTGGCAGATACAGACGTTGAATATGATTTTTCAGAAAACAATATTCAAAATTCAATGATTAGATATTCAAAATATGGTGCATTGACTAGTGAAGGTGGAGACATATTAATGTCAGCACTTTATGCCCTCAATTGGTTTGGAATGCTTCCAACCTATGATGATACATATGACGAATACGGAAAAATACCATTATTAATTTCCGGCGAAGACAACATTCATATACAGGATGCAGTGTTAATCAAAGCACGTAAAAATGTTACAGACAATTTCAATATCAAACGTGCCATATTAGAATACGGAGCAATAACTACTGGAATTAAATCAGTGGGTGCACCATACTATAATTCAACCAACGCTGCACAATACTACAATAATGCAAGTGACATTGATTGTAATCACATTATAGCTGTTGTTGGATGGGATGATACCTACTCCAAAAACAATTTCATAATCACACCGCCAGGAGATGGCGCATGGATTGTTAAAAACAGTTATGGAACCAAACATGGAGATGAAGGATTCGACTACGTATCATATTATGACCTTACATTATTCTCCGAAGAATCCATGGCATACCTCTTTGATAATAATGAATCATATGACACCAATTACCAACGTGATTTCGGAGGAGAACTTGAATTAAACAAAACTGATGGTGTAACTTACAGGACTACATACACCTGTGTCCAAGACGGATATTTAAGTGCAATAGGATCATGGTTTGAACAAGATTCCCCATTCACATACAATATTTACATCAATGACAAATTAATATTAAACCATACTGAAAAATCCCCATTCACAGGATATCACACAGTTCCATTATATGAATACATATCCGTAGACGAAGGTGATGAAATTGCTGTTGAATTAACTAATACAATGTTTCCAACAATTAAAAAATCAAGAGTACATTACGAAACAAACAAATCCTTCGTTTTAAATAATGGTAAATGGTTTGATTTAGCTAACATGGACAGAACCTTATCATTAAAAGTATATACCCAAAGTTCCGTTGAAGGCCTAGCTACAGGAGACATAAAGAAAGTTTATAAAAACGGCACCCAATTTGAAGCAAACGTTAAAGTTGCCGGTGCTGATGTAGTCTTTGAAATCAATGGTAATAAATATACAAGAACAAGTAATGAAAAAGGTGTAGCTTCATTAAATATTAACTTAGAACCTAATAACTATACCATTAAAACAACATATAATGGTAAAACAGTTCAAAACGATATTGAAGTATTGCCAACATTAATTGGACAAGACTTAGTAAAATACTACAGAAACGATTCACAATTCTATGTTGAATTAATCGATGGTCAATGTAATCCTGTACCTAATACAAATATTACCATGAACATTAATGGAGTATTTTACGAAAGAACAACCAATGATAAAGGAATTGCTCGTTTAAATATTAATTTAAACCCTGGAAAATATATATTAACTGCTATCGATCCATTAACCGGTTATGAAGAAGCATTTAACATAACAGTACTTCCAGTATTGACAGCAAATGACATCAACATGACATATCGCGATGGAACACAATTCAAAGCTACAATAGTTGATGGTCAAGGAAAACCAATATCCGGAGTTAATATAACATTTAATGTAAATGGAGTCTTCTATCAAAGAACAACCGATGGAAATGGAACAGCTAAATTAAACATTAACTTAATGGCTGGAGAATACATCATCACTTCACAGTACGAAAGTGCTGTAACCTCAAATACAATTACCATTAAAGAATAAGGGGAAAATCCTCTTATTTTTTCTTTTTTTAAAACTATTTTTTCTACTATATATGCTAAAATTCAAATTATACAAAAAAAGACGATTAAACGATTAAATCACTATTTAAAAAAAAATAAAAAAAAATAAAAAATTTATTTTATAGGTGCAGCAGCATTAGACGCTGCGCTCATACCTAGAAGAGTTAAAATCATTCCTCCAAAGAATACAAGAATAAGAACAGTTATAACTACTGAAATAATAAGCATATATTTTCCATGATATTTGTAATATTCATTATCAGTCAAGAAATACAATACAAGAGCAAAGATTATTCCAAGAGGGAATGCTTCCAATACTGCAAGCAAGTAACCGATAATAATTACAATAGTACTTCCTTCTTCAGCCATTTTTCCACCTCCATTAAATGAAATTTAAATTATATTAAATTATGAAATTTAACATGCTAATCTTTATATCAATAGTCATATAAACATTTGTAATTATTATTGTTATTTTAACACGAAGTTATGATTAAACAAAAAATAATCCAACATTTCAATAAATAAATCAATTGGATAACAAATACAAAATTCTTAAAAAGAAATGTATAAGCAATACTTTAAACAAGTGATTTTTTATAGAAAATTAATTAAAATAAATATTCGATATTTTAAATTAAATAAAAAATTAAAAACTATCAAAATAATGATAGATAAAAAAGAGTAATTGAATTATAGCTTACGTGCGAAAAGCAGATAACCACTATGTCCAACCATTCTTGTTTTAGGCCTTGTTCCCTGTTGTCTTACTTCAAGACCACGCTCCAAAGTTTCCAAGATTTCAATATCATAGAAATTAAGTTTTTTAGCAACCCTGTATGAAACTTCTGCCTGATCGATATAAGGAGCATATACAACCAGCCATCCTCCTAAATTCAAGGAACCATAAACATCCTCAAATATTTCATAAGGCTTTGGAAGATCCAAAAATACCACATCAATGTTATCCTCATCAATGCCATCCTTAATGTTCTTGTTTTTGACTTCAATATTTCTGATTCCAAATGTTTCAATATTCTTTTTTGCAACTTCAGAGAAGTCTTCACGAATCTCATAAGTATATACCTGACCAGTTTCGCCAACGACATTGCCGAAATGAAGGGCTATGGCTCCAGCACCAGTTCCTGCATCAACAACTCTTGAACCCGCACCAAGGCCAGTGTAAGCTAAAACTGTACCAATATCCTTTTTAATCAATATTGAACATCGCCTATCCATCAAATCTATAAAATCATTAACATTAGGTTTTACAATTTTAAACGAGTGGTCAAGATGACTTTTAACCTCATCACCAATTTCCGCATCAGACAATACTTCTACAGATACAATTCCCAAATCGCTTTGAAATTCCTGGCCTTCCTTTAAAATATACTTCTTACCACGTTCATCTAAAATCATTTTCATTATTTTCACCACTACATTAATTCTGATAATCTTTTAACTCTTTTCAATGAATCGGGATGTGTTGACAATAATTCCATGATTGAATCTGCTTTTGATATCTTAACATTGGAATTAGCCAGTCTTCTTAACTCATCATCACTGATTGACCCATCTCCGTCAAAGTCAATTTGCCTGAAATCGTGGACATCTTTCGTCCCATTATTGATATCATTGAAAAAGAATGCTCTGTTTGTATTCAAATCTTTGATTGATTCTTCATTAGTTCTTGCAGCCCCATATGACAATTTATATAAAGCTGAAACTAAAGCGGCAGGCCTGTTTCCAAATTCAACTGAAGCTTCATCCGCATAATATTCACGGGTTCTTGAAATAAACAATACTAAAATCTGACCGACCAGATACATTACATATCCAAGAATACCAATGATGATTCCACCACCATTGTCATCATTTCTTGAAAACATAAATGCTATGGCAACATAATAACAAATCATTGGCACTACACTGACAGCAGCAGTAACTGCCATGTCATTATGCTTGATATGACCCATTTCATGACCTATAACTGCCCTTAGTTCATCACGGTCAAGCAATCCCAAAATAGGCCTTGTAATTGCAATGTGACCACTTCTGGATGTTCTTCCAAAGGCAAAGGCATTTGGAATGTTAATTTCTGAAATGCAAACCTCAGGTTTTGGTATATTTGCTATTTGAGCCAATTCTTCCACCATTTGATGAATATGTGGAGCTTCAGCCTCACTCAATGGCCTTACATTCATTGAACGTTTTACAAGTGAAGGTCCAAACCAATATTGCAGGAAGACAATACCCAAACTAATAATCATATAAATTTGCCATCGACCAATTCCGAGATACCATCCGACAAACCCTAAAAGAGCATAAACAATTGTAAACATTAAAAACATTGTTAGCCACATTCTAAATTTAAGTCTCCATGTGCCTCTCATATTTTATCTCCATAATTTAATTAATTTAATATATTTTATATTAATCTTTAAAAAGTTAATGGAAAATTTTTAAAATGTAAAAAAATATTACTTTTCAAACCCTACCACAAACTAATTATTAACTAACTAACATATATTTTAATATTACAAAATCATGGTGATTTAATGAGTGGACCTTGGGTAGAAAAATATAGACCACAAAGCCTAGATGAAATCGTAGGCCAAGAACATATCATAAATAGACTTAAAAAGTATGTTGGCGAAGAAAGCATGCCAAATTTAATGTTTACAGGACCTGCCGGTGTTGGAAAAACCACAACTGCACTAGCATTAGTTAAATCAATTCTCGGAGAATACTGGAGACAAAACTTTTTAGAACTAAACGCTTCAGATGCAAGAGGAATTGACACAGTAAGAAACGACATCAAAAATTTCTGTAGATTAAAACCTGTCGGTGCCCCATTCAGAATAATATTCCTGGATGAAGTAGACAACATGACAAAAGACGCTCAACATGCTTTGAGACGTGAAATGGAAATGTATACAAAAACCGCATCATTCATACTATCATGTAACTATTCATCAAAAATTATTGATCCAATCCAATCAAGATGTGCAATATTTAGATTTGCACCAATTAAAGGAGAAGAAGTTGTTGAAAGGTTAAAATACATTTGCAGTGAAGAAAACTTCGAATATGATGAAAAAGGTATTGAAACCATCGTTTATTATGCTGAAGGAGATATGCGTAAAGCAGTCAATATCCTGCAGGCAACTGCCTCTGAAGGCGAACACATTACAGAAGACAGTGTATATGATGTTGTTTCAAAATCAAAACCTCAAGATGTATCAGACATGATTACAAAAGCATTGACTGGAGACTTTATGGGTTCCAGAAAACTCTTGCACGAAACCATGGTTTTACAAGGAACAAGCGGAGAAGATATGGTTTCACAGATATACCAAGAAGTGTCCAGAAGAGTAATCGACGGAAAAATGGATCCTGACTTTTATATTGATGTAATTGAAGCAATAGCTAATTGTGACTTTAGAATAAGAGAAGGCTCCAATCCAAGAATACAACTTGAAGCTCTTTTAACAAAATTTTTATAGAAAGGTATTCCAATGTTATGGACAGACAAATACCGACCAAAAACCCTAAAAGAGATATTAGGTAACAATAAAGAAAAAAAGATAATTGAAAGTTGGGTAAACAACTGGAAAGAAGGGAATCCCCAACAACCAATACTTTTAGTTGGACCTCCAGGAATTGGAAAGACTACATTTGCTCAGGCAATAGCAAGAGAATTTTCCGAATACATTGAGCTTAATGCAAGTGATAAACGTTCCCAGGACGTCATTAAAAGTACAATTGGAGAGTCATCATCATCAAGATCACTTTTTGGAGATGATTATAAGCTAATCATAATGGACGAAGTGGATGGTATTCATGGAACTAACGACCGTGGCGGAGTTAGAGCTATTGGTGAGATAATAAAAACCTCAAAACATCCTTTAATTTTAATAGCCAATGATTTCTACTCAAAAAGATTACAGTCCATTAAACCAAAATGTCAGGTAATCAAAATGGCCAAAATCAGAGGGCCAACCATTAACAAAATGCTTAAAACCATTGCTCAAAAAGAAGGTATTGAGTATGATAAGGAAGCTTTAAAGCTATTGTCAAAAAAAGCAAATGGAGATATTCGTTCAGCAATCAATACATTCCAGGCAATTGCCGATACATCCCATGAACTGACAATGGAAGATGTTGAGACTGTCACAACCAAAGACGACAGGTCAACCATCATTGATGGAGTAATGGCAACACTGAAAAGTAAAAATCCAAAGCATGTGAAAGATGCCCTAAGAGTCGATGAAGACCCTACACTTGTAATGGCATATATTGCTGAAAATGTTCCTCGCGAATATACCAATAAGAATGAACTTAAAAAGGCATATGAAAACTTATCCAATGCAGATTTATACTTTGGAAGAGCACAAAGGACAAGAAACTACGGATACTGGAAATACGCGACTGATTTCATGGGAATTGGTGTAAGCGCTTCAAAAAAAGAAACATATAAGAAGTTCACCCCAATTAAATCCCCAACAGTGTTTACTTTAATGGGACGTAACCGTGGAAAAAGAAACTTGCGTGACGGCATAGCTGAAAAAATGTCTGAAAAAATGCACATTTCAAATTCTGTAGCCATTTCAATGTTTCCATATTTGGAAATCATGTTTCAAAATGATGAACTTGCATGGGAAATTTCAGATTTTCTGGATTTAGATAAAGACGAAATAAAACGATTTAGAAAAAAAGTCATTCCTAAAAAAGTCATCAAGAAAATGGAAAAGCAGAAAGAGGAATTACGTATAGAAGAACGTGACAGACGTGCTGCAGAGCTTCAAAATCAGATGTTTGCAGGAATTCCACAAGAAGAGGTCATTGAAGAAGAACCTGTTAGGGATGAAATCGAATTAATCACCCCAGAACCAGAGATTGAAGAAATTTCAGAAAATGAAGAATCAACATCTGAAGAAGAACCTACCGTAGAAGAAGTTTCAGATGAAGAAGAGTTAATGGCTGAAGAAATGATTGAAGAAGAAGTGAAAGAGGAGCCAAAAGAGAAAAAAAATAAACAGGCATCTTTATTTGACTTCTAATTTCTCTTCAATATACTCGGAAGCTTTAAGGACATTTTCTCTGTATTGTGGTGCAACGCCCTCTAAAAATTCCATAAATGATGATGCCAACTCATCATTATTTTCATTTATTATTTTTGATTTGCCATCCATTTCCAAAAATGAATTAATCCAATCCAAAGGAACGTTAATTAATGGATAAATTTCATTGTCTTTTTTGTCAAATTCTATCCCATTACCTTTAAAAATAGTGGAAAATATCTGATTAACCTTATCATCCAGAATAATTGGATTTACAACCAAATCATATTTACCATCATTAACTAATTTAACACCATATTTACGTGTATATGGCTCCAAAAGAACATTAACCATGAAATTATCCTTAGGAAGTAGAATTGTTGAGTTCGGTTCAATGTCAGCTAATGATTTTGCAGCTTTAGCGCAAATTTTTTGAAAAAGTGTGTTTCTAACGACTTCAATATCACCATATTGCCTGTTGAATGTTTCCTGACGTTTTCTTGAAAATTTTGAAAAACGCAAATTGTTAATATAAAGTTTTTCAGGAGTATAAGACACATATCTAGTATCCACACCAATTATCTTTAAATATTTCAATACATCCTTTTTAGAAGTTGAAAATTCCTCATCATCTGAAGATAAGGCAGATACATCAAAAATAAAATCCATTTTATAACCCCAAATATTTTATCAACGCTTCCTGCATAACATCAATTGGCGCTTTTTTGCCTGTCCAAATTTCAAAGCTTTCAGCACCCTGATACAATAACATTTTAATTCCATAAACAGGTTTTGCACCAGCTTCAATAGCTTGCTTTAAAAGACCCGTCTCATTAGGATTGTAAACTGCATCAAACACAACCAGATTATCATGCATATCGCCAGCCTGTGCAATTGGCACATCATCAACATTAGGATGCATTCCTACAGGTGTCGTATTGATTAAAATGTCTGCATCACTCAAATTCATATTATTGATTGAGTCTGATTCAACATTATCAATCAATTCTGAATCTAACACATCATTTGCCAATTTTTGAGCCTTTTCAACATTCCTATTTAGTATTGTTAATTGATCAACACCATATTTCGCCAGATAAAATGATATTGCTCTTGAAGCTCCACCAGCACCAGCAATTACAACATTTTTATTTTTTACATTAGTCACTTCCCCAATAGCTTTTATTGCACCGATTCCATCAGTATTGTATCCTTTTAGATTTTTAAAATCAATTGTATTTACGGCCCCTATCAATTTAGCGACCTCATCAATCTCATTTAAATATTTCATTACTTCAATTTTATGTGGAATTGTTACATTGAATCCTTTAATGTTTAATGCATCAGCACCCACTATTGCAGTTTTCAAATCATTAGGATTTACATCAAAAGCAGTGTAGACATAATCCATGTTTAATTTATTGAAAGCGGCATTGTGCATAGGTGGTGAAAAACTATGTTCCACAGGATGACCTATCAAACCAACTACGTTTGTACTTCCTTTTATTTCCATATATTAAAATTAGCTACAAAATTATTTAAACTTTAATTATCAAAATTTAATATATTATAAAAAGGTGAATTAACATGGAATTTGCAAGACCAAGAGGTACTAGAGATTTTTTATTTGAAGAGATGGAAGAGAGAAAAAAAGCGGAAAGTACCTTAAGATACATATTTGAAAATTATGGTTATAGGGAAATTAAAACCCCTTTATTTGAAGAATTAAAACTATTTACAACCAAATCCGGAGAGGAAATTGTAGACCAGTTATATAATTTCAAAGACAAATCCGATAGGGAATTGACATTAAGACCGGAAATTACTGCCCCAGTAGCCAGATTATACTTGAATGAACTTGAAAAGACTGCAACCAAACCAATTAAACTTTATTATTATGGAAGCTGCTTTAGATATGAAAGACCTCAAAAAGGAAGATTCAGACAGTTTTGGCAATTTGGATGTGAATTGATTGGGGCCAAATCTCCTCAAGGCGAAGCTGAAGTAATTGCAATGTGCAGCGACTCAATCCAAGCATTGGGAATTAATGGCGCTGACGTTAATATCAACCATTTAGGGATTATCCGTGGCTTATTCAAACACTTTGAAGTTGACACCAAAACCCAAAGGGAACTGATGGTTGTAATTGACAAGGGAGATAAGGATTTACTGAAAGAATCCTTAAGCGGGGACAGTCCAATCATTTCAAATGATGAATTGAACCAAATTCTACTTAAGCTAATTGATTTGGTTGGAGACAAAAGCATTCTTGACGATGTTGAAGAATTGATTAAGGATTATGAAGAACCGCAAGAAGCATTCAATCAGCTTAAGGAATTGGTTGAACTTCTGGATTCATTTGATATGGACAACTACACATTAAACTTAGGTGTTGCAAGAGGTCTTGACTATTATACAGGAATCGTGTTTGAAATATATGTGGAAGGTCTTGGAGCTCAAAAACAGGTTTGTGGAGGAGGAACTTACAGCTTGATTAAGGTATTCGGTGGCCAGGAAGTTGAATCCACAGGTTTTGCATTAGGTTTCGATAGATTGATGAATGCAATTGAAGAATTGGTTGAAAAAGAAGAACCTGAATCACATTTAGATGTATATGTAGCGCCGATTTCCAATGATGTAAGATTAAAAGCTTATGAAATAACACAGACATTAAGAAGATCAGGAATTCGCTGTGACGTTGACTTGAACAACAAGAAATTTAAAAAACTTATGAATTATGCCGATAAAATCAAAGTTCCAAAAATAATCATCATCGGTAAAAATGACCTGGAAGAGGGTAAAGTAACTGTCAAGGATATGGAAAGCGGAAATCAGGATTTAGTTGAAATTGACAATATAGTAAGTTACTTGAAAGGGGAATAATCATGAAAATTAATTTTAGACATGAGATTAATGGCGTGAAAGTAATAACAGCAGTGGCACAGGATGCGGCCAGCGGAGAAATATTGATGGTAGCCAACATGAATGAGGAAGCCTTGAAAAAAACAATTGAAACCGGAAAAGCTCATTATTGGAGCACTTCAAGAAATAAGCAATGGTTAAAAGGAGAAAGCTCAGGTCATACTCAGGAAGTAGAGGAAATTCTTGTTGATTGTGATATGGATGCAATTATCTTAAAAATCAGACAAAACGGTGCTGCATGCCATGAAGGTTATTATTCATGTTTCTTTAGAAATCTCAAATTAGAAAATTCACCAGACATTGATGACTTGAAAGATGAAGATTTAAAAACAAATCAGAAAAGACTTGTCAACCCAGAAGACGTGTATTAAAATGAAAACAATAATTCCAGATACAAGCGCAGTGATTATTGGAGCAATCACTAAACTTTTAGAGGAAGAAGATTTAGATTACCCTGAAATAATCGTTCCGGAAGCGGTAGTTTGTGAACTTGAGCATCAGGCTAATGCGAATAGACGCGAAGGCATTAACGGATTAAATGAACTTCAGCACTTGCAAGAATTGCAATATGAAGGAGAGCTTGCAGTATCATTTAAAGGAAAACGTCCTACAAATTATGACATCAAGTATGCAAAAAGTGGAGAAATCGATGCATTAATCAGAGATTTGGCAAGGTCAGAATTCGGAACATTACTTACAAATGACAAAGTACAGGCTGAAACCGCAAAGGCTCAGGGAATTCCAGTTTACTATTATAAACAGGAATATGTTGAAAAGGAATTATCCATTGCAAAATTCTTTGATAAAAATACAATGTCTGTTCATTTAAAGGAAAATGTTGTTCCGATGGCCAAAAAAGGAAAGCCAGGACATATTGACTTTGTTGAACTTAGTGATGAAGTCTACAACCACACAAAACTTCAAGAAATAATTGATGAGATTATTGAAAAATCCAGAAGTGATGCTAAGACATATTTGGAATCAGTGAAAGAAGGATCCATTGTTGTTCAGTCAAGAGAATACAGAATTTCAATAGCCAGACCACCTTTTTCTGAAGCAATTGAAATTACTGCAGTAAGACCTGTTGCAAATATTGATCTGGAAGAATACCACTTAAGTTCCAAATTGATGGAAAGAATAGACAACAATGCAGAGGGAATTCTCATTTCAGGTTCTCCTGGTGCCGGAAAATCCACTTTTGTCCAAGCGATTGCCAAATACTATTCCGGCGAAATGAATAAAATCGTTAAGACAATGGAATCACCTAGGGATTTGCAACTTCCCGATGAAATAACCCAATATGCTCCATTAGAAGGAAGCATGGAAAATACTGCAGACGTATTGCTTTTAGTCAGACCAGACTACACCATTTATGATGAACTCAGAAAGAACCATGACTTCAATATCTTTGCAGACATGCGTTTAGCGGGAGTTGGAATGATTGGTGTCGTTCATGCAACAAGACCAATAGACGCCATACAAAGGATAGCTTCAAGAGTGGAACTCGGTGTTATCCCGTCAATCGTTGATACCAGCATTTATATTGAAGACGGCGAAGTTAAAAGTGTATATGAGACAAAAATGACTGTCAAGGTTCCAAGTGGAATGAAAGAAGCAGATCTTGCAAGACCCGTGATTGAAGTTCGTGATTTTGAAACTGGTGAGTTGAAAAACGAAATTTATACTTATGGAGAGCAGACTATCGTGATGGATTTGGACTTGGTTAATAATCCATCAAACAGTTCTGCAAAATCTTCTGTCGATATTATCGCTGAAAAAGAGATTTTAAGGCAAATAAAAAGAATACTGCCTAAAAAGGCAAAGGTCGATGTTGAGGTAATATCCCCAGAAAGGGCAAACATTTACATTCCTGATGATTTGGTTCCTAAGGTTATCGGCAAAAATGGTAAAAGAATAGCTGAAATTGAAGAAAAGATTGGAATTTCATTGGGTGTTGAAGTGATTGAAGATAAATATGGTCAGGATCCTTTTGAAATTGACATAATTCATACCAAAAAGCAGCTGATTTTAGAGTTAGGTCGTGAAAATGGAAGGGCCAACTTTGACATATTAATTGGTGGAGAATATTTGCTTACAGCAACAACATCTAAAAAAGGAGAAATAAAAATAAAAAACGGCATTGAATTATCTGATTTCATTATTGAAGCTATCGAAATGGGATTGGAAATCAGCGCAGTCAGAAAGTGATAAAATGAAAATTGGTGCATCAACATTAGCAACATTTAATAATAGTTTAGACAGTAGTTTAGAGTTTATTGAAGGATTAGGCATTAAATACGCCGAATTATTACATCAGTACCCTACTGAAACTTTTGATTTGGATTTATTGAACAGTTATAATTTAGAATACACAATTCATGCCCCATTTATGGATGTGAATATAGCGGCTTTAGGTTCTAAAAGCAGAGCCAACTCAATGGAGCAGATTAGAGATTCGATTGATTTGGCAAATGAAATTGATGCGAAGGTTGTCGTTGTCCATCCAGGATTAATTCCATTTCTTGCAAGGGAAATGCCTGAAGAAATTTATAAAGTTGCAAACAATTCAATTAAGGAACTTGGAGAGTACAGTAAAGATTTGGGAGTTAACACCACCATTGAAAATATGCCTGCCTTTGAAAGCATGATTTATCAAGACATGACCAGATTAAATGAAACTCTCGTGGAACTTGAAATGGGAATGACTTTTGACATAGGCCATGCTCACCATGCAGGAATATCTCCAGATGAGATGTATTTTGATTCAATTAAACACATACATGCACATGATAATATGGGTGATGATGACTCACACCTACCACTTGGTGAAGGCAATATTCAATTAAACGATATCATCAATACTTTTGAAAAGAAAAATTATGATGGCATCTACATGATTGAAGTAAATGATAAAAATTCCATTAAAAAAAGTTTAAAATATCTTAAAAATAATTTCTAATTTTAAAATAAAAAAAAGGTTAAGAGGTTATTTACCCCTTAATCTGTAATATATATTTTGTTTGATATGCTGGTACCATTATAACTTGAAGTAATAACATAGATATCTTTAGCAGCACCTAACCTGATATTCAATGCAGCATAACCATCAGCATTAGTAGTTCTTTGATAGAATACACCATTAATATTGAATGTTATGTTTTCACCTGATAAAGGATTACCTTGACCATCAAGTAATAATGCTCTGAATTGATCGGAAGTGCCGTATTTTTTATACAAGTCTTCAGCATATAAAATAGGCAATACTTCAATGTCGTTTGATACCATACATCCATTGTACATTGCAGTAATTGTGTAGTTTCCAGGCTGTAAATTAATGTTTAATTTAGCTTGACCGGATGCATTGGTTTGGCGAGTGTACATTACACCATTAATGTTGAATGTAACATTTTCACCAGCACCAACAGCTTTACCATCAGCACCTAAAATAGTAACAACATACTGAGAATCATTTTTATAGTATTTTACTAAATCATCATTATCTGCTATAGTGGACAATACAGTAATGTTGTTTGAATATTCCTGTTTGTTAAGTGGATGATAAGCAGTGATGACATATTCTCCAGGTTCTAAGTTAATGTTTAATTTAGCTTTTCCTTCACTACCATTTACTTGACGAGTGTAGAATACTCCATTGATGTTGAATGTAACGTTAGTTCCTTCAGCTAAAGGATTGCCTTGACCATCAAGGAAAGTAGCATAGTATTGGGATTCATTTCTGAACATTTTTACTAAGTCATCCCCATAAATAGTAGATAAAACAGTAATAGTGTTTTCAATAGTTGAATTAGTACAATTTCCAGTACCAACATATGATACAAAAGCTGTGTAATTACCAGGATTTAAATTAATAGCAATTGAAGCAGTACCATTCTCATCAGTTACTCTATTGTAAGTAGCACCATTAATAGTAAGAGTTACTGTTTCATTAGCTAATGGTTTACCGTTCATATCAGTTACTTTTAAAACATATCTGGTACCGTTTTTATAATACATTACAACATCTTCAGCCTGGATAATAACTCTTTGCATTTCAGGAGTGTTGTTTAATACAAGGGTGTCTCCCACATTAACATCAACAGCAGCATCACCAGTGTAGTTTAATGAAATTAAATAGTTATCTGTTACAGAACCAGTTCCTTTAGCATCAACAGCATATTCACCAGTTGCTGTAATATTGTTATCCCTAACTATTGCATTACCTCTTACAATATGAACACCAGTAGTTTCAATACCCATTGTGTCATAACCTAATGGAATACCTTCATTTGAAGCGTTAGCTACAATATTGTTATTACAAATAGTTATATTATCAACAGCAGATGCAATGCCCGTAGTGAAGTTACCCGTAGTGGTAATGTTGTTATTTTCTACATCCGCTTCACTGCCTGATAATGATAAACCAAATACTGAATTACCAGAAGCAGTTATATCATTTCCAAAGATTTCAGTTTGGACATCTCCACCCCAGTTAGCTGTGTAAATACCATATGAGGAAACTGCATCGACTTCAATATTATTTCCTGAAATGAGACCATTTGAATTACTTTCAATATCAATACCACAAGCATAGTCTTTATCAGAAGCTACAGTAATGTTATTGCCTCCAATAGAGAAATCTTTACCTGCAACAACTAAACCATATCCATAAGGAGCTCCATAGACTTCAATATTGTTGTCCATGAGAGTAGCATTATCACCAGTAATGTGGACACCATAAACAGTATCATAAGTACTTGTTTGATCGTTTGATACTACAGATATGTTATTGTCTTCCAAATATGCATTGTCAGTTTCAATAAGTGAAATAACATCAGATAAAACTTGTCCACTAGTCCAGTTGACAGGACGGGCAGGGATGTCTGCAGTGATAGTATTGTTTGTAATTACAATATTGTCTGATTCTTCTGCAGCAATAACACTATTGGAAAAAGTTTCATTAGTTTTTACAACGAAATCAATAGCGTTTTTATCGATTGTAACATTGCTTGAATCAATAATTCTTATAACTGCATTATTGTCATCCTCTACACCAGTTACATCGAAGTTATTGTTAATAATTGAAACATTGTTTGCTTCAGAAATTTCTATTAAATCAGCCATATTTTCAGAAATGAAATCAAATCCGTCAATAGTGACATTATCAGAATTGATTGTGAATGAAATATCATTTAAAGTTGCATTATCACTTAATAATTTAATTGGTCTGTCAATGGTAATCCATGGACCAACTTCTGAAAATTCACCAATGAATGTTAATGATTCTGAGGTAATATTATCTCTTAAGAAACCTTCTAAATCAAAGAACAAGTGGAAAGTATCGTTTGTCAAATTATAATTAGTTGCATTTGCGACAGGAATGTTGTTTTCAACAAGTGAGTCATCTAAAGTATCGTCAACACTTTCATCACCCAATAATTCTTTAGCAACTAAATAGTTATCGGTGATTTCACTGCCAGAAGCAGAATTGACAACAGTATAGTTACCTGAAGATGTGACTGCATTATTGTGAACTTGACTTTCAGACATTGTGAAAATACCTACTGTTTGTGCATCAACCATATCACCAGTTTTAGCAATGTCATCTTTCAAACCGTTAGCGGATATGTCATTACCAGTGATTGTAGCTACATCATCCATCATCATTGATACGATACCCATAGTGTAGTTACCATCAAGCACTAATATGTTATCAGCAATGTTAGCTTCACTTCCATATAATGACATGGCATATACAGCATGAGATTCTGCTTCAATATAGTTATTTGTATAATCTATAGCATCAGAATATTCAAAGTCATACCAATCCATAGCAGTGTAAATTCCATAAACAACATCAGGAGCTTTAATTATGAATGCATTATTGTCGACAACACCTGAGGATACAGGTTCAATATCCACACCATTTGCATATGTGGAGTCTGATTCAACTTCAATATTGTTATTTGAAATAGTGAAGTCCTCACCTTTAATTAAAATGCCGTAAATGTAGTCTTTACCCATTGCATTGATAATATTGTTATCGATTACTGCATTATCTGCTTTCACATCAACAACATAAACAGTATCATAACCAGATTTAGTTATAATATTAGTAGCATTAAGATTTATATGATTGAAAGCAAAAGATAAATCAGTGACATTATCAAGCACGATACCTTCGGAAACAGGAGCGCTTACCCAATTACCGGAAGTAGCAGGAATTTCTCTCCAATTCACATCAACGGAAGGAATAGCAATGTCAAAAGTATTTTCTTCAATAGCATCAATAGCAGAATCAGCTACATATAAAGCATTGTTTATAAATGTACCGTTAGTGTTACCTGTAAAGTCAATTCCATTATTAATAATCAATACATCTGAACTATCGGAAACGTAAATTCCATATGAATCAGCTAATCCATTATCATTAACAGCGATAGTGTTTCTTTCAGCAGTTAAATTGGATTTTGTGATGAATAAACCTTTTCCAGTAGAGGTTATATTATTGTATGAAATTGCTACTTGACCATTAATTGCTTTAATAGCAACATTTTCAACACCGAAACCATCCCATACATATTCATTGCCGACACCAGACCCATTCACAATAATTTCATTATCATTGATAATTAATGAATCAAGGTTAGCAGCAATACCAGTAGTGTAATTACCATTTAATTCTATGGTGTTATAAGCAACATTAGATTCAATTCCACCTAATTCGATACCAAATGCGGCATAGGAATCAGCACGAATAGTATTATTAATGTAATCTACACTGACATTACCATTAGACATTGCAGCATAAATACCGTAAGTTGAAATAGGAGAAGTTAGAGCAATGACATTACTGTCAACAATACCTTCAGCAGGACCTTCTACATCAATACCATTAGCATAATTATTAGATTCTACTTGAATAGCATTATTAGAAACAGCAAAGTTATCTCCGGAAATGATAAGACCATAAACGTAATCTGCACCATTTGCAGCAATAATATTGTTGTCCACTACAGCATTGTCAGAATCAACATCAACAACATAAATGGTGTCATAACCATAAGCAGTTATAACATCAGTAGCATTAAGATAAACTAAATTGTTGGAGAATACTAAGTTAGTGTCATTATTCAATACAATACCTTCAGAAACAGGAAGCCTTACATAATTACCTGATCCAGCAGGAATCTCAGGCCATGCAACATCAACAGAAGGAATAGCAATTTCAAAAGTATTACCATCAATAGATTCAACATTAGAATCAGCTACATTCATAGCATTGTTAATAAAAGTACCATTGGTTTTTCCCGTATATTTTACAATATTTTCATTGATTTCAACATAAGAACAGTTAGAAACGGAAATAGCATAAGAATTAGCTAAACCAGTATCAACAACAGTGATATCATTTGATTCAGCAGTTAAGTTTACATCAGATGCAACAATACCTTTGCCATTAGCAGTGATAGTATTATTTTCAATGATGACTAAACCTTTAATTACTTTAATAGCGACATTTTCAACACCAAAACCGTCCCAAACATATTGGTTACCTTCACCAGAACCATTTACAGCAATATTGTTTCCAGCAACAGCCAATGCATCAAATCTGGAAGCGATACCAGTGGTATGATTACCAGTTACAGTAATTTTATTGTTGAATACATTTCCTGATATTCCACTCACTTCCATACCAAAAGCAGCGTAAGCTTTAGCCCCAATAGTATTATTGTCAAAGTATGCAGTTACATTACCATTTGACATAGCACCATAAACAGCATAAGCAGCAGTTGGTGAAATAGCAGCTAAAACATTATTTTCTACATTTACATCTGCTGGTCCTTCAATATCAATAGCATTAGCATAATTTAATAAAGATTGAACTATGATTGAGTTGGTTGTAATGTTTAAGTTATTACCACTTGCAATAAGACCATAAATGTAATCTTGACCTTGTGCAACGACATAGTTTGATCCGAAGTATGAGTCAGTACAATTGTTAATATCAACCACATAAACTGTATCATAGCCATAAGCAGTAACTATATCAGTAGCATTAAGAAGTACCATATTTAAGCTTATTGTAACATTGTTTGAATCCTTAACAACAATACCTTCAGATATAGGATCGCTTACCCAATTTTCTGAAGCTGCAGGAATCTCATTCCAAGGAACATCAACAGAAGAGACATTTATTCTGAAACGGTTATCATAAATATTTGCATTATCAGAATTAGTTACACGAATTGCATTAGCATATTTTCCAGCAGTTCCATTACTTTTAGCTGAATAAGTGACATTGTTAGAACTGAACAATAGATTTTTAGCATAATCAGCACTTATTGCAATTAAACCATCTGCATCTCCGGAAGAAACTGAAAATACATTATCTAAAATAAGAATATCAGACGCATTAAAAATAGTTAATGCAGTCACACCATTAGTATTTTGGAAAGTTAAACCTTTAATGATGGAATTGTCACTTCCTGCATTGAAAGTAATGCCTACATTAGTCAATACACTATCATTGTTAGGAATAATAGTTAAAATTTTATCAAAAACCATTACATGATTTGAAATATTTCCAAGAATTATTTCACTATAATCAGAAATATTTGCACTTTCGAGTATAGAACCATTTTCATCGAAGTAATTGTTAAAATTGCTGTCATCGATAGAAAATGACTTAAACTCATCGCTTTCATTATCTTGTAAAACATCAATATTACTGTCTATAGATACGACATCATCACTGCTTGCTGCAATAACACTACTATCATCAGTAGAATTATCCTGTGCACAAACAGCACCGACAGATAATATCAATACTAGTAAAAATATGGATAAATATCTATATTTCATAAATTATTTTCTCCTAATTTTTTGAATATTAAACAATCACATATAAAAACTCAAGTAAAAGTTGTTATACGATAATTATTATGTAATTTTTCTTAATTAAACATTACGAAAAATGAAAAATATTCAATTATACTTAAGAAAACAATAAAAAAAGCTTTATTAACCATAAATTTTAAAGGAGTTTTTTCTCCTTAATCTCCTTTTTGAAATAAAGATATTTAGACTCAATAACCTTTCTTATGTTTTGAGCAGTAATTTTTCCAATGCCTTCAACTTCCATCAATTCATTTTCAGATGCATTGAATACTTTTTCAACAGAACCAAAATGCTCCAGTAAATTTTTAGCATTAACGGGACCTATAGCAGGTAAAGATTCGACAATGAACAGTTGCTGCTCCCATAAACTAACCGGTTTTTTATCTGTCCTTATTTGTATATTGGTTTTTTCACCGCTTTGCTCCCTGATGGCGATTCTTTTAATCATTGCAGCAGTATCCTGAGCATCCCTAGTTGGAATAATGCTGATACCAAAATCAAGAGCTATTGATGCAATGGTACCTCTAATTGCATTTGGATTAACCATTCCAGAATATAAGTCATCCCCTTCAAGAATCATTAAAGGACGCTTAAACTCTTCAGACAATTCCCTAGCTTGCTTGAATAAACGTTTATCAATCATAGAACTGACGAAATCTTTTGCAGTTTTTCTTTCAATAGCTACCTCATCACTTACCTGATAGTCAGCAACTGCCATCGAATGAACTTTAACATCCATTTCCATTTGAGACAAATACCTGATTACTTTTGAATTGCCTTCACGGGAATCAGCGTAAACCAAAGGCAATTTTTCTTCTTTAGGCTTATCAATGACTTTAACCCTTTTTTCATTATCCATTCTTGCAACTGCAGATTCATTCAACTCTTTTAATACATTAGGATCTATCAACTGGTTTTTCATATTATCTTCTTTTCTTACAGAAGACCAATAATAACCCTCATCACGAGTTTCGTTTGTGATTAAAACCTTTACACGACCTGTTCTCTTACGGCCAGTTCTTCCACGACGCTGAATCATACGAACTTCAGACGGAACAGGCTCATATAAAACAACCAAATCAACTGCAGGAATATCGATACCCTCTTCAGCAACACTAGTTGAAATTAAAACATCATATTCGCCCATCCTGAATGCCTTAATGATTTCCTTTTGTTCTTTTTGAGTGAGACCTTTCTCACCATCCTTGGTTGCCTGACCAAAGAACTTTGCAGATTTTATTCCTTCACGTTCAAGCTTGTCATGAATCATTTCAAGGGTGTCTCTGAATTGAGTGAAAACAATAACCTTAGATGCCTTTTCATCCTGTTTATTATCATATCTTGTTGTTTTAAGAGTGGTCTGACCATCACCAGCACCCAATTCTTTTTTTAATATTTCTGCCAAAGACCTGAGTTTAGGATGCTCCCAACCGTTATTTTCCGCATCATGTGCAAGTCTGACTGCACGTGAAAAATTAGGATCATTCATCAAGGATTTTGATGCTTTGGTTGTCTTTTTACGTAACCTCTTAATATATTTATTAAAAGGATGGACACCCTGAGTTTCAACAAGTTCCTGAGCATGCTGAATATTGATAACTGCACTTAAAATTGAAATAGCTTGGAACAATTCCTTTTTAGGGTTGGTAGTTCGGGCAATTTCGCCCTGAATGCGCCCCCTTGTTTTTAGGATATCAACTTTAGTAACAGAAATAGTCTTAAGAATACCCATATTCTTTAAAGTTTTTAACCGTATCTTTAAAGCCTTTTCAAGAGATTTGTTAATCTTTTCAAGTTCAGGACTCATGTCTATTCTGACCCAGTCAATTTTAACCGGATTGAAATATGGCTTTACATCACGGTCATTTTCCGTTTTAACCACGACATTCTGAATGTAGAGATTCTCACAGACCTCCTTGATTTTTGATTTATCAGAACCAGGTGAAGCAGTCAAACCTAAAATTAGATTATAATTGGATTCCTTGACATAACGGGAAGCCAAATAAACATAAGAATATGCACCAACACCATGATGACATTCGTCAAAAACAATCAATGAAACACTACTTAAATCATATCTTCCATTCAATAAATCAGACTCTACTGTTTGAGGAGTGGCAGAAATAATTCTGGATTCCTCCCATCTCTTAACACGTTCATCAGTTTTAATAGAACCCGTAATTGATGTGCAGGGCAGATTTAAAAACTCCTTGAAACTTGCCTCATGCTGAATAGCCAATGGCTTGCTTGGAGCTAAAATGAGAACCTTGGAGTTTTTGACTTTCTGTAACCTATCCGCTGCGACCAATATTGCCACGATAGTTTTACCTAATGCAGTAGGTGCAACAACCATAGTATTTCCTTTCTTTAAAACATCCCCAGCCAACACTTGCTGATAAAGTCTTGACTCAATAGAATCATTTTTAATTAATGGATGTTTAATGTAAGTAGTCATAATGTAATTTAAGTTATTAACTACTTATAAAATTAGTGAGAGCATTTGACAAGTAATAAACATCACCAGAAAATAAGTATATTTAAATTAAAACAAATATATTATATATTGTAGTGAGTTTTATATAACTACATCAATTATTAAGTGATAAAAATGAAAAGAAAAATAATGTTAATATTAATAGCATTAGTAACACTCTGCCTTGCTGTAAGCGCAGTCAGCGCATGGGAATTCTCATTCGGAAGCAGCAGCAGTAGCAGTTCTAGTGTAAGTACTGACGGCGACGTAGCTACCGTAGATTACAAAGATGGAGTACTAAAAATAAACGACAAACAATTCAAAATACCTAACGGATACACACAAGACAACAACTTTACCCAAACCGGTGTAGATGCGAATATGAGTACTATTCAAGGTGCTAAAATGACTCGTGCTGCATTCGATAGTGGAAATAACACTATTATAGTGAAATATGTCTATGTACCAAATAATGAAATTACATACAACGCATCAGCTAATGGTGAAACTAAAACAATCAATGGTCATACAGGTGCATTTAAAACACAAAATGACACAACCGTTGTTTTCACATATGGTGATAATGGAAAATTAATTGAAATTAATGCACCAGATGAAGCAACATTAAATGAAATACTCAAATAGGTTTAATTACAAACCTACCCTTTATTTTTTTAACACCAATCATCAATATGACTTAAATTATAACCCACCATAGATAAAAACTTAATAACATAATTTAATCTTATAAAAATACCAATATCACCATGAGATAACATATAATATTTAAATGAAAACTAACAGACAATTCATATGTAGTGTCTTTTATACATACTACATTAATTAGGTGAAAACAATGAAAAGAAAAATAATGTTAATATTAATAGCATTAGTAACACTCTGCCTTGCTGTAAGCGCAGTCAGCGCATGGGAATTCTCATTCGGAAGCAGCAGCAGTAGCAGTTCTAGTGTAAGTACTGACGGCGACGTAGCTACCGTAGATTACAAAGATGGAGTACTAAAAATAAACGACAAACAATTCAAAATACCTAACGGATACACACAAGACGACAACTTGACTGCAACTGGTGAAAACGCAAATATGAGTTCAAATCCAGATGCAAAATTATCCCGTGCAGTTTTCGATAACGGTGACAAAAGAATTGTTGTAAAATATATCTCCGCAAAAGGTGAAATTACCAGTTATGTTGCTGAGATGCCTAATGCCCAAAATAAAACCATTAATGGACATGATGGTACTTTAGAAACTTATGATGACGGTAGAGTTCGTTTTTCATATGTTGATGGTGGTAAAATAATACAAATTGAATCACCAGACGAAGCAACAGTAAATGAAATACTCAAATAGGTTTAATTTCAAACCTATTCTTTATTTTTTTATAAACTACAAATCATCAACACATGACTTGAATTTAGTTGCAGCTTCGCCAATAGCTACAATCAAACCGCAATCCGTATTAAGAGCTTTTTTTATTCCATCCCTGACTTCATCATAGCTTGCACCAAGAGTTCCTTTTTTAACAAATTCATCTATGGAATCGAACAAAATCCTATCTGATAAAGAAGAATCATCTTGAATAAGTTCATATGCGATTTTTTGTGATGCGGCAGAGGCAGGAACAACATATTTTGAAAATTCCAATGCATGTTTAAATATTGCCAAATCACCATCATGACCGGATTCGGAAGATACAGTAATTACACAAGTAAAATCACCGAATAATTTTTCAAATTGATTTAAAACCGTTTGAACACCTGCGGGATTGTGTGCATAATCCACATAAATGTCTTTGGAGTCTATTTCAGCAACCTTTTCCATCCTTCCTTCAACACCAGTGAATGTTGCGACAGACTCTAAAATCTTATCATATGGTAATTCTAAAAATTCATGAGCAGCTATGATAACACCAGTAACATTATAAACATTGTGGAGGCCATCGATTGACATTTGAACTTCTAACTTTTCGTCAGGAGTGTGCAAATCAAATCTACGATTTTTTAAATCAATATTTGTTGCAATATAATCCACTTGAGGAGTTGTTATGCCACATGGACAGAAATAATATCCACAACCGGAAATTATTTCTTTTACTTTGATTTCACGTCCACAGACACATTCTTTTGGATTTACACTTTCAGGCATCCAATCAATACCGAATGTGATTAAATCTCCATCAAAATCATATTCCCTTAAAAGCCCCATTATTGTAGGATCCTGTCCATTGACAATTAGTTTTTTACCGTTTAACTCCTCTATGAATTCGCCTTTTACATGTGCATAATCCATGAAGCTTCCAAGACAATCAAGATGATCAGGAGTTATATTAGTTATTAAACCTGCCTGCATTTCAGCATAATCAACAATCCTTTTAACGGTTCCCGGAACTCCAAAAGTACCAACTTCCAGAATTGCTACATCCCCATGCAATCGAGACTGAAGTATTGGAATGTATTCTGCATTACCCTGCATTTTTTCTAGATTGTGTTCCGTCGGCTCAATCTCATTGTCATAGGCAATTTTTTTAAGAAGAGTTGTGGTGGTTGTCTTTCCGTTAGTCCCCGTTATTCCAAATACTGGCTTTTCTGTGTGGAAATTGTCAATGACATCCTCCAATTCAAACAATGACTTGTCTATTTTTTTAAAAATAGCTGATTTTTTAGACAAACTTGCTGGAGGAACAATATAATCTGCCTTTTGAAAAAACTCGTCTGGAGTTTCACCATAGAATAATTCTATATCATATCCTTCAAGGGATTTTGAAAATCTGCATTTCTCAATTGGAGACAAATCCGTCCCCACCACATTATAGCCCCTCTCTTTAAGAATTCTGGCGATTAGATTACCGTTAGCACCGCAAACTCCAATAATACCAAATGTTTTTTTATTCATATTTTTTACTTCCTTCATCAAGCCCTTTCATAATTTTTTCTACAGTAGTCAATCTGTCATAGGCTATAAGTGGTCCCATGTGAAGAATTATGTCTCCAGGTTCAGAATATTTGAATGTTTCAGCAGCTGCAATTTCTATGTTTTCAACTGCAACCTTTTGTATTTTAGGATTGGAAATTGCATCCAACAATTCATTAGCAGCCTCCATTTCCACTTCCTGCGTTACTTCATTAAAACCACTTGCAATAACCGTTTTAATATCATAATTACTTACCAATTCACCAACTTCAGCCTTGTCACGAACAGATAATGTATCAAAATGATCAAGAAACAGTACAACACTTTCATCCTTAAAGTAATCTAGAGTTATTTTCATCCCATCATATAAAAATGCGGAGTCCAAAATTACTTTCCTCCCATTATAGTCACCTACATCTTCCATATGTGCAGGCAAACCCTTAAACACAGATAATGCATCAATTATATCTTCCTTTTTAATGCCATATGTTAATGCAACTGCACTTGCCGCTACGGAATTTTCAAAAAAGTAGCTCATCATGTAGAAGGGTGTAGTAAAAGAGCCATCACAATATTGTACAGTTAAGGATTTATCACCAACACTACCTTTAAAATCAACATCATCATCTAAAGCATAATATAATGCATCGTTTCTTTGAGGATTTATTATATCAAAACATGAGTAGTTTGCGATAAATGTTTCGGACATCTTTTCAAGGATTAGTTTTCTTTGCTGATATTTTTCCAAAGACCCACCGAACTCAGACAAGTGATCTTCTGCAATATTGGTCAAAAGACCTATTTTAATTTTTAAGCTATTTAAAAGACCAATTGTTCCATGAGGCAATTCAAAAATAGCTATATCACAGTCGTCAGCCTTACCTTTAACAATACCATCAATAATAGCTTCAGAAACAAGATTATTGACCAGTGAAGAGCATGACCATACATTATATCCTGCCTGTTTAAAAAGACTGGTTGTGATAAATGTAGTTGTCGTTTTACCCATAGTACCTGTTATACCTATAATATCAACAGGAATTAAATCGTTGACAATTTTTGAGAATTTTACATTGGTCAATACGTCAACATCAGATTCTTTGATTAATTTAGCGATTGGAGCTGACTCAGGTAAAGTAGGTGGAGCATAAACAGCGTCGATACCATCCAAAGTCGGATTTTGATTTCCCAAATCCAAAGTAATCCCTTCATTTTCCATTTGAAGCAAAATACGTTGAACATCACTTTTAAAAGCAGTGATTTCTTTTAAATCAGTTATAATTACATTATGGCCCAAATGATTAAGCAATCTTGCAACAGGCCTGCTTGCATTTCCCGCACCAACAACTAAATAATTCATGAAAAAACAATCCTTAAAATTTATCTCAATATAGTATATATGATTTCTTAAATTTAAAGGTTATAATATTTAGTTATATATGGGTTTAAAAAAAAGAAAGAGAAGAGGAGTTTATTCCTCTTTTGCGGCAATAGTAATTTTATTTGATATCATTGCTTGGCCATATTGTGAAGTTATTATATATTCACCAGCCATTAAATTAATATTTAATTTAGCAACACCATTTTTATCGGTTGTACGATTATAGAACACACCGTTGATATTGAATGTCACGTCAACGTCAGATAATGGATTGCCCTGACCGTCAACAAGAGTGGCATTGAATGTGGAACCATCCTTATAGACCATATTTAAATCCTCTGCAGTTAATACCGGTAAAACAGTGATGTTATAAGACATCTGAAGGCCTGTTAAAGGATCGATTGCAGTCAATATATAAACACCCGGATTTAAGTTTATGTTTAATCTAGCTGTTCCGTTTTCATTGGTTGTCCTATTATAGAATACTCCATTGATGTTCATTGTAATATTTACATTTGAAACAGGTTTTCCTTCACCATCAATCAATGAAACATAGAACTGTGAATCGTTTCTGAAGTATTTTACCAAATTATCGGCAATTAATGTAGGTAAAACAGTGATTGTGTTTTCCACAGCTGTTCCGTTGAAAATTGTTTTAATGGTGTAATTTCCAGGGTTTAAGTTAATAGCCATTCTTGCAATGCCATTTTCATCAGATGTCCTATTATACTTAACACCATTAATTTCAAAGGTTACTGTTTCATTAGCCACACCAATATTGGCTTCAAATTTAGAATCGTTCTTATATATTTTAACCAAATCTTCAGTATAAAGATTAAATCCTTTAGTATAGACTTTAAGGGAAACAGTTGCATTTTTTAAAGATAAATCCTCCCATTCATCACCATATTTAACATATGAACGACCAGATTCAAATTGTATCCTAGACTGATTGAGTAACGGTAGGGAATTAGTTGTCATTACGACTGTGAAGTTATCTCCAGATTTTAATGGAATTTCTTTTTCCAAAGCAATTGTATGGTATCCTGAAAATAAACTTGTTCCGTTTTGGGTTAACTTCAAATTGTCATTGACATAGATTTCAAATGTATAATCCTGATTTGCATTTCTGAAAAATGTACCTATAGCACTGATTAACTCATTGGATGCATTGTCAAAATTATTTTTATATGATACTGTTTGATTTGTAGTATTTATATAAAAAAATGCACCATAATCTGTTTGATAAATTCCAGTGTAGTTTTTGGATTCTGATATGATAAAAGCGTATGCAGGGTTGTCAAATAATAATGTTAAATCATAATAAGAAACATAATCATAACCATTGACACCATGATTTTCACCATAACTGTTTTTGATAATCCATGCTCCATCACCAGGAGGAGTTATTATGAAATTATTTTTTGAATAGTTGTCATCCCATCCAACAAGAGAAATCATATGGTTTCCATCACCAGTTTCATTATAATATTGAGCACCATTTGTTCCATTATAATAAGGATATGAATCATGAGCCATGTAACCAACAATTAAAGAACCATAATCAATTATAGCTCTCTTAAGTAAATCGTTATCTGTCACGTTTTTTCTTGGTGGAATAATTACCACGTCCTGAACATGATACTTACTAACATCAAAAATGATAGGGGATAATTTTCCCAATTCGTCATAGGCATCATACTCTTCGGAAAATGTTCCCATCCAAGAGAGCAAATAAGCTACACCAAAAAATCCAAGACCTCCCTCATCACTCAAAGACCCTAGGGAAGAATACCTAAGCATTAAATCTTTCATATTGTTTACTGAAAAGGTATATTCAACACCAGTTGCCTTAAGCAATGCTGATTCAAGAGATCCTATAATACCAAATGCCCAGCAAGCACCCATACTACCTTGGTCTTTAATGGAACTTACCCAACCCCAATCGTTTAGGTTGAAATATTTAGGAAGATTTTCAACAGTTATGGTATTATTTATCAAATCCACATCCATACCTTCATTATCAAAATGATATATGTAATCAGTGTTATTCAATGAATTATTAGAATTTTTAAAAATGGTATTATTCATTTTGATGTCATTATCATAGACACTATATACTCCATAACCATTATTATCGAAATATGAATCATTTAAATAGAGTATAGCCTCTTTGACATATATTGCACCAGTATTATTAATAAAGTTTAAATCACTGGCAACTGCGCCACCCATATACAAATGGAACGCTCCTGTTTTAGTATAGTTTTCAGTTACCCTATTATTAAGAAAAGTGGTGTTGGAAATTCCAACAGGAGCCACAGAAACATAAACTGCTCCTCCAGCATATTTTGCAACATTATTCCAGAATAAGGAATTTTCAATAGACAAATTACCTGACAACTGAACAAAAGCTCCTCCAAAATCACCTGAAGAATTGATGAATTTTGAATTGTTTACTAAAACCATTGTATCCTCTGCATAAAAATTTTCAGTGTCCAAATAAACAGCACCACCATTCTTAACAGCAGTAGTGTTTATAAATGTACAGTTATCGATAACACATAGCTGGAAATTTTTTAAACCTACAGCACCAGCCGTTTTATTTGCATGCAAGTTAATGAAATTAGTATTATTCAAGACAGTAGCCCCGGTAGTATAAATTGCAGTCGCATATTGTGAATTTGAATTCATAAAGGTTGAATTAACAATAATTGCTGACTTTACATTCACTATTGCATAATTAGCATTGAAATTTTGAAATGTACTGCCTATTATTGTTACAGACTGCAGTAATGATGAAATTGCAGCACCATTCTTAGCATAATTTGAATCAAAAAGACAGTTATTAACGACAATTTCAGGGAATGTTGAAATAGCACCCCCATTATCAGTTGCCCTATTTGATATGAATGTTACATTGTTCAAGGTTAACGGAGCGATTGTAGTAATAGCTCCACCATTTTCAGCAAAACCATTAGTAAGAATTAAATTGCTTAATGTAATGTTGTCTCCAGCAAATTGAAAAATTCTTGAGTAGTTTTTTGCATCAATTGTGTGTCCGTTACCATCTATTACAAAATTCTTTTTGTTAACGTATATTCCATCAGAGATATTTGAATCCACATCCGCATCATAGACATAATCCTGTGATATCTCAATCATGTCACTACTCTGTTCAATTTCAGTTTGAAGTGAGGTAAAATTCCCCTCAGCCGCAACAGCAGAAACTGAAAAAAATAGTACTATTATAAGTAGTATAAAAAACTTTTTCAATATATCACCATTTTATATATTATATGATAATATTTTAGAATTTTAAATTTAAATTATTTATGGATTATCCAAAATTAATTAAATAATGAAAATATATCTATTTTTTTTGATTTCTGTTGAAAATTATATATCATATCACCCACATATCATTAGATGATAGTGATTTAATCACTATTAGGTGATTTTATGAATAAAAAAATATTCTTAATAGGCATATTATTAGTACTAGCAGTATCAGTCGTTGCTGTTTCTGCTGTAAACATCAGTACACCTGATGGATTTGAAGTGAAAAAGGATCTAAGTTATGAAAATAAAGAAGTAACACTTATGGGCGTTGACGCTAAGCAAAATGTTACTGTTATGCAAAAAGATAATCAACAGATTAATGCTTCAACATTCGAGTTATCTAAAGATGCTAACTTAACTCGTGACGGAATGAAACAAAGTATTGTTGAAAAAGATATTTCAGGCAAACAAGGATTCTTTGAAGAAAAAGATGGAAAATGTGTATTCAGATTCCAAGACCCTGATAATAAGAAAGTTATCGTACAGATTGAAGCACCTTCCGAAGATTTAATCCAAGCAGTTCTTAAATAATTAAACTAATTATTAAAAACTGTTTTTTTATTTTTTTAATATTTAATAACGAAAAACTATCCCAAAAATATTAATTTTGACCAACACCAAAATAAAAAAAAAGAATTATAAAAAAATAAAGATGAAAAAGAATTTCATCTATTCATTTACTGGATGGCCACATCCTGAACAGAACATGTCATCCGGTTCAAGAGATTTACCACAATTACTGCATTTTAACTCTTGTTGTACTTTATTTCCACATTTTGAACAGAATGCAGCATCTGGAGCTAATTTATTTCCACATTTTGTACAGAATGCTACATCGCCTTGTGGCTCATTATTAACCGGTTGTTGTTGGGAAGGATTTTGATTTGCTTGCTGCTGATTTGCTCCAAAGTTTTGAGCACCTCCAAAAAGGCCCCCAGCCATATTTCCTCCGACATTGTTTCCTAACATTTGACCAAATGCCATTGCCATTGGAAAACCGGCCACCATTCCGTCAACTCCACCTTTATTTCCAGGGTTTTCTGCATATTTTTTAGCAACGTCAGCCATTTGTTCGTCTGCCCAATTAAATCCGAGAGTACCATATTCCATTTTTTTGTTTAAAACCTCTTCAAGCTTTTTAGTTTCCTCTTTAGGAACAACAATGTTTGATATATAAAATGTGATGAGGTTTACACCATATTCCTTGAAATCTTCTTTTAATTTTTCATGCAAAGCCTGAGAAATTTCTTCCAAATGTTGTGTGATATTATAATAGCTAACTTCAGACATTATTTTAGACAAGTAGTTTTTAACTTTAGTAGTAATTTTTCCTTTAAAATAATCAGTTACCTGATCCACAGTATTGAAAGTCTGTGTTCCCATTACATTGACCATGAATTTTTTTGCATCATCAATGACAAGATCCATTACTCCTGATGCGCCCACATTTATTGGTATTTGAAATGTAGGTTCAATTACAGGAAAACGGCTACTTGTTCCCCAGACCACATTTAATGATGTTGCCTTATTGATGAAATACACTTCACAGTGAAACTGGCTTACACCTTCGGTTGGAATATTGATAAGACTCCTTAAAATAGGAATGTTTCCAGTTTCCAAAGTGTATTTTCCAGGCCCAAATTCATCCAAAGCCTTTCCATCCTTATAGAATATAGCGACCTGAGATTCATGTACGATTAATTTTGAATGAGTGTTGAAATCCTCTGCAGGATGTTTCCAAACTAAAGTATCCTTATCTCCTTCAAATTTAATTACTTTTAAAAGTTCAACCAATATAATTCCTCCATAATCTTATATTATTCCAAATAATTTTTTAGGTTTTGGTTTTTGATAATCTGGATTATACTGATGTATTTTTTCAACGTATTCATCAATATATTTATCATGATCTCCCATATTAAAAAAGCCGAGATGCTTATATAAAGGAGTATGAAGATCAATTGAATAAATCCAAGCATCCACAGAGTCTTTATATGAATCATCAGTTACTTTTTCAACCAAATCCCCATAATTGTTCAATAAATAGCATAATTCCAAAAGAACATTTACATACCACTCATAATATTCACCATCAGGCCCATCATATTCCATTTCATCAAAATATGACGTGTAATAATTTTCGACAAGACCTAAAGTCTCATCTGTAAATGTTCCTATTGCTTCTTTTTTCTCTTCAACATCATCCAGCCTTTCAACAATTAAAACTGCGGAGGATATTGAACTGAAAAGTTCATCTATTGCACGTTCATCTAAAAAATCATATAAATAAGCCCTAAAATATCCTGCATAGAATTGAGCTTCCCAGTCATTAGGATTTTTAATCAATATTTCACTATAATATTTGAATGCGAATTCAGCATCCCCATTTTCATTTGCCCTTCTTGCAAGTTCATATAAGTTATCTAGTTCAGAAAAAGATTCTTCAGCACCATATTGTTGAGTTCCCCCTGATGAAGAATCATTTGCAGGAAATTTAGTACCACAAGCCTGGCAGACATAAAATCCACCTTCTCTTGTTACAATATTGCTTCCACACATTTCACACATTAATTCGTTCATAAAAAACTACCTATAAAATTAATTGATATATCAATAGATATGAAATTATTATATATTAAAATTTTTTAAAAATTATGACTTAATAAATAAAATATTCATTTAAAAAAAAAGTAAAAATAAAAATCCTATTCAAAATGAATAAGATTTTCTACATCGTCGTATACAACATCAAGTCCGCACATTGAAGGAACATAGTTTGCTGCCTTAGCTGAATTGACACCGATGACCTCAAAGCCCATGTCTTCGATTGGAGCTACAACCATACAGGTATCACATACGACGTTTCCGCCTGCGGCTTCAATTGTTTTTGTATATCCCATTCTGTCGGCAGTTGCCTTAACGGATACGGATGTACAAATCCATAGTTTATTTTTGATTGTTTTGCCTTCAACAATATTGGCAACGTTTTTTATTTCTTCAAGTGAAGCGTGAGGACAACCTAAACAGATTAAATCTGCTTCACGTTCGGTTGTGGTTAGTTTTTGGCGTGTTTCTAAAATTTCTTTATCGCCAACGAACATATAATCTTCGATATCCTCTTTTTGAATTGTATCCCATTCTGGAGTAACATTTTCCATATGGTATAATGCTACAGAACCTGAAGAGGCGAGAGCTGCACCCAAAGTCTTTAAATCATTGTTGTTTGGTGTATTTTTAACGTTGAAGTAAGGAACCCCACCACCAACTGTTTTTCCAACAATGTAACCCAATGCTCCCCAATCGGCACCGGACAATTCAGTGTTGACATTGACAATCAGGTTTGCTTTTCTGTTTTCATCCAAATGGAATCCGTAAAGTGGAGTTTTACCAACAATAGCTGCTGCAAGAGCTGCCGGTCCTCCTTCACGATTAGTACGTGCACCAATAACAGAATTGACATAAGCTACAGCAGATGATTCTGACCATGAAACATGATCCCTGAATCTAGGAACATTACCTACAAGATAAGGTGTGCATGTACATGTTTTAGAAATTCCTAGCTTTCCATAAGCATCAACAATCTGATTTTGCTTGATTGAGAATTCCTTTGGAAATCCTAAAGCTTCCCAGTTATCTAAATCGGTTCCTGGAGGATTAAGTGAAGCATTAATTCCAGAATATTCAAATTCTTCGCTTGCCAAATCTTCAAGATATTCCAAACCTGCCTGACCTATAGTCTTATATGAAACTCCAGACACTTGTGCAGAAGTAATGTCTACCAATTTAGAAGCTCCGTAAATATCACCCAAAGCAACTAAAATATCCATACTCTTACGGATAGTTTCTCCAAACTCTCCGTCACACATTTGCTCTTCTTTTTTTGTTAAAAACATATTAATCATTATTTAATTGATATTCAATCATTTCGTCAAATAAATGAAGGAAATTATCTTTACTTTCATAAGGTATCATAGCTCCAGCTGCAATATCGTGGCCTCCCCCTTGTCCACCGAAATTGTTAGAGCTGTCACGTAAAGCCTTTCCTAAATCTACTCCCTTATTGACCATATCTCTTGTTGTTCTTCCAGAAATTTTAATATCCTTATGAAGTCTAGATAAACCAAGCACCGGTTTTGAAGAATCTATTAAACCGACTGATAATCCGATACTTGCAATAGTCCCCATTACAGATTTTAAAACTTTATCTTCACTATATAAATATTGTGATGATTCTAATTGAACAGCACCTTCACGTTTAATCCATTCGAGACCCTTAACGATTTGGTCACGATACTTGCGTTGAAATTCTGTAGCGGTTGATAAAGCCTTTTCTCTTTCGCCAAGCGCAATGCTTAAACCTAATCCATACTTTTTGTTTTTACCGCAGGCATCAAGAATATAGGCATATTCCTCCAAATCCCTAAGCATTGGAATTTCTTTTGGAATCAAATAACAGTCCCCATAAATGTCTGGATTGATTTTAATGAGCTCGGCGGTTAAAACATCCTTTTCCTCATCAGCCAAATCAGTGAACTTGATACCATAGGACAAACCTATTTTTTCTAGAAATGCAGTAGCACCTTCCAAATCTCCACTGATTCCAGGCAAAGGCGGTGTGAAAGTATAAGCAAGAGATTTGAATAATGGCTCTGATGACTTTGAAACAATTTTTAAATCCTCGTTGATTTCAAGATTTGTTTCTTTTGCATCATCCAAAATTAGTTTATTGACACCATTAAATCCATCCTGGCCTTGCATATCACCAAAAGCACCTACAAGTGCAAAATAAGCTAAATGTTTTTTATCCAGGTCACGGACACATAAATAAGCTGAACCCGCACCGGACAAATCTTTACTACCATCAATTTCAAATAAATGTGGATTAACATGAACCAAATTACTATCTGCTTCAGTTCCATCAACCTGATGGTGATCAGCTATAATAACATCACTTTTAAATGAATTCAATTCACCTACAAATGCACTTCCCATATCTGAAAAGATGAATAAATCATGTTGCTCATGTCTGAGCTGATTTATAACATCTTCCTTAAGACGTGGGACTATAGTAGTATGAAATTGAGCATTTTCCTCTTTTAAAGCATTAGCTATTACAGCTGCCGCTGACAATCCGTCAGCATCATTGTGTGAAATTATGCGAATAATTTCATCATTTTCAATATGCTCTTTGAGCATATTAGTAGCTTCAGTAGCCCTATTTAACAAGGAGTGCTGCTTGTTGTGGATTATATCTCCAACCTTCAGGTAATTCGCCTTCACTTACGTAGTAAGCAGCTAATTTTCTTATTCTTGCTTCAATAATAGTTAAACCTCTTTTGGAGTGTAAATCTTTTGGATTTTCTTCTAAGTGGTCTCTGATGTTAACTGCTCTTCTGATTAAGTTCATTAAATCTTCTGGGTATTCTCCAGCTTGATCGTTTCTTTTTAAGATTTCAGTGATTCTTTCGCCAGTTACATCTTTTACTTTTGGAATTCCGTATTGGTCTCTTAAGATGATACCGATTTCGGAAGTACTTTTACCTTCTCTGTTAAATTTTAAAATCATTTCTTCAATTTCTTCGTTACTATAAGTTACCCATTCTGGTCTTGCCATAAATAACACCTATTATAAAATATTAATCTTGAGTAGAATACCACTCTATAAATTTTTTTAATGAATTTTTTCTATGTGAAAATTGGTTTTTTTCATCAGTTGTTAACTCTCCAAAGGTCTTACCCTCACCAGGAACATAAAATATAGGATCAAAAGCAAATCCCAAATCACCTTTTTCTTCAACTGATATTTCTCCTTCGACCTTGCCTAAAAAAGTCTTGGGCTCAGAATTGGGGGCGCAGTACCCAATAACTGACCTGAATTCGGCATAACGGTCAGGAACATTATTTAATAACTTTAAAATTCCCTGATTTCCTAATGTATCTTGTACATAATGTGAATAAGTTCCAGGAAATCCATTTAAAGCTTTAATGAATAAACCAGCATCTTCAACAATCACAGGTCTATTAAGCTTATGACTAGCATATTTTGCACCAAACTCGGCCACTTCCTCAAGAGTTCCTTGGGGTTCCATGTAGCCTAAGTCAACATGCTCTAGTTTTATGTCATAATCTTTGAAAATATTCTCTGCTTCTATAACTTTATGTTCGTTACCAGTTATAAATGTTATCATAAAAATAGTTTTGATTGAAATTTTTTATATAATTATCTATGAAAAAATGAAAAAAAGAAGAGGTGTTTAAACCTCTTATGCGTTTACTTTTACAGTGTTTGCGATGTTACATCCGTTATAACTTGAAGTTATGATGTATTCGCCAGGCATTAAGTTAATATTTAATTTAGCATGTCCTTCACTATCAGTGTATCTGTAATAGAATACTCCATTGATGTTGAATTGGACTCTTTGCTCTGAATACGGGTTTCCTTGACCGTCCAGTAATGTTGCGACGAACTGATCGGAAGTTCCATATGTTTTTGTCAAATCACTTGCAGTCAATACTGGAAGTACATGGATATCGTTGGATACTCTGCATTCTTTGTATTCTGCTGTGATTATGTAGTCACCAGACTCTAAATTAATATTAAGTTTAACAATGCCGCTTTCGTTGGTTTGGCGAGTGTAGAATACTCCATGAATATTGAAGATTACGTTTTCACCTGCACCAACAGGATTACCGTCGTCACCAATAACCTTAACAGTGTATTGAGTAGCGTTTCTGTAGTATTTGGTAATATCTCTGTTTTCTATGAGTCTTGAAATAACAGTGATATTGTTGGATGACATTTCATCGGTTTCAGGGTTGATTGCAGTGATAATGTAGTCACCAGCTTCAAGATTAATGTTTAATCTAGCCAAACCGTTTTCACCTACCTGACGGTCATACATTACGCCATGAATATTGAATCTGACCGTAGTTCCCTCTTTAAGGTAGTTACCTTCGCTGTCACGGAATGTAGCATAATACTGGGTTCCGTTTCTGAATACTTTAACTACATCAGTACCGTTTACAGTTGTTAAAACAGTTACTTTTGAGTTGATTGTATCATTTCCAACAGCAACAGTCACATTATATTCACCGCTAGGCAATCCAAGAGCAATACTTGCAATACCATCCTCACCAGTAGTTCTATTGTATGTAACTCCATTAATAGTAATGCTTACAGACTTGTTAGCTATAGGATTTCCTTTGGAATCACTGACATTTACAACAAATCTTTCAGGTCCTTTGAAGTATTTGACTACATCAGGAGCGGAAACGATTTCATAAACATCCTCATCAACAGCGACAGCAACATCCTTAGTTACAGGATTATACTTATCGTCACCGGAATAGGTAACTGGAACAGTGTAATTACCTGCAGACAATCCAGGAATATTTAATGTTGCTTTACCATCCTTAACTGGAGCAGTATAATTTTTGCCATCGACAACTGCAGTCACATTACCTGTAGCATCCTCCGGCAGAGTAACTTCAATAGTTGCATTTTCACCTTCAGTTATATCATCAGCATTAATATCAACTGTAGCATTTTCCTTGGAAGGAACAGGTTCATCCTTAGGAGCAACACAAACAGTTACATTTGAAGTTGCTGATTCATATTTATCGTCACCAGAATAGACAACAGGCAAAGTATTATTACCAACAGCCAAACCAGGAACACTAACAACAGCAGTACCATTAACAACAGGAACAGTCACATCACCAACACTAACAGTACCAGAAGCATCCTCAGGCAAACTAACAACAACAGTAGCATTCTCACCTTCAGTAATTGGATCAGCAGAAATGTCCATTGTTGCATTTTCCTTGGAAGGAACAGGTTCTTCCTTAGGATTAACGCTCACAGTAACATTAGTTTCAGCCGGATTATACTTATCGTCACCAGAATAGACAACAGGCAAAGTATTATTACCAACAGCCAAACCAGGAACACTAACAACAGCAGTACCATTAACAACAGGAACAGTCACATCACCAACACTAACAGTACCAGAAGCATCCTCAGGCAAACTAACAACAACAGTAGCATTCTCACCTTCAGTAATTGGATCAGCAGAAATGTCCATTGTTGCATTTTCCTTGGAAGGAACAGGTTCTTCCTTAGGATTAACGCTCACAGTAACATTAGTTTCAGCCGGATTATACTTATCGTCACCAGAATAGACAACAGGCAAAGTATTATTACCAACAGCCAAACCAGGAACACTAACAACAGCAGTACCATTAACAACAGGAACAGTCACATCACCAACACTAACAGTACCAGAAGCATCCTCAGGCAAACTAACAACAACAGTAGCATTTTCACCATCAACAATGCTTTCAGGAGCAGTTACATTCATTTCAGGAACTGTTTTATCAGTGACATTTTCGTCAGATTCATTGCCTTTGGATTTAACTTCAATAGCAACAACATTGGATGAAGATACATTGAATTTGTCATCACCATTGTAAGTTGCTGTAATGAAATGGAAGCCTTCAGTTAAATTGTTAACAACAAACTTGTCTCCAACATTAACAGTACCTAAAACATCAGAACCATCAAAGAAAGTAATAGTACCACTAGCACCATCAGTTAAATTATAATCAACAACAACATCCTCACCAACAACAACACTAACCGGACTAACATCAATACTAATGGAAGAGTCAGTCAAATTATCATCAGTAACATTATCATCAGTAGTATTTTCCTCAGCAGCAAAGTAATAAGCTAAAACATTACTGGTTGATCCGTTTAACTTAGCATTACCTTCATAAACTGCTGTGAAATTATACCAGCCAGGTTCGTTGATTATTGCAGTTAAACCACGTTTAAGGTCATCTGAATTGAAGTTGATTGGCAATTTTCCTATTAATATATCAAATTTACCGGATTCTTCATTGTAAGCATATAATGAAATAACTTCATCAGATCCTACATTTTCACTAATTTTATCGCCTAAACTATCAGATGACAATACAGCAGCAATACTCATATTATCACCAACATTCAAACGGATAATGCTTCCTGAATTATATACATCAATTAAGGATAATTCGGTTGCGTAAGTTTCGTTATCGCCAGATTCATTGCCTTTGGATTTAACTTCAACACTTACAATATTTGATGAAGATACATTGAATTTGTCATCACCATTATATTGAGCATAAATGGAGTGGATACCTTCAGTTAGATTGTTAACAACGAACTTCTCACCAACATTAACAGTACCTAAAACATCAGAACCATCAAAGAAAGTAATAGTACCACTAGCACCATCAGTTAAATTATAATCAACAACAACATCCTCACCAACAACAACACTAACCGGACTAACATCAATACTAATGGAAGAGTCAGTCAAATTATCATCAGTAACATTATCATCAGTAGTATTTTCCTCAGCAGCAAAGTAATAAGCTAAAACATTACTGGTTGATCCGTTTAACTTAGCATTACCTTCATAAACTGCTGTGAAATTATACCATCCAGGCTCATTGATAACAGCAGTCAAACCTTTTCTGGACTCAGTAGAAACAAAGTTCACAGGTAAACTGCCCATAAAGATATCAAACTCACCAGTATCTTCATTATAAGCATATAATTTAATGGTTTCATCAGAACCTACATAATTACTAATGGAATTGCCTAAAGCATCAGATGACAATACAGCAGCAATACTCATATTATCACCTACATTCAAACGAATAACCTCACCAGAATTATAAACATCAACTAAAGACAATCCAGTCTCATAAGTGTCATCAGTGACATTATCCTCACCGGAGCCAGCAAACACATAGGTTATTGTATTACTGGTTTGAGTGTCTGAAGACATCATCTCATAGGAGTAAATAACATTTACTGTGTAGGTGTTTGCTTCTGTTGCTGTGAAATCAATGAAGTATGAGTAGCTTCCATGTACGATTTCGGTCATTGAGATTGATTTTCCAGTATATACATCATTCATGTACAGTTCGATTTTACCGAAGTAGCTGAATGAAGAGGTATCATTTAAAATGTACTCAATTACTGCTAGATCACCTGTTTTTAAGTAAATTGTTGCGTTGTTTGGATAGTTTT
This sequence comes from Methanobrevibacter millerae, assembly GCA_015063005.1. GTDB lineage: Archaea > Methanobacteriota > Methanobacteria > Methanobacteriales > Methanobacteriaceae > Methanocatella > Methanocatella millerae_B. The sequence goes on from SUTF01000008.1 coordinate 155,830, forward strand.
TATCCCTGATTTGTATTACGGATGATGAAACTTCAGGAGAAACTTTAAATTCATCTTCACTGATAGTTAAATCATAATTTGCATTATCAAAGGTAGTTTTTGTTTTATAATCACCCGCAGGTAAATTGACTGTGTTGTTTCCTTTGCCGCCAACTACATTTACAGAGACTTTATTGCCGTTAATGTCAACAGTGTAGACACCATCAACATCAGCTTCAACGCTTACAGTTACTATTTGAAGATAGGTAACGTCATCGACAATTACTTTAGCTGTCTTTTTGATTGGGTTGACTGTTAAAGTAGTCTGAGCAGTAGCACTAGGTGAATTTCCAGAATATTTGGCAATGATGGTGTAAGTACCAGCATCCAAATCGTCCAAGATTAATTTTTCACCAACATTAATTTTTTCAGTTTTATTGTTGTAAGTAAATTCAATAATACCTGTTACACCTTCAGGAAGTGAGTAAATAATCTCAGCACTTTCAGTGTAATTAATTGCACTAGGAGAAGCCTCAACAGTAAACTCAGTAACATCAAGACTTACTTCAAAGCTTGTATCATTAGAGTTAGCCTTATAATTGGCATTACCTGCAAACTCAACGGTAGCACTGTAATTGCCAATAGCAAATTTACCAGCATCAAAAGCACCTGAACCACCTTTTACAATAACATCCATTGGAGCATTGCCCCCAACAGTTACTTTATAAGTTCCGTCAATACCAGCATATACGATACCAGTTACATTGACTGATGGATTTGTATCCTGTACTTCAATGCGTAAATCATCTAAAATACCTTGTGTAATTTCAAATGTAGTCTTATTTGAGTTGTTTGGATATGATTTGGAAGTTACAGTAGCATTATAACTGCCTACATCCAATACATCTAAGCTAAATTCTCCATTACCATTTGATACACTTACAGCATAATCCTTATCGCCAACAGTTACAATATAGATTCCATCCTCACTTGCATAGACCGTACCTTTTGAAACATTAGGATAAGTTGAATCATCTATTTCAACCCTAATTTCATCTAATGTAACTATTTTTTCTGTTACATGGAATGAAATGACATTGCTTTCACTTGCCTGCAATCCTTTAATGTTACCTTTATAAGATACAGATACATTGTACCAGCCTTCAACGGTAGCAGGAATTGTAATATAAGACATTCCATTTTTATCTAGTTTAGCTGATCCTGAAGCTTTAGAGCCATCAGGATAAATTAAGGTAGCAGTAAACTCATCAAGCACATTACCTTGAGAGTCATATGTTAAATATTCAGAGATATTGTCCACATCGTCACAAGATAATTTGACAATTACAGTTAAATTACCAGGAGTTCTTTCAATTATGCCTGTTTTTTCAGTTATATCCTCATAAATTCTTATGTTAGTTTCATGAGCAACAACAGGTTCACCTGAAACAACATAGGTTATTGAATTACTGGTTTCATCATAAGCAGGTGAGAATACAGAAAATCCTTCAGAAGTGTATTTTGCATAGAATTTCCAAGTACCAGGAGACAAACTAAATTGACCACCAATACTTGTAAATTGACCTCCATCAACGATAGTAGTCGCTGAAGAGTTCCAAACTTCAACATCATTACAGTAAATAGTAATCAAACCATTGAAATTAGTCACATCCAAACGATACTGGATTAAAGCAACACCCTGATCATCAAACATGATTACTGATTGTGAAGGATAAGCAGAATCCCTGATTTTGAAAACATCAGAAGATTGCTCTTCTTCCTGTTTTTCTAAAACCTTAAATGTTACATCCTTATTAACATCAGCATAATTATCGTCACTATAGGATAAAGTTGCTTTATATTGACCAGCAGGAACAGCAACCTCTTTAGAAGCACTTCCGCTATCACCAACAGTCAATTCAACAGATGCAATGGATGAATCATTGAATGAAACAGTATATTTACCCGGAGCAGCATTAGATACTGAAACAACAACTTTTTCAGGCAATTCAGTTTCAGAAGCAATAACCAATTCAGCATTATTAGCAGCTTTAGCCACACTGAATTCAGCTTCAGTTATAGCCATATCATAATTAGCATCACCGAATGATGAACTAGTATCATAATCACCAACAGATAAATTAATTGTAGCACTTCCTTTGCCGCCAACTACATTTACAGAGACTTTATTGCCGTTAATGTCAACAGTGTAGACGCCATCAACATCAGCTTCAACATTCACAGTTACTATTTGCGGATAGGTAACGTCATCGACAATTACTTTAGCTGTCTTTTTGATTGGGTTGACTGTTAAAGTAGTCTGAGCAGTAGCACTAGGTGAATTTCCAGAATATTTGGCAATGATGGTGTAAGTACCAGCATCCAAATCGTCCAAGATTAATTTTTCACCAACATTAATTTTTTCAGTTTTATTGTTGTAAGTAAATTCAATAATACCTGTTACACCTTCAGGAAGTGAGTAAATAATCTCAGCACTTTCAGTGTAATTAATTGCACTAGGAGAAGCCTCAACAGTAAACTCAGTAACATCAAGACTTACTTCAAAGCTTGTATCATTAGAGTTAGCCTTATAATTGGCATTACCTGCAAACTCAACGGTAGCACTGTAATTGCCAATAGCAAATTTACCAGCATCAAAAGCACCTGAACCACCTTTTACAATAACATCCATTGGAGCATTGCCCCCAACAGTTACTTTATAAGTTCCATCGACACTAGCATAAACGGTACCGGTTACATTGACAGACGGATTCACATTATGAATATCGACTTTTAATGTAATTTCGCCTTGATTAACAGTGAAATCATCATTGTTGATTGTTAAGTCATAATTAGCATTGTCATATACGACATTAGCATTGTATGAACCTGCATCCAACTTGATGGTCTTGTTACCACGTCCGTTTTTAACTTCAACTGATACTGAAGTAGTATTTACCATTACAGTATAAGTATCATCTATCGGAGATTCTACAATGACATTAACTTCTCCAGGATATACAACATCCTCAACAGACACAGAAACAGTTGCACTACCTTTATTTACAGTTAAAGTTGTAGAATTACTGTTATTAGGATATTCTTTGGAAATAACAGTCCCATTATATTCATCAGCAGGTAAAAGGTCAACAGTAAATTCCTTGCTGTCACCAGTCACATTAACCTCATAATCCTTATCGCCAACAGTTACAATATAAATTCCTTTTTCACTTGCATAAACAATTCCGGTTGCATTATTAGGATAGACTGTATCCTGCATTACAACTTTAATAATATCTAAAATTGTTTCTTCTTCAGTTACATGGAATGAAATGACATTACTTTCACTTGCCTGCAATCCTTTAATGTTACCTTTATAGGATACAGATACATTGTACCAGCCTTCAGAAGTAGCAGGAATTGTAATATAAGACATTCCATTTTTATCTAGTTTAGCTGATCCTGAAGCTTCAGAGCCATCAGGATAAATTAAAGTTGCAGTGAATTCATCAAGCACATTACCTTGAGAGTCATATGTTAAATATTCAGAGATATTGTCCACATCGTCACAAGACAATTTGACAATTACAGTTAAATTACCAGGAGTTCTTTCAATTATGCCTGTTTTTTCAGTTATATCCTCATAAATTCTTATGTTAGTTTCATGAGCAACAACAGGTTCACCTGAAACAACATAGGTTATTGAATTACTGGTTTCATCATAAGCAGGTGAGAATACAGAAAATCCTTCAGAAGTGTATTTTGCATAGAATTTCCAAGTACCAGGAGACAAACTAAATTGACCACCAATACTTGTAAATTGACCTCCATCAACGATAGTAGTCGCTGAAGAGTTCCAAACTTCAACATCATTACAGTAAATAGTAATCAAACCATTGAAATTAGTCACATCCAAACGATACTGGATTAAAGCAACACCCTGATCATCAAACATGATTACTGATTGTGAAGGATAAGCAGAATCCCTGATTTTGAAAACATCAGAAGATTGCTCTTCTTCCTGTTTTTCTAAAACCTTAAATGTTACATCCTTATTAACATCAGCATAATTATCGTCACTATAGGATAAAGTTGCTTTATATTGACCAGCAGGAACAGCAACCTCTTTAGAAGCACTTCCGCTATCACCAACAGTCAATTCAACAGATGCAATGGATGAATCATTGAATGAAACAGTATATTTACCCGGAGCAGCATTAGATACTGAAACAACAACTTTTTCAGGCAATTCAGTTTCAGAAGCAATAACCAATTCAGCATTATTAGCAGCTTTACCTACACTGAATTCAGCTTCAGTTATATCTACATCATAATTAGAATCGCCAAATGATGAACTAGTATCATAATCACCGGCAGATAATGTAATAGTAGCATTTCCTTTGCCGCCAACTACATTTACAGAGACTTTATTGCCGTTAATGTCAACAGTGTAGAGGCCATCAACATCAGCTTCAACGATTACTGTAGCTTCACTAGGATAAGTGACATCATTAACTGTTACTTTAGCTGTCTTTTTGATTGGATTAACTGTTAAAGTAGTCTGAGCAGTAGCATTAGGTGAATTTCCAGAATATTTAGCCATAATGGTGTAGTTACCTGCATCCAAATCATTCAAGATTAATTTTTCACCAACATTAATTTTTTCAGTTTTATTGTTGTAAGTAAATTCAATAGTACCAGTTACGCCCTCAGGAAGTGAATAAATAATCTCAGCACTTTCAGTGTAATTAATTGCACTAGGAGAAGCATCAACAGTAAACTCAGTAACATCAAGACTTACTTCAAAGCTTGTATCATTAGAGTTAGCCTTATAATTGGTATTGCCTGCAAACTCAACAGTAGCATCATATTCACCAATGATGAATTTGCCAGCATCGAAAGTGCCTGAGCCTCCGTTTACAGCAACAGAAATAGCTTTGTTGTTGCCAATAGTTACATTATAATTGCCATCAACGCTAGCATAAACTGTACCAGTTACGTTAACTGATGGGTTCACATTATGAATATCAATTTTCAATTCAATTTCACCTTGGTTAACAGTGAAATCATCATTGTTGATTGTCAAGTCATAATTAGCATTGTCATATGCGACATTAGCATTGTATGAACCTGCATCCAACTTGATGGTCTTGTTACCACGTCCGTTTTTAACTTCAACTGATACTGAAGTAGTATTTACCATTACAGTATAAGTATCATCTATCGGAGATTCTACAATGACATTAACTTCTCCAGGATATACAACATCCTCAACAGACACAGAAACAGTTGCACTACCTTTATTTACAGTTAAAGTTGTAGAATTACTGTTATTAGGATATTCTTTGGAAATAACAGTCCCATTATATTCATCAGCAGGTAAAAGGTCAACAGTAAATTCCTTGCTGTCACCAGTCACATTAACCTCATAATCCTTATCGCCAACAGTTACAATATAAATTCCTTTTTCACTTGCATAAACGGTTCCAGTTGCATTATTAGGATAGACCGTATCCTGCATTACAACTTTAATAATATCTAAAATTGTTTCTTCTTCAGTTACATAGAATGAAATGACATTACTTTCACTAGCCAATAATCCTTTAGTATTTCCTGCATATGAAACTGTGAAGTTGTACCATCCTTCAGAGGAAACAGGAATTATGGCATTTGCAAGACCGTTTTCATTTAATTTTAATGTTCCTAATTCATGAGATCCGCTTTCAGTGACTTGGTAAAGAGTTACATAATCCTGAACACCTTCAGTTACAAAGTAGTTGGAAATTGAATCTCCCAATTCGATTGAAGACAAGTTGATTAAAATACTTAAATTACCAATGAACTTGTTTACAATACCTGTTGCACCAGTATCATAATCTGAAATAGTCAAATTAGTTTCATGTTTCTCAGCTTGGCTTACTTCATAAGTTAATACATTACTCCAATAGTTTTCAGTTGATGAATAAAGTACACTAATCGTATGTAAGCCTGGTTTATCGAAGCTTATTTTATTATTATACAAATAGATATAATATGATTGTCCGCTTCCATAAGCAGGACCTGAATATAACTCATCATCAACATAAATTGATAATGTAGCGAAATTATTGTAAATTGATGAATCTATTGCATAATAAATGCTTGATATTACATATTCATCATCACAAGTTATTTTGTCTTGTCCTTGTGAGTGTTGATTATCCCAAATTATTACTAATTTCTTTTCTTCTAAAACGTTGAATTCGACTTCCTTATTTACATCAGAGTAATTTTCATTAGTCCATGACAAGGTAGCTTTATATGAACCAACAGCCAAAGCAACATCCTTAGATGCAGAACCAGTGCTATCGACTGTAATTTTGACTTCAGTATTTGCGGTATCATTTAAAACAACAACATAATCACCAGCAACCGCATTTCTAATAGATACAGTCACTTTATCAGGCAAAGTAGTCTCAGAAGCAATATCTAATTCAGCATTATTAGTTCCTTTAGAAACTACAAATGCAGCATCAGTTACACTCAACTCATAATTATCTCCATCAGGATTAGACACTGTAGATGCCTTATAAGAACTAGCAGCCAACTTAACAGATTTAGAACCGCTTCCTGAACTAACAGTTACTGTAACTTTAGTTTTTGCAGTATCATTTAAAACAACAACATAATCGCCGTCAACATCAGCAGCAACATTAATTGTAACTTCACCAGGATAAGTAGCACCACTGGAAGAAATAACTACAGCATTAACATCCTTAACAACCTTAAATGTAGTTTCATCATTCACATCAGAGTAATTGTCATTAGTCCAGGACAAAGTAGCCTTATAAGAACCAGCAGGAACAGCAACATCCTTAGATGCAGAACCAGTGCTATCGACAGTTATTTTGACTTCAGTATTTGCGGTATCATTTAAAACAACAACATAATCACCAGCAACCGCATTTCTAATAGATACAGTCACTTTATCAGGCAAAGTAGTCTCAGAAGCAATATCTAATTCAGCATTATTAGTTCCTTTAGAAACTACAAATGCAGCATCAGTTACACTCAACTCATAATTATCCCCATCA
>SUTF01000001.1 GCA_015063005.1 Methanobrevibacter millerae
CCTGCAACAGCATTATTAACTGCAACAGTTACTTTTCCAGGCAAGGTAGTTTCAGAAGCAATAGCTAATTCAGCATTGTTAGTTCCTTTAGAAACAGTGAAAGTTGCATCAGTCACACCCAACTCATAATTATCCCCATCAGGATTAGACACTGTAGATGCCTTATAAGAACCGGAAGCTAACCTAACAGATTTAGAACCACTTCCTGAACTAACAGTTACTGTAACTTCAGTTTTTGCAGTATCATTTAAAACAACAACATAATCTCCATCCAAGGCAGCTTCAACATTAATCATTACTTCATCAGGATATGTAGCGCCACTGGAAGAAATAACAACATTATTAGTTCCTTTAGAAACAGTGAAAGTTTTATCCAAGGTTACATCATTATAGTTATCAGCTTTCCAAGTCAATGTAGCATTATAAACTCCAGCAGGGATTAAAACATTATCAGAAGCTGAATTTTCACCGGAATTAACTGTTAATATTACATCTTGAAGAGAGGAATCATTGAATTTGATGGTATAAGATCCTCCAACAGCATTTGAAATTGTGAATAGAACTTTATCATCATAAACAGTGTTTTGAGCGACATCAAATACAACAGGATTTGATAAAGCGTTAACAGTTACTGTAATCGGATCAGAGGTTACATCACCATAATTATCATCGTCAGAAACATATCTTGCTGCAATTTGGTATGTGCCTGCAGGCAATATAATATTGCTTAATGTTTCACCAACATTTACAGCATCCCCAATGTTGGTATTGTTTGAAGAGTAGTAGAATTGGATTTTACCTGTAGCGGTAGCAGGACTGATTTCATGAGTAAATGAAATTGATGTTCCATAGTCCACTCCATTTTCACTTGAACTGATAGTCAATGTAGTTCCATCAACAGTTACGTCAAATAATTTAGAAGCATAAGCTGCAGAATAATTTCCAATAGCTTCAATACTTACGCTTGCATTATAACTATTTTTAACATGTAAAACTCCAAAGGTGAATGTTTTAAATCCAGTTTCATCAATTTCAACAGTTGTTTTTACTTCATTATCCAATTTGACAGTATAAGTACCTGGAACATTTGCACGTACGGTACCTGTTACTTCATTTGGATATACTTTGTTTTGAACTTCAATGGATAACTTAATTGCTGCAGGATTAATTTTAACATCAATAGAGTCGCTTGCTACATCATAATCATCATTCAGCAATTCAATTTTAAGTGTATGGGTATCCGCAGATAATTTTGGAAGTTCAATCCATTCATTTGCATTTCCGCTAGCTATTTCCTTGTCATTTTCATAAACTTTTATTGTTCCAGAAACATCACTTTGACCTTTTATAGCTACCTTATCACCATATGTAATATCAGATGTTGTGTTGATTGAAGCAGTTACTGTTGCAGTTCCTTTTACAACTTTAAACTCAGCAACTTTGCTTACATCAGAATAGTTAGCATTACTCCATGACAAAGTAGCCTTATAAGAACCGGCAACTAAAGAAACGTCTTCAGATGCAGAACCAGTATTGTCGACTGTGATTTTAACCTCAGTGTTAGCCGTATCATTCAATACAACCACATAATCACCAGCAACTGCATTATTAATCGTAACAGTTACTTTTCCAGGCAAGGTAGTTTCAGAATCAATAACCAATTCAGCACCATTAGTTCCTTTAGAAACAGTGAAAGTTGCATCACTCACACTTAATTCATAATTATCGCCATCAATATTGGATAGAGTAGTGGCCTTATAAGAACCGGCAGCCAACTTAACAGACTTGGAACCGCTTCCGGAATTAACGGTTACTGTAACTTCAGTTTTTGCAGTGTTATTTAAAACTATGACATAATCACCATCAACATCAGCAACAACATTAATCATAACTTCATTAGGATAGCTAGCACCATCAGAAGAAATAGTTACAGTATTAACAGCCTTAACAACCTTAAATTCAGTATTTTTACTTACGTCAGAATAATTTTCATTAGTCCATGATAATGTAGCCTTATAAGAACCGGCAGGAACAGCAAATTCTTCAGAAGCACTGCCACTATCACCAACAGTTATAGTAACATCAGCAATGGAAGTATCATTGAATGAAACAGTATAAACACCTGCAACGGCATTATTAACCGTAACAGTTACTTTTCCAGGCAATGTAGTTTCAGAAGCAATAACCAATTCAGCATTGTTAGTTCCTTTAGAAACAGTGAAAGTTGCATCAGTTACACTTAATTCATAATTATCGCCATCAATATTGGATAAGGTAGTGGCCTTATAAGAACCGGCAGCCAACTTAACAGACTTGGAACCGCTTCCGGAATTAACGCTAACAGTTACTTCAGTTTTTGCAGTGTTATTTAAAACTATGACATAATCACCATCAACATCAGCAGCCACATTGATTGTAACTTTATCAGGATAGCTAGCACCATCAGAAGAAATAGTTACAGTATTAGCAGCCTTAACAACCTTAAATTCAGCATTTTTACTTACGTCAGAATAATTTTCATTAGTCCATGATAAAGTAGCCTTATAAGAACCAGCAGGAATAGCAATTTCTTGAGAAGCACTGCCACTATCACCAACAGTCAAAACAACATCCGCAATGGAAGTATCATTGAAAGAAACAGTATAAACACCTGCAACAGCATTATTGACTGCAATAGTTACTTTTCCAGGCAATGTAGTTTCAGAAGCAATAACCAATTCAGCATTGTTAGTTCCTTTGTTTACAGTGAATGTAGTTTGCTTGAATGCTTCATTATATTTTTCAGTTGAAGCGAATGTTACATTAGAAGAATAATCTTTTGCAGATAACACATCCACATCAACAGATCCTGTGGTTTCACCCTCATTAATTGTAATAGCATATTCCTTACCATTTACACGAACAACATATGTACCTGGAGTATCTGTCACAATACTAGCTACAGCATTATTCGGATAAGTTGGACTAGTAACTTCAAATGAAGAAATAGTTACATCATGCTTTGAAATAACAACAGTGATTGTTACCTCTTCACTCGGATTGTAAGTACCATCAACACCATTATAAACCGCTTTAATATTATAAGTACCTTCAGTTAATGTGGTAGGCAATGTTAAGGATTGACCTAAACTAATCGTATCTATTACTGTGCCATTTTCATATGAAAATGTTACATCACCTTCACTTACAGCAGTTCCATCATCATTAACTGCCACATTAGGAGTGATTGTAATAGTATCACCATATTTGGCATTTATAGGAGTTACATTAGTTAATGTTAATGTTGTATCCTTTGCACCTGCAGGAGGTTCAACACCAACATAAAATGTGATTGTTTCACTTCTTAAAGTACCCAAAGCAGAAGTTGCAGAATATTCAGCATATACTTCATAAACACCTATGGAACTAGGTTCCCAAGTTATATAATTTTTATAAGAAGAGTAACTACTTGGTTCGCTATCCCCATCAACCCATATGGAAGGAGAATATCCGTAAGCTTTATTTTTATCCTCTATCTTTTGACCATTCACATAATAAGAAACTGGATTTGAATATGACTGGCCTTGTTGATAAAGAGAGTTTTTGACTTCACTTGTAGATAAACCCAAATTATTACATAATTTATTTACAATCCAAAACTCCAAAATTTCATCATATACAAAGGTGGTGTTGTCTTCAGGACCATCGACTTCATAAATTTTTAAATAATAATCAGGGCAATTAACCATGACAGTTAATTCATTAGATTTCAATTCTTCAATGTCTCCTACTGCAGGCAAGACATAATAAATCGTATGTTTGCCTTTATTCAAAGTAATTGAATCCGAAGTTGAAATAATACCATCATAACCAAGGTTACCACTACCCTTCGCAACCCCATCAACATAAATTATAGGTTTGGTAGAACCGACAATTGATTGCAATTGAGATGCAGAGTAAGAATCACCAGTTAAAACACTATGAATACTTAAAGTTACACTATCATCACTGTACTTAATTATACTATCATCAGGATGATTTTCTTCATATATATTTAAATTAAATGGAGATGCACTTCCAACATTTACAGTAAATACATCACTTGGATCATTATAATTAGTATATGCAATTACTGAATAAGTTCCTTCACTTGTATAAGTATGTGAACCAAAATCAGTCCAGGAATTGGCAAATGTTTGTATCTTACTGGATTGTGATCCATCACCAAAATCAACGTATGTATATGTTTTATAAGTAGTCATTGCTTCAAAATTAATTGAATCACCAACTGAAATAGTTACCTCAGTTAAACTAGGATTGTTTTTATCCCTCACATAAATATACGTTGCACTTAAAATATCATCATCTAAAGACGCCCCAATTGGAGTATCAGTTACAATTTCATTTTCATTTATCTTAATATTTTCTTGTGAAATATCAATAGTGTCAATTTCAGCCATTGACAAAGTTTCGTTATTATCCGTATCGATTGCCGATACCGAACCTAAACTAACCATTAAAAATGTAAGAATCATCAATAGCATCAATATTCGAGCATTTTTGATACTTACACCTCCCATGTTCTATTTAAAAAATCATTTATTCGACATAATCTCCAAGAGTTATATCTGGTTAAGATTTATCTAATAATGAATATTTAAATATTTAGGTATGACTAAAAATTAGTGAGTGTAGCGTCCACGGTGCTCAATGTCTGAAATTTTATCAATTATTTTAGGGCTATTATAACCTTTCAAAACACTGTCAAAATAGCTGAGTGCCTTTTCATAATCAATGCTTTGCAGGGATTTTTTCAAAACAAGTAAATCAACTGCCTTATCTTCTTCCAAATCTGAATATCTTCCAAGTCCGAAGTCTATGAAGACTAATTCATCATCACGAAGCATTATATTTGATGATGTGATATCTCCATGAATGATATCTGCAGAATGAAGCTTGGATATTTCCAGACCAGTTTTATATGCCAAATCATCATTGATTACATCCTTAAGCATTACTCCATCAATGGCTTCCATCAATATTGATTTTTCATTCAAATCAACATCATACAATACTGGAGTTCTGACTCCTGTCCTTTTGGCATCGGACAATAGTTTCGCTTCAAGTTTGCAGCGGGATTTTCTGATTTTATTGTCAATTTCAGCAATTCTATAATTTTTAGGAATTCTAGCTTTTATAACTGCATTTTCGCCCATATATGAGCTTTTTATAATGTTTGATTCAGCCCCTTTTGCTATTAAATCATCAGATAATTTTAACAGGCTTTTAGTATTGTCAATCCATGGGATGTCCACTTCATCGGTTCTGAATCTTTGAATTATTCCAGTATCCTTTAAATCCATCGGTCCGAATTGCCTGCACATCAATAATCCAAGCCATGCAATCATGACCCCATTGTCACCGCAAAGTTTCATTTCAGGCATATAGAATTTGGCTCCGTGCTCTTCTGACATTGTTTTGAGCATTTCACGCAAGCGTGAGTTTGCAGAAACTCCACCGCACAGCATCACCTCATCTTTTTGGGTGTGTGAAAGTGCACGTTCGGTTACTTCAACAAGCATTGCAAATGCAGTTTCCTGAAGTGAAAAGCAAACATCTTCAATGGCAGTTCCTTTCTGATGCTGTCTTAATGCTGCAGACAAAAGTCCTGAAAATGAAAAGTCCATTCCCTTTACGACATAAGGAAGGTCAATGTAATTTCCTTTTTTAGCTAATTTTTCTATTACAGGTCCTCCTGGATGTCCAAGACCTGTTTCACGACCGAACTGATCAAGACAGTTTCCAATAGCAATATCTAGGGTTTCTCCGAAAATTCTATATCTGCCACTTTCATAAGCTATCACCTGACTGTTGCCTCCACTGACATAAAGTGATACCGGATTTACAGCACCAGTGTCGAGTTTTCCGACTTCAACATGACCAATACAGTGATTGACACCTATGATTGGCCTGTTCAATGATAATGCTAGAGATCTTGCAGAGGTTGCCACAATTCTTAATGCGGGACCAAGACCCGGACCCTGGGAAAATGAAATCAAGTCAATGTCCGAATAATTGATTCCGGCACTTTCAATAGCTTGAGGTATTAATTTGGGAATCCATTCAGCATGATGCTCTGCGGCAATTCTTGGATGAATTCCTCCCTTTTCGGGATACAATTGGCAGCCTTCCATTGCCAAAATATTACCTTCACTATCAACAATACCTACACCAGTCTTTTCTGCAGTTCCTTCAATTCCTAAACATATCAAATTTATCAACCAAATAAATTTTTTATTCTTCATCACATATAATATTATAATCAACATGAAACAAAGTGATAGATATGGGATTTTATAACACAAACACTGTTGAGGAAAAAAGAGTTAATAAGTTAACCGGGGACATCCACATCAATGATGCTTTTAAGGAAGAAACTCAAAAGCGTGGAATTCCCATTTATGACGCATACAACATACAGAAGAGATTATACCACGAAGTGGAGCAGGAAATGCTTGTAGGCGAGGCTGCCGTTGATGCCCGTCTGATGGAACTTCTAGAGGAAAGAGGTAAAAAGAAGGTTTCACACAATTATATTGAAGAGATTGCTGATGATGCCCCTAAAAGCAAAGGAATGATTCCTGCAAGACCAAAGCAGGCTCCTGTGAGAAATGAAATACTTGACAGCATCCCTCCAAGAGGAAGGGACGGCAAGACATTTAATAAAAGGCCTGAAAAGACTACTGCAGACTATTTGAACAGAATATTCCTGCAAAATCAAAAGATTATCAATCAGAACAAAAAGGTAATTGAGTTATTGACTAAGATAGAGGAAAAATTATGATAGATGGAATTACAACCTACGGATCAGAAGAATTGATGAACTATTTAGCAGAAGTAATCGATCCAGTATTTATCTGTACAATCGGAACTACAGAAACTTCCCTTATACCCGGACTATCCGGAGCAGGAGCAACACCTGAACTTACAGAATACACACCTGCCGCAGATTCCGAACTGATGGTATTGGGTACAGTTAAATGTATGGAGGAAATCCCACAAACAGTAGTTGGAAAAGCTGCTGCACCGACACCGGCAATGCTAACAAAAGCATCACTAGAAATCGCAGATATCCCATTCATCATTGCTGATGCAGGTTGTAAAATAAAGCCAAATATAGAGTGCATGAGGCTTGGAAAGGAATATGGAAGAGATATCAGAACTGGAAAAGGTGTCTTGAACCCATTGGAAATCTATGAAAATGCACGTGAATTAGGTGCCGAGCTTGCAAGACGCCATCCAATGTTGATTATTGGAGAAAGCATTGCTGCAGGTACAACCACTGCACTTGGAGTCTTAAGGGCACTTGGCTATGATGCCAATGAGAAGGTAAGCGGAAGCATGCCACACAACCCCCATGACATGAAGACAAAAATCGTTGATGAAGGACTCAAAAATGCAGGACTGGACCCTGAAACAGACAACATTGATGGCCTTCAGGCAATAGGTGCTGTAGGAGACCCTACACTGGCGGCAGTAACTGGATTTGTCTTGGGAGTTGACGAACAAATTCCAATAATTTTAGCTGGAGGAACCCAAATGGCTGCGGCATGTGCTGTTATAAAATCAATAAAGCCTGCCTTTGACTTTTCAAAAATCAACCTTGCAACCACTGTCTATGTTGTAGGGGATGAAACTGCAGACCTGTTAGGGCTTTTAAAACAGATTGATGAAGACATTACACTCCATTCCGTCGACCCGAAATTCGAGGAATCAGACCATGACGGATTGAAAAATTACCTTGACGGTTTTGTTAAGGAAGGAGCTGGTGCCGGAGGAGCAATGTTTACTGCATTGGCTCGTGGAATACCAGTCGATAAACTAAGGGAAAAAATAGAAAAAACATGCAGTTAAATTGAATTTACCATTACCATTTAAAAAAAAAAAGAAAAGATTGAGAGTGTTTAACACTCCCTAACTTATTTTTTGAATCTTCTTATTTGTGTTGATCCAATAGCCAATAGCACTAACAATAATGCAATTATTGGATTACCTGTTGCATAACTATCCAATGAAGAACTTCTGCCATTATCCATTTTATGATGATTTACATCTTCAGGATGAGCTGGGGTTTCATTGAAATACACTTCCACCTCAGTTATGGTATCATTTGCATCGTATTTTTTATCACCAGAGTATGATGCGTTTACATCATAGTCACCTTTGACTAATCCAGGAACAGTAAATACTGCTTTTCCATCTTTAACTTCAGTAGTGTATTGTTTATTGTCAATTGTGATTGTTACTGTTCCAGTAGCATCGCTTGGAACTTTAACAACAACTGTTGCATCTTTTCCTTGTGGGATTTCATCGCCGGTAGCTGAAATTGGAGTATTGACTTTGGAGACTGTGAACCTCAATTGAGTTTCACTTGGCAAGTACTTGTCATCCCCCTCAAATATTACTTCTGCAGTGTATATTCCACTAGGAAGTTCAGGAATGATGATGTTTGCTTTACCATTTATGATATCTCCATAGTATCCAACATCATTAATGTTTACAAGTACACGACCATGTGCATCATTTGGTACAAATGCAGTAATTATTTCATCTGTTCCAACATTTATGTCTTTTCCAACAGCATGGATAGTGGATGGAACTTTGGAAACTACAAACTGGCCTGTCGTGTAATTGTCATTATAATTATTATCTCCAGAATATTTGACAGCAACAGTCTTATTTCCGAATGCAAGACCGTCAACTTTGAATGTTGCTTTACCTGCAATGATTTCAGTGGTTGTATATTCCTTACCGTTGATTTCTATTGTTACTGTTCCAGTTGCATCTTCAGGAAGGGTTACTATAACTGTTTCAGTTTCACCGACACTGATGTTTGCAGTTTCAACACTTATTGGAGTATCATATTTTGGAATATCGACGACAATGTTTGTTGTATTGGATGAATACTCATCATTTCCATCATATTTTACGACTACCTCATGTTTTCCAGGAGTGGTATTTTCCAAATTGATTACTGCAGTGCCGTTTATGACTTCAGCAGTGTAATTGTTAAGCCCATCACTTACAGTAACATTTCCTACAGCATCACTTGGAAGAATAACTTCAATAGTTCCATTACCTTGATCAATAACATTCATTGGAGTATTCTGTTTGGATACAATGAAAGTAGTGACGTTTTCAGAAGGCAAGTATTTATAATCCCCATTATATCTTACGCTTACGAAATATTCACCCTTAGGAAGACCACTTATCACAAGTTCACCATTTCCGCCACTGACTGCAACGGAATATTTTTCGCCTTCCCTATAAACTGCACTAAGCAGACCATTATTTAGATTGAAGTTAAATTCTTCATTGTCAATGACAACAGTCACATTACCTGTAGCATCAATTGGAACAGTCAATATTATGTTTTCATTTTCACCAACAACAATATTATTTGCAATTGGAATTACGAAAGATGCTATTTTTTCAACTTTAAATGTATCTGAATTTGAACTAGGCAAGTATTTATCATCACCGACATATGTTAATGCCATGTCATATGTTCCGTTTTCTAAATATGGTATTTGAATGGTTCCAACACCATCAGTAACGTTTACATAATATCCAACACCATCAATATCAATTAACACCTGTCCGGTTGCATCTTTAGGCACATGAACAGTTACAGTTACATTTTCACCAACTTTTACATCACCCACCTCAACAGTTAAGCTTGAATCAACTTTAGATACGTTGAATTGATTTGATGCATGGGCAGAAGCATAATAGTCTCCGCCACCATAAGTTGCAAACACTGATTTTTCACCGGCAATCAAGTTTTCAATCTCAAATATTGCAACACCATCGACAATTTCTTTAGTATAAGTTTTGCCGTCTATTTCAATAGTCACATTTCCATTGGCATCTTTTGCAAGAGTTACTTTAACTATTGCATTATCTCCAACATGTATGCTGTCAACTTCAACAGTAATTGGAGTAATTCCTTTTGAGACATCAATAGTAGTGTTTAATGTTGCATTGGTATGAGCATCATCACCGGAATAAATCACCTCAACATCATGAATTCCAGGAGTAACATTATCCAAAGTAACAACAGCCTTACCATCAATTACAGTGGCATTATACTCTTTATCACCAACTTTAATAGTCACATTACCAGTAGCATTATCACCAACGACAACAACCACAGTACCATTACCATAATCAACAACAGTCAAATCAGAATCAATCTTAGACTTCTCAACAGTCATATTAGCAACAGTATAGTTACCAGAATAGTTTGAATCACCAGTATACTCAACAGCAATAGTATGATCACCAGCAGAAACATTATCCACAGTAACCACAGCCTTACCAGTAACCGGATCAATCACACCAGTATGATTCTCACCACCAACATAAACAGTAACATTACCAGTAGCACCAACAGGAACCTCAACAGTAATCACAATCGGCTCACCCTCCTTAGCCTCACCAACAGTAACATTCATACCAGCATCATACTTAGGAGCAGTAATATTAGCCTCAACAGTCGCATTAGTATGACTATCATCACCAGAATAAATAACCTCAACATCATGAATTCCAGGAGTAATGTCTTCAACTGTTATAACTGCAGTACCATCAACAACTGTTCCATTGAACTCTTTATCACCAACTTTAATAGTCACATTACCAGTAGCATTATCACCAACGACAACAACCACAGTACCATTACCATAATCAACAACAGTCAAATCAGAATCAATCTTAGACTTCTCAACAGTCATATTAGCAACAGTATAGTTACCAGAATAGTTTGAATCACCAGTATACTCAACAGCAATAGTATGATCACCAGCAGAAACATTATCCACAGTAACCACAGCCTTACCAGTAACCGGATCAATCACACCAGTATGATTCTCACCACCAACATAAACAGTAACATTACCAGTAGCACCAACAGGAACCTCAACAGTAATCACAATCGGCTCACCCTCCTTAGCCTCACCAACAGTAACATTCATACCAGCATCATACTTAGGAGCAGTAATATTAGCCTCAACAGTCGCATTAGTATGACTATCATCACCAGAATAAATAACCTCAACATCATGAATTCCAGGAGTAATGTCTTCAACTGTTATAACTGCAGTACCATCAACAACTGTTCCATTGAACTCTTTATCACCAACTTTAATAGTCACATTACCAGTAGCATTATCACCAACGACAACAACCACAGTACCATTACCATAATCAACAACAGTCAAATCAGAATCAATCTTAGACTTCTCAACAGTCATATTAGCAACAGTATAGTTACCAGAATAGTTTGAATCACCAGTATACTCAACAGCAATAGTATGATCACCAGCAGAAACATTATCCACAGTAACCACAGCCTTACCAGTAACCGGATCAATCACACCAGTATGATTCTCACCACCAACATAAACAGTAACATTACCAGTAGCACCAACAGGAAGCTCAACAGTAATCACAATCGGCTCACCCTCCTTAGCCTCACCAACAGTAACATTCATACCAGCATCATACCTAGGAGCAGTAATATTAGCCCCAACAGTCGCATTAGTATGACTATCATCACCAGAATAAATAACCTCAACTTCGTGAACACCAGGAGTAATGTCTTCAACTGTTATAACTGCAGTACCATCAACAACTGTTCCATTAAATTCTTTATCACCGACTTTAATAGTCACATTACCAGTAGCATTATCACCAACGACAACAACCACAGTACCATTACCATAATCAACAACAGTCAAATCAGAATCAATCTTAGACTTCTCAACAGTCATATTAGCAACAGTATAGTTACCAGAATAGTTTGAATCACCAGTATACTCAACAGCAATAGTATGATCACCAGCAGAAACATTATCCACAGTAACCACAGCCTTACCAGTAACCGGATCAATCACACCAGTATGATTCTCACCACCAACATAAACAGTAACATTACCAGTAGCACCAACAGGAAGCTCAACAGTAATCACAATCGGCTCACCCTCCTTAGCCTCACCAACAGTAACATTCATACCAGCATCATACCTAGGAGCAGTAATATTAGCCCCAACAGTCGCATTAGTATGACTATCATCACCGGAATAAATCACCTCAACATCATGAATTCCAGGAGTAATATTATCCAAAGTAACAACAGCCTTACCATCAATTACAGTGGCATTATACTCTTTATCACCAACTTTAATAGTCACATTACCAGTAGCATTATCACCAACGACAACAACCACAGTACCATTACCATAATCAACAACAGTCAAATCAGAATCAATCTTAGACTTCTCAACAGTCATATTAGCAACAGTATAGTTACCAGAATAGTTTGAATCACCAGTATACTCAACAGCAATAGTATGATCACCAGCAGAAACATTATCCACAGTAACCACAGCCTTACCAGTAACCGGATCAATCACACCAGTATGATTCTCACCACCAACATAAACAGTAACATTACCAGTAGCACCAACAGGAACCTCAACAGTAATCACAATCGGCTCACCCTCCTTAGCTTCACCAACAGTAACATTCATACCAGCATCATACTTAGGAGCAGTAATATTAGCCCCAACAGTCGCATTAGTATGACTATCATCACCAGAATAAATAACCTCAACATCGTGAACACCAGGAGTAATGTCTTCAACTGTTATAACTGCAGTACCATCAACAACTGTTCCATTAAATTCTTTATCACCGACTTTAATAGTCACATTACCAGTAGCATTATCACCAACGACAACAACCACAGTACCATTACCATGATCCACAACAATAATCTCTGAATCGGATTTAACTTTCTCAACAGTCATATTAGCAACAGTATAATTAGCAGAATAATTAGAATCACCAGTATACTCAACAGCAATAGTATGATCACCATCAGAAACATTATCCACAGTAACCACAGCCTTACCAGTAACCGGATCAATCACACCAGTATGATTCTCACCACCAACATAAACAGTAACATTACCAGTAGCACCAACAGGAACCTCAACAGTAATCACAATCGGCTCACCCTCCTTAGCCTCACCAACAGTAACATTCATACCAGCATCATACTTAGGAGCAGTAATATTAGCCTCAACAGTCGCATTAGTATGACTATCATCACCAGAATAAATCACCTCAACAGTATGATTACCCGGAACAACATCGGTAATATTAACAACAGCAACACCATCAACAACAGTAGTATTAAACTCTTTATCACCGACTTTAACAGTAACATTACCAGTAGCATTATCGCCAACGACAACAACCACAGTACCATTACCATGATCCACAACAATAATCTCTGAATCGGATTTAACTTTCTCAACAGTCATATTAGCAACAGTATAATTAGCAGAATAATTAGAATCACCAGTATACTCAACAGCAATAGTATGATCACCATCAGAAACATTATCCACAGTAACCACAGCCTTACCAGTAACCGGATCAATCACACCAGTATGATTCTCACCACCAACATAAACAGTAACATTACCAGTAGCACCAACAGGAACCTCAACAGTAATCACAATCGGCTCACCCTCCTTAGCCTCACCAACAGTAACATTCATACCAGCATCATACTTAGGAGCAGTAATATTAGCCTCAACAGTCGCATTAGTATGACTATCATCACCAGAATAAATAACCTCAACTTCATGGATTCCAGGAGTCACATTAGTAACGTTGACAACAGCTACACCATCAACAACAGTTCCATTAAACTCTTTGTCACCAACTTTAATAGTCACATTACCAGTAGCATTATCACCAACTACAACAACCACAGTACCATTGCCGTGGTCGATAACAATGATATCAGAGTCAACTTTTCCAGGTGCGACAGTGAAGTTTGCTAGTGTGTAGTTAGCAGTGTAGTTTGCATTTCCACCATATTCAACTATCAATGTCTTATCGCCAGCAGTTAGATTTTCGATTGTTATGACAGCCTTACCATCAGTAATGTTATCTGTAGTGTATGTTTTACCGTCGATAGTTACTGTTATATTGCCTGTCGCATCAACTGGAATTTCGACAGTTACAGTAGCATTGCCTCCGGCTTTGGCTTCAGTTACTGTGACATTCATTTTCGTATCATGTTTTGGAATAGTTATCGTAGCGTTAGTTGTAATGGTATTATTTCCATCAGTGTAAATTACAGTAATGTTATTCACACCAGGAGTCATGTTTTCAAGAGTGATAATTGCACTACCGTTTTCAACAATAACGGTCTTATTGGTTCCATTTGGAAGAACAACAGTCACATTTCCAGTTATGTTTTCAGGCACAGTTACAACAACTGTAGTACTGTTTACCACAGTTGTTACAGGCAATTGTTTTTCTGCAGCAGTTACATTGAATTTTACATCCAATTCTGTTCCTTTATAATTTTTATCATCAGCAAATACTACATGAGCCTCTTTTTCGCCAACAGTTAGTTTAGCCATTTGAATAATTGAAGCTGCATCACCTGTGTATGTTTCACCACCAACAGTTATTGTCACTTGTCCAGAGTAATCATCAGGAACAACCATTATGAATGTTGAATTCATTGCATCAGTGACATTTACACCAATTACAGTTGGTTGTAAGTTAATTTGAGTTACATTGAATGTAGTGTCATTTGTTTGGACAGTGTAGTTTTCATCACCATCATAGATAACCTCCACAGCGTATTTATCGACATTCAAACCAGTGACATTGAATTTAGCAATACCATTCTCAAGTTTTGCAGTGTAGTTTTTATTAGCTACAGTAATTGTTACATAACCTGTTTGAGCTATTGGAGTTTGTACAGTAATTTGTGCCACTTCATTGTATGGAGTGTCTTTAACAGTTACATTTACCATAGATTTATGTTTATTCACAGTGAATGTGTATGAATCTGATGAGCTTTCATAGTTGTCATCACCAGGATAGTATACTACAACAGTGTGTTTTCCAACAGTTAATTTGGATTTATCAATGATTATTCTGTTGTTTTCAAGAGATTTATCATCAATTACTTCATCATCAATATAAACAATAGGATTACCAGTGCATGATACAGTAATATTAATTATTGCATCATCGCCGGCACTTAAATCACTAGGAGTTACATTAATTTCAATGTGTGATTGAGCTTTGCTTATGAAGAATTTATAGGTTGTATTTACATCTGAGTTATAATCATCAGCGCTTGTGAAGGTTACATTAGCTTCCTTAAGACCTGCACCCAATCCATCCAATTCGATTACAACTTCACCATCAGCAATTTCTTTTGAGTATGTTTTATCTCCGACTTTAATTTCTATAGTACCATTAGCTTTTCCAGATACTTTAACAGTAGCTGTAGCATTATTTGGATAAGTCGTGTCAGTAATTGTTACATTTATTGTAGGATTAATAACTGAAACTGTAAATGATGGATTAAGAACCAAATCATTATAGTTATCATCACCATAGAAAGTTACAGTAGCTTGTTTAGCTCCTTTTAAGAGTTTTTCCATTTCAATAAGTGTTTTTACAGCTCCATCATATTTTACGCTATCAACTTCAATGCTTACATTTCCTTTAAAGTCATTGAGGATGGTTATGATGAATGAGATGTTTACATCAACCGTTACGTTTTGAGCTATGACTGAAGCATTCAAGTCCGCTTTTGTAATGTTGAAGAATGTGCTGTTTTGATTAATTCCGTAAATTCCATCACTCAAGTAAGTTACATTTACTTCATATCTTCCAACATCCAATCCAGAAGCATTGAATGTAGCAGTTCCTTCTTTGATTTCCAAGACAACATCAATTGCAGTTCCGTTAACAACAACTCTTACATATCCTTTTTGAGCAGCAGGAACTTTAACAGTGATTACTGAGTCATTCCCATATACGACAGTAGTGGCACTTACATTTACTAATGCATCTTTAAGATCAACAGTATTGTTAGTGGCATTGAAAGCGCTTGTGAAGTTTGCATCACCACTATAGATTACAACAACAGTGTTATTTCCATTTGTTAATACATTCTCCAATATTGCCTTGCCATCATCGTTGACATCTTTAAAGTATTTTTTACCGTTAATTATGAATGTTACATTACCCGTTGCACCAGCAGAAACTGTAGCGATTACATTTTGACCATCTTGTGTAATGACAACAGTTGAATTTGCCTTACCAATGTTGAATTTGACAGAAGCAGTTAAATTTGTGTTATAATCATCTGAAGTTGTAAAGTTGACCAATGCATCTTTTACACCTGCAGACAATCCGGTTAAATCAATTTGAACATGACCATTTGAAATAGTTTTATTGAAGTGTTTATCCCCAACAGCAATATCAACAGTACCATTTGCATAATCTGAAACATCAACAATAGCTACAGATTTATTTGGATAAGTTACATCATCAATAGTCACATTAATTATAGGAGTAACTCTTGAAACTTCAAATTTAACTTCAACAGACTTATTATTGTAATTGTTATCTCCATAGAATGTTACATTAGCAGTGTAGATTCCAGCAGGTAACTTATCGATAGCGATTAAAGCCTTTGTAATATTATCATAATAGCCCACATCACCAATAGCAATGTTTACTTTTCCATTAAAGTCATCAGTAATATTGATTACAAAGCTTGCATTATCTTTGACAGTGACATTTTGACCTATTACCTCAGCAGCAAGTTCATTATTTTTAGTAATGTTGAAGTAAGTATGGTTTTGGGCAACACCATAATTATCATCACCCAAGTAAGTTACATTAACAATATATTTTCCAGCATCCAATCCACGAGCATTGAATTTGGCTTCTCCATTTACGATTTTGACAGTCACATTTACAAGAGTATCGTTTACAGTTATGGTCACATATCCGGTTTGAGCAACAGGAACTTTAACAGTGATTTCAGATGCATCACCATAAGTCACATTAGTTGCAGTTACATTTACTGAAGCAGTGTTTTTAGCAATAGGGAAATTAGTGGAGTTTTTAGATGAAGTAAAGTTAATGTCTCCATTGTAAACAACCACTACAGAGTTATTTCCAATAGTTAAATTATTTTTATCCAATGTTGCAGTATTTCCTGTTAAATCGACAGTATAATTTCTTCCACCCACATAGAATGTTACGCTTCCAGTAACATTAACAGGAAGTACTGTAGCGATTACATTACCATCTGCATCTTGTGATAATGCTACATTAGATTCCGCTTGATTGATTAAGAATTTAGTTGAATTTGTTTTACTTAAATATCTGCTGTCACCGGTATAGTTTGCAACAACAGTATGTAATCCGCCAGATAGATTATTCAACGTTAAACTACCTTTACCATCATTATCTATCGTGACTGGATGATATTGGCCATCAATTGTTAAGTTCACTCGTTTATTTTTAATATCACTAGGCAATATTACAGTAAATACAGTATTTTGACCATAAGTATGTGCTTCAACAGACAAACCTAAATTCCAGTCGTCAGTTGCAGTTACATTGAATTTATTTCCGTTATTGGATTTCAATGCATACACATTATCTCCAGGATATGTCACATTGACAACATATTGACCAGGACTGCTTAAAACAGTACTGTTTACGTTTAGAATAGCTAATCCATTATTAACAGATACATTTTCATATTTTGTATTATTCACGAAAACAGTCAAGTTTTTGGTAACTGTAGTAGGAAGGCTTATGTAAATGGTAGCATTTTCACCAAGTTTTACGTCATTTACATTTACAGTTATATTGTAATTGCTGGTTTGACCAACACGGAATGAAAGTTTTGTGGAATTGCCGTTGAAGAAATCGTCCCCTCCATAGTCAACTTCAATATTATTATACTCACCTTCAGGAAGATCGAAAACATCGAATTGTGCTTCTCCTTTTGGATTCAATTTATCATAGTATGTTTTACCACCAACAGTAATGTTTACAAATCCTGTTGCATTCTTTTTGGCATAAGTGTCATTTACAATTACAATAATTGTTTGTTTTTCACCAACATCAATTATTAGTTTAATTGGAGTTGCATTGACAGTTGTATTTAATTTATATATAGTAAATGAAGTTAAATTGGTTGCATATGCATAGTATGCATTTTCCTCAAGAACCACACCAACATCATGGTCGCCCGTGGTTAAATACTCATCAACAGTGATTTCAAGTCTACCAGTGTAGTTTCCATCAGTGCCTTTTTCCATTGTGACATCCTTAACTTCTTTTCTTCCATGCAAATTAAAGTGGACGGTTCCATTGGAGTTTGTAGTGATTAATGCAATAATATTTTCACCATAAGTTATATTCTCAATATTAACTATAATCCAGGACTGACGTAGATGGATTGTGGATGTGTTAATTGCAATTGAACCAAAGTGATAAGTATCACCTGAATAATTTGCAGAGATTGTGTATGTTCCAGCACCCAAATTCATTATAGGCAAGGTTGCATTAGCGACAGACCAGGCAGTGAATTCAGTATTTGGAATATTTCTTTCATCAATATCTGTAATATTGACAGTAATGTTCTTAACAAGATTTCCATCACCATCACATATCAAGAATGTTACATTCTGACCTTTGATGGTGTAATTACTATCAATAGTAGGTTTTAATGTAGCATTTATTAAAACCCCATCAAAAGTTACATCGATTACATCAATTTCCACAGTTACCGGCATTTTAACATTTAATGTACCTTTATAAATCTTATTATTTTTTAAACCTTCATCAATAGGAAGAAGATGGAAATTACCCTGATAGATACATTGAATCGTATCCGCATTATATGGTAGGACATAATGATTTCCCGCATCCTGATAAACATCATTTGTAGTATTTAGGGAACGTACAGATATAATTGTGTTTAAATTATCGTCAGTAATGTTAGCGAAGAATGGGAAATACTCATTCCATGTTACATTATAAGACTCATTATTCAACATTTTTGTTGTAGTTTTTGTCCAGATTGTTCCATTATTATATATCACATAATCAAAGTTGTTTTTATCAAGATACAAATTACCGTCGTTCCATATTGCATAATTAACAATATTAGATACAATTTCATCATCAATATCAGTTAAATACATTGTATTTTTTGTTGGTTTATTGGATGTGATATTGTTTTTAGATAAATGGACTTCAGCAGTTTTATTGATTAAAATTGTATTTTTTGCATTTTCAAATGTACAGTTAACTACAGTTGAATTTCCGGAATGGAAGTATAATGCAGTACCATAATCATCATCTGAATGAGTATCATTGAAAGTCACATTCTCAATTGTAACATTACCATCAACATACATTCCACCACCGTAATCCCAAGAGGAGTAAGTAACATTGATAGATGAATTTTTTACATTGATGTCATATACATTGCTTAAATAGATAGTTCCTCCACAATAGTTAGCTCCAGAATCATAGAAGTAGCTATCTGTAATATTTACATTGTTGGAGTTAATCCATGCAATAGATCCACCATTTCTGAATGCAGTCTCATCATCAGTAGTCATATTATATACTACAGAATCATTACAGTTATCAGCAGAAATAGATCCACCAGACAAGTGAGCTTCATTATGTTTGAATTTTGAATTGTATATTCCCAAATTGGTTGAGTTTTCCCAGTAGATTGCTCCACCTTCACCATAAACAGTACCATCAACATCAATATGGCCTGAAGCAACATTATACTTAAAGTAACAATAGCTGATATTTGCATTATCAGAATTAAATCCTGCTATCGCCCCACCATCAACTTTTGCATCGGAAGAAATGAAATTCGAATAAGTGATTGTTACATTATCTCCACATAAGACAAGAGCACCACCGTTTGTTAATGAAGTACATGATGTGAAAGCTGTGTTGTTAATGGTCATGTTGTCAGATCCTTCAGCCACGTATACTGCACCTGCATTAACAGAAATACATCTTGTAAAGTTTGTGTTGATAATTGTACCATTGTTTCCTACCCAATCTATAGCTCCACCACGACCAGATATTGCATTGGATACATAATTATCTTCAAATGTTGAATTGTCAACTATACAATTGTCACTTTGAGGACCAACATAAATTGCGGCTCCACTGTAGTCAGCAGTGTTGTTGATGAATGTGTAATTGTTAATATGAATATTGGACACACCTAACCAGGCAAGAGCTGCACCTGATACATATGCATGGTTTTTAGTGAATGTATTGTTTATACCAAATCCTCCAGTAGCTCCTGACTCCCTAGCTAAAGCTGCACCATAATCTGCACGGTTTGAAGTGAATTGGGTATGAGTAAGGTTTACCAGAGTAGCATTACAGTCAATAGCACCACCGTTTCCAGTAGCAACATTTTCTTCAAATATTAAATGAGACAATACGCTTTCACTTGATTCACCGTTCAGGTATAATGCCCCACCATCATGAGCGGAATTTCTTGTGAAGTTGGAAAATGTAATGTTACCTTTTTGTGCGAGCCAATCTATAGCTCCACCACGGTTTCCAGCTTCATTTTCATCGAAAATGGAATCGAAAATCATATTAGTAGAACCTTGACCTCCGACATAAACTGCTCCACCATTTCTTACAGCAGCGTTATCATAGAAGCGAGTGTCATTTAAACTAACACCAGATGCTACAAGATTAATAGCTCCACCATCATGATAAGCACCGTTGCGTGTGAATGTAACATTTGTAATGTTGGTATGGCCTGAATCACCACCGATGTGGATAGCTCCGCCATCAAATGCATGGTTGTTAGTGAAATTGGAATTTTTAATAGTGTTTTCACTTGAGTCTGCATCAATAGCTCCACCTTGACCATGAGTGGCATTGGTTACATTGTTTCCTTTGAAATCACAATTATTTATAGTGAAATTGTCACTGTGTTGAGTTGCATATATTGCCCCACCGCTTTGATCTGCGATGTTGTCTGTGAATATATAATGATTGATGTTGATGTTTTTCACATCCATCCAGGCAAGAGCAGCACCGGCAATGCCCGCATGATTTGAGGTGAAATTGTTATATTCACCAAATCCACTAGTAGCGCCGGATTCCCTACATAAAGCAGCACCATACTCACCAGCATAATTGGATTCGAATAATGTATATGTAAGGTTCATATGAGTGGCATCACAATCGATAGCACCACCATTTTTAGTAGCATTGTTTGATTTGAAAATCACATGAGTAATGTTGGTGTTGCTTGAAACTCCATTAAGATATATTGCACCACCATAATTAGCAGAGTTTCTAGTAAAGTTTGAATCTGCAATGTGGCCTGCATATGCTCTCCAGAATATTGCACCACCATCGTTTCCAGCCATATTTTCATCGAATTTTGAGTCATAAATCTTATTGGTAGTACCCTGACCACCCACATAAAGAGCACCACCATTTCTTACAGCAGTGTTTTCATAGAAACGAGTGTCATTTAAGGTAACTGCGGATGCTTGCAAATTAATAGCTCCCCCATCAATGTCAGCGTTGTTTTTTGTAAAAGTTGAATTAGTAATATTTGTATTACCGGAATTACTGCCTACAAATAAAGCACCACCATAGAATGCATTGTTGTTTGTAAAGTTAGAGTTGATTACAGAAGCATTATCAGCAACTACATCAATAGCTCCACCATGACCACCAGTTAAATTGGTAATATTATTTCCTTTAAATATGGAATTGTCGATTATACAATTGTCACTTCCATTACCTATATATATTGCCCCACCGCTTGCATTAGCGGTGTTGTCGTAGAAACGGTAATAATTGATATGGATTCCAGTTACATTCATCCAGGCAAGAGCAGCTCCCGCAATATCTGCATGGTTTAATCTGAACGTGTTATTTTTACCGGATCCCCCAGTAGCTCCAGATTCCCTACATAAAGCAGCACCATACTCACCTGCATAATTTGATATGAAGGTTGTGTTGTAAAGTTTACCTCCAGTAGCATTCCAGTCAATAGCCCCACCATTATAAGTAGCATTATTTCCGGTGAATGTTACGTTTGTGATTTGACTGTTGTCAGAATTTCCTCCAATGTAAACAGCACCACCATATTCTGCAGAGTTTTGTGTGAAGTTAGTGTTGAATATTTGTCCTGCAGAAGCATTCCAGTTAATTGCTCCACCTTTACCATATGTAGCAATATTATTTGTGAAATATGAGGAGTTAATGAAATTGTTTTCACCGGTTCCTCCCACAAATATCGCCCCACCTTCAGATGCCGTGTTTTCTCTGAAATAAGTGTTATTTACTGCAACAGAAGATGCTGTTAAATCAATTGCACCACCAATAGTAATCGCATTGTTTCTTAAAAATCCTGAATTAGTAATGTTAATGTTTCCTGAATCACTTCCAACATAGAGTGCACCACCAGTGTATGCATTGTTATTAATGAAAGTTGAATTTAAAATATTACCATCAACAGCATACCATTCAATAGCTCCACCATGACCACCAGTGAAATTAGTTACGTTGTTTCCAATGAATGTGGAATTGAAAATAGTACAGTTAGCACTGCCAACACCAACATATATTGCACCACCACTGAAATCCGCTGTGTTATCAATGAATGTATATGTATCAATGTAGATTTTTTCTGCTTTTATCCATGCAAGAGCTGCACCAGCAATATCTGCATGGTTTAACCTAAATGTGTTATTTCTACCTGATCCACCGGTAGCACTTGCTTCCCTACATAGAGCAGCTCCGTTTTCAGCAACATTTGATTCGAAAGTAGTGTTGTAAAGACGCATTTTGGTAGCATTACAATCAATTGCACCACCATTTTTGATAGCTTTATTGTTTGAGAACAGACACTCATCAATAGTACAATCTGAAGCAGATGAATTGTAGTATATACCACCACCATAACTTCCCGCATAGTTATATACAATAGCCGAATTATTTATGATTCCGTTTTGACCAGCCCAGAAAATAGCTCCACCTTTATCTACACTATCATTATATGTTCCGCTCGAATTACCATTGATAAATACAATATCATTTAAAATCACATTATTTGCTGTAATATTGAATATTCTGGAATAGCCTAATGCATTAATAGAATATCCATTACCGTTAATTGTAATTGATTTAGTGATATTCATACAATAGTCGTCAGGATATGTGACTTTATCCCCATAATCTTCCCTGGAAATAAATTCGAAAGACCTTGACAAATTAAGAACATCACCATCATTAAGAGGGTCAATTAAAGTTTGAAGATACTTGAAATCACCCATATTCCATATGTCAAGTGTGGTGAAAGTAGCAGTGGCTTCCTTATATAAATAAGTGTTATCTTCAAATCCGACTGAAACATCATATTCAGTGCTACGTTCTAAATTTTCCCTGACATTAATAATGAACTTTTCATAAATCCTGTTGAAATATGTATCATAACTAGCCGTAGTGTTTAAAATCATCTGAGTAACAGGTGCGCCTTCATGAGTAACATTAATAACTATTCTGTATGAGTTTCTATTAGGATCGTTTGGACTTGATATATTAACAATACCCATTATAGTGTTTAAATCAGCTGCAGATGATACGTTTAATAAATAGTCATTGTTATTATTGAAATAAGAACTTTTGATGTGATTTGCATATGTAGAACCGTCAGCACCTTCAGGTGTAACAGAAGTTCTGCCATTTTCCAATACCCCCTTGCC
Organism: Methanobrevibacter millerae; assembly: GCA_015063005.1. Taxonomy (GTDB): domain Archaea; phylum Methanobacteriota; class Methanobacteria; order Methanobacteriales; family Methanobacteriaceae; genus Methanocatella; species Methanocatella millerae_B. Next base: position 23,682 of record SUTF01000001.1, read on the forward strand.
ATCAAATTTGTTATAATCACGACAGACTACAGGATTGTCACCAAAACCATCAACGACTACATAGTATACTGCACCACCATTATGAGATGCATTATTATTTATAAAAGTACAGTTTGTAACATATAATGCTGAACCTATGCAACCTGCATAGTATAATCCACCACCATTATATGCATTTGATGCATTGATTATCAAATTATTGAAGTATATGTAATTGTAACTACCAACATAAAGTGCACCACCATATTTAGTAGCATCACTGCCATAAATAGTTCCATTATCTATAGTTTGATGATCCGCATTAACATATAATGCTCCACCATCAGTAGTAGCAGTACAATTAATAAGATTAATGTTTTTAATATCATTTCCCTGAGAGTTTATATATATTCCACCACCATTAACAGCAGTAGAATTTATGATAGAAATATCTCTTATAGGATAAGAATTAGTACCTGACCAGTATATAGCACCACCATTACTTTTAGAACTTGAATTAGTAATATTAATGTTATATAGAGTACCATAACTACCTGTCCAGTATATAGCACCACCTAAACCTGTAGCAGTAGAATTAATTATTTCTACATTTGATAATATTGAACTAGTATCAAACACCCTTACAGCCCCACCATTTTGAGCTGAAGAATTAATAATAGTTATTTGAGAAAGTGTGCTTCCAACATCATATTTAATATCCAATGAACCTCCATTTTGAGAGGAACAATTGATAAAAGTAATGTTTTTAAATTGAGAGTATCTGGAATTTAAATACATTCCTCCACCATTAGCATTAGATTTGCCTGTAGTACAATTTATAAAACTACAGTTTTCAAAATAAAAATATCTTGAAGCCTGGTTTGAAGAAAATCCTCCGCCCTCATAAACCGCATAATTATTCTCAAAAGTTAAATTGTATAAATAGAAATATTCAAATCCATTTTCTGACCCATCCATACGAATTGCTCCACCACGACCAGCATTATTGGATAAAAATGAAGAATTAATAATATTTACATTTTTAACCCAATTATTAAAGTGTATGGCACCGCCATAAGCATTAGTAGGGTTGTTAGTTGTCACATAATTTTCTTCGAAGGTATTGTTGATTATATCGACATATCTTGATTGCTCAACAAAAATTGATCCTCCGCTACCATATGCATAATTTTTTCCGAAATAGGAATCCCTAATAATAACATTCTTTTGATTGTCCTTAATTTCAATTGCACCACCATGAGTCGCAGCATGATTTTCTTCAAAAGAACAATTAGTTATAAGAGTATTTGTAGCTGTAGTATATACTTCTATAGCACCACCACCATAACCATTTCCAGTAAATGAAGCATAATTTCTATAAAAAGTAGAATTTTTAATTATTGAGTTAGTACTTCCTATTCGTATAGCACCACCCTGAGTTGCGGAGTTATCTTCAAAACTACATTCATCAACGATTAATGTTGAACTACTATCAGTTAAAATAGCTCCCCCATAATTACTGACACCATTTGTAAAAGTAATTCCCCTCAGGGTAACGGTTGCACCCTGAATATTAAATATCCTTGCTTTAGAGTTAGCATCAATAATTACATTCCCATTTCCAGTGATAGTTACGTCCTTTGTTATAGTAATCCCGTTTGACAATGAATCAGAACTACTATAGGTATAATTTTTATCAAGAGTTATATCTCCCCCGTTAGTTACTAAATTTTTCAACGCTGTAAATGATTCCGAATTCTCATTAACAGACACCATATCATCATTAGTTGATGAAAGTGGGTTTGCAGAGACATCATTTAGCGAGAGTAAATTTTTGTCAGTTGTATTTAAATCACTATCTGCCGCCGCCACGGATGAAAGTGATAAAAATAAACATAATATTAAACAAACCAATACAATTTTAAATTTATCCATATTAACAATCTCCAATAAATTAAATATTCATTTTCGAACGTTTATATGGTATTAATTAAGATTTTCAAAATATATATGCCTTTGTATATTGTATATTAAAAAATGATTAAAAAAATTTTAAATAAATATATTATTATTAAACAAAAGTATAAAAAATATATTAATATATGTAAAAAATAAAAAAAATTAAAAATAAATAAAACCTTATTTAATCTACAATATATAATTGAAAAATCTATTCGCGATAAAAAAAATATAGAAAAAGAGAATAATTTTGAAAAAAAATTAAAATTTTTTTCAAATACACCAACCGTTCACAATTATGAAAGATAATGCCATGAAAAAATTGAAAATTATGAGTTACATACCCATTAGAAGATATGGGCAATTGAACCAACAAATACAATAATTCCTACAATCCAACAGTAGTAAGCAAAAATATCCAAACTTTTATTTTGAATCAAATCAAGCAGCCATTTGATTGCAAGGTAACCTGAAATGAATGCTGCAATAAATCCCAACATCACTGCTGCACCATCAGTTCCCATGGACAAACCGATATCCTTTAGCTGGACAAGAAATGCTCCAAAAATTGCAGGTATTGACAATATAAAACTGAATTTAGCGGCAAATTCTTTATCAAGACCAACGACAAGACCTGCTGCAATTGTGGTTCCTGAACGGGACAATCCCGGCATGATAGCGCAAGCCTGACCTAAACCCATGAACAGTGATTGGAACCAAGCCATATGGGACATGTCAATTTGGCCGGATGCCATCCTTTGAGACAAATACAATATCGTACCAGTCACGAACAGGAAAAATCCAGGAACATAAAGTGCTCCTGCAAAAAGAGCATCAACCTGACTTTCAAACAAAATTCCAACAAGACCTACGGGAATTGTTGCTATAATAACATACCATGCAAGTCTTTTATAAGGGTCTGAATAGAATCCCTCACGGAATCTACGCTGCAATATATCGCCGATACTTAAAAGCCATGCACGCAACATTTTGTAAATGTCTGCACGGAAGAAAATCAGCACTGCAAGCAATGATCCCAAATGAAGAAATGTGTCGAAAGCAAGAGAGCTTTCAACGCCTAAAAGTTTTTGGATAAACATTAAGTGTGCGGAACTACTGACAGGTAAAAATTCAGTTAATCCCTGAACGATACCGATGATGATTCCTTGAATAATATCCATTTATTCACCTTAAATGTAATCTAACCATCCATATTTATCTTCGATTTTGGCTTCAACTATGTCGAAGAATGTTGACTGTATTTTCTCAGCAATAGGTCCTCTTTTACCTATGCCGATAGTTTTGTGATCAATTGATCTGATTGGAGTTACTTCAGCTGCGGTTCCAGTGAAAAATACTTCATCAGCCAAGTATAATCTTTCACGGACAATTCTTTCTTCAATTACTTCATATCCTAAGTCACGAGCAACCTTCATGATGGAATCCCTTGTGATTCCTCTTAAGTTTGAAGATCCGAGTGATGGAGTGTGTAAAACGCCGTCTTCAACCAAAAAGATGTTTTCTCCACTACCTTCTGAAACATAACCCATATAATCAAGCATTATTGCTTCATCATAGCCATGTTCGATAGCTTCAAGTTTAGCCAATTGTGAGTTCATATAGTTAGCTCCACATTTTGCCAATGCAGGGAAAGTGTCAGGAGCAGGTTTTCTCCAGGATGAAACTCCAATGTCTACACCGTTTTCCATTCCTTCTTCACCGAGGTATGATCCCCAGTCCCATGCGGCAATAACAACATTTACAGGACAATTGAGAGGATTTACACCTAATTCTCCATATCCCCTAAATACAATAGGGCGTATGTAACATGATTTTAAACCGTTTTCTTTAACTGTTAACTTAATTGCATCTGCAATTTCCTCTTCGCTGTAAGGAATAGGTATGCTGTAAATTTTAGCAGAATCGAAAAGTCTCCTTACATGTTCTTTTAAACGAAATACTGCAACACCATTTTCATTGCTGTATGCACGTATACCTTCAAAAACACTTGTTCCATAATGGACTACGTGAGAAAGGGAATGAATTTTTGCATCTTCCCAATTTACTAGTTCTCCGTCCATCCATACTTTACTTGCACTGTCATCCCAAGCCATATTTATCACATCTAAATTTTCTAAATAATTATATTATTTTATGTTTATATATAATTTTTCAACGAAAGACTTATATAATATTAACATCATAATATAATTTGTTGGTTCCGTGGTCTAGTGGTATGATACCTCCCTTACAAGGAGGGGATCACGAGTTCGAGTCTCGTCGGAACCACTGTTTTTTTCTATTTAAAGCTTATTTTATTACTTATTATGAAAATTTCTAATTAAATTATATACATACTATTTTAAATATAATGTACATTTTACCATAAATTATAATATTATTTTAAACATTTAAATAATTAATTATAAATTTTATATTAAACTGAATAAAATAATTAAATAATAAGATTTAAATAATTTTCTTGTCATATTTAATATTACAAATATAGGAGATTTTTAATATGGTAGTTAAAATTGCTATTATCAAAAGTGGTAACATTGGTACTTCACCAGTTATCGATTTGTTGTTAGACGAAAGAGCAGACAGACCAAATATAGATGTTAGAGTATTTGGATCTGGAGCAAAAATGAACCCAGAACAAGTAGAAGATGTTGTCCCTAAAATAGACGCATTTGAACCTGATTTCGCAATATTCATTTCACCAAACCCAGGAGCACCTGGTCCTGCTAAAGCAAGAGAACTCTTATCTGAAAAAGACTTACCTGCAATCATCATCGGTGATGCACCAGGTAAAGGTAAGAAAGATGAAATGGACGAACAAGGTTTAGGTTACATCATCGTAATGTCTGACCCAATGATTGGTGCAAAAAGAGAATGGTTAGACCCAACTGAAATGGCTATCTTCAACGCAGATATCTTAAAAGTATTAGCTGAAACCGGTGCATTAAGATTAGTACAAAAAACCATTGACGGTGTAATCGCTGCTGCTGATGCTGGAGAAGAAATCGAATTACCTAAACTCATTATTACTGCTGAAAAAGCTGTAGAAGCTGCTGAATTTGCTAACCCATACGCAAAAGCAAAAGCTATCGCTGCATACGAAATGGCTGGATCTGTCGCAAACTTAGACATGAAAGGTTGTTTCATGACCAAAGGATTCGAAAACTTCATTCCTTTAGTTGCTGCTGCACACGAAATCGCTGCTGCTGCTGCTAAATTAGCACAAGAAGCAAGAGAAATCGAAAAATCCAACGACACAGTCTTAAGAACTCCTCACATGAAAGAAGGAAACCCTGGTCGTAAAACCGATTTAATCTCAAAACCAGAATAAGTAGACTAACCTCTACTTATTTTTTTAACTTTTTTTTAAAAAATTAACCAAAAATAAGAAAATAAGAGCTATATTGAAATAGCTTATAAAACACCTTTTGTTGATGGTAATTGATTGTGTTCTACTTTTATGGCATCTTTCATTGCCTTTGCAAATGCCTTAAAAATAGCTTCACATTTGTGGTGGTCATTTACTCCTTTTACTTCCCCATAAATATTCAATTTGGCAGAGGATGCAAAGGATTCGAAGAAATGAACTACAATATCTGCAGTCATATCTCCTATTTTTTCATTTTTAAAGTTTAAGTCCATGTTACAATAGCTTCTTCCACTAATGTCAACTGCAACAGTTGCCACGGATTCATCCATTGGAACAATTGCATGAGCCATTCTTCTAATGCCTATTTTATCACCAATAGCTTGACTAAAAGCTTCCCCAAGTAAAATACCAACATCCTCAATTGTATGGTGGTCATCGATTTCAATATCACCTACAGCATTTATCTCCAAATCAATCATACTGTGTTTTGAAAATGCTTCCAACATATGATTGAAGAAGTTAACTCCCGTAGAAATATCATACTTTCCTTCACCATCAAGATCCATATTAATTTTAATATCTGTCTCAGATGTTATTCTCTCAACATTAGCTGTTCGACTCATCATAACTACCTTCCAAATTATTAATTTTAGCTTCAATTATTTAGTCCTGTGGACCATCACGTATAATTTTAATGCAGTTTGTAGGACATTCCATTGCACATAGCGTACAAACATGGCAATATCTTAAATCCAATATACGTGCAACACGAGAAATTTTCCAAATTTTAGCTGCTTTAGGGCAAATCTCATAACACTTCCCGCAGCCAATACACTTAGTCTCATCAACCTCAATTTGTAACATGAACTCACCTATCAATTAATTACAATTTTAAAGTAGCCACAGACATTGCCTTAAATCCTATGTATATCTCCTTGCCTATAGTGAGATTTAATTCTTTTTCAGCAGACACAGTAATATCTGAATAGATATTTACTCCCCCAACGTCCACATTAACGCGAATAATCTCATTATTAAGCTTCATCTCAACAATAGTACCCTTGATTATATTACGAATACTTGATTTTTGAGGTTCCAGCATTAAAAAGATATTGTCATAGCTAATTAATGCCAAAACTTTATCTCCGACAACATAGTTTTTATTTAAAGGGATGTTAATTTCAAAACTGGTCATTTTAACAGTCATTACTCCTTTTGATTCATCAACCGCTAAAACTTCTGCTTCAATCTCATTAACATCCTTGTGAAGCTCCATAATTGCATTAATCTTTTTACACTCTTTCAAGATAGAATATCCTTCTTCGGTTAAGGTTGTGCCCCCACCACCACCTTTACCTCCTTTAGAAGTACTCACAATTTTTACTTGAAGAGTAGATTCTATTTTATCAATATAGTTAAGTGCAGTCCTATAAGATATTTTAACTACCTTAGCGGATTCGGTAAGAGATCCGGTATCCAAGATAGATTCCAATAGCTGATATTTCTTACTATCAAGCAGGAAAGAATTACCATCTACATTAATCTTATATTCAACACCCGCTTTTACATCAGTCATATTATAATCCTCCAAAGATATATAACATTAACTATTTATAATTTTTATATAAAATAAGGTTTTCTATTATTATTTATTTCTAAATTCTATTTTTTCAACGAAATTAAGAATTTTATTTACAATAGATGAAATAGGGCCAAATTTGGAAGATAATTCTCTTAATGATGCAATATCTTCTTTTGTGAAAAATCTGACCAATATCAATGCAAAGAAATAAACAATTATACAAAGTATAATGCCCGGGAATAACCATAAAGTAGTTTTTGGAATGAACAAAGCAAAAATACCCATTATAACTGATGCAACAATGATTTTAAATATGGAAAGCTTTTGGGCCTTGGCCTTGGTCAATTTGAATACAAAATAGATTACAGGCACCATCATCACAAAACAACCGATTGTAGTACCCAGAGCACCACCGGCAATTCCCATGAATGGAACCAATATCCAGCACAGTATTCCTGTGACAATAGCTCCGAATATGAGGATGTACATAGGAATACGAGGGTTTCCGATACCCTGAACGATACTTGTTGAAATTGAAAATATTGAATAGAATGTCATACCGATGGCCAAAATAGCCAATGCTGAAGCACCTGCAACATATTCAGGTTTAGCAAAGTACAATAGTCTTAACGTAGGCACTGCAAACAAAGCAAGACCTACACACATAGGAACGACAAAGAGTAATGAATATTTATATGACTCATTTACATACCTTTGCAATGCAGAAATGTCTCTAACTTTAAATGCTTCAGAAGAAGCAGGCAAAATAGTTGTAGCTACAGAAATTGAAATCATCAAAGGCAAACGAGCAATAGGATCAGCAGCTGCGAAAAATCCGACTGCATCCAAAGTTAAAAACTTACCCATCACAATAGTACATATATTATAAATAAGCATTTCAGCAATAGCTGTGATAATGACGGGAATGGAAAACTTGACTAATGTACCTGCAAGCCTTAATTCATCTCTTCTTGAAAATTCAAAATCCGGAGAGGCTTCAGGAACATATTTAGGCATATGAACTTTGAAAATATAAACAGCAGAAACAGCAGCCATAGCATAACCTAAAACAGTACCCCATAATGCTCCAACAGTGGATAGTCCTATTAAAACGAATGCAGTTGCAAATAGAATCATACCAAGCTGTTCGATTGCACGAGTATAAAGGATATACTCCATCTTATAAACACCCTGAAATGCACCTCTGAATGCACCTACAATTACACTGAATGGAGTGATGAGCCCAACAATCTGTAAAGGAACTAATGCTATAGGTTTATTTAAATAACCATAAGCTAATCCCGGAGCGACGACAAAAACCATCAGAACTCCAAAAAATAATCCCAGAAACACCATTATTTTAAGAGCCGTGTAAATGGTCTGTCTGGCCATGTCAGTTTCGTTGACGGCATTATATTCAGCAACATATTTTGCTATGGCCGGCGGAAGTCCTCCAGCAGCCAAAGTCTGAAAAATACCTTGGAATGGCAAAGTAAGTCCCAATACACCATACATTGTTGGTCCGAGAAGCATAGCCATCAGGAAACGATAAATATAACCTCCAATACGGAAGATTATGTTTCCTATAAAAATTATTAAACTGCCTCTAATCAACTTATTTGCCATATAATTTATTCCATAAAATTAGTTAGTATAATTATAACTAAATTTTAATATATAAATGTAATGTTAAAAATAGAATGTAGAAAAATCTACATGAATAATTTTGATATAATAATTGTTGCAAAAAATCCAACGATAAATACGGCAATTAATATAACAATATTTGTTAAAGTGAAAAAATTATCATTATTGTTTTCAATATTCGAAGAATTAGCCTCTGAAGTTGTATTATTTGTGTTATTATTTACTGCTTGAGATGCATCACCAGAACCACCATTTCCATTAGAAGAGGGGTTTGAAGATTGAGATGATCCACTTCCGCCAGATGCCGAACTTGAAGATTGAGAACTAGAACCGCTAGAACTACTATAAGAAGAACCTCCACTACTCGAACCAGAACTTTGTGAAGTATGATCGACTGAAGCACTATCTGATGAAGAAGAGACTTCCTCAACATATTCAGTTCCATGACCTGGATGTGCAAAAGCAATTCCAACACAAGACAACATAAAAATAACTGAAATAATTAAAGCCAAATATTTGTATTTCATAATTAAAACCTCAAAAAAATAAAAAAAGATTATTTGAAAATAATCTTTAAAATCTATTTTTTACGTCTCATATATCCTACACCAAACAATGCACCAATTATCAATACCGCTACAACAGAATAAATAAGATTATTATTAGAAGATTTAGTTACTGGTTTTTTAGAAATCTCATAAGATTTTGATTCGCCAGATTCTGATGAAGAATCATCAGGAGAATCTTGTGAAGTTGAAGTGTCAGAAATTGGCCTTGTGCTTGAAGAAGTTCCTACACTAGAATAGCTTCTTTGTGCATTATTTGAACCAACAGAACTGGATGAGGGAACATTTGAATTAGGTTGAGTGTTAGTATTAGTATTCATGTTGGTATTAGTATTATTAGATTCTTGTGGATTATTATTTTGCATTGATTTCAACAAGTCTTCTTTACTAATATCTTCTAAACCTCTTAAATACTTAAGACTACTACCTTCACCACCTGCAAGAATAGTTTGGTATTGTTCTTGTGTAATCCATCTGCTATCACCATGAGCGACAGTATGATAATTTTCAGTTAAGATAGGATTTGGATTACCATTATACAAATCAATGAATGCTTGAATTTGGGCAGCTCTTTTAGATTCTGAAGTTGCATAAGCACTTAAATCTGGACTTGGCCATTTATAACTAATAGATACAGCCTGACCAATATTATTTGCTGAATCCCATATGATTAAAATACCTTCTTCATCTAAGTCGTCTGCACCTTTATATTCATCACTTGTTAATTTTTGAACAAGATAATTACCAAGACCCGGTGATACATCTAAAATGTATTCAAGACTGTCATCTTTACAGTATTGTTCGTTTGCAATATAGATATAGGATTGATTTTCATTTAATGGGAAATTCTCTTGAATGTAATCAACGATGAAGAATCCAGGTTGTACACCCGGACATGCGTGGTTGTGGAACAAGAATGACATGATTTGATCAAATGCCGGTTTTGCAGACCATGCATTGGAAATACTTTGAATACTGAAGTAATTTCCGTCAGGATAAGCACTAGCACTGATTCCTCCAGATAATGCGGAATTATTTAATGTAGTTATATTGATGTTATATACCTGACTTCCATTATAGTCACCAATGAAAAAGGTTCCGTCTTCGTTATATCTCATATAAATACTCATTAGTGAACCGTCATCTTGTTGCAATAAAAAGTTAAACCATAATGGTGTCCAAATAGCTTTATGATCAGGCAATAATGTTTTTCTAGATAACCTAGAACCTAACTCTTCAAATAATCCATCCCAACATCCTTCTGTTGATTGTTCTTTTATCATCACATAACCAGCAGAAGTTAAAACCATTAAATTAGGCATGTCTTTATGTATTTTAACACCTAATTCTTTAGCATAGATGTCTTTAGCCATACTTGCTGCTTTTTGACCAATACCCTTAAAGTCTTCATAAGTTAATGATCCTTTATTTAAGATAACATTATCACGAGTAGCATTAGGTAAATCTAAGCCTTGGATATATGCATAATCCAAACCATGTGAATTTGTTGCATTTATTACATGACCTTCCTCGTCTTCATCATCATCTTCAACTCCGACCAAATATAAATATTGTTCTTTGTTTAATCCTTCTTTTTCAATTAAAATTTTAACAAGACTTGCAGGATTTTTATAGATTCTATTAATCCACCAAGTATTATATTTTAACTGTTCCAGACTACCGTCACCGGTAATGCCAGTTTCTTTTTCGAACAATTGTTTATTTGTATCTGAGTCATATTCCATTACAACTATAGTTCCTCTGTTTGTTTGACCGTTCCAACGAATAAAACCAATCATCTTTTCAGTAGCTCCGGTTGAAGTAGTATTAAATCCTACATATGAAGTTTTACCAGAAGTTGCATCCAAAAAGAAGATGACAGCATCGTTAGCAGAATCACCAGGAATACCTAATACTTTATATGAAGTGATATCCCCAGGAGATTGTTTACCATTTCCAGTTTCTTTGATTGGAGGATAATATTGAAGTAATGCTTTAGTAATTGTGTATCCACCCAGAGTTCCTTCACAGATATGACCGTGGAATGCAGCTTCTTGCAATACATCAAATGTTACTCCATCATTCCATCCATTAGCTAAACTAGCAAATGAAAATGCATTTTCTCCACCAACGGCTTTAAATAATGCATTCCATTGAGATGTTGTCATATATTCAGAAATTGTACCCAAATATACCTCTTTTTTATTTCCATTTAAGAAAATTGCAGCATTTAAATCATTGCCTTTTTTAACAACAAAACAAAAATCAATAGGATCAACAGCGGTTTGGCGTAACATTAGAATATTACCCCTACCATAAGAAATATATTCAGTTGCATAGTTAAGAATTCCATCAATAGCAGCTTCACTAGTTTTACCATTCAATTTAGGTACACCAGCAGTAGTAATAGCCAATACTTCATCGGCATTTTTAAAATCAAGTAATGAATCAGCTCTCGCAGTTACATCATGCCCTAGTTTATAGCTTTCACTAGCTAATAGGTTGAATGATATTGGAGATTTAGCATTAACATCAACTAATTGATATTGTGTTAAATAACCAGGAGCTGAAACAGAAACATTAATTTTATCAGATGCGACTGCAGAATTAAACTTAACATCATAATATTTTGATGAAGTGTTATAATCTTGAGAAATAACAGAATTATCCGCAACACCAAATGTTGGAGTAATTTTGCTATTATCATCTGCATATTCAAAATTAACAGCTATATTAATTTGAGATAAATCAGAATTAACAGAATCTGTTAATAATGAATCATCTGAAGAGATTTCTTCAGCTGAAACTGCACCAATAAATAAGGTGAACATAATAACCAAACTCATTAGTACAATAAATTGTTTTTTAATATTTTAGCCTCCCATAATATGTATTTAATTGAAAAAACATTCCAATTAATACAAAGCATTGTTTGTAGTAATAATAATATATATTTAATTATTACAAAATTAATAAAAAATATAAAAAAGTATTACTTTTTAGAAAACTTGAAAAATTAAAATCCATTAAAAAATAATTAATAACTCAAAATAGGTACATATAATCATGAATTTATATTAAAAGATTATTAAAAGTCTAAATATTAATAATAATAAAAAAATAAAATTTAATTAAAATTTAAGGAAAAAATATAATATAAAAAAATCAGTAATACTATTAACAATGTTATATTTTAATTATAAGAATACACATCAAATAAATTTTACAATAACCAAATTATCCAACATTAATAAAAAAAATAGGATAATTAAATTAGAAAATTTGATAAAAAAGATATAAAAAAGAAATAAATTTAAATAATACTTTTTTTAAAAAAATTAATATAATAAGAATAAAATATATTATTTTTGTAATACAAAGGTGATTGAATGCATTTACCTGATGGGATAGTACCTCTTAATCAAGCAATAATTTATTGGATAATAACTTTTATAATAATGGCAATTTTTCTTTATAAATTTTCAAAAGATGAAAATAAAGAAAAAAGAATAATTTCAATAGCGATTTTTAGCGTTTTTACAATTACAGTAACATCACTGTCTATTCCATCACCATTAGGAGTGCCGATACACTTCTTTTTAATACCCCTTGTTGCGATTGTACTTGGACCAAATACCTCAAACATTGTTTCATTCATAAGTCTTTTAATGCAATTCCTTGTGTTAAATATGGGAGGAATAACAATACTAGGGGCGAACTTTCTAGTAATGGGATTCATACTCTCCTATGTAACATATGGATTTTACAGATTATTACAAGATTTGAATAAAAAAATTGCCATATTCGCATCAACTATAATAGGAATAATGGCTGCAACATTTGGACAAGTGGCAATTCTACTTTTATCTGGAGCAATGAACTTTGATGTTCTTCTTGCAACATTAATACCTTTCTATTTATTCATATCAATAATAGAAGGATTTGCTAATATAATAATTATCAGTGCTATTGAAAAGATTAAACCTGAAATAATGGAGATAAATAAAATTTAAGGTGATAAAATGAAAAAAATATTAATATTAACAATATTGATTTTATTAGGAATAACCGCAGTATCAGCACATGGAGTTGACGTGACAGCAGACACCATGGTTATTGCAAATGATACAAACGGACAATTCGTGAAAGATCTGGCTGATGCAAATGGAATTAACATTAGTGTTTATAAATTTACATCACAGGATGAAGTGGAACATATCCTAGAACACAGCGTCAACAACACAAACAAAAGAATATTGCTTGTAGCATATCAGGACAGCGGAAACGAATTTTTAAAAAATCATCCGGACATGTCCAATAGGATAATTGTTGTCAATGATGTGAATAACGATAGTGTAGTCCAAGGACTAAACAACATCATTAATGCACAAACACAACCCACCCAAAGTGGAAGTAACTTTGGTCTGCCATTAGCTATGGGAATAGTGATAGGCTTGATAATCGGGCTTGGTGTTGGTGTTTTAATTATGAAAAAAAGAAGTTAATTTAGGTTCAATACCTAAATATACTTTTTTAAAAACTTTTCAAATTCAGTCAAAGTCCTGTCTAATGATTCCATCCCATATTCATCTTTTTTAATATCATCCAAGCTATCCTGTGACCAAAATGATGCTCCAAGATTGGATCCGAACGGCCCACCACTTACAGGAATGATTCCATGAATCATGAAATAGGTGATGTTTTTTAAATGAGCGAAATCCTGTCCACCCGTTCTGTCACCGCCAACGGCAATGCTCATTCCAATTTTTCCACGTAGCAAATTATAGTCAATTGCTTCCAATGCACGTGTCCTGTCCATGATTGCAGATAAGTTGCTTGAAATTCCACCGCTTTGAACAGGAGTTGCCAAGATTATCCCATCAGCATCCTGCAGGTTCTCATAAACATCTACCATATCGTCTTCAATGATACATTTCTTATTCTCTAAACAAAAATCACAATGCATACAAGGTTTGATAACTTTACCTGAACAGGAAAATAAAGTTGTTTCAAATCCATTATCGTTAAGTTTATTCAATGCATTTTTAATAACATAATCTGTCGTGCCTACTCTGGGACTACCACAAATTCCAAAAACCTTCATATTATCACTTCTATTAATACAATATATTTGTTATTACTATATTAATTCTGTTGGAATCTGATTAAATAATTCTAACAAAATATTTATATCAAACAAACTTCATAAATTAATATAATAGTAATTATGGGGATTAATATGAGAGTGGGACATGGTATTGTAAAAAAATATTCCAGAGAATATCATAGAACTTTAAAAACTGGTGAAAAAAAGAAATATACAACAGAACAGATACAAATAACCGTTCCTAAAAATGAAGACATTTATTCTAACGAAGAAGAAGTACTTATTATTCCTCAAAATGAAATTGAAAACTTCAATAATCTTGAAGATGAATTACATGCAATGAAAGTAGCTAATTATCTATATACTATGGAAGTGGAAAAATTGGAGCAAGCACTTAATAACGAAAACTCTTCTGAATATGAAAAAATCATAGAAGAGCTAAAAGCAGAACTTCATGCGAAAGAAGATGAAATACTTAATTTAGAAAATATTACTAAAGAAACCAAACAAGAATCATTAGCTATCTTAAAAGAGGAAAATACTAATATAAAAACCAAACATTCCCGATTGATTGAAGAAAATGAAAACCTTAAGAACAAATACGTGAATATGAAAATAGAAAATGAAAACTTAAAAACCAAATATTCAAGTATTAAAGAAGAAAATAAAAATCTTAAAACAAAATGCTCCAATTTAAGAGAAGAACATGCTGACATTAAAGACAGCTACGCCAAAGTCAGCGACAAATATGATCAATTAAAACAAGAGAATCTCAATACCAAAACCAGCTATGCTGAAATTTTTGAAGAAAATGAAAGCTTGGAAAAAGATTATGATGAATTACGTCTTGACTATAATGATTTAGTTGATAAATACAACAGCCTAGAAGAAGAGTTGTATGTCTTGAAAACAACTAAAAGTCGTGACGAATATATCGCCAATAAAGTTAAAGAATTTATTTTAAATAAAGAATAATTAAAATTGATAATCGTCCTTAAATTCAGGATTCCATCTTTTAAGGCCAGGAATAAAAGTAGTAGTAATACCTGTTGCAGTAGTTTCTGGCAATCTTGGATTTTTTTCCATCATCTCTTTTGATTTGCGGACAATCATTTCGGTTAATGTTATATCCGGTTCTGTGTATTTGCCGTCCTGATAACAGTCCTTACAAAATTCCGGATTTAAACTGCCATCCTCATTAGTGCCATAGTCTTCCTTTACGATAGGCCTTCCGCAAGAATTACAAAAACCCATAAAAATACCTCTTTTTAAAAAAAATAGAAAATAAATTAGAAATTAATCTAATTTACTTGTTCGTCTTCATCCATTGCAAGTCTCATATTATCAGGGTCAGGTGGGAAGTGTGCTAAGAAGTCTTGAGCAGATCTTCTGACATCTCTTGAACCGATAATGTATCTACCTGCAATAATTACATCTGCACCTTTATCGATAGCTTCTTCAACATTATCAGGAGTGATTCCTCCAGCCACTGCAATAAGGCCACCGCCAAGGATTTCTTTAATCTTTTTGATGTTACCCCATTCGGTCATTTCACTTACGTCTTCACCTTTTTCAGCTTTGTAAGTTTCAAGGTCAACGTTTCTGTGTAATAACACTATATCAGGTTTTAAATCATCAGGCAATTGTGATAACTTATCTTCAAAGTCAGCTACATTCATCATATCAAGAATAGCATAGATACCTTGTTTTTGGGTTTCATGAATAGCTTTCTTGATTGATTCAATGGTACCTAGACCGGAAATAGCTACTGCATCAGCGGTTGCATCAGCTGCCATTTTAATTTCCACACGTCCGACATCCAAGGTTTTTAAATCAGCAATAATGAATGCGGATGGACGGAGTGCTCTGATGTCTTCAACTACACCGACACCGAATTTTTTAACGAGTGGTGTACCTGCTTCAATGAGAACTCTTTCTTTGTCCGGTAAATCGTTAAGGATTTTAGCCATTGCTTCTTTGCTGTCCAAGTCAAGTGCAACTTGCAAGTAAGGTGGAGACCAAAGTTTTTGTACTCTGAATCCCATGATTGGGTGAGTTCCACGGTCTTTTTCTGCGAGAACTTTGTCGATTGAAGGGTATCCTTCCATAGCTCTTCTGATAGCCAATTTGGTTGCTCCATAATTATATTGATAGATTTTTCTGAAATCTTTTGCAGAAGGATCAATGAAAACACTGACATTGATTACAATATCTTCAACAATATCTTTTGGAATGTATCCGTCTTCTACTGCATCAGCTACTGCTCTTGCAACAGCAGTTTGTGCAGGTCCAAATATTTTACTAGCATCGTCTAAATCACCAACAGTTACTTTAGGAATAATTAAAGTAGCTGGTTTAGTCATTAAGTTTGGTCTGATTACGCTGGTTAATGGAGTGTGTCCAACTGAGAGATTGGATAATCCAGTAGCGAAAGCTTGACCAACAGGGCCGAATTTGTCACCAATTAATAAATCAATGTGTGCTAATTCTGGGCCGTCTCCAATAAGAGCTTCTCCTATTCTATACATTGGGTCCATTAAATTTCCTCCGTTATATAATAACACTTTATAATATATTTTTATTTGTAAATATAATTATTGGAAGTTAATCCTCTTTGAGATATCCTTTGGTAAAGGCAATTTTCTGAAAGGCATTCCTTTGGTTTTTTCATTAATCTCAGCAATTAATTCATCAACATCCATATCAACTTTTTCACCGCTTTCACGAACAGTCACTTGGAATTTGCCGGATTCGACTTCCTTGTCCCCGATAACGAATATGTAAGGAATCCATTCTTTGGAAGCGTTTCTGATTTTCTTACCGACACTTTCGTCACGGTCATCGATATCTACACGAATGTTTGATGCATTAATCTTTTCATAAATCTCTTGTGCAAACTCTTCATGTGCTTCTCCAACAGTAATGATTCTTGCCTGAATTGGGCTTAACCAGGTTGGCAACATTGGAGACTTTTCATTTAACTCAATAGCTGTCTTTTCAAGCATTGCACATAAAACCCTTTCAATACTTCCTGTTGGTGAACAGTGAAGGATTGTAGGATTGTGCTGTTTGCCGTCTTCTCCCAAGTATTCAACATCAAATCTTTTTCCACTTTCAACATCGATTTGAACAGTTGGATTTTCAATCGGACGGCCTAAGTAGTCGATGTTTGCCAAATCGATTTTGCATACCCAGTAATGATGTCTTTCAGGCAATACTTCTAAAAGAATTGGTTTGTCGAATTTAGATGCGATTTCATACATCCATTCTTTATTTTCATCAAAGAAATCCTGGGTTGCTCTGAAAATTACTTCAAAGTCCAAGTTCAAGTCATTACCTGTTTGCAGACACATGTCGGTTTGGGTTGCAAACTCTTCCAAGGATGCCGGTACGTCAGCACAGAAAGAGTGGAAATCAGGCATGGTGAATGCTCTTAATCTTTTAAGACCGACAACTTCTCCTTTTTTCTCATATCTGAAACTGTAATGAGTTAATTCAAAAATCTTGGCAGGCAAGTTTTTCCAGGTCAGGAATGAATCGCTCATTAGTCTGAATGCACCGAAACAAGCTGCAAACCTAAGCATCAAATTCTTTTTGGTGTCGGTTCTGTACTGCCTTTCACCGAATTTGTAAGCATGTTCATAAATTGCCTGGTTGTCCAAATCATAAAATATTGGAGTTTCAACAGGCATTGCGCCACGATCAACCACCAAATCATAAACGTAATCATCCAATAAATCCCTGATTAATTTTCCTTTTGGATACCAGCGGAGGTTACCTACATCAGATGCAGGTTCATAATCACAGATTTCCTTTTCCCTCATCAATTTGACGTGAGGAGGTTCACCTTCATCGGATGCACCTTGTCCTAATTCATAATCGACAAGCTGTTTGAAAGCCCTGTTTTCAAATTTAAAATCTTCAATTTCAGTGATTTTATTTCCTTCAAGAATTTGCCATTTGGAAGGTTTTCTTTCAATTTTTTCCTCATCTGAATCTGCAGTGATAGTTCTTGAAAGTTCACTTAGCGGGTGACCTTTACAGGATATTTCAAATGCCTTATACCATCCGAAAGGTACTCTTTGAACATTTAAGTCTTCTGCCAAAAGAGCTTCTTCAGCATCTTTTAAAATTCCAACAGCTACTTTTGGTGAGCTTAATGAAGAAGATAAATGGGCGTATGGATATAAAACAATATTTTCTGCTTTAACTTGGTCATTAGTTTTTAAAACTTCTTTAACTAAGTTTTTAGCAATTCCTTGTGGATTATCTTCGTCTTCTTTTTCAACAGCTGTGAATACTACTAAAGAGTCATCAAATGAACCGTTATGTTTGGCTTCTTCGATTTCTTCAGCCACAGGCGTTTTCTTTTTTACATTATAATTTAAATAATCAGAATGAATTAATAATATTCTCATTTGACCACCATATATTATGACATAATTTTTATTTTTAATATTATATAAAATGATTTAAAAACACATCAAATTTTTAGTTTTAATATTTTCGCAATAGTGATTTATAATATCATGTTAAATAACAATGTAAAATATAGAACAAAATTGAATAAAATTATCAAACCAATATTAGTTTATTTTTAATATATCAAATACAATTCCATTTATTTTAAATTTCCTCAACTTACGGAACATTCCTAACACCCTAACTAGTAAACGATCGTGTAGCTGATGAATCCGCAAGGAAATTCAATGTAACATGGAATCGCATAACTCCATCATGTGTCTCATTATGCAATGACTACAACAGCCTATACATTACAGGCGAGTCAAATCATTTAATTGGCCGTGAAGCAAAAGAAAATATAAGTGATGTTTGGAAGTTTAATTTCGCCACAAGCTTCAGCTTCAGCCTAATAGAACAGCTAGTTGGAAACAACATATGGAACTCAACAATAATCGGAAGCGTAACACTAGGATTAATAGAAAGTTATATGAACAACAAAACATTAGAAATATTCACCAGCAACGGACATGTTTTCATTAAACATGCAGACGACAATACTA
Source organism: Methanobrevibacter millerae (assembly GCA_015063005.1). Taxonomy (GTDB): domain Archaea; phylum Methanobacteriota; class Methanobacteria; order Methanobacteriales; family Methanobacteriaceae; genus Methanocatella; species Methanocatella millerae_B. The sequence continues at coordinate 42,937 of SUTF01000001.1, forward strand.
CACTGCTGTTTCTAGATTTACAAACAGGCACTGTTCGTGATTGTTTCACTTATTACGGATTGCTTGGAACAATGCCATGCTACCACGACAAAATAACAGACAATGCATGGAAATACGGAAATAACTTGCTTAATCACAGTAGTAATGCATATAGTGGTTTAAAAAATATTTTTAGTGTTAGCATATTCTCCTCAGTGTTTGTTGAAGGCGGAAGTTTAATGTTGGAAGGATTTATTGGCATTTCATTGGGTGCTGCAGCAGTTATTGCAATCCCATTGTTTATTACTCTTTTCCCAGATCATGCAAATGAACTCTGGAAAAAATTCGTGTATCTATTAAATCCAAATTACAAAGAATATCCAAACATACCCATAATTGAAAATAATGACCCACAATATATTATAAATACTAATGTATTATATTTAAATCAACAAAAACCAATAACTTATAAAATAATAACACTAAACGATGATTTTAGGAATTATCCTTATGATAAAACAACAGATAAAACCAGAAAACAAGTATTAATACAGAATATGAAAATTAATCAGCCTACTCTTAATGCTCCTGCGGGCGATACTCCAAATAGTACTGATGGAACATGGAATGATGTAGGAATCATTAGTTGATCATTTTCCATCAACGTTAGATAACTAATATCCACTTCAGCCATTGATCCATCACTATTAGCATTTTTGTTAGGACATCTCCCAGGGAATTTACCTGGAAAGTTGAATAACTCATGCATTGTTGGACAATTATTGTCAAATAGTCTTTGATGGAGATGATCCATTGGCTTATCTAAACGATAATCATCTAAATTTTCTTCAGACATGATAATCTCCTATTTCCGGAAATTAAAATAAACTTACGTAAGCAATAATATGATTTAAAAAAAAGATATGTTTAAGTTATTTAAAATTTTTAAGACAATATAACCGGATTAAATCAATTTTAGCATTGAAAAGTTAAAATAATTGATTAAAAACAAATAAAATAGGTTATATAAATTAATAATGATGCTGGAAAAAATTTAATATTATAATTAGTTTCAAATTCAATTGTAAAAATTGTTCATACCTTAACTAAAATATGAAATAATTCAATGCGTTTAAATGAAAAAATATGAAAAAATATTTGAATACAAAATTTAAAAGGTAACCTTTTTTAATTAACAAATGAAAATTAAATATCATGAGAGTTATTTTAGCAGGAACTGGTAGTGCAGTTGGAAAGACTACAATTGCAACTGGAATCATGAAAGCCTTGTCTGAAAAATATAATGTTCAGCCGTTCAAAGTGGGACCTGACTATATCGATCCGTCATACCATACCTTAGCGACTGGAAACACATCAAGAAACTTGGATTCATTCTTTATGCATGACGGACAGGTCAGGGACTCATACAACAAGGCCATGAAAGATAAGGATATTGCAGTTATTGAAGGAGTAAGAGGACTATATGAAGGAATTGACTCAATCAATGACATTGGAAGCACTGCTTCAATTGCAAAATCCCTTAAGGCACCAGTGATTTTAATCATTAACTCAAGAAGTCTGGTTAAAAGTGCTGCGGCATTGGTATTGGGCTTTAAGACATTAGATCCTGAAATTAACATTGCAGGAGTAATTCTCAACAAGGTAAAAAATAAGGCTCACTATGAAAAGACCAAAAAATCCATTGAAGAGATTACAAATACGGAAGTCATCGGCGGAATCATACGTGATGACAATATCTCAATAGAGCAAAGGCATTTGGGTCTGGTTCCTGCACGAGAGAGAGAAAACTCATTGAAATTCATTGACATTTGGTGCGAAACAATTAAAAATTCAATCGATTTGGACAGATTAGTCGAGATTGCCAAAACAGCCCCTAAAATCAACTCCGATTTGGAACCTATATGGAATAAGCTAAACAGACAAAAGGTAAAAATCGGCGTTGCATATGATGAGGTTTTCAATTTTTATTATAAGGAAAATATCGAGTCTTTGGAGGCTAATGGTGCGAAAATCGAATATTTCTCACCATTAAACGATGAAAACCTGCCCGACATTGATGGACTATACATTGGTGGAGGATATCCTGAACTCTTTTCAAAAGAGCTATCAAATAATGAAAGAATGCTTAAAGATATCAAGGACTTCCACCTAGACAACCATCCTATCTTTGCCGAATGTGGTGGTTTAATGTATCTTATGAAATCAATCGATGAAGATGCTGTGGTAAATGTATATCCTTACAAGTCAATTTTGACAGAACGTGTGCAGGCATTGAAATATACCATCGCAGAAGTTCAAAAGGACAACATCATCTCCAAGAAAGGCGAAGTCTTCCACGGACATGAATTCCACTACTCAAAAGTCATAGTCGATACACCTAAGCATGACTTTGCATTCAAGATTACTCGTGGAAAAGGATCATATGACTTCCAGGATGGATTTATGGAAAAAAATACACTAGCAAGCTATGTACATACACATGTTGCTGCAATGCCTAACTTTGGAGGAAACCTATGTCTTTCAGCCCTAGAAAAATAGATTTCTTTCATCCATATATTGTGCCAATAGCAATACTCATTTTTTTGGTGATGGGCTATATCGGATCATTCAACTACCGCTTTGAAGACCCGTTAAACACCCAGACAATACTTACGATAATTTTTGCTGCAATATTATTTATTTTAGCAGCATTCATCACTTCAAAGAAGTTTAAAATAGAAAAAGCAAAGGAAATCAAGTTCCTATCAGAAAAAGTTTTAGTAATATTGATAATAATAGCATTAATCTTGCAAAGCCTAAATATGGTATTGCTTGGAGGAATACCACTATTCAATAGCGTTTTAAAAGCAAATGCAACAACCAACCTTTGGAGAATTGCATATCCATTATTTTTGATTTTGATAAACATATTGCTTGCAAAATACTACAATCGCAAATATTTAATCCTAGTCTTACTTGGAGCATTAGTTTTCGGTCTTAACGGATACAGAACATCAGTGATTGGAATTCTTGTAAGCGTATTCATTACCATGTATTATCTTGGAAAGATTTCAAAAAAATTCGGAATCATATTTGTTGCAATAATTGCAATCGGAGGGCTTGCCGTAGGATACATCGCATCCCAATCAATAGCAACGCAGACATGGACGCTGAATCCCATTGAACTGATTTTCTACAGGGCAGCATTCACACAGGAAGTGTTTGAAAAAATCATTCCTCTTGCAGGCACAACCCATGGGCACATATTATCAATGATATTTTCATCAGGAAGCCCTAGATCATTTATAGGAAATTATGTCCTTCACTACGATGTCTGTCTGACTTCAACAATGTTTGGGCCAGTGATGCTTGATTTCGGATATATCGGCCTTGCAGTTCAAATGTTATTTATGGGAGCTTTTTTAAAAATAATTCATTCAATTGCTAAAAAAGGAGTTGGAATCGGAATATACTCAATAATATTAACCCATACATTAATATGGATTGAAACCGGACCAACTGACATAATGATTTGGTTTTTATATCTTTTAGGATTGATACTGATTATATTAGAATTAAAAAAGGATTAAAAATCCTCATCTAACTTTAAAAAGTTAAATTAAATGTTTGAATTCATTTTGACAAAAGTATTTTCTACAAAATACAAAAATTAAATGAATATTAAAATAATCAATATTATAAGTGAAATGAAGAATATTACAGTACCGCGAGTAATAAAGAACCTTGATCTGTCAGCAAATATGAATGTTAGACCATAAGACAATAACAATGCCACAATCATTTCAATTAAACCGCTTATACCATAATCTATTTTCAATACATTACCGAATAAGTAAGACAATAAATATGAAATAATTACAACCAGTGCAATTGTTACGAAAGGATTGCTTAAAATAGGTTGCAGACGGTCAAACCAGGTCGGACCTGAAGAATAGTTATAACCATATAAATCCGCAGGATATGAGTTATTTCTTTGCCTATTTCTATATTTATCCAAGAATGAAAAAGGAGACTTTCTTGAATTATACTCTTCAACTTGAGGATATAAAGTATTTTTATAAACAACAGGGTTTTCATCCCTTCTGCGCATTATATACTCCATATCAGAAGCATCATAAGTGTATTCCGGATAATCTTCCTCAACATATGAAACATCACCCGTAGAATAATTGCTGTCTAAAGTAGTTTGCTGAGAATTGTCCTGGTATCTTTTAGCCAATTCCGTTAATTTATCCCTATCAACCAATTTGATATTTTTTCTTAACGCATAATTAGTAGCCTGACTGTTAAAATAAGCAGATGTAACAACAGCTACTTTTGAAGCCTTTAAGCTTTCAGCTGCATCTTCCATCTCTTTCAATACATCAATGCCAACTTCGAACTCCTTATCATAATTGTTACATGCCATAACTACCCCAAAGTCCCCAATAGTTGTTGGCAGTACAGCATATATGTCAATAACTCGTTGTGATGTCTTAAAGTTCTTATAAACCTTAAAACCAGAATCCTCCAATACTTTAGCTATAAAATTAATCAATTGTGGTTTTTCCAAAATTCCACCCGCATGTGTTTCAGTAATATTTATTTATAAATTAAATTATTATTAAAGTTTATTATTGAAAAAAATTTTAATAATTAAAAAAAATAATAGAATACTATGAAAGCATTAATATCTAATGATGATGGAGTAACCGCATCAGGAATATTTGCATCAAAAAAAGCAGTAGAAGACTTATGCGATACACTAGTTATTGCACCAGAAACACAGCAAAGTGGAATAGGACATGCATTAACATTATATGAACCATTAAGAGTTAAAGAAAGAATTCTAAAAGATGGTAGTATTGCATATGGAGTTACAGGAACACCAACAGATGCAGTGACAGTCGGGTTATTCCAAATGCTTGATGAAAAACCTGATTTAGCAATATCCGGAATTAATACGGGTTTCAATATAGGTCAAGCTGAATTAACCACATCAGGAACTGTAGGTGCTGCACTTGAAGCAGCCAGCTTTGGTATTCCAACAATTGCTATTTCACAAGAAGTGACAAAAGACGATGTCAAATTTGAAACCGGAGAAGTGGGAATTGACTTTAGCTTTGCTCAGAAAATGCTTAGGAAACTGGCCAAAATTGTACTGAAAAAAGGATTGCCAGAAGGAATAGATTTACTGAATGTAAATGTTCCCGAAAATCCAGTCAACGATGAATTTGAAGTTGTTAGACTAGGAAAAAGAATGTATGTTCCAGTAATGGAAAAAAGATTAGATCCAAGAGGTCAGCCTTACTATTGGATTGGTGGTGAGCCTTATGAATCTGATGAAAAGGGCAGTGACGGTTACGAATTGAAAGTAGCTCAAAAAACTACAATAACTCCGTTAAAAATAGATTTAACTGGAGATTTAGGCTTATTAAAAGAATTCTTAGAGATTTAAATCTTTAAGAATCTTATCACGTTCTTCATAAAGTTCATTGAAGATTTTTTCATCAGTGCAGCCGTCTTTTTTAAGTTGTGCTATTGTTCTAGTAATAGCTTCCAAATTGCTTTCTAATTGATTAATTGACATAGTAATATATTGAAACATTAAAGTATTTAAATTTAAAAAATAAATTATAATATACATTAAGGGATGTTGAAATATGACAGACAAAGATCAAGTTAACAAATTATTTAACCAGTTTAAAAACAAAAACGTGACTGTAGAATTAAGAGACAATAATCAGGCTGAAGGTAAAATTATTGCCATTGACAATTATTTAAACATTGTTCTTGAAAATGAGAATGGTATAGAAACTTTAAAAGGTGGAAATATTGTTTTCGTTAGCTTAAAAGAATAAACCCACCATTTATCATTTCTATTAATTTAAATCAACATCAATACCAAGGATATTATCTTCACCATTATAAACATCATATGCGATTTGGGCTGCGCCGATAGCTCCGGATTCTTTGGAGATTACTTTCAATTCATATTTGTTTTTGAAATACTTGTTGATTTCATACTCAAAGTTGAACGGTTCGGTTGCACTTCCCACAGAACCAGTAAGAACTATTCCTTCGATTTCATTTTCGCAAACTACATCAAGTCCGGCTATTTCCATTGCAACAGTCATGATTAATGTATCAATAGCCAGCTTTGCATTTTCATCACCGTTTCTGTAATTTTCCAGCAGCTGGTCTTTCATATTTGCCACTTTACCATCGATTCCGGCAATCTTTATTGCACCTGCATGTGAAAAGCATTCATTGGCCGTTCTTCTTCCTTCATCAATGTCACGTATCATTTCCAAATCGATTGGACCGTGAACTATACCCATTGCACCAAGACACGCATCGATTGCGCCTTTAATCTTTGAATCTTCAATCAATATGTTAACGCTGTTTGAGGATATATCCGCCACGATAAAATTTTGCCATCCTGTTTCCTTGATTGCATTATATGAAATACTCACCTTCTCAGGACTGGCCTGATGTGAATACGCTGCATTAAATAAAGCGTCTAATGAAGTAGAATTCCTGTGAAGACCAGGTATCATAATGCTTGGAATTTTTGAATTTTCCAACTCGGAAAATACAGAGGTTCCGCCTCCAGTGACCTTGCCTGCACCATTTATGGATAAGATACCCCTATCTTCTACTTTTTCAGTAGGTAAAATCTTGCTTATTCCATCACCCATTGCATAAGTGATGGCCATTAAATTTACTGATTTCAAGTCGCATCTTTTTGATAATTCCTCAATAGCTGAAACTTTGCCGCTTTTGGAATCTTCCCTATCGATTTTAAAAATATCTATTATTTGAGCATCATCATCCATTATGCAAAAAGAGATTCCTGTAGTACCATGATCCATTCCAATAAAAGCCATATAAAAAACTCCCCCATTTAAATATAGTTTAAAATCAATAGTTAAAAAAAGTTATGTTTTTAAAAAAAATAGTAGTAAATAAAAAAAGTTAAAGATGAATTTAATCATCTTTTTGTAATCCGCAAGCTTTTCTTAATCTTTCACCAACAATTTCGATGTCTGCTTGCTGTTGAGCTGCTCTCATTTCTTTTAAGTTAGCTCCGTCAGTAGCGTTTTCATCAGCCCATTGTTTTTTGAAAGTTCCGTCTTGGATTTCAGTTAAAACTTGTTTCATACCATCTTTTGCTTCTTGAGTAATGATTCTATTTCCTCTGGTTAAACCACCATATTCAGCAGTGTTACTTACATCATGCCACATTCCTTGGAAACCTTTTTCATAGATTAAGTCCACAATGAGTTTTACTTCGTGGCAGGTTTCAAAGTATGCGATTTCAGGTTGGTATCCGGCTTCAACTAAAGTAGTGAATCCTGCATTGATTAATTCAGTAATACCGCCGCATAAAACGGTTTGTTCACCGAATAAGTCAGTTTCGGTTTCTTCTTTGAATGTGGTTTCTAAAACACCAGCTTTGGTTAATCCACAAAGTTTTGCCATACCTAATGCTAATTGTAAAGCGTCCCCGGTAGCGTCTCTTTCAACTGCAACCAAACCAGGAATACCGAAGCCTTCTTCATAAGTTATTCTTACCCTAGATCCAGGTCCTTTTGGTGCAAACATTACAATGTTTACATCTTCTGCAGGGTCAATTAATCCGAAGTGAATGTTATATCCGTGAGAGAATGAAATGGTATTTCCGCTTTCAACGTAAGGAGCGATTTGTTCATTGTATACTTTTTCCTGGATTTCATCAGGGAGTAAAATGTGAATAATGTCAGCTTCTTTAGCAGCATCTTCAATAGTTTTTACAGTCATGCCGTCTTCTTTGACTAAATTCCAAGAACTTCCATTTTCACGAACACCGACAATAACATTAGCACCACTGTCAGCCATGTTTCTGGATTGTGCTCTTCCTTGAGAACCATAACCTATTACGGCAATGGTTTTTCCTTCAAGCGCATCTGTATTTACATCTGCATCATAATACATTTTCATTTTTTAACGTCTCCTATTAAAATAATTAGATAAAAATTATCATTATTAAATATATTTTTCAATATTTAAATAAGTAACTAGTACATTAACAGTTAAATTTTTTTAAAACAAAGAAGAAATATTCTATTGTAATACTTTTTTAGTATTGCTATAAATCTATAGTGGATATAATTAAGAAATTGATTATACATCAAAATAGGAGATTATTGATGAAACATGGTGTAATCATGGTTTTTTCATTGATTTTAGCACTGTGTTTAATTGGTGTTGTTTCAGCAAACGAAAATGTAACTGATGTTTGCGAAGATAGCGAAATTTATGCAGAAGATATTCAGTTTGCTTCAATTGATATGCAAGAAAATGAATATGATTCGGATTTAAGTGAAAATAAAATCATTTATTCGCAATATACAAAAGAAAATGAATATGATATATCATGCATAATTGATAGTAATCCCAAACTGAATATGGAACATGGAAATTTGGAAATTAACACTAACAATATTAGTGTAGAAACTTTCAAATTAACTAAAATTAATGATATAACCGAAAAAAATGTTTTAAATATTAATTCTCCTAATGGATATGTAACTTATAATGATGGTAATCTTTTGATGTTACCTTTAATTGAAAGAAACATGACTGATGAATCTTTAATTAATAATGAAAATAGAACTGAAAAAATACTATTCTCTAGTAATGATGGTTTTTCCGCTAATCTTTGGAATGATGATTCCTTAATTACTGGAATTTCAAGTAGCAATACTTTAAATAAAGAACCACTTAACACTGGATTCATAAGTAATCAAAATAATTATAATATTTATCCACAAATTGATTTACCTCTTGGACATGCTTCAGATACAATATTGGGCGTTTCAAGAGACTTTGATGATAATGCTTTTATTTGGTCAAAAAGATCAGGTGAAGAAGCGTATCTCACTGTTGATATGGTAAACAAATCTACGGATGAAGTTCTAGATTTAAGCCTTAATGAAAATGTGATTAAAGAAATTGGTATTAATGCTTCCATAAAAGCTTTAAATTATTTCAAATCACAAGGTATTAATATTCAGAAAGGTTATCCATATCTTTATGTATTAACTTCAGCAAGTGAAGTTAAAATAAATGACACAAGTACCGAAAGTGCAATCGATGGAATTTCCGAGGTACTTGGATTGGAACTAAATAAAAATATATTTCCTATACATAATCCATTATGGCAGGATTTAATATTTTATTATTTATGGGTAAACAGCATCGATAATACTGATATCTGCTCATATGCATTAGTATATGATTCTGAATTGTCTGTATCCAATGATATTAAAAAACAAGGAGACGATATGGCATATAAAATGGGATTATATAAAAAACATTTCCCACCGAAAAATAATTACTATAACAATATTGGTAAAAAGATGATTAATAGGTTTATATATGAAACCAATGTTAATTCAACAGATACCACTAACAAGACAGATGATAACATTAATGCAACTGTTGTTGGTAATTATAAGGAAAATATCCCTAATTCAATAGCATTCAGCGGTAATCCTTTTAATCTTGTATACACTGCAATTGCAATAATCATTTTATTAGGTATTTTTGTCGCTGGTTATTCAAGACGCAATATGTAATATTTCACATTTTTGTGAAATATTTTATTTTTTTAAATTTTATATAAGTTAAACAATAAATTTAATTATAACAACATATAAAATGGGATTTCAATGAACAGAGGCATTGCACGATATTTAATAATTACTTTTATATCAGCTTTAATAATTACATATGTAATATGCTATTTTTTACAGATGCATGGACTTAAAGAGGTATTGTATATTGCCTGTTTGTTCGGACTCTATTTTTCAGTAATATATGCAGTAAATGTGCTTGTTGAGGAAAAAGTAGTTCCAAATAATTATAAAAGGTTTCTTCTTGTAGTGGCACTTATTCTTTTATTTGATGTTGTTTTTATTGTTCTGGTGCCATTTATATTCAAATTTGATTTATTCTCAACAAATGATGTGATTTCTTTAACTTTTAATGGTGCAACATATAATTTAATGTTAAATGGAATATTTTTCATTGCATTATTTTCCGTACTAATACTGATTTTAAATTACATATTATACCGATCAGATAAAAAAATCGAAAATAAAAACTAAAACTCTGGATTTTCATGCTTTAAAAGAAATATTTTTCTATTTAAGCCACCGGCATATCCGGTTAAGCTACCATCACTTCCAACAACCCTATGGCAGGGAATTATAATTGAAATCGGATTGTGTGCGACTGCTCCTCCAACAGCCTGTGCAGACATTTTTTCGATTCCTCTTTTTTGAGCTATTTTTTGAGCAATATCATTATAGCTAAGAGTTTTTCCATAGGGAATCTCTCGAAGAATATTCCACACTTCACATCTAAAATCTGTGCCTTCAGGTGCCAAATCAAGCTCGCCAATAGCTGGTTTTTCACAATTGAAATATCTGTCAAGCCAGTCTTGAGCTTTCAATAGAATTTCATCATCCCTTTCAACAGTTCCATCAATTCCTGGCGAAAAATACTTCTGACCTTCAAACCATGCCCCAATTAACCTGTTATTTTTAGAAGCAAGCAAAATTTCACCAATAGGTGATGAATAGAGTGTTGAATTAATCATTTTAAAAAAAATAGAAAAATAGATGATTTAGTAACCATCTACCAATACTTTTAACTCGCCAGTTACAATATCTATGATAAGGCCGTGAACTGGTACATCAGGGATTAATGGGTGGTTTTTGATTTTTTCCACAACATCAATTACATTCTGTTCTTCTGATTCAAATCCTCCAATCCATTCGGCTAAATCATAATTAGCTATGTCTTCTTCCTTAATGCCTCTTGCAAGCATTTTTTCCTTTAAAGCATCAGCGTCAGCACCAGCCATACCACATTCAGTGTGACCAACAACCATTACCTCTTCAGCTCCAAGATTATATAAAGCTGCTCCGATTGATCTGATTGCATCCTCACCTACAATGGAGTTACCTGCATTTCTAACGATTTTTGCATCTCCTCTTTTAAGACCTAAAGCAGGTTCGAAAAAGTCAATCAATCTGCAATCCATACATGTTAGGATAGCTAACTTTTTAGCTGCATGGTGAGACATTTCTTCGCCTTCAAAGTTTTCCACAAATTCCTTATTGTCTTTTAAAACATTATCTAATATTGTCATTTAAACTCCCCTCGCCATTGCGGTAAGACCGGTTCTTGAAATCTTTTTGATTCCATAACCTTTTAATAAAGATATAAATGCATTGATTTTCTCCATATCTCCAGTAATTTCTATTATTAATGTTTCTTCACTCACATCAACAATTTTTGCTCTGAAAATATTGGCATATTGCATTATTTCAGCTCTTGCCTTTTCATTAGGAATATTGACTTTTATAAGACATAATTCCCTTTTAACTGCATTTTTAGAAATATCTTTAATCTTGATAACATCAACTAATTTATTTAGTTGCTTCGTAACTTGTTCCAATAGTTTTTCATCAGCTTTTACAGTTATAACCATTCTTGCAAGCCCGTCAACTTCAGATTGACCTACTGTAATGCTGTCTATATTGAAATCTCTTCTAGTGAATAATCCAGCCACTTTCTGTAAAACTCCAGGTCTGTTTTCTACAAGCGTACTTATAACATGATATTCCACATCCATTTAAATCACATCTTTTTCGAGTTTGTATTCACCAATCATTTCATTAATGCCTGCTCCTGGAGGCAACATAGGCAAAGCCTCTTCAGAATCAATTACAACATTAATTAATATTGATTCATTATCTTTTATTGCTGATTTTAAAGCATCTTTAGTTTCACCTGGTTTTTCTACATTTACTGCATTAACACCGAAACTTTCGGCCAATTTGACAAAGTTCGGACTGTCACCGAATTCAGTTTGTGAGTGTCTTCCATCATACAAAAGACTTTGCCATTGATATACCATTCCCAAAGTTCTGTTTTCCAATACTATTGCAATGACAGGTATATCATAATCATGAACTGTGGCCAATTCCTGACAATTCATCAAGAATCCTCCATCACCGTTAACTGAAACGACAACATCTTCAGGACATGCGACTTTTGCACCGATAGCTGAAGGGAAACCGAATCCCATTGTTCCAAGTCCACCGGATGAAATAAATTTGCGTGGCTTTTGAGTGTCATAAAAATGAGCTGCCCACATCTGATTTTGACCGACATCTGTTGTTAAAATTGAATCAGCATCCAAAACTTCGCTGATTTCTTTAATAACAGTTTGTGGTTTTAAAGGGACATCATCATAGGTAACTCTTGGCAATAAATCAACTTTTCTTTGTTTGATTTTATCAACCCATAAATTAACATCATCTGTTACTTTATAACCATTAAATAAATCATTTAATGAACTTAAAATATTTTTAGCATCACCCACAATAGGCAAGTCCACATCCACATTTTTGCCTATTTCCGCAGGATCTATATCAATATGAATTACTTTGCTGTCTGGAACAAAACTGTCTAATCTGCCAGTAGTTCTGTCTGAAAATCTTATACCAATAGCTATCAACAAGTCGCATTCATTGATTGAATCATTGGAAACTTTTCTTCCATGCATTCCAAGCATTCCTAAAGCCAATTCATCAGTTTCATCAAAAGCGCCTTTTCCTAATAATGAGGTCATTACGGGTGCATTTATTAAGTGTGCAAATTCGTTTAATTCTCCACATGCATTGGCTAAAATGACACCAGCACCGACAAGAATTAATGGCCTTTTAGCTTCCTTGATTAATTCATAAGCTTTCTTGATTTGTCTAGGATTACCTTTTAGAGTTGGATTGTAACCTGGAGTTTGAATCAAATTATCTTTGAATTCTGTTAATTCTCCTTCCTGGACTTCTTTAGGAACATCAATTAAGACAGGCCCAGGTCTTCCGCTTGCAGCTAATTCGAAACTGGTCTTTACTATAGAAGGTATTAAATTAGGATCTTTTGGCTGAAAACTATGCTTGACAATAGGCATGGTTATACCAATAATATCTGCTTCCTGAAAAGCATCATTTCCAATTAAATGAGTTGGAACTTGCCCAGTTATAGCTACAATAGGAGAAGAATCCATAAATGAAGTAGCAATCCCAGTCACTAAGTTGGTTGCGCCAGGTCCAGAAGTTGCCAAACACACACCTACTTTACCTGAAGCTCTTGCAAATCCATCTGCTGCATGAGCCGCTGCCTGTTCATGTCTAACTAAGATATGATTGATGTCAGCATCATATAACATATCATAGAAAGGTATGGTCTGTCCACCAGGATAACCAAATATTGTTTCGACCCCCATTTTCTTAAGGGATTCAATTATTGCTTCTCCGCCTCTCATTTCTAAAACCTTTATTATAATCTTTTATTATGAAATAATTTTTGTATTGTTCAATATATATAATTATCTTGGTTTTAGAATTGAAAATTAAAAAACTGAAAAATACTACAATTTAACAATGATAGAAAACAATATTTTCTTTTGAGAATCAGACAATTTTAACTTATCAGCATTACGATTAATCTCAGAAAAAAACCGTTTACTACTTTCTCTAATAGACTCATACTCTTTTTTAATTGCATCATTTTCAGCTTTTGCATCAGCAAGAGCTTTTTTTAATTTATTTTCGCGTTTTTCAATAATAAATGATGATGTCATGGTTATCACTCCAATAAGTTCATTTTTCAAAAATTCATCATTGACAAATAATTCAACAAGAATCAACTGACAAAGACAGATTGAATCAATATCCTGTTCAGAAATATTTAGTTCATGAGTAATTTTACATAATTCTTCAACAAGTTTTTCCTCATCGGAATATTTGTGATTCGTTAATGGAAGAATAGAAAAAACGTATTTTTCATATTCTGTTAGTTCTCGGTTAGTTTTAATTTTATTTTTTTATACTATTTAATACTTCACCCCCATCAAAATTCAGAACAAAATAATAATTTCCAATATAAGAATTAATAGGAGTTATTTGAATCTTTTCTACAGACTTTCTGTCAATATCAACAACAACTATCCTTTGATCAATGGTTTTGCCATCATCCATATAATGCTGAGACGCATATCAAAATCGCAACCCAAATCTCTCTTTTTTACATGTAGTTTCTTTTTATACAATATAACCTTATTAAAACAATATTTTAATGAAAAAGGAAAATTTAATTGATTTAAAAAAAATAGAATGATGGAAAAAAATTAAAATGACATCCTAAACGGAATGAATCTATTAGTTGTTTGGCAATATAAAACATAGTCATTTCCGAATTTTTCCATAAGCCATTTCTCTTCAGTTTTTGCCATCGCAATTGATAGTATAATCCAAAAAATAATCGGCAATACCAAAAGAAGCAAGTTTTGAGAAAACAAAACCAGTGCTATGCATAATTGTAGCCATGCAGAATAGATTGGATGGCGAACCAACGCATATACTCCATCAGTTACCAGCTCACCGTTTTTGATTCTATCATCGATTTTTGAAATCCTAACTGCAGCAATCCACAAAAATGCTGCATCGACTACAAGGACAATAGCTAAAATTATCAAAAGCCAATTCAATGAATCGAATGAATAAACAGGTATGAATCCATAAAAAGATAATATTACTGATAAAATAGAAACAACCACCATCGGAATGATTAGATAGGGACCAACGCCATAACTTGGCAAAGCATTTTCAGTATTGATAACAATCACCTCTGATAGTATATAAGAAAAGTTAATATATTTAAAAATTAAAATAATTTAAACACAATTAACTAACTTAGATTATTATGAAATACTCAAAAATTTTATGCCATAGGATACCTGAGAGAAGTTTTTTCTATAAAAACCATCAGTTTCCAGTCTGTGCAAGATGTACAGGGTTTTATACAGGTTTAGCAGTATTTTTAATTTATAATTTATTTTATCCAGTAAATTATACATTAAATCTGTTCATAATTTCAATAGTACTTATGATACCTGCTGCAGTTGACGGCTTTACACAACTATTGAAATTAAGGCAAAGCAATAATAATCTGAGATTCATAACCGGATTTGTTGGTGGAATTGGGTTGATAATCTTTATGAAAATAGCTGTAAGAATCTTTTATTATCTCGTAGGTGCATATTTATGATATATTGTCCAGAATGCGGTGAAGAAAATCCTGACGGAAGTAAATTCTGTAGAAAATGTGGTGTTAATCTAGTCTATGATGAACCTAAAAAAGAGACAACTGCCAAAAAGGTTACAGTTGAAATAGACGAGGGCCCAATTAGACCAAAAACTGTTAATACAAACTATTCAAACACCAACACCAGCGCTAAAAAAGATAATGATGATAAATGGTGCTGGGGATGCTGCATCTGCATGTTCTTCCTATTTATAATATTTGCAATTGCAGGCCATTAGTCTTTCAAGTAATAATATAAAACGGCCTTTTGTGCATGAAGCCTATTTTCAGCCTCATCATAAATAACTGACTGCGGTCCATCAATTACCTCAGCAGTGACTTCCTGACCTCTAACTGCAGGCAAGCAATGCATAAATATGGCGCCTTCATTAGCCAAATTCATTAATTCCTGATTGACCTGATAAGGTGAAAGATCTTTTTCTCTTTGTGCCTTTTCGGCCTCATCACCCATACTTACCCAAACGTCAGTATAAACCACATCAACATTGTCCAGAGCAACATTGACATCAGAAGAAACAGTGATTTCAGTATTGTTTTCTTTAGCATATTCATTAGCTATCTTTAAAATATCTTCATTTGGCTCATAGCCTTCAGGGCATGCTACAGACATGTCCATTCCTAAAAGAGGAGCGATTAATAAAAGGGAATTGCATACATTGTTTCCATCACCAACGAAACATATCTTTTTATTTTCAAAAGTGCCGAAGTGCTCTTTGATAGTCAACACATCAGCCAATGCCTGACAAGGATGCTCCAGATTAGTTAATCCGCTGATTACAGGCACATCAGAATATTTAGCCAGTTCAATAACATCGTCGTGTTCAATGGCCCTTATCATGATTCCGTCAACGAAACGGCTTAAGACACGTGCGGTATCTGAAATAGGCTCTCCCCTACCCATCTGCAAATCACTGGAAGATAAGAAAATTCCCCTTCCACCTAGCTGATACATTCCAACATCAAAAGAAACCCTAGTTCTTGTGGAAGATTTTTGAAAAATCATGGCCAAAGTCTTGTCTTTCAATGGCTTTTCTTCAGTTTCACCCGCTTTTATTTTACAAGCTAAATCAATTATATAAGATACATCCTCTTTTATATCACAAATAGATAATAGACTATCCAATTAAATCCCCTCTAATAAAATAAAATATTTATAAATTATATATATTAAATGTTATGTTTTCATTCTAATCATTATTCCCTGATGGTTGAGATTACCGGAATCGGAAGGAACAGAAAGATGAAGTTTATAGAGATTAAATATTTTATGGAAAAATATGATTAAAAAACTAATGATTTAATTATATAGAAAAACATAATAATAGTTCAGTAGGCGATTAAATGAAAAGTGATAATATTAAAAAAGGAATTAAAAGAGCTCCCCACAGGTCTCTTTTAAGAGCTTGTGGGCTTGATGATGATGATTTTAAAAAGCCATTTATCGGTATAGCAAACAGTTTTACCGATATTGTTCCAGGCCACATACACCTTAGGGATTTAGTTGAATTCGTGAAGGATGGAATCATAGCTGCCGGCGGTGTTCCTTTCGAATTTGACACAATGGCAATTTGTGATGGAATCAGTATGAACCACGAAGGAATGAAATATTCCCTTCCTTCAAGAGAAATCATTGCCGCAACCGTTGAAAGCATGACAAAAGGACATGCATTCGATGGATTGGTATTGATTCCAAGCTGTGATAAGGTCGTTCCAGGAATGATTATGGGGGCATGCAGAGTAGACATTCCAAGTATTGTGGTTACCGGAGGCCCAATGGCTGCAGGTAACTTTAAAGGAAAAAATGCAGATTTGATTACAGTTTTTGAAGCTGTCGGTGAACATTCTGCAGGTAAAATTTCAGAAGAGGAAGTCTATGAAATGGAAAAATGTGCCTGTCCGGGACCGGGTAGCTGTTCAGGATTGTTTACGGCAAACACAATGGCATGTATCTCAGAAACATTAGGTTTATCCCTCCCATTATGTGCCACAACACATGCAGATACTGAAGAAAATAACCAAATGGCTTATGAATCAGGAAAACAGATTGTAGAGCTTGTCGAAAAGGACATCAAGCCATCAGACATATTGACACAGGAAGCATTCAACAATGCAATTGCAATAGACATGGCATTAGGTGGATCATCCAACACTGCACTCCATATTCCGGCAATTGCACACGAAGTTGATGGCGTTGACGTAGATTTGGAATTATTCGACAAAATTAGCCGTGAAGTTCCGCATCTCGCATTAATTTCACCTGCAGGTGAAGATACAATGATGGACTTGCATTTGGCTGGAGGAATCCCTGCTGTTTTAAAAACATTAGGAGATAAAATCAATATTTCACCACTTACCGTTACTGGAAAAACAATTGGGGAAAATCTGGAGAATGTGGAAAACAAAAACACCGATGTTATCCACACATTGGACAATCCAGTTCACGAAGATGGAGGAATTGCAATCCTTAAGGGAAATATTGCTCCAAACGGAAGTGTTGTCAAAAAAGGTGCAGTTGCAGAGGAATTGATGCATCTTAAAGGACCTGCAAAAGTTTACCATTCCGAAGAGGAAGTGACAGAGGCTATATTCAACCATGAAATCGAAGAAAGAGACATTGTGGTTATTATCTATGAAGGTCCTAAAGGAGGTCCTGGAATGAGGGAAATGCTAAACTCAACATCAGCCCTTGCAGGAATGGGAATCAAGGATGTTGGCCTTATTACCGATGGAAGATTCTCTGGAGGAACCCGTGGACCATGCATAGGACACGTTTCACCTGAGGCTATGGCATCAGGACCTATTGCAGCCGTTCAAAATGGAGACATAATTGAAATTGACATCAACAACAGATCAATTAATGTGGAGCTGAGTGATGAAGAGATAGCTGAAAGATTGAAATCCGTAAAACATCCTGAAAGTGATGTTGACGGCTGGTTAAGACTGTATCAAAAATTAGTCCAATCAGCTGACAGTGGAGCTATTTTAAGGTAGTGTTTATATGGACATATTAAAATATGAAGAAATAGACCTGGCTGAAACCATTAAAAGATCAGAACAGGACGTCAATAATGTTTTAGATACTGCGTCTGATATTTTAAATAATGTTAGGGATAATGGTGATGAAGCCGTAAAATCATATACCGAAAAATTTGACGGTGTTTTGGTTGATGATTTGAAAGTAAGTGATGATGAAATTAAGGAAGCCTATGATACGTTAGATGACTCATTGTTGGCCGCATTGAAACAAGCTGCACAAAATATTGAGAAGTTCCACAAAAAACAGATTCCTCAGGAATGGGAAATTGAAGTAAATCCAGGAATTGTTGCAGGCCAAATCGTAAGACCAATCAACTCTGCAGGATGTTATATTCCTGGCGGAAGAGCAGCTTATCCTTCATCAATATTGATGACAGTCATTCCGGCAAAAATTGCAGGCGTTGAAAAGGTAGTCTGCGTTACACCACCACAAAAGGACGGGAAAATTCTGGATGCAATTCTTGTTGCGGCCGACATTGCAGGAGCAGATGAAATCTATAAGGTAGGTGGAGCACAGGCGATTGGAGCACTAGCTTACGGAACAGAATCAATTCCTAAAGTTGAAAAGATAGTGGGTCCTGGAAACATTTTCGTTACTGCAGCTAAAAAACTGGTCTATGGCCAGGTGGACATCGAGTTTCCGGCAGGTCCATCCGAAGTGCTGATTCTGGCGGATGAAAGTGCTGAAGCTGAATTTTTGGCAACAGATATCTTAGCTCAAGCGGAACACGATCCTAATGCATCATGCTTTTTGGTAACTGACGATGAGAATTTGGCTAAAGAGACTTATGAATATGTTTTGAAACTAACCGAAATTGCACCAAGACGTGAAATCATTGAGGAATCATTGACAAAAAGTGGAAAAATCATTATCACTACTACATTTGAGGAAGCTATTTATGTTACAAATGAATATGCGCCTGAACATTTAATCATATCCACAAAAGATGACGATGAAACACTCTCACAGATTAAAAACGCAGGTTCAATATTTTTAGGAAAATATTCCCCAGTAGCGGCAGGAGATTATGGATCTGGAACAAATCACGTATTGCCTACTGGCGGTGGGGCAAAAATGTATTCTGGCCTTTCAACTGAAGCGTTTATCAAAAAGCCTACAGTTCAAAGAATAACAAAAGAAGGTTTAGCACAATTATCCAAAACTTCAGTCCCAATAGCTGAATATGAAGGATTTTTCGCTCATTCAGATTCCTTTAAAAGAAGATTAGAAAAATAATTTCTATCTTCAAAACTTTTTTTAGAATTCGCCACTCTCTTTTTTTAATTCAACTAGTCAATTTTTCTAAATTTTCTTAATGATTTTGTTTAGACTTCAATCATGCTAAATCCTAAATTTTATAATAATTAATATCAAATATACGAATATAAAATTAAGGAGTTAATACAATGGAAGAACTAGTAGATATGCGTGAAATGACAGAACAAGAACTAATAGAAGCAGGACAAATGGCTGAAATCGTATTTAAATTAAACCATACATTACCAAACAGCGAAGAATACAACAATCTATTAAAAGAATTGTTAGGCAATAATCTAGGCGAAAACAGTACAATTATAGCACCAATAGCTGGAGCCGCATTTGATCATATAAAAATCGGAGATAATGTTTTCATCAACTCAAATATCCTTTTGATGGCAAGAGGCGGAATAACAATAGAAGATAATGTGATGATTGCAGGAAATGTTCAGCTTCTTTCAAATAACCATGACGAGTATGACAGACAAATTCTAATCTGCAAACCTATTTTGATTAAAAAGGGAGCATGGATTGGAGCTGGGGCAAGCATATTGCCTGGAGTTACCGTTGGAAAGTATGCAATCGTTGGTGCCGGAGCAATAGTGACAAAAGACGTTCCCGACTATGCAGTTGTAGTAGGTTCACCTGCGAAAGTTGTTAAAACCTTAGACAAGGAAAAATTCGAAAAATAATTAAAGCATTACTTTATTGATGTTGTATAAATTTTATAAAAAAAGAAGAGAAGTGATATGAAATCACTTAAATGTTTATAGATGCCGGCAAATTATGGGTGTTTCCATAATCTATCATAATACTTACACAGATATCCAACATTCTTGATGGTGAAATGTCAGCCACACCACCTGTGTAAACTCCAACATAATTTGGAAGAGCGCCGTTTCTATCAATCCATGATGAGAACCTGTTTGACATGTCCACATAATTTTCACGAGCAATAGTCTGTGAATTATCACGACCGCTTGGATGAGGTGCACCTGAAGGATTTCCCACAGAAATTGTTGCATCAGGATTGCCTTGACCAATCAAAGCAACAGATTTGGATAAAATATATGTACACTGCTCTTTTGTAAGAGAAAGTGACTGGAATTGCACTGGGAAATTACCGCCGGAATTCTTAATAGCCTGAGCTAATGCCGGAGCTTCACTTACAGGAAAACTGCTTAATGAAACAGCTTTGGAGCTTGAAGGAGCTGCCTGTTGAGATTGACTGCCAGCAGTTGCACTGCTGGAAGAATCGCCATTGAATAAACCAGTTCCAAAACCTACAAAAACAATTGCCAAAACAACAATAGCTGCAATCAAAACACCTATTATGATTTTTTTAGTTTTTTCATCATCATTGGATGAAGTATTCACATTATTAGAAGCAGCATTGTTTACAGCATTTTTCTGCTTGATTTGGCTCCCACAATGTTTACAGAATTTTGAACCATCTTTAATTTCTTCCCCACATTTAGGACAATACATAAAATACCTCTAAATCAATTATCTACTTAATTATTCTATGTTTCTTATTTAAAATATTTTTTTTATAAAATAAAAAAAAGGAAAAGATTGAAATTATTTATCCATCTTTTCAATAAACTGTCCGGTGAATGCATCATATTTCATTTTTTCAACAACTTGACCAGAGGAATCTTTTAGTGAAACAATATAATAATCCCCATCTTCTTTAACTCCAACAGTATAACCCGGGTACTGTTTTTCGAGTTCAAGCTTAAATTCATCCATATCTACTTTTTGTTGGCCACTATCACCACCTGTTGATGAACCGCTATCGCCACTTGTAGAAGCTACACTGGAACCTGATGCACCATTGCCTGAAAGAAATGGAACAGAACCACCATTTGATTGAGCTGCATCCCCATCAGCAGCAGAACCAGCATTTGAATCACCAGAACTTAAGAAACCAACAACATTAGAAACTTGTGGATTATCTAAAAGAGAAGTGTTTGCATTGTTTGCAACAGCACCATTTGAACTTGCACTGGCATTTGAACTAGCTGTTTGGGTAAATTCGCTTGCAGTGTATTGATCTAAAGTTCCTTGGTCAGAAGCAGCATTATATCCATCAACAATCATAGCAGTATTGTTTTGGAAAACAGCAGCATTAAATATATCATTATTAACTTGTAAAACAAGAGCTTTTATCAAATAAAAATCATTATGGATTTCCAAATGAGGTGGAGGAGCAATACCTGGAACAACAGGTTTTGGTTTTACACTTTTTTGGTGATTAGAGAAAACTACACTGTTAGCCATGTCAGTTACTAAATTTTGATCTTTTGCTCCAAGCGCAACAGCTTCCTTACCATTAGTGATTAACACGTTAGTATCATCCCCCTGTACAAATGCAACTGATTGTGGAGGTTGATTTTTTAAAGCGATTACTGAAGCACCAGTAACACCTTTCAAATAATTACTTGCTGAAGCATTATCCTTAAACGGATGAATGGCAATACCATATTTACTGTCAGCATAACCATCGTTAGTCTTTACAAAATTTGCATCTGACGGTACATTAACTTTTATACCATCAAAATCTACCTGTTTCATAGGGCCATTGCTTAGAAGTGTTGCCCCAACAACACCCGCTGTAATAATCCCTACGATAACTATAAGAAAAATTATGTGAGAATTAAGTTTCATAAGAAAAATCACCTAAATTATATATAATTTATACACATAAATATTTATAGATAATATTATATAAAATTTGTTTATGTCTACATCATAATATGATAATAACAAACAGGTGTTGAAAAAATGGTTAAATGTCCAAACTGTGGAGAAGAATCCGAATCCAATTTCTGTCCAAATTGTGGTGAAAAATTAGAAGCGGAAATTACATGTCCTCACTGTCAATCTAAAATCGAAGCAGGTTCTCTTTTTTGTTCAGAATGCGGTGAGAAAATTGAAACTGATGAAAAAGAAGAGGATGAAAAAACTCCAGACAAAGAAGATACAATAGAAAAAAAAGAAACTGATGAAAAAACTCCAGACAAAGAAGATACAATAGAAAAAAAAGAAACTGATGAAAAAGACAAAAATGAAGAGAAAAAATCCTCAGATAACAATGAAACTTCCAATAAAGAAGACAAAAATGCTAAATATTGTCCGCATTGTAGTGAAAAGTTGGATGAAGACGGAGCAATATTCTGTTCCAACTGTGGAAAAATGGTAGAAGTTGATGAATATTCATTTAACGGAATCATTCAAAGCATTAAATTTAAACGATTGATTATTGTATCATTGTTAGGATTTGTGGTTACATTTGTACTGGGAATAATTCTTTCATTTGTAGCAGGAGCAATCGGATCCCAATCCATAACATATCCTGTATTTTTAATAATCGCATTATTTATTGGCATTGGATTTTTCGCATCATTTTTCAAGGATATACTCAATTCAGGCCTTTGCGGAATCATAATAGGACTTTTATTTGGAATATTAGCAAATACTGCAGTTGAAATATCAACAGGATTTGCATATAGCTACACAATATTTTCAGGATATGAAATCGCAATATTCACTGTTTTAGGCTTGATATTTGCTTTAATAGCAAACAAACTCTTAAGAAATATCGTTTTAAAATATGTCAATGCAGATAACATATTTTAAAAATATTTTTCTATTTTTTATTTTTTTAATTAAATTAACATACTTTTATTAAAGATAAATTATAAATTTAAATGCATAATGAAAATTTAATTTTATAACCTGAGGTGAATTAATTGCAAGGTTTATTAAATGATTGGAGAAGAACTAATTACGCTAAAGATACAACTCCAGAAATCGCTGGAGAAGATGTTACAATCATGGGATGGGTTCATGAAATCCGTGATTTAGGCGGAATCATCTTTGTAATCATCCGTGATGTAACAGGCAGAGTACAAATCACAGCACCTTCCAAAAAGGTAGATGCTGAAATATTAGAAGAGCTAAGAGCTTTCAGAAAAGAGTCTGTTGTAGCAGTTAAAGGTACTGTTCAGGAAGCTGGAAAAGCACCTAACGGTGTTGAAATCATTCCTAAAGAAATTAAAATGTTAAACTTATCAAATCAACCTTTACCAATGGATCCAACTGAAAAGGTAAAAGCTGAAATTGATACCAGACTCAATTCAAGATTCTTGGATTTAAGAAAAGAAAATGTATCTGCAATATTCAAAATTAAAGGACAAATGTTCCACACTATCAGAGATTTCTTTTATGAAAATGGATTTTATGAAATTAATACTCCTAAGCTCGTAGCATCAGCTACTGAAGGTGGAACAGAATTATTCCCTATCACTTACTTTGAAAAAGAAGCATTCCTCGGTCAATCCCCACAATTATACAAACAGATGATGATGAGTAGTGGAATGGACAAAGTATTTGAAATCGGTCAGATTTTCAGAGCAGAAGAGCATGATACCTTAAGACACTTGAATGAAGCCGTTTCCATCGATGCTGAAGCTTCATTTATGGATGATGAGGACATGATGAAAGTCTTAAATGACATGCTTGTAAACGTCATAAGCGACATCAACGAAAACTGTTCAGAAGAATTGGAAATTTTAGGTCATGAATTGCCTGAAGCTGAAGGAGAATTCCCTAAAGTCACCTATGATGAAGCAGTAGACATAATCAATTCTAAAGGCGTTGAAATGGACTGGGGAGAAGACTTATCACGTGACGCTGAAAAAGCATTAGGCGACACTATGGGAGGATTCTACTTCTTGACCAAATGGCCTTCCGCAATCAAGCCATTCTATGTAATGCCATTTGAAGATGATGAAAAATATGCACATGCATTCGACTTGATGTACAACAACTTGGAGTTATCTTCAGGTGCTACTCGTGTACACCAATACGATTTACTTGTAAAACAGATTGAGGAAAGAGACTTAAACCCAGACGGATTCGGAAGCTATCTAAAAGCATTCGAATACGGAATGCCTCCTCATGCAGGATGGGGTGTAGGTGCTGACAGATTGACTATGGTACTTACAGGATCCGAAAACATTCGTGAATGTGTACTCTTCCCAAGAGACAGACACAGATTAACTCCATAGATAAAAATGGAATATGATATAGCTATTATAGGTGGTGGTCCTGCCGGAATTATGGCAGCAATTGCTTGTCCGGCGGACTTGAATGTAGTATTGCTTGAAAAAAACTCCTCACTTGGTGTTAAATTACTTTTAACAGGAGGAGGAAGATGCAATATTACCAACAACAAACCACTTAAACAGCTATTAACTTTTTTTGATGAAAAGAATTTTTTAAAGCACTCATTTTACACTTTTACAAATGATGACCTGTTTTCACTTTTTGATTTTGGATTTATTGAAGAGGACAACAACAGAATTTTTCCTGAAAGTGAAAAATCAATCGATGTTTTAAACGGCCTTAAAAAGCATTTAAAGGATGTTGAAATCAGATATGACTATGAAGTTAGAAAAATTACTGATAATTTTATAATAAACGATGAAATCAAAGCTAAAAAAGTTATAATAGCTACAGGTGGAGTGACATATCCTCAAACAGGATGTGATTCCAGCAATTATTTTCTAACCGATATGCCATTGACCAAAATAAAATATGGACTCTCACCATTAGTGACAAAAGAGGACTTAAGTGCAATAGCCGGCATTACCCTAAAGAATGTTGAATGCATCTATAAGAAAACCCGAGTTAAAGGTGATGTATTGATAAGCCATGTCGGCCTGACAGGACCTGGAATCATTGATTTGAGCAGCAAAATATCAAAGGACTTGGATTATAATCTTCTAGAGGACAAATGTGACATAAGATGTGAAGTAAGCATTGATTTATTTCCAGAACTATCACGTGAAGATTTAAAGTCAAAATTAAGCAGTGACTTTTCTAAAAAAGGAAAAACTCAAATTAAAAACTACTTAAAGGAATATTTAACAAATAACTTCATAGAATATTTCCTGAATAGTATTGATTTAGCTTCCGATACCCAATTAAGCAGAATCAATAAGAAAAGTAAAAACAGATTAGTTGAGAATCTTAAAAGATTTACATTTGAAATTGTTGACTTCAACAAAGACCTGGCAAAGGTTACAGTCGGCGGGATTGAGCTAAAAAATATCAATCCAAAAACTATGGAGTCAAAAATAACCTCAAATCTTTACTTTGCCGGCGAAGTTCTTGACCTTGATGGACCTACAGGAGGATATAATTTAAAAATTGCCTTTTCGACAGGTTTTTTAGCTGGAAAATCTGCAAGCGAATAATAATATTTACTATAAAAATTTTCGATGTATATAGCTATAATCTCTTATTCAGTAGGATTTAGAGAATCAAAAAGATTTCAACCATCCCTATCAATAATCGTGACTTTTACGGAGGAAATGTTAATGATTCCCCTTACATAACTCATTAATATAACTTAATATGAGTTAATTTATCCAAATGAAGAATAATACCATTTTCTATAACTATATTCTATATTTTTAACAGCTTCACGATGTTCTTCTTCAGTGGGATTTGTAGAACCAATAGGATCCCAGCCATCCCTATCAATAATAGTAGCTTTTTCAGGTGACATGTTAATGATACCTCACTTCAGTTAATTAAATATTATGTTTTATTTCATTTTTTATATATCATATCAAAAATTCAGAATAGAGATTATTAGAAAAATCTGAACCATGAAAGACGATTTTAAATAAAAATCACCAACATTACAGCACTGTTAATATTTTATGAGTTGTTGTTTTAGATTTTGGTTTTTTCGTGCAGGACATTACATTCGTACCATCGTATTCTCATGCGTCATAAGTAATTTTTAACGCCGTTTACTATTTTGAATCTTTTTTTTAAATTTCTTTGAAAGGATTATTTTAAAAAATCCTTCGAGTATATTGTTGGTTTTTGGAATGTCTTTTCTTTTGATGTGGTTTATTGTTTGTCAAGTCTTTTTTAAGATTTTTAATGAATTTTGCTATTTCTTTGGGTAAAAAGTCTAATTGATTGTACATTGTGCTTTTTTAGGTGAAAAAAGTTTATTTGTTAATCAAATCCCTTTTTTACCAATATAAACGAATATTTTGAATGCTATGCTAAAAAGATTCTTACATAAAGTTAATAAAAAAAGAATATGGATTATAACTTCATATATCAACAAATGTTGATTTTTGAAGTTTCAAATTTATTCCTAATTCATCATAAAAATCTTCGATAGCTTTTTCAGCCTCTAATTTCTCTTCTTCAGTAGGATTTACAGATCCAATAGGATCCCAACCATCCCTATCAATAATAGTAACTTTATCTGGTGACATGTTAATGATACCTCACTTTACTTAAATTAATATTAATTTTAATTTTATTATTTATATATTTTAACAAAGAATCACCATATACTTTACTTTCATCATTTTCAAAATGAATAGAATGAAAATAAAATAATTTTGCTTTTCCCCTAATTTCTTCAACAACCTCTTTATCAAAAACTCCTTTTGCTTCCAAAATCCAAAATTCATCATATCCGCATATTAACTCATAATCTTCATTTTCTATTTCTAAAATTTGAAAATTTTTACCTGAGGGAGCTGACAAAAACCCTTTGGGATGATTATGGATGCTGGCTACATTTTTACCTTTAAAATGAATTTCATATATTTCTTCCCTAATTCTTCCATCAAGATTATCCTCAACAAAACAGTATATGATTTCTCCCGTCTTATAATCAAAGAAAAGCATACATTCGTAGGAAAGATGTGCAGTTTTTCTTCTAAACAAGTCAACTAGCTTAACTGCTTTTTGGCTGAATTCATCAGGTAAATCTTCACTTGATATGGATGGTATATCCCAGTCCACATCCAGATGGCAATACTTCAAAAATTCCTGGTCTTTGAGCCTCAATTCAAAGGGCAACACAAAGGCTCCCTTGTCATCGATTTTGAAATCATCAATAAATGACATCAAAGATGTTTTTAAATTTTTTCTAATAGCTAACATAATTGTTAATTAGTTAAAAAAGTATATAAATTAGCCATTTTCAAATAAAAACAATTTTACTGCCTTATTTCATTATTATCATCACTTTGAAATTTTTCAATGATTATGCCAAATACTAAAATATTTTAACTGTTTTTTTACATATAATTATAATATGACAGACCAAATGTTTATGGGTGCATCAACTAAACAAGGCTATGATATCGCTACCAAAAGTAGAGAGATTATCCGTGGCCTTATAGGTGATGAAATTAAGGATTTGAAACCTGCTGAAAAAGACATTGTAGAACGTATCGTTCACTCAACAGCTGATCCGGAATATGCAAAATTAGTCCATATAAGCGATGACTTTGTTGACGTTGCCATGAAGTCATTGAGAAACAATGAAACAATATTAACTGACATTAATATGGTTAAATATGGAATAACACGATATGATGGTGGAGTGGAGTGCTACATCAAAAATGAGGAAGTTAAAAAAATAGCTAAAGAGCATCAAATCACAAGGGCAGCTGCTGCCATCAGGTATGCGAGCCAAAATGATTTTGAAGGAATTGTCGTTTCAGGCAATGCTCCGACTGCTGTATTTGAAGCAATGGACTTATACGAAAAAGGTGAAATAAATCTTAAGGCAATAGTGGGAGTTCCTGTTGGTTTTGTTGGAGCTGCCGATTCCAAGGAAGCCTTGAGAAATTCAAATATACCTAATGTCATCACTGAAGGACCTAAAGGTGGAACACCTATAGCAGTTGCTTGTGTAAACTCATTAATCCAACATTTATAAGTGATAAAATGACTGAAGAATTATTTAATGAATCTAAAAAATACTTCCCCGGAGGAGTTAATTCACCAGTTCGTGCATTCAAGCCTTATCCATTTTTTGTTAAAAGTGCTGGTGGCTGTAAAATAACCGATACTGAAGAGAATACCTATATCGACCACTGTCTGGCTTACGGTCCATTGATACTTGGACATGCAAATCCTAAAGTGGTGCGTGAAGTGTCAAATCAGTTGACTATAGGTACTGCCTATGGAGCACCAACCGAAAATGAAATCAAACTTGCACGTGAAGTTGTTGATAGAATTCCTTCTGCTGAAATGGTCAGATTTTGTAATAGCGGGACTGAAGCTACAATGAGCGCCATCAGATTGGCACGTGGATTTACAGGACGTGACAAAATCATCAAATTTGAAGGAGCATATCACGGAGCACATGACTATGTATTGGTTAAAGGAGGATCAGGTGCAGCATGCCTTCCGGATTCTGCAGGAATTCCAACAGACACAACAAAAAACACATTGTCAGTTCCATTCAACGATGAGGAAGCCCTAACTGAATTGATTGAAAAGGAAGGGAAAAATGTAGCATGTTTAATAATGGAAGTTGTAATGGGCAATGTTGGATGTATTGAACCTAAGGCAGGATTTTTAGAGTTTGTCCGCAAGATTACTGAAGAAAACGATATAGTGTTAATATTTGATGAAGTCATCACTGGTTTTAGAGCTTCCAGAGGCGGTGCTCAACAATACTATGGAGTAACTCCTGATTTAACAACACTAGGTAAGATTGTTGGTGGAGGACTTCCAATGGGTGCTTTCTGTGGAAAAAGAGAAATTATGGAGTTAATAGCTCCCCAAGGACCAGTTTACCAGGCAGGTACATTTAGTGGCAACCCGATTTCTGTCCAGGCAGGATTATCAACCATGTCACAGCTGGACGATAAATTCTATAAAGATTTAGAAAGAAAAGGTAATTTCCTAAGAGGAAACATTGAATCAATAATTGATGACGAGCAGTACAATATCCAATGCGTTGGACTCGCATCAATGTTCCAGATATATTTGAATCCTGCAGAAGTTTACAATTATGCTGATGCTCAAAAGTCTGATACTGAAAGCTTTTTAAGATACTTTAGAGCTCTTTTAAAAGAAGGTGTGTTCATACCGCCTAGTCAATTTGAATGTAACTTTATTTCAAGTGCACACAGCATGGCAGACCTGCAAGATACGTCCGATGCAATCGAAAATGCCCTGGCTGTTGCATTTAAAAAGAAAAATAAATTTTAAGGTGTTTAAATGGTAGATTACAAAGAACTTGCATCATATGCAGTTATTCTCATAATCGTTTTAATAGCTGCCCAACACCTGAACGTTGTTGTTTCAGGCAGTATGGAGCCAGTATTCTACAGAGGAGACATAGTTGTCATTGAAAAGGCAAATTTCCTGGGAATACATGAGTTCAATTCAAGCGACGTTAAAGTGGGAGATATTGTAGTTTATGATGCAGCATGGTTTAACCAACCAGTCATTCACAGAATTATCGACATTAAAGATATTAATGGAACGACGATGTATGTAATTAAGGGTGACAACAACAATCGGACGGATCCTTATTATGTAACTTCAAATCAAATCGAGTCAAGAGTGCTTACATGGGGAGACAACCCACTCGTCATTCCATGGATTGGTCACATTTCATTATGGTTAAGAGGATTATAAAGGTGAGTTAATGTATTTTGAGATAGAAAAACAAGCTATTGATGCTTTAAACAAAGCATTAGATCAATATGATGAAGAAATAGACAGGAACTTCCGTTTGGAATTTCCACCAGACCCTAAATTAGGGGATTTGGCCAGTACAATAGCATTCGCGCTTACAAAGAAATTAAAAACTTCACCAAATCTTGTTGCTGAGGATTTGGTTTCAAAAATCGAAGTGCCTGAAATATTTGAAAAGGTTCAAAACTTCGGTCCTTACGTCAATTTCTTTATTGACTATGCGAAATTTTCAAAACAATTATTGGAAAAAGTAGATGAAAGCTATGGTCAGCTTGAAAAGGTAGATGAAAAGATTGTATTGGAACACACTTCCGCAAATCCAAACGGACCATTGCATATTGGACATGTCCGTAACTCCATTTTTGGAGATTCCCTATCAAGACTATTGAAATTGGCAGGTCGTGAAGTCCAAACCCAATACTATGTAAATGACATGGGACGCCAAATCGCAATCATAGTCTACGGAATAACCGAAATGGGCTTGAAAATCGAAGCCCAGGAAGGAGAAAAAATAGATGAAAAGATAGGCAAGCTATACTTCCAGGCAAACAAGGAAGTTGAAGAAAACGAAGCGGCCAATGAAAAGGTAAGCGAACTTATTCAAAAGTACGAAAAAGGCGAAGATGAAGATTTAAACAAAGTCTTTGAGCATGTAGTTGAAAGCTGCATTTCAGGAATCAAGGATACCCTTAAAAGAATCAACATTCATCACGATGACTTTGTATGGGAAGGTACATTCGTGAGAAACGGGGAAGTAAGTGACCTTGTCGATTACTTTGAAAAGGAAGGATTCGTATCACATGAGGAAGTTGACTATATTGACTTGAAATTCTACAATATTGAAAAGGAATTTGTGCTGAGAAGATCAAACGGAACTTCTCTTTACTCAACAAGAGACTTAGCATATCACAGATACAAAGCAACCCTTGGAGATTTGGTTTTAGACATTTTAGGTTCAGACCACAAGCTATCCTCACAACAGATGAAAGTCATATTTGAAGAAATCCTAAAAGAAAAGGCTCTTGAAGTAATATTTTATGAATTCATCACATTACCAGAAGGTTCAATGTCTACAAGAAGAGGAAAATTCGTATCAGTAGACGACTTGGTTGATGAAGCAATCTTAAGGGCAACTGAAGAAATCAAATCCAGAAACCCTAACTTAAGTGATGAGGAAATAAAGCCAATGGCTGAAAACATCGGAATTGGAGCAATCAGATTCTTCATTGCAAAGCTATCCCCTGAAAAGCACTTGACATTCAAATGGGATGAAGCATTAAGCTTTGAAAGAGGATGCGCTTCAATACAATATGCACATGCAAGAGCATGCAAATTGCTGAATAAATCAGGAAAAGATGTATCATCACTCAGTGTTGCAGACGATTGGGTGCCTAATGATTCCGAACAGGATTTAGTGAGATTGATTGCCAAATTCCCACAGGTAGTTGAAGACTCCGCCAACAAGAAAAGGGTTCACAACATAACCCAATACTGTCAGGACCTGGCAGGATCATTCAACAAATTCTACAAATCCCAACAGGTTATCGGATCTGATGTTGAAGACACCAGATTGATATTGGTTGACAGGGCAAAAACAACCATCAAAAACGCATTAGACATTCTAGGAGTGCCTGCTCCTGAAAAAATGTAGATGAGTTATCCAACTCATCACTACTTCTTTTTTAATTAATTTTAGACATCTTAAATTAAATTCATTTTTTAAAAAATATGATTTGATTAGGTGTTAATGACTTAAAAATCAATATACATTTTAAACTTTATTTTTAAAATAGAGAAAAATATAAATAGTATGTTTCACTCAGAACAATTTTTCACAGTCAGAACAATTTTTTAAAGCCATAAATTCCTTAAATTTATATATTAAAACTTATAAAAGCTATTAAGTGTAGGAGGTGATAATGCTATGGATTATGAAAAAATGAGATTCATCTCAGCAATTCTAATGTTGATCACTGCATTAATCGAATTGCTGAAATGTATATTATGGGATTAATTTCCCATAATAATTACTCATATTTTTCTTGTCCAATAGTATATAATACTTCCTACCCCCATTGAAAATTAAGAGTTGATTATCAATGTTAAAATCAGTATTAACAATAATTCAAATAATTTTGTGTATCATAATAATATTTTTAGGATATCGAAAAAAGGAAAATATAAATATTCTAATAGGAATATGCCTCTTGATATTATCAGTCTTATAAAATAGAAAGCAGCTACATCTTTTCAGCCAGATATTTACCTGTCAGGCTTTTTGAGGAATTAACGACATCATCCAAACTTCCACTAACCAATATCTCACCGCCATAGTTATCATCATCTATTCCAATATCAATAATATGGTCTGCATTGGCTATCAAGTCCAAATCATGTTCAATAACAATAACCGTTGCACCTCTATCAATCAAATTATCAAATACATCAATCAATACCTTCACATCCAACGGATGAAGGCCTATTGTGGGCTCGTCAAATATGAATATCGAATTTTTCTGTGACTTTCCTATTTCAGATGCCAATTTAAGCCTTTGGGCTTCACCGCCTGAAAGACTTGGAGTGGCTTCACCCAAAGTAAGATATCCCAATCCCAAATCAGACAGTTTCTGCAATTTAGATGTAACTTTTTTTAACTCAAATAACTCTTCCAAGGCTTCATCAATAGTCAGAGACATTATATCTGCAAGAGAAAGTCCATTGAATCTTGTATTTTCAATATCCCCATTGTATCTTGAACCGTCACAGTCAGGACATGTCATTTCCACATCGGGAAGGAACTGCACATCCATTGAAACACTTCCGGTTCCATTGCATGTTTCACATCTCAACTTACCAGTATTATATGAAAAGTCAGCGGTCTTATACTCATCGGATAGCTTGGAGAACTCTCGCCTTAACTCATCAAGAACCTTTGAGTATGTTGCAACAGTGCTTCTGACATTTTTTCCAATCGGAACGCTGTCAATCAGATCAATTTTTTTAATGTCGCCGCATTCCAAATCACGAACAGCATCAGGTAAATCCGCATCATCAATATGGGCTTTGATGGCAGGATAAAGAGCTTCCAAAAGAAGTGTCGTCTTTCCACTTCCAGATACGCCAGTTACAACAGTAAGCTTTCCTTTTGGAATTTCAACATCCATTGACTTTACATTATGGATTTCAGATGTTTTGATATTGATAACACCATTTTCAAATACGTTTCCTGATTTATTCCTTATAATGATTTTTTCTGAATTTGTCAGAAATGGTGCTATTTGCGAAGAATGATTGAGCTTTATTTCATCCAATGACCCCTGAGCTATTATATTTCCACCATCTGCACCTGCAGTTGGACCCAATTCAACCATATAATCGGCAATACCTAGAATTCTTGTATCATGGTCAACCAAAATGATTGAATTTCCATCATCAACAAGACGCCTTATAACACTTATCAATCCGTTGACATTATCGGGATGAAGACCTATTGACGGCTCATCCAAAACATATAAAACACCAGTCGTATGGTTTCTTAGGGTTTTTGCAAGCTGCATCCTTTGAAGCTCACCTGTTGATAATGTATTGGCAGGCCTGTCAAGTGAAATGTAGCTTAAGCCTAAGTCAAGCAGAATATTTGCATTGTCCATGAATTCCTCAAGAATATTTTCTGCCATCGGCCTTACTTCACCGGGAAGTTCACTTACGACTTTTTGAAGCCATATTACCAGTTCCTTAAGGTTCATCTGACATGCTTCAGCCAGATTTATTCCACCAAAAAGCGTCTGTCTGGCTTTTGAATTGATTCTCGTTCCATTGCACACGGAACAAACCTGTGTCGTTAAGTATTTATTAATTCTTTGAAGACCTTTTTCTGTTTTTGCTTTCTTAAGAGCTTCTTCAACTGCCTTGTGGGCATTCCTATACTCAGCATTCAATTCAAATAGCTTGCCGTTTTTAGAAGGAATGTTGATATATCTTTTAACTGAAGGGCCATTATAGACTATTTCCTTTTCTTCATCAGTCAAATCCTTAAACGGCACATCTATTCTAACTCCCAGCTCGCCTGCAACATGATACATCCAGGATATTCCAAACATGTTCCATGACTCGACTGCACCCTCCTCAAGGGTTTTTGTTTCATCCCCAACCAATGTGGAATCGTCAATTCCTCTAATGTAGCCTGTTCCACTGCATTCGGGACATGCTCCATCGGAATTGAATGCATATTCCTCAGCACCCAAACCATAGAATTCCTCACCGCATTGAGGACATTTGATTGGAATTTCACGGGCAACATTCAATGTAGGATCTTGCAAGTGTCCATTGGGGCAGGTGTAATTGCCGCATCTTGAATACAATAATCTCAAGGAGTTTAAAAGTTCAGTTGAGGTTCCGAATGTCGAGCGGATATTTGGAACATTAGGACGCTGATGAAGGGCAAGTGCTGCCGGAACATACTGTATCAAGTCGACCTGCGCCTTTTGAGTCTGTGAAATCCTGCGTCTCGTATAAGTTGAAAGAGCATCCAAATATCTTCTTGAGCCTTCAGAGTAGAGAACTCCCAAGGCAAGAGAGGACTTTCCGCTTCCTGAAACACCTGAAATAGCTACAATCTTACCGAGAGGAATATCAACATCAATGTTTTTTAAATTATGAACCTTAGCTCCCCTAATGATTATCATATCTTTGTACATGGTAATGATATTTGGAAAATAAAATTAATAAATATTTAGAGGATTTTGAACTCCCCGCATAAGATGTCTAGATATACATACAAAATAGAATTAACAGATAATTTTTTACACTAAAAGAAACTTAAATTTAACACTACTTGATAAACTATGTTACTTATATAACTGCACGCATGAATATATCCTGGGAGAAAGTGATGAATATGAAAAACAGAAAATTATGTTTAAATCTGGAAATGATATGGACTTAAATGTTATAGCTAAAATAAATCAGTTGTCATTTCATTTAAAAACTTTAAGGGAATTTGAATATGGAGAAAAAGAAGTTAAATTCCCCAAATTAAACATTAATTTAAGAAGAGAGCTTGGACTTGATGAATATTCACAATAAACATTTTTACATTACTCCTACAAAAAATTCCAAACACGACAATAGTTAAATTTCCAATGAAAAGAAGTGTTAGTGGATGCTGCTTTAAAAAAAATAACGATTCAATTATTCTAATAAATTCCGCCCATTCACCAGGCAGGCAAAATTTCACTTTAGCACATGAATTATATCATATATTAGATAATGATAAAAAAGTTTATATTTGTTCTGATGGTTTAAAAAACGAAATAGAAGAAAATGCTGATGAATTTGCTTCTAACTTTATAATTACAGAGCATGGACTATATGATTTTATTGAATCAAACGATATTGATAAGTGGAATATTGATGATGTAATTAAATGTGAACAATATTTTCAGATTGACCATAATTCCTTAATTAGAAGATTATATTCTGAAAAATTGATTGATAGATCTCAATTCGCTGACTTTTCATTTAATATTATTTCTAAAGCCCGTAAACTAGGATATGATATGTCATTATATGAGTCTCAAAATAATAATGAGTATTATTCTATTGGCCATATGATTCCTCTTACAGAAAAAGTATGTCAAAAAGGAAATATATCCCAAGGCAGGAAAAAAGATATTTTACTTGACCTTTTTAGATACGATATTGTATATTAATGGAGGAAAGATGTCTGATAAACCTATTTTCTATGATTCAGATGTTTTGATATGTTTTCTGAAAATAAACGAAATAGAAATATTAAAAGAATTGTTTTCAAAAGTTATCATATCAAAAAATGTTAAAGAAGAATTAACTAATGTTAATGCACCTAAAAATGAAGTGAATGAAATAAATAGATTGATTGAAGAAAAATTCATTGAAGTTGTAGAAATTGAAGTATTATCTTCAGAATATTCCTATTATAAATGTATGATTAATGGATTTTGGAGTAATGGAGAGAAACTAGGATTTGGCGAATCGTCAGCAATGGCATTAGCAATAAGCAATAATGGTATTGTTGCAAGTAATAATCTAAAAGATGTTAGTGATATAAGTGATAATTTCAATATTCCAATTATTACATCCTCTTTAATCTTATATTCAGTTTTGAATTAGGATCAAATAGTAAAATCGAATTAATGATATTTGGAATAAAATTATTAAAAAACCAACCAAAAACTTCCTAAAAAAACATTTGACGAATATTAGAGGAACTATTCGAAAAAGACTGTTGTGAACTATTGAAAAATTATGATTTCAAAAAAATATATTGTGCTTAAACAAATAAGACGAGCCAAACATTATCGATGTTAAAATATATTGTAGATTATGATTAATCTACAAAATGAATATAATCCTCTTTTCTTGGAGCTGCCTTTGGATTTGTCATATCTGGATAACCTAGAACAACATGGCCAATTCCTTCATAGCTTTCAGGAATTCCCCATTCTTTCAGCAGTTCCTTGCCCTTTGGAGATGCGAATTCATCCCTTGCACGGTGAATCCAGCAGGACCCCACACCAATTGCATGAGCCGCATTAACCAAAACAGTTAACACGCTAGCTCCGTCCTCAACATATGTCGGCATTTCACTGTTTGCCAGTACAATTAAAAGCGTTTTTCCTCCATAGAACGGATCCATATCATCCGGAACTTCAGTTGGGAAAAAACTTCTGTTCCAATCGGAAAATTCCTTAATTGTTTCTGGATTTTGAATTACAACGATTTTTGGAGACTGTCTTCCAGCGCCTGTAGGAGCATAGGTGCCTGCATCCAAAATGATGTTTAACTCTTCATCACTAATCTGTTCGTCTTTAAACTTACGGATACTTCTTCTTGATTTCAAATCTTCAATAGTTTGATTCATCCAATCCCTCACTAATTTTGATTAAAGTTAATATATGCCTCTTCAGTTAAATCATTAATGATTATAATGTAACATAAAATCTATTACATTTAATATGTAATATAAAATTAGTTACATAATATGAAAACAATTATATGAATATTCAATAGTTTGATTCATCCAATCTCTTACTAATTTTAATTAGAGCTCTTTTAAAACTTAAAAATTCCTCTTCAGTCAATTCATTTTTTATAATATCGTCCCACTTTTCATCACAGTCCATAACGCTTTTAGCAACTCCAACCCCATCATCAGTAATTGTGATGATTTTTTTCCTTTTAAGAGGAGTCTTTTTAATTAATCCTAGCTTTTCAAGTTTATTCAAATTTCTTGTTACAGTGCTTTCATTTAATGAAAATAATGTGGCCAATTGCTCTTGGCTAAGTCCATCATTTTTATAGATTCCTATTAAAAATGGATAAAGGCCATATGTCAAATTAACATCCTTTATCTGCTTGTTTAGAAATTTAGCATGATATCTGTATATCAGTGAAATATATGGTGTTGTAGGCAAATCCATGCTAAATTCCATTTCCAACACCACTTTTGATTAATTTGTTGATGTAAAGCTCAATGCATGCATAGCAAATCAGGGATCCTATTCCCCCACCTAAAAGCATTCCACAGTATATTCCGAATTCGCCCATGTTGAAAACAAATCCCAAAAGATATGCAAATATCAAGACCAGTATGAACTCTCTGAAAGTCGTCAGTATAAATGAAATTGTTCCTTTACCTACACCCTGGAAAACATTACCCGCACTTGCTCCAAATGGAACATATAATATAAACAGACACATTATCTGCAGGAAACTGGCTATCAATGGCTCCAGCTGTGCACTGTTTTCTGAATATGAGAAAATGAATGCTATTTGGTTGGCAAATACGTTCAATATGATACATACGATAATGGATGCTATTAATGCAACCTTAACGGCATATCTTGCAGTCACTCTTAAGTTTTCATATTTTTTAGCGCCGAATGCAACACCGGCAACGGAAATAGCTGCTGTTCCAACACCAATAGCCGGAAGCATTCCAATGTTTATGATTCTCCATCCCGCTGTATATACTGCCACTGACACAGGTCCGGAAACAATAGTGAGCATATAATTTACGAAAATTGTCAAAACAGACAATACCAGCTGCTCCAGACTTGCAGGAATACCTACAACAAGAATGTCCTTATACATTTTCCAATCGTTAGTAAAGTCCTCGATGTCATATGAAAGGTAAGTGTCCTTTTTTACAAAAATCCAGTAAAACATCAAAAGCAGACTTATGAATGGTCCAAGTGCTGTTGCCCATGCAGCCCCAGCGATTCCCATGTTTAATGTGTATATGAATATTGGATCTAAAATCATGTTGATAATGGCCGCCAGTGCAATGGGAACTGTTGCTCTTTTGATGTCTCCTTCTGCTCTGAATGCCCCGCCAACAATTGGCGGCATCAATAGGGCAAATGTCCATATAAAAATTATGAACCCATACTCCATTGCATAATCAATTACGCTGCTTGCTCCCATCATATTAAGCAATGGCTCCATAAATGCAATGAAAAGTATTGAAATAACAATTGAAATAATTATACTTAAAATTAGATTATGAATAGCTGCATTGTTAGCGGAAGTCATGTCTTCAGCCCCAATATAACGTGAAATTAATGAATTACCACCTGCACCTATTCCATTTCCAAAACCGACAAGAATCATGAATAATGGTGTGATGTATCCTAAGGCTGCCAAAGGTTCGGCGCCCAGTCCCGCTACCCATATGCTGTCAATGATGTTGTTTGCAAAAATCAGGAACATACTGGCTATAATTGGAAGTGATAATTTGTTTATTGCTTTTTTAGGGTCTCCTGTAATCATTTCTATATTTGAATTCTTTTCCATAATTTACCTCACTTGCATATGCAATTGTACTCTTGTATATGCAATTGTTACTATTTAAATATTTTGATAAAGCCAAATACTCATCAAATGCTCTTGGAAAAGCAATATAAAATAATCTATAAATAATTGTTTGAACATATTTAGCTTTAATAATTTAAAATATGTTTATATCAAATTAAAAAAAACCACAGGAGGATTGAAAATGGATTTTAATAAAGAAAAATTCAAAGAAGTATTGCATTACATAATAAATGAATGCGGTACAAAAAACAATGTTGGAAAAACAGTTTTATATAAATTATTATATTTCTCAGATTTCAACTATTTTGAATTATACGAAAAATCTATAACCAATGAATCCTATCGAAAGTTACCTCGTGGTCCAGCACCAATACATTTTGATGTAGCAGTAAATGAATTAATAACAGAAGGGAAAATAAGCGTAACAACTAAAAATATTCCATTAGGTAGAGTTATGTATAATTATTTCTCTTTAAAACAACCCTCAATGAATTTTAATAAAACAGAATTAGCTGTAATTAATAATATTATTGATGAATTAAGCTATATGACTGCAAATCAAATTAGTGAATACTCTCATGGAGATATGCCTTGGAGAGCAACTGAAGATATGGACATTATAGATTATGGTTTTGTTTTTTATAGAAATCCAGAATATGTAAAAAGACATTATGACGAATCAGATTGAAATAGGATACGACAAAAGATTTCTCAAAGAGAAAAGAAAATTTAAAAGAAAATGTCCTTCAATCGATGAAGATTTCAAAAGATTCGAAAAAGCCCTGAAAGTTGATTTAAAAGATAACAATTATAAAATTCCTTTGAATACAAAGAAATATTCAAAAATTTCTGGCTTAGACAAAGAGGTAATTCTACCTGCATTTGTTGCAAAAGTATTTTACTGCGAAAAAATGAATAAAGGATCAAAATCCTGATTTAGAATTTCCTTCATATATGATGCTAGTGAATATTATATTTATTTTGTTGAATTCTATTTTAAGCAAAAGAATGAAATAGAGAACAAAGAGAGAATTAATTAACTATTCAAGTAATATTTTCTTTTAAAAAGAATATTAATACTGGAATGTTAAAGAAAACATTTAACATTCTCATTTAATTTTTTAAAAAAATAGGTTTATTTTACAAAACAACTTCGAACTAATTATTTAAATATTTATAA
This sequence comes from Methanobrevibacter millerae, assembly GCA_015063005.1. GTDB lineage: Archaea > Methanobacteriota > Methanobacteria > Methanobacteriales > Methanobacteriaceae > Methanocatella > Methanocatella millerae_B. The sequence goes on from SUTF01000001.1 coordinate 83,022, forward strand.
AAATATACTTTTTAATAAGGAGAATTTTATTATGAAAGTCTTAGTTGTTGGAACAGGTGCTCGTGAACATGCCATAGCTGATGCTTTAAAGGATGATGTTGAGTTATACTGTTATATGAGTAAAGTAAACCCTGGAATGAGTAAAATTGCAGAGTTTAAACAAGGCGATGAAGGAGAAGTTGAAAAAGTAGCCGAATTCGCTAAGGAAAATGACATTGAAATTGCATTTATCGGTCCTGAAGCTCCACTCGAGAAAGGAATCGTTGACGAACTTGAAAAGAATGGAATCAAATGTGTAGGGCCATGTAAAAGTGCTGCAAGAATTGAAACCGATAAATCCTTTATGAGAAAACTATTTGAAGATTATGAAATTGATGGATCATTGATTTACAGAGTCTTTGATAACTACGAAGATTTAAGTGCATTTCTAGATGACTTTGACCGTTATGTAGTTGTCAAACCTGTTGGATTGACAGGTGGAAAAGGAGTTAAGATTGTTGGTGACCATTTAAAAGACAATGATGAAGCAAAAGAATACTCCAAAGAAGTAATTGACAATGCAATGGGAGGATTTGCTCAAGTAATTATTGAAGAAAGAGTTATTGGCGAAGAATTCACAATCCAGGCATTCTGTGATGGCGAACATTTAGCTCCGATGCCGGCAGCTCAAGACCACCCACATGCATTTGAAGGAGACCAAGGTGCCATTACCGGAGGTATGGGATCATACTCTGATGCAAACGGACTATTGCCATTTTTAACACAAGATGATTATGACAATGCAGTTAAAATTATGGAAGATACCATCAAAGCAATAGCTAAAGAAGCAGAACCCTACAAAGGCATTCTATACGGCCAGTTCATGTTGACAGCTGACGGACCACGTTTAATCGAATACAATGCAAGATTTGGTGACCCTGAAGCAATGAACGTATTGCCTTTACTTAAAACTCCATTAGTTAATGTCTGTAAGGCAATTGTAGATGGAACACTAGATAAAGTTGAATTTGAACCTAAAGCAAGCGTTTGTAAATACATCGTACCTGACGGATATCCTGAAACAGAATATGCCGGAGAATTGATTGAAGTTGATGAGCAGTCCATTGAAGATATGGGCGCAAAAGTATTCTATGCTGCAGTAGGACTTGAAGATGACGGAATTCACCTGTCCGGTTCAAGAGCTCTTGGTATCGTTGCAAGCGGTGCAAGCATTTCTGAAGCTGAAGAAATTGCTGAAAAAGCATGTGATTATGTCAAAGGAAATGTTTACCACAGACGTGATGTCGGTACCCAGGAATTAGTTGAAAAACGTGTTGCACACATGAAAGAAATTTTAAATTAAATTTCTTTTTTCTTTTTTAAGAATTACCCTCACCCCCAACATAATTTTAAAGTGAATATAATATTGTTTTTTCAGAGTTATATTGTATAAACAATTTATTTTTAAAAAAAAGGTTATATTATACGAAAAATTACTTAATAACCTATATATTACTTCAAATAAACAATTAAATGATAATTATCAATTTTTAAAAAATTTTTTTCGGAAAAAATTTAAAAAATTGAGGTATAAAAAGTTATGAACATAAAAACTGAAAATCTTTTCGAAAAATTAATTGACAATATGATGAAAGAAACAAACCACAATCCGAGAGACTACTGCTTTAGATACATTGTTAGCATGTATCCTAAAGAAGTACATGATGCATTTGATTTTCCAGGAGAATATATGGATAATTTAAAGGTAGAGGTCTTTACAGAGGATGGAAGAAACTTAAAAATGGATTGTGCTCAATTAGTAATGCCAAAAGGAGACATAACATGCAAATCAACAATAAATGTAGAACATCAAACATATCCAATACATGATGAAAAAGTAGGGACAATATATGATTACAAACTTTTTTTAATTCACAAAACCAATATTCCTTCCAATTCGATTGTAATGACAAATAAGGACTTAGGAAAAGAAATAATAAATTGTGAAACACATGATCAACTATTTAAACTTCATGTGGAAGTTGCAACAAAAGAAAAAATTTCAAAAAGATTAAAAATATTAAAGGACATAGAAAAAGTAACTTAGAGTTACCCCGAAAAGAAGCAATGTATTTTGCATATATTTCTATATTCACTGATGAAAAAAATGCAAAAGAAGATATGGAAGAAATCGCGAAAATATTTTCTAAAATAGACAAAATAGAATCAAACCTCTAATTACACATTCACCAAGTCCTAAAAAAAATGATTAAATTTCATTTTAGAGACGATGAAAATAAATGCAGGGAGTTGATAATAATGATATCTGAATCCATATTTCAAAAAAATCTAGAAGGATTAACATACAAAGAAATAAGCGAAATAAGAATGGATGAATTAAACCAACAAATGAAACAAAAAGACAAACAAATGAAAGAAATAGAAAATGAAAACCAACAACTAAAACAACAACTAAAAGAACTAAAACAACAAAAAGAAAAAGAATAATGAAAAAACCGGGAAAAACTTCGCAAAAACCCCTAATTAGACATTTCATTAGTCCTAAAAAAAATGATTAAATTTCATTTTAGAGACGATGAAAATAAATGCAGGGAGTTGATAATAATGATATCTGAATCCATATTTCAAAAAAATCTAGAAGGATTAACATACAAAGAAATAAGCGAAATAAGAATGGATGAATTAAACCAACAAATGAAAGAAATAGAAAATGAAAACCAACAACTAAAACAACAACTAAAAGAACTAAAACAACAAAAAGAAAAAGGATGAAATAATTATTTCATCCAAAAATTCTTATTAACACCTAATTAAAAAAAATCATGAACCATCACATATACCAAACCAATATTTCAAAAATGATTTAGAGACTAAGAACTATCTAAAATATGAATGAAAAAATTAAAAAAAGTAAATAATTTTCTATCACTTTAATGAAAATAACGATTAATTATTTTAATAGTATAACTTATAACTATCAAAATTATTAAAAATAATCACCAAATAATGGAAGTATAATTTTAAATTATAACTCTTAAGTTATAATACATACATGTAAAAATAAAAAAAGAGTAGGAAATGAAATTTTCCCACATTAATGTTATTTTTTTCTTCTTAAAGTTCCAACAGCCAAGGTAAATAATGCTAGCAATACCATTATTAATGGATTACCAGTAGCTGGAGTTACATCAACAGCTTTTGTAGCTGGAACTGGAGGTTCAACATCAGGAACGTCTTCAACTACAATATAGTCAGAGTCATTGTTGTTGGTCATGTTAGGATCATATGTATCACTGACTACTCTTGCCTCATTGACTATTGTACCTGTAGCATTTACCAATGTTTGAATTATTAAAATTGCAACATCACCATTTTGCATGTCACCAATAGTCCAAACACCAGTATTAGGGTCAAATGAACCAGTTGTTAAATCATATGCAACCAAAATTAATGCATTGGATAAAACATCACTAGCTCTTGTGTTAATTGCAGTATCAGGACCTAAATTAGTAACTTTAATACTCCAAGTTACATATTCTCCATCAATAGCTATTACAACTTTTTCTATGGATAAATCCGCTGAAGGACTTACATTAGTAGTGTTGTTAGCATTGTTGTTATCCGAATTAGGATCATAAGTACTGCTGTTAACAACAGCAACATTTAAGATTTCCTGATTGGAGATATTTACCAAAGTTTTAATAGACAAAGTAGCTGTCTTATTATAAGCTAAATTACCAATAGTCCAAACTCCTGTTGCCGCATCATAGCTGCCTATTGAAGCCTCACTGGATTGGAAAACAAGACCAGACGGTAAGTTATCAACAACAATGACATTTTCACTGTCAGATGGACCACTATTAGTTACGATTATAGTCCATGTAATCACATCACCGAAATTAGGATTTGAATCGCTTACAAGTTTTACAACTGATAAATCAGCAACAGGATTAACGACAGTTGTGTTGTTTGCTGTCTTATTTTCTGATTCAGTAGAACCTACAGTTACGATATTGGTAAAGTTACCTACTTCAGTAGTGTTGAAGCTTACAATTAAGGTAACTGCCTCATGTACATTTAAGACTTTATTTAAAGTCCAGATGTTTTTACCGTTTACAACAGCATGTGTCCAATCATTGTTTTTAACATATGAATCATAAGTCAAACCATCATAAGAAGTTTCTTCAATAACCACATTATGTAAAGCAACTTCGCCAGTGTTTCTAACAATAATTTCAAATGAAGTTTGGTTCCCAACAGAAACGATAGGAGTTAAAGCAATTTTTTGAACATCCAATTTAGGCTCTGAAACCTTAGTTGTATTGTTAGTGGTTTTGTTTTCAGTTTCATCTGAACCTGCAACCACGACATTGGTAAAGTTACCTTTACCTGTAGTGTTGAACACAACAAAGAATCCTACAATTTCATTAACAGCCAAATCAGAGTTTAAAGTCCATCTGTGTTTACCGTCAACAACAGAATGAGTCCACAATACATTATCCAAGTATGAATCATATATCAAACCATCATAAGAAGACTCCTCAACAAACACATTAGTCAATACAGCCTCACCGACATTTCTAACAACAATCTCGAAAATAACCTGATCACCAACCAAAACAACAGGAGTCAAAGTAATCTTCTCAACATCCAATTTGCCTTCAACGACAGTAGTGGTATTATTAGTAGTCTTATTCTCAGTCTTATCTGAACCTGCAACAACAACATTCGTGAAATTACCAGAGCGGGTAGTGTTGAATGTTACGGTGAATCTATTTTCACCGCCAATAGCTAAAACACCATTGTATTTGAAAATATTACCTTCCTTATTCCAATTAACGCCATTAAAGCTGTCGTAAACTAAACCGTCGAAAGACTTTTCTTCAACAAATACGTCATCCAAAGCACAGTCACCAGTGTTTCTAACGATAATTTCAAAGACAACTTGTTCACCCAAATGAGCAATAGGAGTTACAGTAATCTTTTCAACAGTCAAATTAGGACTGTAAACTGTAGTAGTATTGTTAGTGGTCTTATTTTCAGTCTTATTAGAACCTGAAACAATCACATTAGTGAAATTACCAGACCTAGTAGTATTAAACGCAACAGTAAAACTTGAAACATCACCAGCAGCTAAAACACCACCATAAGTGAAAATATTATCCGCATAATTCCAGCCATCACCATCGAAACTATCATAAACTAAACCGTCAATAACACTTTCCCTAACAAACACACCATCCAAATCACAATCACCAGTATTTCTAACAACAATCTCAAAGACAACCTGCTCACCCAAATAAGCAACAGGAGTCAAAGTGGTTTTTGTTACATTCAATTGAGGATTGTGAGGATTGGTAGTGTTGTTAGCAATATTATTTGATTCGTTAGAATCAGGAGTGGTACTGTTAACGACTGCTACATTTATAACCGTGACATTGCTTATATTAACCAAAGTAATGATGTTTAAAATAGCTGTTTGAGTATTGATTAAATCTCCGATAGTCCAAATACCACTTGTTGCATTATAATTTCCATCAGATTCTTTGAATATTAATCCATTAGGTAATTTATCTTCAACATAAACATTTTTTGCAGTTGCTGGGCCATTGTTTGTTACGATTATTGTCCAAACAATTTCTTCACCATATTTAGGATTTTTATTTGAAACTAATTTAACTACAGATAAGTCAGCACCAACCACATTAGTTGTATTGTTTGCTGATTTATTTTCTGAGCCGCTACTGTTAGCTACAACAACATTAGTGAAATTACCTATTTTAGTCGTATTGAATATCACGAAGAAATTTGCGGTTTTTTTAGCCTCCAAAGTTGAATTATATGTCCAGCTCAAACCATCATTCTTAATCCATTTATAAGTATTGTCATACCAGCCAGCATAGGTTAAACCTTCAAATTCTTTTTCATATACTGTAAGATCATTTAATTCAATGTTTCCATAGTTGTTTACGACAATTTCAAATATTACCTGTTCGCCAGCGACTACTGTATTATTGACAGTAATCTTTTTGACATCAAATTCAGGTTTTACAACATCAATACTATCATTAGAAGTCTTGTTTGGAATAACATCACTGGTTAATGTCACGAAATTATTAAAGTGACCGACCTTAGTAGTATTGAATGCTACAAAGAAACCAGTAACAACGCCAGGAGATAAAAATGAAGTAAATGTCCAACTATGCTTACCAGTTTGATTCCAGTAACCAGTATCATCATAAATTCTGTCGAATACAAGACCATCATCAAAGTTCTCATGAACAGTGAAATTACGTAATGTTACATCACCAGTATTTCTGATAATAATTTCAAAGTAAGCAATATCACCTAAAGGAATGATTCTATTAACTGTAAGCTTTTCAATAGTGTAGTCTGGTTTTACTACATCAACAGTATCGTTTGAAGTCTTGTTAGGAATATCATCACCTGTTAAAGTCACGACATTAGTAAAGTGACCGACCTTGGTAGTATTGAATGTTACAAAGAAACCAGTGACAACACCCGGAGATAAATAAGAATTAAATGTCCAACTGTGATTACCCGTCTTACTCCACAAACCAGTATCATCATACCAGTTATTGTAAACAAGCCCATCATCAAAGAAAGTTTCATGAACTGTGAAATTACGTAGGGTTGTTTCACCCGTGTTTCTTATAATAATATCAAAGTATGCACCTTCACCTAAAGTAACAACCTTATTAACAGTGACCTTTTCAATAGTGTAATCAGGTTTTAAAACTGTTACTGTATCGTTTGCAGTTTTGTTAGGAACCTCATTTGAATTGACTACAATCACATTTGTAAAATTACCTGCTTTAGTGGTATTGAATACTACAAAGAATCCAACATATTCATTAGGCTCTAAACTGGTTTTTAAAGACCAGGTTAAATCCCTGTTTTTAGTCCATGATCCTGTGTCATCATACCATCCTGCATAAGTTAAGCCTTCAAAGGATTTCTCTTCAACGACAACATTAGTCAAGGAAACCTTTCCAGGATTTCTAACAAGAATCTCAAAGGTAACTTGATTTCCAAGAGTAACTACATCATTTATAGCTAATTTACCCACTTCCAATTTTGGTTCTACAACTTCTACAGTGTCATTAGTCGTTTTATTTTCTGTTTCATTTGATGTTGCAGTAATGACATTGACCAACTCACCGGTTTTATTGGTTTCAAAAATTATATAGAAACTAGTAGTCTCTCCTTTATAGAGTGTAGCGTTATATGTGAATGTCATGTCACCATTATAAATCCATGTTTCTTCAATATCATAGAAATTAATGAATTTTAAACCGTCATAGGATGTTTCATGAATGGTTACATTATGTAGCCTTTTATCACCAATATTTCGAACAACTATTTCAAATGTAACACGGTCTCCAACTGTTACCAATTTTTTTAAAGCGATTTTTTCAACTGACAAGTTAGGATTAGTTGCATTTTCTTCCGGATCAACTGGAGGTTTTACATAAACTTCAGTAGTGTTGTTTGCAGTTTTATTTTCAACTTTGTCTGCACCGGCAGTAACGGTATTTGTCCAATTGCCCACTTCAGTTGCATTGAATACTACAGTTAATGTCGCAACCTGATTTGGTTTTAAAGATGAAACAAATTTCCATCCAGGATTAGTGTCATTGAAATTATATGACCATAATCCATTATCGACAAATGTTTTATAAGTCAAGTTTTGATAATCTGTCTCTTCAATGAATAGGCCAGTTAAATCAACCTTACCGACATTTTTTACAATAATCTGGAACCTAGTTAAGTTATTTAAAGGAACAATAGGATCCAAAGATATTTTCTCAACAGTGAAATCCGGCGCTACAACAGTAGTATTGTTTTTAGCCGTTTTGTTTTCAGTTGTTTTATTAGATGTTACAACAACCACATTAGTGAAATTACCAACCTTAGTTGCATTAAACACTACAAAGAAACCATGAGTTTGCTGAGTGGCAAATACACCATCATATACCCAAGAATAATTACCCCGGTATTTCCAATGAGTACCCAAACCATAAGCATGATCAAATACAAGTTCATCAGGAATCTCCTCTTTGACAACGACATTAGTTAAATCCACAACACCAGTATTTGTAACAACAATCTCAAAGGTAACTTGATCTCCAATAGCTACAAGAGAATTTAATGAAATCTTTTCAACAGTGAATTCAGGTTTAACGACTTTTGTAGTATTGTTAGTGGTTTTATTATCCGCATTTTCACTGCCTGCAACAATCACATTAGTGAAATTACCTGTCTTAGTGGTGTTGAAGTAAACAGTAAAACCATGAGTCACACCCGGAGCGAATGAAAAACCATAAGTCCATCTGAGTTTACCGTCAACTTCAGACTCATTCCAAAATCCAAGAGTATTAGCATGATCAAAAATCAAACCTTCATGTTCAAATTCCTCAATAAATACATTAGTCAGATTAACCAAACCAGTATTTCTCACAATAAGCTCAAAAATAACTTGATCACCTAAAATAACTTGTGGAGTTATGGTAATTTTTTCTACACTAAGTTCTGGTTTAACAACTTTTGTAGTATTGTTTGCAGTTTTATTATCAGCATTGTCCCCGCCTGCAACAACCACATTAGTAAAATTGCCAACCTCAGTGGTATTGAATACGACAGTGAACCCGTGAGTCACGCCAGGAGCAACAGGGAAATCATAAGTCCATCTAGTCTTATTATTAACAGTGGATTCAATCCATAAAAACTCAGTATTAGCATGATCAAAAATCAAACCTTCATAATCAAATTCATCAACAAACACGTTAGTCACATTTACCAAACCAGTATTTTTGACAATAATCTCAAAAATAACTTGGTCTCCTAAGCTAACCAAAGGAGTTATGGTGACTTTTTCAACACTAATTTCAGGTTTTACAACAGTTGTGTCATTTTTAGCAGTTTTGTTTTCTGTTTCATCACTGCCAGCAACAACAACATTGGTAAAGGTACCGGTTTTGTTTGTATTAAATACGACAGTTAAAATAGTGACTCCATCTATATCCAATTGGTCTTTTAAAGTCCATCTATTTTTACCATTTACAATAGCATGATTCCAGCGAGATTGATTTTGGGCATAGGCAAATTCCAAGCCGTCATATGAAAATTCTTCAATGAAAACATTGTTCAAAGTAGTTAAACCAGTGTTTCTAACAACAATCTGGAATTTTACCTGTTCGCCAAGAGCAACTAATGGAGTGATTGAGATTTTATTTACAATGAAGTTGGATTCAAGAACTTTTGTATCATTTGAAGCATTGTTGTTGCTCATGTTGGAATCCGGTGTGCTTGAGTTTGCAAATACATTATTAACGATTGTGGTATTGTCTTCAATTATTTTTGTTAAAATATTCAAAGTTGCTGTGGCTCCTTTTGCCAAATCACCAATATCCCATCTTCCAGTAGCTAAATCATATTTTCCATTTGAATCGTCACTTACATATGAAATTCCTGATGGAAGAACATCAATAGCATATGCATCAACTGCAATATCCGGACCGTTGTTGGTAACTTTAATTGTCCATGTTATGGTATCGCCAACTACAGATACTTTTTGGGAAACTAATTTGATTACACTTAAATCTGAAAGAGTATTGGATTTTGTAGTGTTATTAGCAATGTTGTTGGTTTCGTTTGGATCATAAACACTGCTGTTAACGGTAGCTACATTCAATATAGTAGTGTTTGTAATGTTCACGATAGTTCTGATTTGTAAAACTTTTGTATCACCAACATTTAACTCACCAATATACCAAATGCCCGTAGTTTCATCATAATTTCCATCAGCACCATTGAAGATTAATCCATTTGGCAATTTATCGACAGCATAAGCATCATTGACATTGCTTGTACCCTTATTGGTGACTTTGAGAATCCAGACAATTTCATCCCCCAAGTTAGGAGTCTTATTTGAAACCATCTTTTCAATAGCTAAATCGGCAAGAGGCAATATTTCAAAGTATGTCATGTTAGTGATGAATTTATATAAACCGTCTTCAGCGTGAGTTACGTTTACAGAATAGTTTCCTGGAAGCAGACCTTTTTCAGATACTGTCAAGTTACCTAAAATACCTGTTTTGCCAGTGATGTTAATTACAACTTTTCCGGTTTCAAGGTGAGTGACTATTACAGTAATGTTTTGATTGTCTTCACGAGAATCCTGATAAACAAGAGTACCTCCCTCACTTTCCTCAACACTAGGCTTTGGATTAACAATATTAGGACCGGAATTAGTTCTATTATTAACAGAAAGTTCATATGTTACATTCTTAAAGAAAATATTATTTGGACTGCCGTCATTATAGATTGCATTAATAATATTGTCCCCTCCTTTATGGGTAACCTCAATAGTTACATTAGCTTCAGGATCATAATAGAAACGCTTATCATTTGTAATTCCAGTAATAAGATAACTCCATGCCTGATTTTCAATGAAAGTGTCATCTTCAATTGTTAAATTTTGTCCTCGGTTATATATCGCAGAACCGTTACGTGCGATATTATTTTCGAAATTTGAATAGGAAATATTGGAATTGTTTCCTTGAATATATACGGCCCCACCTAAACCCTGATTAAGGTCGTCCGTAGAAGCAATAGCTGTATTTGAAGTGAAGTTAGAATTTGTAATTGTCAGATTATCCCCTTGAGAGTGAATAGCACCACCATGATAAACAGCACTATTGTTTTTAAATACAGAATTATTGATTAAAGTATTATCTCCTTGCACATAAACACCGGCACCACCGTTTGATGCAGTGTTGTTTTCAAAAGTTGAATTTTCGATTATCGTATTGTTTCCTATAATATAAACTGTACCTCTTGAACATTCATGATTATAGAATCCAGTATTTATAACGGATGAATTTTCACCGTGGACATAAATAGCTGAACCATTTCCTTCAGTTGCATAGTTATCCCAAAAAGTACAGTTTATTGCCTTGTTGTTATTTCCTGTAATGTGTACTGCTCCACCTTCTTCAGTACCGGTATTGTTTCTGAAAGTACAATTCAGTATTGTATTATAATGACCTTCAGGGATTCCATCTAAACCATGGTCAATACCAGCGAGCATGTAAGCTGCCCCTTGTTTAGCAGTGTTGTTTTCAAATAAACAGTTTTCAACGACCAAATAATTTTGGCTGGAACCTATAGCTCCTCCTCTTTCAGTTGCAGTATTATTGATGAAAGTACAGTTTATAATGTTGCTGTGGTAATCTTCAGTGATAGCATCATTACCGTGAACATAGATTGCTCCACCAATACCTGCCCTACAATTTATAAAATTAGAATTAAATACATCCACACGATTTCCATACTCCCCACCAATACAGATAGCACCGGAGTGTCTGTTAGTTGTACAGTTTACAAAGTTACAATTATCTAAGGTTGAATGATATGCTACTACCATAGCACCATATTCATAATTATTTTCATCCTCTTCAATCAAAGAATGACATTCTGTAAAATTAACATCATTCAAATTACATCCTCTTATAACAAAACCTGCAACATTAAATGAAAAATTTTCAAATTTGACATGGGTCAAGTTACAGTTTTGAATAATCATACCATATGCATAATCTTCCCTATAATTTTTAAAGGTTATATTTTCTAAAACACAGTTATAAAATTCACTACGCATATCCAAAGTGATAGGAACTACGTTTCCTGCATCAATAACCCCATTTTTGAGAGTTAAATGACCTGCCCTTACTCTTGAATTTCCACCTATTGGAACAGCAATTATAGTTTTTCCTTCCAAATCAATAATATCTCCGTCTTGAGCATTATTTATTGCACTGCGAAGATCAGCAAAATAATTACCCTCAACAGTAATTATTTTTCCTGATTGAAGAACATTCCCTTCATCTAAACTTGATCCTAAAACATTTTCTCCAACGGTCTTATCAAAATAAACCTCATTTTCCGAAATTGAAATCTGGCTTTTTTCATTGTCACTATCATTTGAATAATCAATTTCCTGACTTACTCCATCATCAATAATGGTATTATCTTCAACGATAGCGACTTCAGAAGATATTTCTAAAATATCTGTCGAATTATCATCAACGATTTCTTCTGCAGAAACCGACCCTATTGAGAAAAAAATTATTATCATCAAAGATGATATGATAATTTTCATTTTTTTATTCATTTTATACCCCCACAATCACTTTTCAATAAATTAGACAATATATAAAATATTGAATTAATTAAAACCATACTTTATTTCATGGTGAAAGATAGTTGTTAAATAATAATATTGTCCCATTTCTTACAATAACAATAAATTTAAAATTTAAAGTTACATATGTTCTTGATACATTTCGCATATCTTTATAAAAAATAGTAGACGAATATTCCGATATGTTACAATTTTACTTAAATCTGTATTAAAATAACAATTATTATTTAATTTTTCTTTATATATAAACATTATATTATTTATCCATTCTTAGTAGAAAATAAAGCTTTTTAATCTATTTGATAAGTAAGAAAAGTAGAAAAAATCTCCATTAGAAAAATCTATTGTAAAACAAAAAATCAGTTTTTCAATACCATTAAAAAAGAATAAATAAACATCAAAAATAAGATTATAATACAATAACCAATATATACCAAATTAACCGTGAAACAATTAAAAAGATTGTTGATGTATTATTTACTCTAATCCATGATACTCGTTTTTCGTGAATAATTCAATATAAATTATATTATAGAAATAAACATTCCATAATATACAATATGTTACTTTAATATGATTTAAGTTTATATTGTAACTATTACCGAAAACAATACTATTTAATAGAAAGACCTACTTCAAACTATCGAACAGATAATTAATATTAAAGTAAAAAATAGTATAAATATTTTATTTTAAAATTAAAAAATATAGGGAAAAAAGTATTTCCCTAAATGTTTATTTTTTTCTTCTTAAAGTTCCAGCAGCTAATACGAACAATGCAAGTAATACCATGACTAATGGGTTACCGGTAGCTGGAGTTACGTCAACTGGCTCAACATTTTCTTTTACAGGTTGTTGAGGAGTTTCAGGAACATCACTGACAACTACAGTTTCATTATCATAGTTATTGCTCATGTTAGGATCGAATGTGTCACTGGTTACGTTAGCTTCGTTGGTGATTTCACCAGTAGTCAATACAATAGTTTGCATTATCATTACTGCTTCTTCACCGTTTTCCATGTCCCCAATAGTCCATACACCAGTGTTTACATCATATAATCCTTTTGAAGCATATGAGTTAATGTATTGTAAAGTGTTTGGCAATACATCGATTACTCTTGCATTTACTGCTTTATCCGGACCGTTGTTTACAACATAAAGTCCCCAAGTAACTTTATTTCCATCAATAGCATAAACTACTTTAGTAATAGCTAAATCAGCCATATAGGTCTTGTTATCCTCAGGAGTTGTTTTATTTTCATCAGGAACTGGTCTGTCAATTACAGTAGTTATATTGTTCGCTGGTATGTCTTGGGTCTTATCGCTTGAAGCGAAAACAACATTTGTGAAAGTTCCAGCTTTATTTGTGTTGAATACAACATAGAAGCTTAAATATTCTCCTGCATATAATGGAGTGTTTAAAGTCCAGGATAAATCATTGTTTTTAGTCCATAAATTATTATTATCAATGAAGGAATCATATATGAGACCGTCAAATGAGTTTTCACGGACAGTTACATCATTTAAGACAACTTTTCCTGCATTGTGAACAACAATTTCAAATTTAACTTTTTCTCCGACATAGACTGTTCTGTTTACTGTGATTTTTTGAACTTCCAATTTAGGTTGCAATACTTCTACGGTATCGTTAGCTGTTTTGTTTGGAATTTCAGTGGAATCTGCAACTACAACATTTACGAAGTTACCTGTTGTGGTAGTATTGAATACAACAAAGAATCCTGCATATTCACCAACACGTAACGGAGTGTTTAAAGTCCAGGATAAACCACTGTTTTTAGTCCATAAACCAGAATTATCAATGAATGAATCATATACAAGTCCAGCGAAAGAAGTTTCACGAACTACAACATTGTTTAAGTCTGTTTGACCTAAGTTGTGGACAACAATTTCAAACATTACCTGTTCTCCGACTAAAACTGATCTGTTGATAGTGATTTTTTCAACAGCGAAATCAGGTTTAATTACTTTTACAGTATCATTAGCTGATTTTTTATCGGTTTCATTGGAATCAACAGATACAATATTGGTAAAGTCTCCAGGATTGGTGGTTTTAAATACTACATAGAATGAAGCAATTTCACCAACATATAATGGAGAATTCATAGTCCATGTTAAACCGCTGTTTTTAGACCACAAACCAGTGTTGTCATACCAGCTGTCATAAGTTAAACCAGTGAATGAATCTTCACTTACAGTTACATCATGCAATACAGTATCACCGGTGTTTGTAACAATAATTTCAAATACAGCATTACTTCCGGCAATTACAACTTTATGTAATGCAATTTTTTCAATGTTGATATTTGGATTTTTGGAAGGATCCTCTTCAGGAGTAGGTTTAGTATTATTGTAAACGATAGTAGTGTTGTTTGCAACTTTATTGTCAGTTTCATCTGAGGATACTGTCACAATGTTTGTGAAGTTACCTACAGCAACAGTGTTGAAGTTAACAATCAATGTAACCATTTCATTTACATTTAAGACTCTGTTTAAAGTCCATATATTCTTACCGTTTGCTACTGAATGAGTCCATAATCCGTTATTTACAAATGAATGGTAAACCAATCCATCGTATGAAGTTTCTTCAAGAACGACATTGTGTAATGGGATTTCTCCAATGTTTTTAACAAGGATTTCAAATGAAGTCTGATTTCCAACATGGACAACAGGAGTCAAAGTAATCTTTTGAACATCAATATTTCCTTTGAATACGTCAACGGTATCGTTGTCAGTTTTGTTAGGGGTTTCGTCTGAGCCAGCTACAATAACATTGACAAATTTACCGGTATTGGTAGTGTTGAATACTACAAAGAATCCTGCATATTCACCAGCGTATAAAGGAGTGTTTAATTTCCATGACAAGTCGCTGTTTTTGGTCCATAATCCAGTGTGGTCTATGAATGAATCAAATTTAAGACCATCATAAGACTCTTCACGGACAACAACATTGTTTAAGGTCACTTTTCCGGTATTTTCAACAATAATTTCAAATGTTACTTGGTCACCTACCATAACTGATTTGTTGATGGATATTTTTTGAACATCCATTTCAGGTTTAATTACTTCAACAGTATCATTAGCTGATTTTTTATCGGTTTCATTAGAGTCAACTGAAACAATGTTTGTGTATTTTCCTGGAGTGGTAGTGTTGAATACTACATAGAATGAGGCCATTTCACCAACATACAATGGAGTGTTCAAAGTCCAGGTTAACTCATTATTAGACCATAATCCAGTATTATCAAAGAAAGTTGTGTATTCTAAACCAACAAATGAATCTTCGGTTACGGTAACATCATGCAATACAACTTCACCAGTGTTAGTAACTATAATTTCAAAGATAGCTTGCTGTCCAACAATCACAACATCATTTAAAGCTATTTTTTCAATGTTTATGTTAGGGTTTTTAGTCGTATTGGATTCAGGTTCCGGAGTAGTCTTATTGTAAACATTGGTAGTGTTGTTTGCAATCTTATTTTCAGTCTCGGTAGAACCTACAGTTACGATATTAGTAAAGTTACCCACTTCAACAGTGTTGAAGTTAACAATCAAGTTAACAGCTTCTCTAACGTTTAAGACTTTGTTTAAAGTCCATATATTCTTACCGTTTGCTACTGAATGAGTCCATAATCCGTTATTTACAAATGAATCGTAAACCAATCCATCATATGAAGTTTCTTCGAGAACTACATTGTGAAGAGCAACTTCACCAGTGTTTCTAACAACAATTTCAAATGAAGTTTGGTTTCCAACAGGAACGATAGGAGTCAAAGTAATCTTTTGAACATCCAATTTAGGTTCAACAACCTTAGTAGTGTTGTTGGTAGTCTTGTTTTCTGTTTCATCAGATCCGGCAACAACAACATTGGTAAAGTTACCTTTCTGGGTAGTGTTGAATACTACAAACAATCCAACGACTTCATTTACAGCTAAATTAGTGTTCAAGGTCCATGTATTTTTACCGTTTGCAATTGAATGAGTCCAGTATCCGTTGTCAATGAACTTTTCATATTTTAATCCAGCATAGGATGTTTCTTCAACAAAGACATTGGTTAAAGTAGCTTCTCCAATATTTTTAACGATAATTTCGAAAGTAACTTGGTCTCCAACTAAGACAACAGGATTAATGGTAATTTTTCTTACATCCAATTTAGGTTCAACAACGGTAGTGGTGTTGTTGGTAGTCTTGTTTTCAGTTTTGTCAGATCCTGCAACAACAACATTGGTAAATTTACCTTTCTGGGTAGTGTTGAATGTTACAATTAATGTTTCAACTTCATTAACTGCCAATACTTTGTTTAATGTCCATACATTTTGTTGACCATTATACTTCCATAATCCATTATCCTCAAAGGAAGCATAAGTCAAACCTTCATAAGACAACTCTTTAACAAATACATTTTCTAAAGCAACATCACCAGTGTTTTTAACAATGATTTCGAATTTAACTTGGTCTCCAACTGAAACTTTTGGAGTAATAGTGACTTTTTGAACATCTAATTTAGGCTCCAATACAGTAGTATTGTTGTGAGTGGTTTTGTTTTCAGTTTCATCAGAACCTGCAACAATAACATTTGTAAAGTTACCTTTTCTAGTAGTGTTGAATACAATGAAGAATCCTTTTACTTCATTTACAGCCAAATTGCCGTTTAATGTCCATCTGTTTTTATTATTGGTAATTGAATGAGTCCAATATCCATTATCAATGAACTTTTCATATTTTAAACCAGCATAGGATGTCTCTTCAACAAAGACGTTAGATAACTCAATATCTCCAGTGTTTCTAACAACGATTTCAAAAGTAACCTGATCTCCAACTAAAACCTTAGGAGTAATGGTGATCTTTTGAACATCGAATTTACCATCTACAACAGTAGTGGTATTATTAGTTGTTTTGTTATCACTTTCATCTGAGCCTGCAATAATAACATTGGTAAAGTTACCTTTATGGGTAGTATTGAATACAATAAAGAATCCCATGACTTCATTTACAGCTAAATTGCTGTTTAAAGTCCATCTGTTTTTACCGTTGGTAACTGAATGAGTCCAATATCCATTATCTAATACTTTTTCAAATTTTAAACCAGCATAGGATGTCTCTTCAACAAAGACATTAGACAAATCAATATTGCCTGTGTTTCTAACAACGATTTCAAAAGTAACTTGATCTCCAACTAAAACCTTAGGAGTAACGGTAATCTTTTGAACATCCAAATTACCCTTTAAGACAGTAGTAGTATTATTGGCCTTTTTACTATCTGTCTCATCGGAATCTGCAACTACACAGTTAACAAAAGTACCATTCCTATGAGTGTTGAATGCAATAGTAAAGCTAGCAGATTCGCCAACTCTCAAAACATCATTATAATAGAAAGTATTGCCATTCCTTCTCCATTTGGTTTTATCATTATAATCGGAAAAAGACAAACCGTCAGGAATCTGTTCCTCAACAAATACATTATTCAAATTAACGTCACCAGTGTTTCTAACAGTTATCAGGAACAGGGTTTGCTCTCCAACTTTAACATTAGGAGTTAAAGACTTCTTGTCTACTTCCATACCTGGATTTTTAGGAGTAGGTGGAATTTCTTTTATGATTTTCTTAAATCCGAATAATGTTTGATATGTGGAAGATGACTTAAAAGCTAAAAATTCGTATTTTACCTCATGAGTATCATCGAGTTTATAGGTTATGCCCTCTTCAGGAATCCATTCCCCGTTGTTATGTCTGTTAATAATATCATAATAGGCATTTTTTAATATTGGATCTCCATCCAAATCTTGCATACAATATTTATTTGTATCATATTGAGTTAAATACCATATTAACATTTGAGTACGTGAGAACGAACCCGCAGCAATTCTCCAAAAACGTACTTTTTCTTGGAATTCTGGCCTATCCGCATAATGAATTACCGCTAATCTTAATTTATTATCAACACGAGCTCCCGTTTCAACGTGTGTTAATATGTATTGCTGCTCTGTAATATATGGAGTACCAGATGTTGGAAAAGTACCTAACCTTTTCGCACAAAAAGCAGTAAATCCATTAGACATGGAAACATAGTCTGCTCCCCTTCCTTGGGTCACAACAGATTCTCCAAAAGATAAAACTTCCGTATTATCTTTGTTTGATGTTTTTAAAGTAACAATACCATCTTCAATTATTTCCTCGTTAGATAAGCTCAACGTTTCATTATCACTTATACTTTCTTCACTCGATAAACTCAGCGTTTGATTATTTTCAATACTTTCTTCGTAAGATAAGCTTAATGCTTCATCTCCTGCCACATAACTTTCTCCAACACTTAAGACAGCAGATTCGGTTATGTTTTCACTAGCGGAAACTATGCCTAAGCTTAATGATAAAGTTAATAATAAAATTAATCCATATAAAATCTTTTTGTTCATAATTACACCATGCCATAAATATAAAATTTTCATTTTAACTTAAATATCACCTGATATGTCAAATTAATAATCTAATACTTTTAAGTTTCTTAATTAATAAAATATGTAAATTATCTGTCTCTTTTTATTCATTCGATTGTTCTACTCGGAAAAAAGCCATACTCATAATAATTAAAATTCATGAAAATCTTCACAAAATTAGAAAATGTTTGAAAACAAGACAATGAAAATAAGTTAAAGTTTGAAAAATTAGGGTTTAAAATATTATATATAAAACTATCTGCACTAGCAACAATTCCATCTGCACTACCAACGATTGAATTGTCAATTGAAAATGCGAATTTGGTATGTAATTTATCATTAGATATAACTATGCTTTTTTCAACATCATGAGTCAATATATGACAATATCCGTTATAGAATATAAGATCATCATGTATCAATGCTTTAAATTTATCTATTTTATGTTTAAATTCTGATAAACTTTCACCAAAATCAATAGTTTTAAAACTTATATTAAGTTCCATACAAATAAAAACTTCATAATCGGTTAAAAAATCTTTAAAAATATGAACTAACCCTATAGAATTTAAATTCAAACGAGTGTCGTTATCCAAAGTTTCATTTATCAAAGATTCAATATAAGTATTATTATATTGATAA
This sequence comes from Methanobrevibacter millerae, assembly GCA_015063005.1. Taxonomy (GTDB): domain Archaea; phylum Methanobacteriota; class Methanobacteria; order Methanobacteriales; family Methanobacteriaceae; genus Methanocatella; species Methanocatella millerae_B. The sequence continues at coordinate 102,343 of SUTF01000001.1, forward strand.
TTTTCAATTTCATTATAATTTTCAGGTTCGTTAATTATATAAGAATCAATATACTCTTGATTATTTTCAACTGGAGCAATCTCTTCCTCACTGATAACGCCATTTTCAACAACATCATCCATTTTTAACTCCTCTAAATCAAGCTGATTAACTTCGACGAATTCTTGGATTTGAATTTCAATATTATCACTATTAACCGTTTCATTAATGTCACTAGCAGAAACTGCAGAGATCATGAAAAATGCCAATATTGCAATAATCATTAATTTCTTTATCATCCAAATCACCAAAGTCAATTATAACCGTATAATAATTTTTTCCTAAAAATAGCTATTTTGTTTGTAATAGCTAAAACAATTTTAATTTTTCATCATATATAAATGTATACACTTAAAGCATGAATTTTCTAAAAATTAATCACTGTATATCTATTTGATATTTTATTATCGTAGTGTTTAGAAAATTTAAGAAAAATAGATATTTTCAAATTATAACATAGTTATATAAAATGCTTTCCAAAAAAACAAAATATCGTTTGGAAAGTATCAAACAAATTAGAGTAAAGTTTAGAAAAAAAATCTATAATATATGGGAGAAACGCCTTAAAAATAGGTATAAATAGCATTTCAATACAATAAATACAATATTTAAGAATCAGAATAGATGTTTAAAAAATAACTTAAATACATAATTAATTTATATAAAATTCAAAAATATAATTATTAATATAAAAATATAACAATAGATATATAAACTAAATTAAAAATTTTCAAATTTAAATCTTAATTACTTTAACACATTTTCAAGAAAAAAATACAAAATTAAGGAAAAATCATATACATTATTAAAAATTAAATATACTATAAAATATAATATTATATTATGACAACATTAGAGAAAATGAAAATATTAACTGACTCAGCACAGTATGATCTGTGTGATTATGTAAATCATAACAAGAGTTCACAAGTTAATTTACCCGGAATTTATGAAGCAACAGGACATAATGGTTGTAAAATTCCACTTTTCAAAACTCTTTTGACAAATAAATGTAAAAATGATTGCAAATACTGCATTAACCAATCCAAAAGAAACTTCACAAGATTAGAGCTAGCACCGGAAGAACTTGCCAGAAGCTTTCTAAATTATTATAATAGAGGTCTTGTAAACGGTCTATTTTTAAGCTCAGGAATTGAAAAGGATGAAGATTATACAATGGAAAAAACAATAGAAACAATTAGAATTCTAAGGAAAGATTATGGATATGATGATTATATACATCTAAAAATTGTTCCTGGAGCATCCAAAGACTCAATAAAAAGAGCCATGGCACTAGCTAATAGGGTTAGCATTAATATAGAAGCTGCTACACCATCTGGACTTGCAGAACTATCCTCTACAAAAGACTATAATAAGGATATATTGAAACGTCTTCATTGGATTGACAGTCTACATGGGAAAAGTACAACATATCCAAATTCTACCCATACCACGCAACTCATAGTCGGTGCGAATGATGAAAGTGATAGGGAAATTTTACATAGAATGGAAAAAATATATAGTAAAACAAAATTGAAAAGAACATATTTCTCTGCATTTTCACCAATTAAAGAAACCGAATTCGAAAATAAAGATGCATGCAGTACAGATAGAACTGCAAAATTATATAATGCAGACAGTTTATTGAATGATTATCGCTTCAAGCTTAAGGAACTTGTTTTTGATGAAAACAATCAGTTGTCTTTAACCCAGGATCCTAAAATTTCAGCGGCTGAAAATATGAATATATTCCCTGTAGAAATAAACACCGCACCATTTGTCGAGTTAATTAGAGTTCCGGGTATCGGTATAAAATCCGCTAGAAAAATTATTTCTATTAGAAAAAAAATGCCATTTAAAAATAAGAATGAACTAAAAAAATTAGGTGTAGTTATAGACAGGGCTGAAAAATATATAAAGATAGACGGGGCTTATCAAAGTCTATTAGAAAATTTCCAATAGCTATTTCAAATCTTCAAATAAATCCCAAATTTCAGGATACTTTTTAGAAACTGCTTCATCAATCAATATGGAAGCTTCCCTACTAATACTGAATTCAGGTTCTGTTTTTCTTAAGTATCTAAATACTGCTGCAGATCTTGAAGACCATAAGGTAATTCTTGGATTTTTATCTACAATATCAAGTACTTCAGCTACATTTTCTTGTCTTTTGATTTCTTGTGGATTTGATAAACTGTCTTGACCGTCTTCAGTAGAAGATATGTTTTCGGATGAGTCAATATTCTCATCGTTTTCCTCTGTGATTTCCTCATTTGACGTTTCTTCCGGTTTATATTCCTCTTCATCTTCTTGTCCATCATCGCTATCAACATCATTTACATTAGATTCATCAACAACAGAATCATCTTCACTAGATTCTTCAATATCATTTACATTAGATTCATCAACAACAGAATCTTCATCACTAGATTCTTCAATATCATTAATATTAGATTCATCATCTTCACTAACTTTATCAATAGATTCTTCAGAATCGACATTTTCATCTTCTTTCAGCATATCCTCTAAAGATAAAGCACTATTGCTATCAAAATCTTCATCATAAAATTCAGGTATTAATGAATCCAAACCTTTACCAAGCCCACGTGCCATCCTAATCACTTCCGTCTCTTTCTAATATTTCTTTAGCTAATTTTAAATAAGATTTAGTTCCAGTACTATCCGGATCATAAATTAAACATGGTTTACCAAAACTCGGAGCTTCAGCCAATCTAATATTTCTAGGAATAATAGTTTTAAAAAGGAGATTTGTTTCTCCAAAGTAGTTTTTCAACTCCTTATGAACATCCCTGCTTAATCTGGTCCTTTTATCATACAATGTCAATAATACTCCTTTAATTGGAGTAGGGCTCCTAAGTCTTTGTTCTACAAGTTTAATGGTATTAATCAAATCTGCAACACCTTCAAGTGCATAATATTCAGCCTGAATAGGTATCAATACACTATCAGATGCAACTAATGCATTTACAGTTAAAACTCCTAGGGAAGGAGGTAAATCAATGAATATATAATCAAATAATGGAACAACATCCTTTAGCGTTTCTTTTAAGATAATATGATAATTCTCCTTTTGGCTTAATTCAACACCAGCCCCACTTAATGAAATGTTACTAGGAATAATAAATAAATTCTTAATAAAAGTAGGAATTGTTGCTTTTTTAACATTAATATCCCCAATAATAGCATCATAAATAGTATTTTCCAATTCGTTTTTATCTATTCCAAAGCTTGTTGTTGCATTAGCTTGAGGATCCATATCAACAACTAAAACAGATTTTCCCATTACAGCTAATGAAGTTGCAGTATTTACAACAGTAGTAGTCTTACCACAACCTCCTTTTTGATTCATTACAGCAATTACTTCACTCATTGAATAATTCTCCTAATACAATTTAAGTTATAAGGTCTAACAAATAAATTAGACCCTCTAACTTAAATGAGATAAATTATAAGTTAACATGAATAAGATTTAAATTTTAAGTTAAAAGGTCCAACATCAAAGTTAAACCCCCTAACTTAAATGAGATAAATTATAAGTTAACATGAATAAGTTAAAAGAAATAACTTAAAACTTCTAATTTTTATCTTAAACCTTCTAAGTTAGCAGGAATAACTTATAAAGAATAAGTTAAACCCTCCAACTTAAAAGTGATAAATTTTAAGTTAACATGAATAAGTTAAAAGAAATAACTTTTAACATTTAAGTTATTATTAATAAGTTAAAAGATTTAACTTTTAACTGTTAAGTTATATTTTATAACTTCTATCTTATAAAGTATTTGTTTTCACAAATAAGTTATTAGTTATAAGTGATAAGTTAGAGAAAAATTAATAGTTATAAGTTATAAGTTATTACTTATAACAAAAAAAATAAAAAAAAATAAAAAGAGTGAAAATCATTCTATTTTGCATTTTGCATAGTTCCTTCAAAGTAAGAAGCATATCCTTTTAAATCAAGCATTCCATGACCAGAGAAATTGAATACAATGGTTTTTTCTTCACCAGTCTCTTTGCATTTCAATGCTTCATCTATTGCAACTTTAATTGCATGGGTAGTTTCAGGTGCAGGAACAATACCCTCAGTACGGGCAAAAGTAATTCCAGCTTCAAATACATCTTTTTGATGAACTGCCCTAGGGGAAATATATCCTTCTTTAGTTAAAAGTGAAACAATAGGAGACATTCCATGATATCTTAATCCACCGGCATGAACTGATGGTGCAACAAAGTCATGGCCTAAAGTAAACATCTTAAGCATAGGAGTAAATCCATTGACATCTCCAAAGTCATAATCATAAGATCCTTCAGTTAATGTAGGACAGGCACTAGGTTCAACTGCAATGAATTCAGTATCTGAATTACCTGCAATTTTATCCTTAAGCAATGGGAAAAATGAACCTGCCAAGTTACTTCCACCACCTGCACATGCAATCATTACATCAACTTCCTCTTCAGCTTTCTCTAATTGTACTTTAAGTTCCTGACCTATCACGGTTTGATGTAACATAACATGGTTTAATACACTACCTAGAGAATATTTAACATCATCATTAAGCAAAGCCTCTTCCATAGCTTCAGAAATAGCTACACCCAATGAACCAGGGTGGTCTGGATTTTCCTTAAGAATTTGACGTCCGATTTCGGTATTTTCACTAGGTGAAGCAAAAACCTGACCGTCATAAATATGCATAATATTTTTCCTGTCCGGCTTTTGATTGAATGATACCTTAACCATATATACAGTACAGTCCAAATCCAGCATATTACAAGCTAAAGATAATGCAGTTCCCCATTGTCCAGCACCAGTTTCAGTAGTTAACCTTTCAACGCCCTCTTTTTTAGCAAAATATGCTTGAGGAATAGCTGAATTTAACTTATGTGATCCTGTAGGAGAAGTATCTTCTCTTTTAAAATAAATCTTAGCAGGGGTGTTTAAAAATTTTTCAAGTCTTGTAGCTCTAAACAAAGGAGAAGGACGACCTACCTGCATATACAATTCCCTGACTTCCTGAGGAATGTTAATGTATCTGTCAGGTGAAAACTCCTGTTCTAAACCAGCTTTGGTAAAAGCCTTTTGTAAATCTGAAATTTGATCCTTTCCTTCACTATTTTTTGGTTCTGGAAGTGGATTAGGCAAATCAGCAAGAATATTATACCATTTTTTTGGCACTTCATCAGAATCTAGGGTAATTTTATAATTCATATTAATATTTTATATTAATGTACTATTTAAAACTTTTTTGTACAAAAATGTACAATTAATATATTAATAAAATGAACACAATAAGAAATATTATGAGAATTTTAGCTATTGATGTTGGTACAGGAACACAGGACATGATGATATATGATGATGAAAAGGAATTGGAAAATTCAATTAAATTGGTACTTCCTTCCCCACATTTGTTTATTTCACAACAAATCAGTGAAATAGAAAACGACCTTTATTTTAAAGGGGAAATAATGGGTGGAGGAAAAATTAAAAGAAGCCTGCAGCAGCATATGGAAAAAGGATACAATGTTGTTATGGAGGAAACTCCGGCAAAAACAATAAGGGATAAGATATCTCAAGTAGAGGCACTTGGTATAGAAATAGCTTCAAGTGAAAAGGAATACAGAGACTATACAAAAATAACTCTTGGAGACATCAACATAACAAAATTATCCGAGTTTTTGCTTGGATATGATTTGGAATTCGATTTCGATGAAATAGCAATAGCAGTGCAAGACCATGGATATAATGAAAATATGGGAGACAGGGATTTTAGATTCGAAAAATTCAGAGAAAAATTAAAAGAGCCAATCAGACCAGAAGAATTCTCATTTAAAGGAAACGTTCCTGATTACTACACCAGAATGAAGGCAGTGGAAAGATGTATCAAAAACGAAGGAATAGATAAAACACCACTATTAATGGATACCAAATTTGCTTCAATAGCAGGAATGTGCTATGATGAAACCGCATCAAAATTAAATAGCTTTATTGCAATAGACATAGGAAACGGACATACGACTGCAGCATCAATTGAAAATGGAAAAATACAGGCAATATTTGAACATCATACATCATCTTTAACACCGGAAAGTTTGGAAAATTATCTAAAAAGATTAGCCGATGGAGTAATTACAAACGAAGAGGTTTATAATGATCATGGGCATGGAGCTCATGTAATAAATCCTATTTCAAAAATTGAAAAGGTATTGGTTTCAGGCCCAAAACGTGAATTGATAGAAAAAACCAATCTTGACTGGCACCATGCATGTCCCGGAGGAGATGTTATGATGACCGGAACAGTAGGATTAATTAAAACATTCGAGGAAATATATGTATAAAATGGACTCACATATTCACTGTGAATATTCACCGGACTCCAAATCTAAGTTAGAGGATATTTTCAAAGTAGCTAAAAGCAGAAATATAGATATCATTGCAATAAGCGATCACAATACTGTTGAAGGCTCAAAAGAAGCTCAAAGATTAACAAAAAATGATGATGATCTGCTTGTAATACCCTCAATAGAAATATCATCGTTAAACGGTCACATCTTGGGCTTTGGATGTCAGGAACACATAAAAAGAGACTTGCCTGGCCAGGAAACAATAGACCTGATTCATGACCAGGGAGGTCTTGCAATAATACCTCATCCATATTGCTTTTACAGACATGGTCTCCTGTGCAAAGAAGACTACAATGATTTGAAAATAGATGCAATTGAAACAAAAAACGCCCGTTTTATAGTAGGTTACTGCAACAATAAAGCGAAAAAATTATCCGAAAAAGAAAAGCTTCCTGCATTGGGAGCCAGTGATGCTCACTTTTATAAATTCGTTGGAGACTGTTACTCAAAAATAGATTGTGAAAAAGACATAGATAGCGTTTTAAAAGCAATTAAAAAAAATAAAGTTGAAGCATTTGGAAAAGGAACTTCAAATATACGTTTATCCAAATACTTATTCGACTATAAAATATTGAAAAAATACGGCTGATTTATTTTTCAAGCCTAATTTCAATAATGGAAACGTTGGTTTTTTCGTTGTTATAGTTTTCAACTTCTTCGGTGGAAATTTGAATATCACCAACAACAGCATCTTGAACAAAACTGTTTCTAACAATTTCAGCAGTGTCTACAGCACGACTAATGGCTTTTCCTCTAGCCCTTAAAGTGACTGATTCATTATCATTAAATTGTGTTACAACAGCTAATACATAGTTCATTACTGGCTTATTTCCTATAAATATAGTATTTTCTTCCATTTTAATCCTCCATTTTAGATTTGATTGACATGATTGTATTACATAATATTTTGATTAAATTTCTGACCTTTTAATTAATAGTAATTTATTAATTGAATCCAAGACAGCTAAAATACTAGCCATGACTATATCATCATTAATTGCTCTACCTGTAGATTTATTACCTTCCTTATCAGAAGAAATAACAAAAACATCCGCTAAAGCATCAGTTCCTCCATTTATAGCTTCAAGATTATATTCTTCAAGTTCTATATCCATTGTATCTTGGATTAAATCACGAATAGCATTTAATGCAGCATCAACCGGACCAACACCAGTGTCAGAAGTTTCTTTTTCAACGCCGTCAATTTCAAGTTTTACGGTTGCAGTAGGAGAAACAATAGCGCCACATAACAATCCCAAACCTTTTAGCTTTATTGGAGTTTCACGAGCAGAACCTAATTCTGTCAAAGCAATAGCTTTTAAATCGTCATCAGTTACACATTTACCCTTATCACCTAAAGCTTTAATTTGATTAAATACTTTATCAAATTGTTCATCGTTTAAATCAATATGATATTCTTTTAATTTAGATTTTAAAGCATTAGCTCCAGTATGTTTTCCTAAAACTATTTTTCTAGAATGTCCTACAAGTTCCGGCGAAATGGGTTCATATGTAGATGAATTATTTAATATACCATGAACATGAATACCTGATTCGTGGGCAAATGCATTGTCACCGACAATTGGCTTATTGACAGGCATTTTAATACCTGTTAATCTACCTACGAATTCTGAGAGACTATATAATTGAGAAGTATCGACATTTAGTTTTATTCCATAAGCAGAATGAAGTGCAACAACAATTTCTTCAAGAGATGTATTACCTGTTCTTTCTCCTATACCATTTACAGTTACATGAGCTTGGTTTGCGCCGCATTCAATAGCTGTTAAGGTATTTGCAGTAGCTAGGCCAAAATCATTATGGAAATGAACACTTATTGGAGTTTTAAAATTACTTTTAATGTCCGTAATCAAATCTCTTGTAATAATTGGAGTTAGAATACCAACAGTATCTGGAATATCCAAAAAATCAGCTCCTGCATCAACAACATCCCTGTAGATTTCAAATAAGAAATCACGTTCAGTTCTTGTAGCGTCTTCTGCTGAAAATTCAACGCTTAGGCCATGATCTTTAGCGTATTCCACAGCTTCAACTGCAGTTGATATTGTAGTTTCCTTAGACATTTTTAATTTATAGTCCCTATGCAATGGAGAAGTACCTATGAATGTATGAATATAATCCAAATCAGCATCTAAAACAGCATCGATATCATTTTTAACACTCCTTGCCAAGCCCACAACCGTAGAGCTTAAATTTAAGGATTTGATTTGTTTAGATGAAATCAATTCACCTTTTGAAGAAGCAGGAAAACCTACTTCAATTTTATCAACGCCCACATTATCCAATTTTTGAGCGATTTGAATCTTATCGTCAACAGTAAGTGCAACACCGGGAGTTTGTTCGCCGTCTCTGAGAGTTGTATCTAAAATATAAATCTCATCAGCAAGATTCATATTTTGTTTCTTTATAGTTTCTATGTCTTCATCAAACATTAGTAATTCTCCATAAGGTATTAATATTAATAATTTATTTTATTAATTAAATAGTTATCGTTTAATTTTACCGATGAAAATTAATAAATGTACATAAAATAACAATTTAGAAGTTAAAATGTACATATTTATGAATATCGGATTTTTTAAATTCTACTTCCTGACTTTTCTGACAACAACAATTATCACCACCAAAAGAATTGCTAAAATTGCTAAAGTGTAATATAAAAATACTGAAGCAGGTGCTTCATTTTTCTCAATGTTCAGTGAATACAAATAACCATCATTTCCAGAAATAAACAAACTGTTTCCATTAATTGCCGGAGATGAAGTGACAGGTGAATTGAATAACATGCATCCAGGATTATAACTGAAATCTTCAATTCCTGAATATTTGTTTAAAACATGTGCACTTCCATCATTTGATCCAAATACTACCTGATTTTCTTTAAGTGCAGCAGTTGAACGAACTGGAGAAGAAGTGGAATGGCTCCATTTTACAGTTCCGTCACGAATATCCAAACAAGTTAAATTTCCTTCATCTGATCCTATAAAAATGTTATTGTCATATTCATCTATTGTTGGAGAGCTTCTAACCTTATTGTTAAGGTCTACTTTCCAATCTAGCTTACCGTCACTTTCATTGATTGCATAAATGCTTCCATCATCAGATCCAATGAATATTTTTTCATCACCATATGATGGAGAAGAATATATTGAATCACCAGTAGTATATTCCCAATCAACATCTTTAGAGTTAATATCTACGGCATATATTTTTCCATTTGTGGAACCGATATATGCTGTGTCATTTATAACCATTGGAGAAGATTGCAATTTACCATCCAAATCTACATCTACCTTAACGTCACCAGTTTCATTATCAAATCCATATAAATGTCCATCGTCACATCCTACATAAACAACATTCTCATAAAGATAAGCTGTTGAGGAAATAGGAGATGAAGTTGAATATTCCCAAATTACCTTATGACTATTCACATCAATTGCGCTGAAAGAATCTTCACTACCTATATATAATGTATCATTATAAACAATTGGAGTTGCATTAGTAGCAGATTTTAAATCAACGTTCCAGTTTTCACTACCATCAACCATGTCAATAGATTTTAATTGACCATTACTTGAAGCTAAGTATAAGTAATCACCAGAGATTGCGGGAGATGAAAAAATCGGAGATCCAAAATTAAATGTCCATAAGTTTGTTACAAAATCTGACTCATCACCAACATATCCTCTGTGGGTATAGTCATGACCGAATGAAATCCAATCGGCTCCGGCAATTGGAGTTAAACACAAAAGCACCATCATTATAGCTATAACAATTTTTTTATACATATTAAACCTCCTATACATCTCTGTTAAATCTTTTAACACCAATAATAAAGAACAATAAGGTAAATCCTAAAAGAACCACCAAATCCAACCAGACATCACCTAAAGTCTGGCCTTTTAACATTATTCCCCTCATGGCATCATTCAAATAAGTTAATGGGAAAATATAAGCCAATTTCTGTAGAATCCAAGGCATTGTTTCAATCGGATAGAATACTCCTGAAACAAACATCATAGGCATTGAAAACGGCAATACTATTTGAGCATAATCTTCTTGAGTCTGGGTTCTTGCAGACAACATAATACCAAAACCAACAAAACACAATGCACCTATAACCAGGACGATAAACGTCTGAAGTATTCCACCTTTTATACTAACATTGAACAGCAATATCGACATGAATATCAGTATCAGTGCCCTTACTAGTTCAATAAGTAATTTTGCAGCGATTTTACCACCAATTACAGTTGAAACTGATGTCGGTGTCATGAACAAACGTGCAAGCTCACCTGTTTCTCTTTCACCTGCAATGGTTGCACCCATACCCATCATACAGCTCATCATGACAGTCATTCCTAAAACGGCAGGAACTAAAAAGTCAATATACTTAATGTTACCATAAATTCTGTTTATATGCAAACCGATATCATCCTTGAAATTGTTGAATTGATGAGAAATTGATGGGCTGGCAGTAGAATTCTGACTGACAGCAGTGACTGAACCTGACGCTACCATATTAGACAATCTTGAAAATATTGCCTGTGTGGATGAGTCTAGAATTTGGGAAGCCATCTGATCTGAAGAATCCAAATACAGCGTTACTGCCTTTTGGTTCGACGAGTTCGTATCGTCATAATCCTCAGGCATTATAATAGCTGCCTTAACCTCCCCCTTATCTACCATGCGTTCTGCCTTGTCCTGGTCATCAATAATTTCAACGACATGATACGTTTCAGTTGACTTAATCGTGTCCAATGTCAAATCAGTCAAATCCCCATGGGATTGGCTTACAACAACTATAGGCAAATCTGTCATGTCTCCTCCCATACCATAACCAAAAAGCAAAATCATGATTATTGGAAATGCTAGAATAGAAACTAAACGTGGAGGGTGGCGCTTAAGGCTAATCAGTTCTTTTTTAATCATCCATCCAAATTTCTTAAGCTCTATCATCTTCATTCACCTCTGCTGTAGCTTTAATGAAAACATCTTCTAGAGAAGGTTCTTCAGTTGTAATGGACTTGATAATACCGTTTGAACTGATGACCGTATTCAATACATCATTAACAGCATTATCATCAAAATAATCAATTCTTAAATTAACACGGCCGTTATGAGCTATATTTATACTTTTAATAGAATCATTTGATTTTAAAGAATCAATGATTGAATCATCATTCCTTTCAAGTAAAAAAGACATTTTTCTTAATGCCAAATCTTCAATATCTTCTTTTGTAGAGGTGGAAACCTCACTTTCGGCAGAAATTTGAGATAATGCATCTGTCATTTCCTGCTTGTTGGATTCCAAAAGAGAATCCTTAAGACCTTGAGGAGTATCATAAGCTACCAAATTACCTGTGTTAATAATTCCAACATTATCACAGAGCATGTCTACTTCATGCATGTCATGGGAACATAAAATAATTGTATGTCCATTGTCGTTCAATTCACGAATTAAATCCCATAATGTTCTTTTGGTTGTAGGGTCAAGACCAATGGTAGGTTCATCCAAAAATAAAATCTTCGGCCTGTGAACCAAACTGGCTACAAGTGAAGCCTTTTGCTTTTGACCACCAGACAGCTGTGAAATTCTCTTGTCCTTAGCATATTTAATGTCAACAAGCTCCATTAAATCTTCAATACGAGAATCCCTTTCGTTAGGATCAATTCCATAGTAGTCTGCACATAACTGAGAGTTTTCCATAACCGTCAAATCCTTATACAAACTGACCTGCTGAGGAACCATTCCCAAAAGTCTTCTGACTTCATCAGGATCTTTCAAAACATCATATCCTCCAACAGTTGCCCTGCCGGAAGTGGGTTGTATCAGACAGGTTAACATTTTTATGGTAGTAGTTTTTCCCGCACCATTTGGACCCAACATGCCAAAAATGGTCTTATCAGGAATTTCTAAATTAAGGGAATTAACCGCAGTGAAATTCTTATATACTTTAGTAAGATTTTCAGTTTCAATTGCGTTTTTCATGAAATTCACCTGTTTAAGTTTAAACCAGTCATATCTTCAAAAAAAGCCACCCAATGAGGATTATCCATAACTTGACACATATTATTCTTAAGGTGTTTAAGAACAACTTCTCCATCAGGAGTTATTGAATAGTATTTGACTCTTTTATTGTTGACCGTTTGCCATTCACCTTCAATTAGGTTTTTTGATTCCATTTTTCTAAGCAATGGATATACCTTACTGGATGTAGCCTTCAACTCACATTCATCATTGTCAAAGTCAAAAAAATCATCAAGTATCTTCATTATCCCATAGCCATGAATTGGCTCTTTGGAAATAATCCATAAAATCAGATTATGAGTAATTCCATTAGAAAAATGCTTTAAAAATTTAACATGGCTTTCATTCAATTCATTCATTTTTATCACATGTGTAAAATTTTGACATATATCAACATTTATTATATATCACAACATAATATATAAATATGAAAGTAGGATTTACAACATTGTGCATGTTCATGGACGATAACCGCAAAATTATTCAGACTGCCCATGACCATGACTTCGAAATGATAGAAATTCTTGGAGAATCACCATTCTTTTTAAAAGAACATACAATGGCTTATAAAGACTGCGGACTTGAAGTATGCATTCATGCCCCTACAGTAGACATTAATATAGCCAGTTTGAATGAAGGCATTAAAGCCGAAAGCGTTAAGCAAATGAGAGAATGCATTGATTATGCGGAAAGCATTAATGCGCGTGCAATAACAGTACATGCTGGAAAAATTGGTAGAAACGACCCTCCTCTTAGAAAACAGGCATTGGAATTTGCATGTGAAAGCATCTCACAATTAGTTGACTATGCTGAAAATGTGATTATTTCAGTTGAAAACATGCCTGTAAGACCAGTATTTCTTGGAAATACCATAGAAGAGCTGGAAATGTTTAAAAGTGAATGCGGGTGTGGAATAACAATAGATGTAGGTCATGGGAATACAACACAAAACAATGAAGAACTATTGGAATTAAAGGATATTACCTACTGTCATTTGAATGACAACAACGGTATTAAAGACCAGCATATTCCTTTAGGTGATGGAACACTGGATTTGAAATTGTTAAAAAAAGTCAAAAGAGGAATCATTGAACTGAATGATTTTAATAATGTTTTGAAAAGCAAAAAGGTTATTGAAAGGAATATCTAAAAGTCAATTTCCTTAACTTCCCTAATACTTTCAATGATGTAGTCAGTCTTATCCATTAATTTGGGGGACACTTCCTCTTGCTGTTCTATAGTCAATACACTGACATCCGCTCTTTTAAATGCCAAAACATCGTTTAGACCATCTCCGACCATCATGACCTTATATCCATCATCCTGCAGAGACTTGACGACTTCACATTTGCCACGGGTTGAAACGCTTCCATGAGCATTGTCCTTATTAATGCCTAACATATCAGCTAACCTGTTAATTGCTCCTTTTCTGTCGCCGGATGCCAATACGATTTCACATCCTTGAGCTTTCAAATCGTTTACAGTGTCAACTACCCCATCAAACAGTTTTCCTGCTGAAGTTATAGTGTATGCAATAATTCCTAAATCCATATCCAAAATAACAGCAGATCCATTGCACAACTCCATATGTGGAACTTTCTGTCTTAATATAGGAAATCCATCAGTGATGTCTGATACAACAGCTGATTTTTCATTGAATAAAATTTCTGTAACTTCATCTTTTGTAGTTTCGAAATTGGTGAAGCTTACATCAAAATCAATGTTAAACTCCTTAATAACATCTGAAAGCAATGTATTGGAATCCAATTGCAAAAGTTTGTTTGTATTGTATTGAAGGACTACCAATGCAAGAGAGTCCGTTTGGTCAATCAAATCTAGTGAATTGATATCAGTGAACAAATTACCTGAAATAACATCCTTAATAACCCTATAACGCTCTATTAAAGTTCCTGAATTATCAAATACAACAGCCTTTTTCATAGTTAATAATAGACATCTGTTAATATTTAAAAGTTTTTAATTATAAGTTATAAGTTATAACTAATAATCTCTGAAGAAATACTTATAAGTTATAAGTGATAACAATAAAAAAAACAAGTTATATAAACATTAAAAAATAAAACTATAATCATTATATTTATGTAAGGTGTTTTAATGAACGTTATTGAAAAATTAAATTCCATCAAAAATGGAGAATTAACCGCTAAGGAAAATGTTGAAAACTTCCTTAAAGTTATTAAAGAAAAAAATGACTCCATTAATGCTTTTATTGAATTGAACGAAGAAAATGCATTAAAACAAGCAGAAGCTATTGATGCTAAAATAGCTAATGGAGAAGAAGTTGGAAGCTTAGCAGGTTTAGTGTTTGGAATTAAAGCAAATATTAATGTTGAGGATATAATTATTTCTGCTGCTTCAAAAACATTGGAAGATTACTATGGAAGTTACAATGCAACTGTTGTCGATAATATATTAGCAGAAGATGGAATAATTATCGGTATTGCAAATATGGATGAATTTGCAGCCGGTAGTTCAACTGAAACTTCTTATTATGGACCAACCCAAAACCCTAATGCCTTAGGCAGAATCCCTGGTGGTTCATCAGGCGGTAGTGCTGCAGCCGTTGCAGCTGGAATGTGTGATATTGCATTAGGTTCAGATACCGGTGGATCCATCAGAAATCCTGCATCACACTGTGGAGTCATAGGATTTAAACCAACTTACGGTGCTGTTTCAAGACAAGGATTGCTTGATTTGTCAATGAGTTTAGACCAAATCGGTCCATTTGCAGAAGATGTCAGTGGTATTGCACTTGCATTGAATACCATTGTTGATTATGATGAAACCGAATGTACTACCTTAAATTGGGAAGAGCCAGACTTCACAAAATGTCTAGAGGACAAATCCCTGGAAGGAATGAAAATAGCTATTTGTAAAGACTTCATTGAAGTGACTGATGATGAAATCAACAAAACAGTTAACATAGCTATTAACAAATTGGTTGATGCTGGTGCTGAACTTGTAGAAGTGTCATTCGATCACATTGACTTATGTTTACCTACATACTATTTAATTAACTATGTTGAATTCTTCTCAGCTACAAGAAAATATGATGGAAGAGAATACGGTTCAAGAATTGAAGAAGTTTGTGGAGATGAAGTTTTAAGAAGAATTAAAATCGGTTCACACATTGCACAAGCTGAATTCAGTGGAAAATACTACAAAAAAGCACTTCAGGCAAGGTCACTTATCCGTAACGAAATCAATGCAATGCTTGAAAACGTTGACTTGATTGTAGGTCCAACCGTGCCAAAACTTCCGCACGAAATCGGTGAAGAATTAGACCCTATGGAAATGTATGCATATGACGTGTTAACTGTAATTGCTAACCTTGCAGGCATTCCGGCAGCAAGTATTCCAGCAGGAACTGTTAATGATATTCCAGTAGGTCTTCAAATACAAGCCAAACCATTAGACGATGAAAAAATCGTTAAAGCAATGGCAGTATTTGAAAATACTCAATAATTAAGGGTTTTTAAACCCTAACCACTTCTTTTTTAAAATAATTAACCATTGAAAAAAATAAAATTTTACACTTGAAATGCATGTCTAAATAAAATTTAAAAATTATAAAAATCATATGAGTATTTGAGGTTATTTTATGACAAAAATTGGACTTGCTTATGTTAAAGGTGCTGTTCCAGGTTTTGAGGAATTTGGAAACTTGCCGACAGACATTGTTAAGGAAAACGGATTGGTTAATGGAAATAAGGCAAGCAAAGAACTTGATGCATTAATCATTCCCGGCGGAACATTAATAGAATCCAATGACATCAACATGGACTTGAACCAGGAAATCCTGAAGATGGCAAATCAAGGAACCCCGATTATCGGAATCTGTGCCGGTTTTCAGTTGCTTTCAAATCAGATAGATATCGGGCGAAAGTCAGAAGTTCCAATCATAAAGGAAGGTCTTGGATTGATTGATGTTGAATTTTCACCATTAATTACAAGCGATAGAGTTGTTGCAAAAGTGTATGACAACTCATTTTTGACAAAAAATCAAAATGAAGACGTTAAGGGATTTCATACTCATACCTATGGAAAGGTTGTCGGTGATGCAAAGCCTCTGTTTTATTCAAAGGTCCAGAGAATGAACTATGGTGATACAAACAAGGCCGGAGACTATAACATATTTTCAGGCGCATGCAATGACGATGGAAATGTTATCGGTACCATGATACACAACATCTTAGATGAAAATCCAACAATTGTAGAAAATTTCCTTAATCAAATAGATGCAACGGATGTTGAAGATATTTACAATAGAAATAAAAGTGTAAAGGAGCATATTCAATCTGAAGTTGGAATCGGCACAAACATAAAAATACCCCAAATTAAAATCAACGAAAAGCCAAAATTCCTAATGATAGGAAGTAACGGATCAGATTCCGGAAAAACATTTATCCTGACGGGATTAGCCGGAGCACTTAGGAAAAAAGGTTATAAGGTAGCGCTACTTAAAGTCGGTCCGGATGTTCGTGATATAATTCCTGGACTATACTTGACAAAAGATTACATGAATGATTTCAGTTCCATTAAAATTGGACATTTGGGATGGAGCGACATAGAATCTACAATAGCCAAACTGAATTCATCAGACTATGACATTGTATTGATTGAAGGAGTAATGAGCGTGTTTACAGGATTGTTAAATGAAAAGGTTCCGTTTTCAGCTGCTGAAATTGCAATGTCATCAAACATTCCAATGCTACTGATATCCGGAGTAAACAAGGGAGGAATAGAATCCGCTGCTGTGGATTTGGTGGCACATGCCAATATGCTTGAAAAATTTGGAGTGGATGTTAAGGGAATACTTTTAAACAAGGTATACAATGAGAATATATTTGATAATGTCGTTCCATATATTCGCAACAATTCAAATGTCGATGAAGTGTTAAGTGTTGGAAAGCTCAAATTAAAAACAAGAGGGTTTACACCTGAAATAGAAATAAGATATGACTTATTTACAAAAGCAGCACTTGATTTAGTTGAAGAATCATTAGATCTTAATAAAATAGCCAATATGGCTCAAGAAGTTAAATTTAATCGTATAATACCATTTGAAGAAATTAAAAATAAGGTGATATAATGGCTCTAAATTTAAGCCCAGAACAAGGAGTTAAACTGACAAAAAAAGATAGAGTTCAGGTAGCAAGAAAAATACGTCAAGGATGGAAAGCAAACTGTTTAATTCCAGATTATGTCTTTGACGAAAGAGGAGATATCCAGATAGGATCCGACAAAAATCGTCGTGTAGTAAAAATAGTCAAAATCCTTGATGACGGAATTCATTTTGAAAAGGCTCTTAAAAACAAGACACTTAGGGTTCCATGGGACAAGATTTCATTGATTGAACCTACAAAGGAAGTAAGAGACGGTTTAAAAATAGGAATGTATGATGGAAAATATGTAGTATTTAGCATCTACAATTCATATAAAATACAGCAGATTACTCAATTCATAATTGAATATATAAAAAATAAAAAAATGGATAATACTAACATGTACAGTTAGTATTCTTCTAAATATTTTTCAATAATGTCGTTTCCTCTAAGAAGGACTAAATCATTAGCCTCAGCATATTTTCGAGCATCTTCAAATGAAGTCGCTTGGCCAGTTTCACCATCCATCATTTCACAAACGACACATACTGGAGTAACTCCGGCCATTTCACACATTGCAAGACCGATTTCAGTATGACCTCTTCTGTTTTTGACTGTGTCGACAGCTCCTCTTAAAAGACAAACATGACCAGGAGACCTGAAAGTTTTACCGAATTCATCAAATCTTTCATCCCTAAACATTTTAGCCATTTCACTAATGGTCATTGCTCTGTCGTGGTCGGTAACACCAGTGAATGATTTTCTGTGATTTACCCAAATTGAGAATGATGATCTTTCATCATATGGAATATCATTAGGAGCAAGTTCAGCTAAATTAGGATATTTTTCTGTAGCCGCTGCCATAATATCAACCATAAATGGTAAATTGATTTCATCACAGAATTTAGAACTTATACAATTACAAATCAATCCTCCAGCATCGTTTCTCATAGTAGCGATAGATTTTGGAGTTACAAATTCAGAAGCGATAATCATATCGATTTCGCCTTCTCTGTCATCGTTATCATATACTAAAATAAATTTACCTTGTCTTAAAGCTTCAAAGCCTTTTTCTAAATCTGTTTCATGATTCATAGTAATGTCTCCTTGTGTACTAGAACCAGGGCTTAAAAAAAATAATCTACTTATTCTCTTTCATCCGGACTTTTACCGTCGGTTTTGGAATCTCACCAAATCAACACATTGACCTTCGTGCTCATGGACTTATTTATATTAAAATCACCACCGGTGGGGAATCACACCCCGCCCTGAGAACGTATTAAAAAATATATCAATCATATATAAAATACTTTATGGTATCAAAACTCAATACTTACAATATCGCCGTCTTTTAATTTGAGTTCATCTCTAAGTTTCATTGAAGCAATGAATTCAATATAGTTTTCAGTGTGCTCTGTTTTTGCTGGAAATACGATTGCTCCATTTATTGTATCATTTAAAATAGCTTTAATATATTTAACAGCACCAAAACCTTCATCAGGTTTGATAATGTTTTCACATTCATCCTTAACTTCATTAATATCATCTAAATAGTCTTGTGGAACTACAATATTCAATGTTCCGGGATAAGGCTTAAAACCACAATTCTTAATAAAATTATCAACGTAAAAATCCTGTGAAAGGAAAAAAGCTGCTTTTCCTAATCCCGTTGTTACTTCACCATTAAGCTTCATCAAATAACCTCATTATGATTATATAAATTAACATATTTATATTAATTATTAAAAATATAGATAACTATTAATAAACAATATGAAAGGTATTAAAATGGAAGTTAAAAAAATTAAAACAGATGTGTTAATTGTAGGGTCCGGAGGGGCTGGTTCAAGAGCAGCTATTGAAGTTGATGATACTGGTCTTAAAGCTACAATTGTATCAAAAGGATTATCATTTAGATCTGGCTGTACTGGAATGGCTGAAGGAGGATATAATGCAGTTTTTAAAGCTGTTGATGAAGAAGACTCAATTGAAGCCCATATAAAAGACACTTTAAAAGGTGGAAGCTATTTAAATGATGAAAAATTAGTTGATATATTAGTCAATGAATCACCGAAAAGATTGATTGATTTAGAAAATTATGGAGCATTATTTGACAGACAGAGAAATGGTAAAATCGCACAAAGGCCATTTGGTGGTCAAACATATAGAAGAACATGTTTCCAAGGAGATAGAACCGGTGCTGAACTTTTAAATGCATTAAAAGAAGAAATCATTAGAAGAGATATTGAATGTATAGAAGAAGTAATGATAACTTCCCTTGTACAAGACGGCATTCAAGTAATAGGAGCAACCGGATTAGACTTAAAAGATTCAAGCATCATTTACTTCCAAGCAAAAGCTGTAATCCTTGCAAGTGGTGGAGCCGGCCAATTATACCCTGTAACTTCCAATACCTTTCAAAAAAATGGAGACGGATTTGCAATAGCTTATAGAGCTGGTGCAAATCTGATTGATATGGAACAGGTACAGTTCCATCCAACGGGAATGGTCACTCCAGAATCCAAAAAGGGAGTTTTAGTAACTGAAGCCGTGAGGGCTGAAGGCGGTAAACTATTGAATAAGAATGGGGAACGCTTCATGGCTAGATATTCACCTGAAAAAATGGAACTATCAACACGTGATGTAGTTGCAAGATCAATTTATCAGGAAATAATTGAAGGAAGAGGCAGTGAACATTGTGGTGTTTACCTTGACATTTCACATCTTGATGATGATTTGATTGATGAAAAATTGGAAACTATGGTTCTGCAGTTTGAAAATGTAGGTGTAGACATTAAACATGAACCTATTGAAGTAGCCCCAACAGCACATCACTTTATGGGAGGTATTAAAATAAATACAGACGCTTCATCTTCACTTCCTAATTTGTTTGCTTGTGGAGAAGTATGTGGTGGAGTTCACGGTGCAAATCGTTTAGGTGGAAATGCACTTGCAGATACACAGGTATTTGGAAAAATAGCTGGTGAAAGTGCTGCTAAGGTCGCAAAGGAAAGTGAACTTAAGACAAATGATGACATGGTTCTAGCTGAAAAAGAAAGAATTGAAGGACTGATAAAGCCTGGTTCCATTAAAGCAAGTGAATTTAAAGAAAATATCAAAAAATTAATGTGGGAAAAAGTAGCTATTGTTCGCGAAGAGAAAACATTGAATGAAGCGCTTAGACAACTTCAGGAAATGCAAAAGGATTTGGATAATATTGATGTATCTGATAAAAATCAGTATAACAGTGAACTATTAACGGCTTTAGAAGTAATCAACATGATTGAAATCTGTATTTTAGTCGTTAAATCTGCAATATTGCGTCGTGAAAGTAGAGGTGCTCACTACAGAAGTGATTTCCCTGAAAGCAATGATGCATGGAAAAGAAGTATTGTTTTGAATAAAAATAAAATTAAATTTGAAGCTAGATAGCTTCAAAAATATTTTTTTATAAAAGAGCCTTTAGCTCTTCAATAGCCTTTCTAGCTTTTTTGTAAATTTCTTGTTCATCTAATGTAGTTAATTTTTTGTTTTCCATTAATATTTGTCCATTACAAATGGTAGTATCCACATTAGATCCATTTGCTGAATAAATAATGTTAGAACTTATTTTAGAACTGTCTGGAATCATATTAGCGTTATTTGTATCAATTAATATTATATCTGCTTTTTTGCCAACTTCAATTGATCCTATTTCATCTTCCAGGCCAAGAGCTTTTGCACCATTGATTGTTCCCATAGCTATTGCCTCATCAGAAGTAAGGACTTTTGGGTCTAGAGTTGAAACCTTTTGAAGTAAGCTTGCTGTTTTTAATTCTTCAATCAAGTCTAAATTATTGTTTGATGATGCTCCATCAGTTCCAATAGAAACACATATGTCATTTTCAAGTAATTTTGATATAGGTGCGATTCCTGAAGCTAATTTCATGTTACTGCATGGGTTATGTGAAATTTTAACATCATTTTTCTTAATGATTTCAATTTCATCATCATTTAGCCATACGCAATGTGCACAGATAACGTCAGGACCTAAAAATCCAATTGAATCCAAGTATTCGAATGGCCTTAATCCTTTTTCAGCAGAAACATCATTGATTTCCTTTTGGGTTTCACTTACATGAATATGGATTTTCATACCTGTTTCATCAGCCAATTTACGTACTTCCTTTAATAGTTCTTCTGAAGCAGTGTATGGAGAATGAGGACCGAAAAATACTTTAATTCTTCCATCAGCAGTGTCATGACAATTCTTAAACAAAGTCATGTTTTCTTCGATTTCAGCTTTCCTTTTTTCTTCATCGCCGAAATCAATCATTCCATATGACAATACTGCTCGAATTCCAGATTCTTCAACAGCTTTTGCAACATCTTCCATATAAAAATACATGTCAGAAAATGTAGTAGTACCCGATTTAATTAATTCAACAGCACCTAAAAGAGCTCCACTATAACAATAATCACCATTAAGATTTGCTTCCATAGGCCATATATTATCATTTAACCATTCATCTAAACTTAAATCATCAGCTAATCCTCTAAACAATGTCATTGATAAATGCGTGTGAGTATTTATAAAACCTGGAAGTAATATTTTATCGGAAGCATCAATGATTTTATCCACATTTTCCCCTGAAATATCCTCTGAAATTTCAGAAATTAAATCATTTTTAATTAGTAAATCCTTTTTTCCTTGATAATTAACAGTCGGATTTAAAATTAAAGCATTTTTAATTAAAATTGTATTATCTGCCATAATATCACCTAAAAAATAAAAAAAAGTAATGACTTAATATAATTATAAGTCTAATTCATTTACTGCGAATTTAATATCCTCAGCTTTGATAGTTTTACGTTTTGCTAATCTTGCAGCTTCATTAGCTTTGATAGCAATATTACGTGCGATTTCTTCTAATGCTTCAGCTAATTCAACTTTTGCATCTTCACTAACTCTTTCAGCACCAGTATCTTTAATGATTCTAGCAATAGGAGCTTTTGGTATTTCTGCCATATTTTTCACCTCACTAAAATTCAATCAATACCTTATGATTAAAATTAAATTAATCATAAGCTAAATAACATTATATGAATATTTTATATTTAAATATTTTGGAATTATTAAGGAATACCTAAAAAAAATAATAATAAAAAAAGTATTTTAAAGCGTTTGAATTAAAATAAATATATAAAGAAAAAATTGGTGTTGAGATGAAATTAAAAATTGCAGTTCCATCTAAAGGAAGAATAAGTAATCCATCTATAGACATATTGGAAAGAGCTGGATTAGGCTTAAAAGATAATAATAATAGACAGTTAATCTCAAAAACTCATAATAAAAATATAGACATAATGTTTGCAAGAGCCTCTGACATTCCAGAATTCGTATCTGATGGAATTGTTGATATGGGAATTACAGGTATTGATTTAATTAATGAAAGTGAAAGTGAAGTAATTGAATTATTAGATTTGGACTTCGGACAAACAAAACTCGTTTTAGCTTCACCAGAGGATTCCGGAATAAATTCAATAGAAGATGTTACATCAGAAATGACAGTTGCAACAGAATTTCCAACATTGACTAAGAAATATTTAGAAAAAAATAATTTAAATCCAAAAATAGTTAAATTAAGTGGATCTACTGAAATTGCTCCGTTTATAGGTGTTGCCGATTTAATTACTGACTTGACAAGTACAGGCACTACACTAAAAATGAATCATCTTAAAATAATTGATACAATATTGGAAAGTACAATAGTTTTAATCACTAATGAAAACTCATTGAATGAGAAGAAAACATTAGTTGAAGCCGTTAACAGAAGCATTAAAGGAGTAATTGATGCTTTTGGCAAAAAACTTATTATGATGAATGTTAAAAGTCAGGATTTGGATGAAGTCAGAAAATTAATGCCTTCCATGGAAGGACCAACAGTATCTGAAGTTTTATCAAAAGAAAAAACTGTTGCTATTCAGGCAGTGATTGATGAAGACCAGGTATTTGAACTTGTCAATGATTTGAGAAATGCTGGTGCAAAGGACATTCTTGTCGTACCGATTGAAAGAATAATCTGAAGTATCAATTTAATTAAAAATATGATAAAAATTTTTAATGTTGAATTTAATATAATGAAAAATTATTAGCTGGAATTATTAGAATATTAACTGTATATCCAAAGATTAGTAATAGCATTAATAGAATATACATTGAAAAAAAATAAATAGAAGGGTTGATTAAAATTTTCGAATTGAAAAACATAATATCAATAAAAGATTTTGAAAGGTCAGACATTGATTATATATTAAATGAAGCATCAAAATTAGAGGATATTGCTCAATCAAAGGAAATTTCAGAAGAATTGAAAGGCAAAATCCTTGGATTAATGTTTTTTGAACCGTCAACAAGGACTAGAATGTCATTTGAAACTTCAATGAAACGTTTAAGCGGAGAATGCATAGGTTTTGAAAGCAGTGGTTCTTCAAGTGTATCAAAAGGAGAAAGCATAGCGGATACTGCAAAAATGTTTGAAGGCTACTGTGATGCACTTGTAATAAGGCATGAACTTGAGGGAGTCTCAAAGTTCATTTCTGATATAGTAGATGTTCCTGTCATTAATGCCGGTGATGGAGCAGGCCAACATCCAACCCAAACATTGCTTGACTTATATACAATAAAAAAAGAACTTGGATCAATTGACAATTTAAAAATTGCATTGATAGGCGACCTTAAATTCGGACGTACAGTACATTCACTGGCCAATGCATTATGCTTATATGACAATGTAGAGCTTTACTTCGTATCACCGGACAAACTAAAAATGCCACAGGAAATTCTTCATGACCTGGACAAAATGAATATGTCATACACAGAAGTTTCCAACATCAATGAAATCATTGATAAAGTAAATGTTTTATATGTAACAAGAATACAAAAAGAGCGTTTTGCAGATGTCGATGATTATTTAGAAATAAAAGGTGCTTATATAATAAATAAAAAAATGTTAGAAGGTAAGGACTTAATAGTAATGCATCCATTACCTAGAATTGATGAAATAAATGGTGATGTGGATGATACTAAATACAACAAGTACTTCACCCAAGCGGCCAATGCTGTTCCAGTAAGGATGGCAATTTTAAAAACATTGATTAAAAACAACCCTAAATATTAGATTGATATAAGCTTGATTCAAGCAAATCTTCATCACACTGAAGTTTTATTATGTTAGTCCTTCCTTTTCCACGACCACGTGAAATTGTGTTTGTGGAAATGATTCCTAACATTTCAAGCTCGTTAATGAAATCAAAAATCCTTCTATATGTAACAGCATCCTTTTTTGAAACCTCAGTATATGCCTCATATAACTTACCTGAGGTTATCTCTTCATTATCATTAGTTAATTTTAAAATTGCTTCCAAAACCCTTTGTTGTTGAGTCGGAAGAGTTTTAACAACGTCAACGAATTTATCATGTTCAATTCTTTCTTTAGCCATTCTTACATGTTCGCTTTTAATTGTTTGAGATCCTTCTTCGCCAGCTATGAAACCAGAAGTTTTCAATAAATCCAAAGCAAACCTAGCATCACCTTCTTCTTTTGCAGCCATTGCTGAACATAAAGGAATTACATCACTTTCAACAACACCTTCATTAAAAGCCATTTGTGCCCTTTCATTAAGAATATCCGTCAATTGATTTGCTCCATAAGGTGGAAATACTATTTCCTTATCATTCAAACTGCTGGTAACTCTTGACTTGATTAAACCTTTAAAATCAAGGAAATTACTGATGGATAAAATTGAAACATTATCAGTTCTGGTTAACGTATATAAAATTCCATCCCCATCCTTGTTCAATAAGATATCGATTTCGTCCAAAATAACAATTAAAATGAGTTTTTTACCGAATGCGTTAGTTCTAAATATATCACGGAATGTGTTTACAACTTCAGCCTTTGTCCATCCTCTGTGCGGAACGTCACGGCCAAGCTTTTGACATAAATGAGCTATAACCTGATATTCAGTAGTATAGTCAGTACATCTGATATATTCAATTTTTATGAAAACATCTTGATCTGCAGAATATTCCAAAAGTTGTGAACGCGCAAATTTTGCAGCTGCTGTTTTTCCTGTACCTGTTTTACCGTAAATAGTGATATTGGCAGGAGTTACATCATTTAATGCATCAACCCAATATCTTGCAATTTGTGTTACCTGTTCTTCTCTGTGCAATAATCTTTCAGGTAAATATCTGTGGTCCAAAGGTCTCTTGTCTTTGAATATAACATTTTCCTTTTGTATCCCTTCAAAGATATTGCTCTTTTCAAAAATATTAGCCATTTCCTCACCCATAAAAAAAGTCATGAAAAATAGAAAAATAACATAAGTATAATTTCCAGTGTTAATATTTAAACAAGCTCTTAAATAAACTTTTTCATTGAAAATGATATAATGAAATTATTAAATTGTGTTTAATGTAAAAAATAAAATACTTAATATTACTTAAATTAACTAAAAAAGAAAGCATTACTTTTATTTCATTAGAAAAAACAGATAAAAATTCTTTATAATCAATAATAATTAATATTAATAATTTAAAATATTAACTAAAATAGGGTACTATTTCAAATATAAGAGTAGTATTTCAAATGTAAAATTAAAGCATAATACTAATGGATTACTCTTTAATTATTATATTAGAAAAATTTTTAATCAAATTATCATGATTTGTCATTTTAGAGAGGGAGGTATATTTCAAGTGTAACGTGTTTTGTGCAGCGACGCAAAATCGAGACAACCATTTCAAGTGTAACAAAAAAAATTTCATGTTTAAAAATTCTTTAAATTAAAAAATAAGCATTTATAAATCTTTATTTTCAATTTTAAGCAAAAAAATTTAAGGTCATTTTCAAGTGTTTTTTCACTTGAAATATACCTCTTCATTCAAAATATACCTTCGTTTGACTTACACTTGAAATACATGTCTGTCTCTCTAGATGAACATTGAATTTTCATTTGAAGGTTCTGAAATATTGGTGTTTACAGTACCAAATGTCCTTTCAATTATCCATACACATTGGATTTTAGCTTTAAAAACTCTTTTTAAAGCATCATATAAGCTATTTTTACTTAAACCATCATCAAAAATTTGATAAGTAATAACATATTGTTGTAATAAGTTAGTTGACTGATCTACAGCTAGTTGAACATCAACTAAAAATTGGTTAAGTGACATGTTAACATCTAAAAGAAATTCACTTCTTTCTTTTGGAGAACTAGTATTCATTAATTCCAAATGTTGAGGAGATACTTGTGTTGCACAAGCAATAAGAATAAAGTCTTTTCCTTTTGGTCTTACAACATCCATTATATTATCTTTTGGAAATTCGACAATGTAATGAAAATCAGCATTATCCTCTAATTTTTTTTCTCTAAATATTCCTTCATCAACTATCCAGTCTTTTATTGTTTCTTCGCTAATTGTCATAAATATCACTTTTAATTTACAAATAATAAAATATTTATTTTTTTATTATAAATAATATATTATTATGTCAGAGGTTTATTTATTTATTATATTTTCATTAATTTTAAGTTTAGCAATAGACTTAATTTATGGAGAGCTTCCGACTAAGATTCACCCTGTTGTCATCATAGGAAAAATAATTGAATTTTTCAAAAGTAAATTTATCACAATAAAAAACAGATGGTCAGGTTTTTTAACAACATTATTTACAATATTGATTTCATGTACGTTATTATTAATAATAATGTTAATATCATCAATAAATGATTATTTATTTATTATTATTTATTCTATAATATTATCATCATCATATTCAATAAAAATGTTGTTAACATCAGCTAAAAGTATAGAAAACGATTTAAAAGAAGATATTGATAAAGCAAGGCAAGCTGTTTCATATCTTGTCAGCCGTGATACAGAAGAGTTAACAGAAAGTTTCATAGTCTCTGCAACGATAGAAAGCATGACTGAAAACATAACTGATTCTTATATATCCCCAATTTTTTATTTTACAATCATTTCAATAATATTTATTATATTTAATATTAATTATTATATTATATTATTATTTATTCCATTTATTTATCGAATATCCAATACACTTGATGCAATGCTTGGATATACAACAGATGAACTGATCAACATTGGTTTTTTCCCTGCTAAACTAGATGATTTATTGAATTATTTACCTTCAAGGATTTCTGGTTTGTTTGTTGTCATATCAGCTTATTTGTTGAATTACAATGGAAAAAATGCTTATAGAATATTGAGACGTGATGCAAGAAAATGTCCTAGTCCTAATTCAGGATATACGATGGCACCAACAGCAGGTGCTCTCGATATTCAGTTGGTAAAAAAAGGAACATATGTTTTAGGTGACAATACACATGAAATAGATGTCCATGATATTTCAAAGGCAATCAAGCTGACATCCCTGACAATTACTTTATTTACAATATTTATATTAATAATAATTACAATATTTAACCTGATTATATGAAATTATAATTAAAATACCTGAGATTACTAAGGAAATTATTGCTAAGGTTTGGATTTTTAGATTTTTTTAAAAAAATAAGAGTTAAGGAAAATTAATTCCCTAACTTGAAATTGTAACTTTGTTTGCTGAGTTCATACCGTTGTAATTGGATGTGATAATGTATTCGCCAGCCATTAGATTGATATTCAAGTGAGCAACACCATTTTCGTCAGTAGTTTTTTCATAGAAAATACCATTGATGTTGAAGGTCACATTCTGGTCTGAATAAGGATTTCCCTGACCGTCCAGAATTGTTGCATTGAACATTGATCCGTCTCTGTATCTCATGGTTAAGTCATCGGTTTCGATAACTGATAATACTTTGATTTTGTTTGAAGCCATTAATCCGTTATACTCAGCTGTGATAATGTATTCACCAGGTTCAAGGTTAATGTTCATCTTAACATAGCCTGATTCATTGGTATAACGTGTATAAAATACCCCATTAATGTTAAATTTAACACTTACATTGGCACCTACAGGATTTCCATCTTCACCTAATATCCTAACAGAATACTGTGAATCGTTTCTGTAATACTTAGTCAAATCATTATTTTCAACTATTGAAGGTAACACCGTAATGATATTTGAGTATTGTTCGATGGAATCTGGGTTTTTGGCTGTAATGATATATTCACCAGGATTTAAGTTTATATTTAATCGGGCAGTACCGTTTTCATTAGTGTATCTTTTGTAGAAGACACCATTTATGTTGAATTCCACTTCAGTATTGTTTGCTAATCTATTACCTTCACTATCAACGAATGTAGCATAATATTGAGTGCCGTTTCTGAATATTTTAGTTATGTTTTCACCGGAGACCGTAGGTTTTACAGTAATTGTTGAGTTGACCTTATAATATTCATATTTTACAATGACATCATATTCTCCACTGTTTAAGTTAATTGCCATTGAAGCATTTCCATCTTCATCAGAAACTCTATAGTAATCCACACCATTTATTGAAAACGTGACTTGAGCATACGGAATGGTAGTATCATTGGTAGTTACTCTAACAGTGAATCTTTCAGGACCATGATAATATTTAACCAATTCAGGAGCATCAATTTCAAATGATGCATTTACGAGAGTATAATTATTGTTAATAAAAGTACAGTTGTTGATGCTTGCTACAGCTTCATATGTCCATAGAGCTTCACCTTCATCGGCAGTGTTATTTATGAAGTAAGAATTTTCAATATTTGTAATATCATGTGCACTGATAGCACCGCCAATGCCGTTGAGATTTTCATCACTATTTGAAGCGGAATTGTTTATAAAGACGCAGTCATGGATATTTGCTTTTTCGGTAAATATGGCACCTCCCTCAGGATATGATGAAAAGTCATATGGATTAGAATCAACTTTAACATAATTATCCATAAAGACCGAATTATTGGCATTCACCTCTCTTGCATAGATTGCTCCACCATTATTATAATAACCAGATAGTGAATTACCTATAAAATTGGAATCTGAAACATTAACAGTACCTGTTGAGTATATGGCACCTCCAGTTCCAGTGTAATGACCACCATTGGAAATAAAATTAGAATTTACAACTTCCATATTACCGTTACAGTAAATTGCACCACCATTAGTATCGTCCCAACATGAAAGAGTATTATCTTCAAAACTGCAATCATTAACAGTCAAATGACCATTACAATAAACAGCAGCTCCATTTCCTTGAGTACCTTTAACATTATTGGATATAAATCTGGATCCAACAAGATTTAAATTACCATAACTATCTATTGCACCACCATTAGAAGAAACATCTCCGTAGACATCATTACTTTCAAAATAAGAATTGATAACGGTCATGTTTCCAATAGATGAAATTGCACCACCAAAACCTGAACCAATTGCTAATTCAACAGAATTATTCATGAAAATACAATCCTGAATAATTGAATTATTAGCATTGATATGAATAGCAGCGCCAGAATAATCTGGAGGAATATGATAAGTCAAATAAGCATTGATGAAAGTAATGTTTTTCAATGCAACATTATCACATTCTATTTTAAATATCTGTCCATTTTTTTCTGCATCGATTGTGTGGCCATTACCGTTAATTGTCAGAGATTTCGTAATTGACATTCCCCAAGATTCACCGGAAACATAATCGTTTTCCAGATTGATTAGGGAACCTTCAGGAGCTTCATCAATCTTTTTTTGTAAGTCAGCAAAAGTACCACCATCAGCACTTTCCAAAATTTCACCAGCACTTTGATTTAAATCCTCTGCAGCCGATACACTGGCTATCGAAATTATGAAAATAAAACTTATTAAAATTAAAAAATTTCTTTTCATGATTTTTACCTCATGTTTATTGTGATTAAAAGTCTATTAAGATATATATAAAAATATATTGTCTTAATTTTTCTGATTAAAAAATAAAAACTCTACAAAAAATGAGTAATCAAAAAATAAGACACAATAATTTTTAAAAAGGATATTAAAGTTAAAAAATACTAATTAAATGGAAAATACAAAATTATTCATTTATTTTTAAAAACTATATTAAAAGAAATAAACTTAATGGGGAATTATCATATCCATTCAAGTATTTAAGAAAGCTAAGAAAAATATAAAATTTAGACCCTAAAATGTTATTAAAGGAAATGATATATATTCTAGTAATAGAAAGTTTGTAGAGAAAAACTAAAAGTAAATTTATTGTGATAAAATGAAAATAGCAATTGTTTCTGTTTCTAAAAAAGGTTATGAATTATCCTTTAAATTAAAAGAATTGTTGGATAATGATTCTACAATAATAAAGTGTGACATTTATCACAAAGATGTTAAGACGGTTTTCAATTTAATTTTTAATGAATATGATGCAATTATTGCTATAATGGCTTCCGGAATATTGATTAGAAGCATTTCACATTTGATTGTTTCAAAAACTAGTGATCCAGCAATCCTAAACATTGATGACAATGGAAACTTTGTAATCAGCATGCTTTCAGGCCATCTTGGAGGAGCAAATCAGTTGACTTTAAAGATTGCTGATTTGATTGATGCAACACCAGTTATCACCACTTCTACCGATGTCAATAAAAAATTAGGAATTGATGTTTTAGCTAAAGATTTATATTTATCAATTGATAATACAAAAGAGATTTTATATTTCAACAAATCCATATTGGAGTCTAAACCATTGTATTTTACTGTAAATAATAATTCTAATTATGATTATTTATTCAATTATTTGAATGATAATACACTTGAAATGGATGTCTCTATTTATTTTTCAAGTAAAGTAAAAGAGGATGAAATTGAAGTGAAATGTGATAATCACAAAATAATGCTTAAACCACGTAAGATTGTTTTTGGAATTGGCTGCAGACGTGGCAAAAGTAAAGATGAAATAAAAAAAGCTATTGAAAAAGTATTGGATGATTTGAATATGGATAAATCTAGAATAGATATGCTTTCTTCTGCAGAAATTAAAAAGGATGAACAGGGAATATTGGATTTATCAGATGAATTGAATGTTTCAGTCAATTTTGTAGATTTGGACAGATTGAAATTATTCAAATCAAATGATATTCAGGAATCTGATTTTGTAAAATCAAAATTTGGAATTGCCGGTGTATGTGAACCGTCTGCATTGATAACTGCAGGATTTAATTCTAAGTTAATCTATAAAAAAACGGCTTTTGATGGCGTTACGGTTTCAGTGGCGTTAGGTGAAAATAAAAAATAATAAATAAATTAGATAGCTTCTAATTTAGATAATACTTCCCATATTAATGTTCTTGCATGAACAGGGATATTTGGATCGTTACTAATTTCGTCTAATTTTCCTAATACAGTACTTATTCTTACTGACTGATCTTTTTCATCATCCTTTAAGAGTTTATTAGATTCATTAGCTGCCTCTCTAATGTTACGTGGAACACTATTTTCATTTGTGATGTATTCTAGTATTTCACATACTTCATCTATATTTTGATTGCTCATAAAACTCCTCCTCCAAAAATTAAATTAAAAAAAGTTTTAATATATCATAATAAATTATGTTGACTCTTATATATAATTGTTTGTAAGAATTCGAATATATTTTTGATAGAAAAATATATATTAATAATATAAATAAATCTATATAATATGTCAGATGTAAGCAAAACTACAATAAATTTACCTAGTGATTTGAAAAAAGAACTTAAAATTATGGCTATTCGTGAAGATACTTCATTATCAGGATTAATTTTAAAGATGATTAATGAAGGTTACGAAGCTAGAAAAAATACTAATTCAGATGAATGATATTATTCAATATCTTTCACTGAATTTAACATTATAGATATAAATTGAGTTTTTGCTGACTCTTCAATAAACATTGCAAGTGCTTCTGTTTCTTTTAAATTTTTACCAACGCATATCATTCCATGATTTTTTAGAATTAATACATCTTCGTCTTTTATACCTTCGGATGCATTTAAAGCAAGTTCTTTTGATCCTGGCTTTTCATATTCAATAGATGATAAATATTCCTGATTAATTTGACCAAAGCCTTCAAGTCTTTTTATTTTTTTATCAGAAAATGCGAATCCTGTAACATAAGGGGAATGAACATGTATAATGGCATTAACGTCATTTCTTTTTTCATAAATTGCCAAATGCATTCCAACTTCTGAGGAAGGATTACCTTTAGTTAAGCAATTTCCATCCATATCCACTAAAACAATGTCTTCTTCATTCAAATGACCTAATGATGTTAATGTGGGAGTAATTGCAATGTATTTGCCTAATCTAATACTAATATTACCTGATTTACCACTTACTAATTTTTTGTTGTATAAATTATTACTAATTTCTATTAATTTTTTTACATTATCTTGCATTATATCATCCGTTAGTCGATAAATCTAAACAATTTGTATTGTCCTTTATGAATTACAGGAACCTGAGCTGGAGTAGGCTCGATATTTTTAATCTTTTGGTAATCTGTCTGAGTCTGGAATGTTCCTGAGTTAATCATATGAATACCTTTGTATTTTTTATAAGAGTTAATGTGAATGTGTCCAGTATGGAAAATGTCTGGAACATGTTCAATAACCAAATAATCTTCTAATTCTGAAGCTAATGGTGTTCTTTCACCATATATTGGAGCAAGATGCCTTTTTCTCATCAATTCAACCATCATATCTTCATTTTTCTCATAAGATAATCCTTTTATAGCCATAGGCAATTCATTGAAACTTTCACCGTGATATATTAATACTTTAATTCCGTCAAGTGATACAACAGCAGGATTGCTTACAAACTCGACATTATCAATTTGATATAATGATTTGGCATATTCTTCTGGAACTGCAGGCTGAGGTTCCGCTAACCTTGAAGCATCGTGGTTACCAGGAGTAATAATGATTTTAATGTCACTTCTGATATTTCCTAAAAATCTGGCTGCTTCATCGTATTGAAGGCGAATATCCTTAATGGATAATTCCTTATCTTGATTTGGATAAACACCAATACCATCTACAATATCTCCTGCTATAATTAGATATTTAATGTCTTCAGCAATTTTTCTCTGTTCTTCAGTACCATATTCACAGTTCAGCCAGTCTATGAATTTTTGGAATGCATCCTCCAGGAAAGTAAGACTTCCAATGTGAACATCGGATAAAAATACGATACCAAAGTCCATTTCCTTTTCGGAAATTCTAATGACATCCGGATAAATTAATTGGTTGGCTATAACGAAATCTCCATCCTTGTTTGCAATTACACCTACTACTTCATCCTTAACAAGCTTTTCGGCTTCAGCAAACAATTCTTCGTTCTTGTTTGAGAATAAAATGGAAATGCTTCCAGTATCATCTTCAAATTCGACAAATTTATGTCCGTTTTTTGTAGATCTGATTTCCCTAACCATTAAAATTAGATTTAAAGTAGTCTGACTATCATCAATATCAGCAACTTTTGTTGTAGCTTTTAAGTCAGGCCTCTGTTTAAGTATTTTATGTAGCTTTTCATATCTGGATTGGAAATATGTAATCAAATCTCCGATTTCTCCACTAGTATATGACTTATTGGAACTGTCTTGAATAACTTCATAATCATATGTAACGTCACTTTTTTCAAGATTTCTTTTAAACTTAATCTTCGCATCAACAACCTTTTCGGATTCTTCAATCCTTATAATGCCATCAGGTGAAGTTTCCTTTTCTTTAATTTCTAATTCTGATTTTTTGGAAATGGAATCTTTGCTAACTTCTGATGCATCATTAACTTCTGGTGATGAAGTTTCTGTTTCATCACTTTTTTCATTATCTTTAATTGTTTTGTTTCCAGTAATTTCATCAACAGTTTCTCCATTGACTGATATTAAGTCAACTGGTTTAAAATCACTACTTTTTAATTTAACAATTAAATCTGAAGCGAAATTTAAAGGATTATCTGAAGACATAACCTTTTTATAAGCATCAGGCGATAAATTGATTCCTTTCTTTGCGAATTTAAGTAAAATGTTATTTGTCATATTAGTTAAAATTTTAATTTTCAATGTTTATAAACTTTGAGAATATGAAAAGGTTATATTTTTTCAGTTTATAATTTCAGATAAAAAGTTGAAAATTGATTTCATTGAAAAATTTTGATTTGAATTTTAGTTATCTTTATTATATATTAAAAATAAAAATTAATACATTATATAGTAAGATGTGATAAAATGGCAAAAATACTTAGAATAATACTTGTAATTGTTTTATTTATAATATTTTTTGAGATAGGACTATTTAGTTCATATACAATTGTCACAGCTGAAGTTCCTGATGTTCAAGGATTAGTTGATATGCAAGTAACCAAGATTACTGGTTTTTTTAATCCTCAGAGTGTTAATGATGTGTTGATTAAAGATCCGACATATATTAACATTACAAATCAAAAGGATGTAGCACTCCAAATGGAAAATCTGTCGAATGTTGATGGAGTCAATGTTGAATCAATGAACACTTCAACTTTCGATGATATGGATAAAGGTAAGTTTAACGTAACTATTGAAGCTTTAGGTTATGCTGCACCAAATTCCACTTCAGGACAAATTGTTATTAGTCAAAATCCATCCTATAAGGTAATAACTTCAGGTGTTGCCTTTTATAGAAATGGAGAACTAGTGGTTGATACAGATACTATGAAAATAGACTCTGTTTTAAAATTATATTAAGGGAATATCATGATTAATGTTATTGGAATTGGTCAAAATAGAGAAAACATGACTTTAGGCGCTTTGAAAGCTATTGAAGAGTCTGATGTTATTATTGGTTATAAGAAATATATAAATCAGATAGAAGACCTCATTGCTGATAAAGAAGTTTTAAAAAAGGGAATGGGTGATGAAATAGCAAGGGCTGAAGTTGCCATTCAAAAAAGTAAAGAAGGTCAAACTGTTTCATTAATCAGTTCCGGAGATCCTGGTGTTTTTGGAATGGCTAATGTTCTATATCAAATCCTTTCCAAATATGATGACGTTGATGTAAAAGTATATCCTGGTGTTTCTGCTCTTAATTATGCTTCATCTAAATTGGGAGCTCCATTAAATGATTTTGCAGCTATTAGTTTAAGTAATATTTTAACTCCATTGTCTGAAATAGAAAAAAAGTTAAAATATGCTTTAGAAGCCAATCTGATTGTAGCTATTTATAATCCAATTAGTAAAACACGTAAAGAACCATTTAGAAGGTTTAAACAATGTGTTTTAGATATTAAAGGTGAAGATGCTCTGATTGGAATTGTTGACAGTACTTATGAACCGGCTAAAGAGACAATTGTCAAAGTTAAGGATTTAACTGAAGATATCGTTAACATGTCCTGTACATTAATTGTGGGAAACGATTTAACCTATATTCAGGAAGGTAAATTAATCACACCAAGAGGATATGTAATAAGGTCTCCTATTCATGAGCTTTCAAGAAATCATTATGAAAAATTCTTAAACGGTGAAATTCCTCACGGTCCAAACAGGGAGTGCGAATATTATCCATGTCATTGGGATGGTCAGTATTGTGACTTCTGCTATTGTCCATTTTATCCATGTGGAGATTCATCAACTGGTGGGGAATGGATAAAAGGTAAAAATGTCTGGAATTGTAAGGAGTGTAATTGGCCTCATCAAAAAGAAGCTGTAAAATGCATTAGAGGACCTATTGAAGAAATTCTGGAAGAAGTTGATGACTTAAAATCTAAAAAGAAAACTTTATTAAAATTAAGAAGAGCATGCTTATTAAAGAATAATCCAAGAGATTTATAGGTGATTAAATGTCGATTAAAAATCTTTTAATTGAAATGAAAAATATGTCGGAGCTAATGGTAGATTTAGCTTACTCAGCAGTATTATTTAATAGTATTGAAGCTGCTGAAGAAGTATTGACTTTAGAAAATAGAGTTAATGCAATGAATTATGAGATTAAAAAAGAGTCATTGGTTGCAGCAAGATCTTATGAAGATGCTGAGAAATTAACTGCCTTACTTGAGATTGCAGAGGCTGCTGAAAGTATGGCTAATGCTGCAAAAGATTTAGCTGATTTAGTAATAAAAGGCATTAAACCACATCCTGTATTTAAAATGGTTATGGAAGAATCTGATAAAATGATAACAAGATTGGGTGTAGTTGAAGAATCAGATTTAGCTAATAAAACTTTAGGTGAATTATTTTTAGCTAATCGTACAGGAATGCGAGTTATTGCAATTAGAAGAGGAGAATCCTGGATTTATGGTCCGGATAAAAATACCATGATTCTTGCTAACGATAATTTACTTTTAAAAGGAACTGATGAAGGTGCAGAACTTTTAAGAAAACTAGCATCTGCAGCCTGTTCATTAGAAGATATTCCGGAAGAATTGGAAGACGAAGATTAACTGATGTGATAAAAATGATAGTGGGTAGTGATATGCATGAAAACAAAAAAGAAGAAGATTCGCACTTCACTATCTTCAATAACAGATTTTATCACGGAACACAATTCAATTATTAAAGAAAGCTTTATTGCTTTATTGATTTGTGCATTAGGAGATTTATTTGCTGGAATTATTTTAGGAAACATGACATTTTTCCTTAAAGCTTTTCCAGGACTGCTTGTTATTATTCCTGGTGCAATTGGTATGAGAGGAAATATTTTTGGATCATTTGCATCCAGACTCTCAACAAATTTACATATTGGTATGATTTCTCCAAAATTTGAGTTATCAGAACAGTTAAATAGTAATATCATATCAGCTTTTGTTTTAACAATGATATTGTCTTTATTTTTAGCTATTCTTGCTAAAATTTTCTGTATAGTATTTAATTTCGAGTCAATATCATTAATTGATTTCATATTTATTAGTATTATTGCAGGAGCAATTTCTAATGCAATCATGCTTCCAATAACAATGTTTATTTCATTTAACAGCTTTAAACGTGGTTGGGACCCTGACAATGTAACAACACCAATCATTGCAGCTATAGGAGACTTATTCACATTGCCTGCAATTATTCTTTCCGTTATTTTATTGTCTTATTTAAACCATAATTTTTTAATTAAGGATATTATTTCAGTATTGATTGTTATATGTGTATTTATTGCATTAATATATGCTATTAAAATGTCTGATGAATCTAAACAAATAATTAAGCAATCCACTCCAGTTTTACTTTTAAGTTCCCTTTTAGGAGTATCAGCCGGAGGTATATTGAACTCATCAGTAGAAACCCTATTGACAAATCCTAGCTTATTAACATTATTACCATTATTCTCTGGAGAGAGT
Source organism: Methanobrevibacter millerae (assembly GCA_015063005.1). Taxonomy (GTDB): domain Archaea; phylum Methanobacteriota; class Methanobacteria; order Methanobacteriales; family Methanobacteriaceae; genus Methanocatella; species Methanocatella millerae_B. The sequence continues at coordinate 140,295 of SUTF01000001.1, forward strand.
GGTAGTTTAATTAGTATTTTAAGTGCTAGATTATCATCAGCTCTTCACTACGGTGTAATCGAGCCTATGAAAAGACCGGCTGGAGAAAGTATTCACAATTTCCTGATTTGCTACATCCTTGCTATCGTAATGTTTCCTTTAATCGGATTCATTGCTGAGGATTCAACCAATATTTTAGGTTCACCTGGTGTCGGTTTTGTAAATATTATTGCTATTTCTACTATTTCAGGAATAATTTTACTTTCCCTCATGATTTTTGTCGTTTATTACATATCCATTACATCTTATAATAGGGATTTGGATCCAGACAATATTGTAATTCCAGTTTCCACAAGCGTTACCGATGCAATTTCAAGTCTGATTTTAATTTCTGTATCTTTATTAATACTTGGAGCAGCTATTTAGCTCCAAGCTTTTATAATAAAGTCACATTCTTGCGTTGTAAAATAGTTATAGTTTAGCTTATTCTTATCAAATTGTTTTGGAACACCAACCAGCACGGCTTTTGCATCCTTTTTGTTGAGATGAATAAATATGACGGAACTTGATTCGCCTCCTTCAAACAATTTGGAAAAATCATTGTTTAGATATATTTCCGTTTTTGAAACGATTTTTCCATCACCTCTGTTTTTAAAGTGTGTTGTATCTATAGAGTATTTTACATTATTCTCTTCGCTATCGTCAAACAGCAGATAATAATCTAGAGATTTTAAGTTGCCTTTAAATAGTTTTAGATAATTGCAGCTGTGATGTTTCTGATTATGGTCGTGATTGCATTTTCCATCTGTTAAAAAGTCACATACAACGTATTTTTTAAAGAAATCACATTTCACGATTCTATTAACACTATATATATTGTTAGTACCTTCCTCATTTGAACCAATTTTTACACTTGAAATGGATGTCTCATGTGGAATCAGTTCCATTGAAGAGTAAAACTTGTTGTCAAAAATTCTTTTTGTAACGTAATTGTCGTAATCTTTTCCAAGTTCTACTAGTTTATAGTATGAAACGCTGTTTGGAATCACATTGTCATCTCCATTAGTTGTAGCTAGTCCTATTCTTTTAGGTTTGAAATTTTCCCAATTGATTGGAGTGCCTGCATCATTTATCAAACTGTCACAAACTTCAGATATTGTTTTTTCAATATTGTTGTTTTCTACACTCTTGGAAATTTTTTCCTGTGAAATTTCTGTTGCAGCTAAAACGACACCTAAAATCAATATGATTATTATTCCTACCACCACTATTTCAAGTGTAAAGTTTCCTCTATTATCCATCTTAAATCAACCCATATTTTTTTGCATGCGAATCATCTAAAATCAGGCTGTCAACACTTATGTTTAGAAGCCTTTTTCCAGGATAGTGGTCATGAAACACGACATGGTCAGAGCATGATACGCTGTCATTGTTATCGAAATGATATGTTTGAATGAATACTTCCATTCCATAATGCGGACAAACCCCTTTTCCGTCAAGTCTGCATAAGTAACAGCTGCCGTCAGCACTTTCATGAAAATAACCCTTATCCAAACATTCTTTCATTGTATTTCCATCTCCATGATGAATGTATGGATCGTATGGGCATTTTTTTATGGTTAATGGAGCCGATGCAAGCAAATATGAATTATATGAATCTATTCCATTTTTTCTCAAATATTGCGATAGTGTTTCGAAATAATAGATTCTATCTCCTTCGTGCTGTATGTTATGGTTGATTTTTGGTATTTTGGCATATGGAAGAGGATCTTTTAGGCCTTCTATCGATGAATTGCTTTCAAGTATTCCATCAAATTGCTGTAAGTCCTTATCTGCTTTAACCCTTACTTTAAATAAAACTTTCCATGGACTGTCTGTGCTTTCAACAGATACAACTTCCGAGCGAATATCCATGCCATATTTCTTGTTGTACTCTTCGTTTACATCCTTTAGCTTATCATTCATAATTTTTTTAATTTCCTTTCTGCTGTCATGAATTGAACGAGCATGATAGAGTTTTTCGGTTTCCTCAGCTATTGACTGTCTGCCTATCTGCTCTAAATTCTTTTTATAGTCTTCAATTATGTATTTAAAGTTATCATTTTCTATAGAGTCTATATTTTCACTTTCCATATAATTTATGCTGTTTACAATAAATATAACGATTAAAACAAGTGAAACTATTAAAATGACGGTTGTTCCTGTAATTAAATTTCCTTGATTATCTAGTTTAGAATACATGGAATAAATTTAGAATAATATTTTTTATATTAATTTTTGAAGTGCGACTCCGTGATTTTTTGAAAGCTTTATATATGATTTTTTCAATAATTTAAATAACAAGTAATATAGGTTAATTTTTTATATTATTGTGACGATATTTAGTAATAATTAAAAAAATTTGGAGGACTTTCATGTCAGATACTGTTAGAATGTGGCGTCATATACAACAAAGATACAACCTTTTAGGTTCAAAATGTAATGAATGTGGAGATGTATTTTTCCCTTCCCGTGTTGTTTGCCCAAATTGTAGAAGAAAAGGTAAATTAGAACCATTCCAATTTTCTGGAAAAGGAAAAATTTATACTTATTCAGTAATTAGATCAGCTCCTGATGATTTCAAAAAAGTAGCACCTTATGCTGTTGCTGTAATTGAATTAGAAGAAGGTGCAAAATTAACTTCACAATTGGTTGATTGTGATGTAGATAATATTGAAATTGGCGATCCTGTTGAAATGGTCTTTAGAAGAATTTCTGAAGATGGTCCTGATGGAGTTATTTCATACGGATTTAAATTCAAACCAATCAAATAATTAATTTTTGGAAAAGTAATATTTTCCTTATTAATTTTCTATTTTTTTTAATAACTACTTTTAAATAATACTTTTTTTAATATTAATATTATGTCAAATAATATTGGAATTTTGCTTATCAGTCATGGTAGTAGTTTACCTTTTGGTGAAATTACTTTTAAAGAAATTAAAGATAAATTTATTAATAAAACTGGTTATGCAACAGAAGTAGGCTATATGAAAGTGTCAGAACCATCTATTGCAGGTGGTATTGAAAACTTAAAAAATGAAGTTGATAACTTAGATAAAATCATAGCATTGCCTGTATTTTTAGCTCCAGGAATTCACACTAACATTGATATACCAATTCTTTTGGGTTTAGAACCTTTGGAAGTAGATCCTAGATGTCCTGATGGAAATTATCCCGATGAACATTATTTGTCCATTGCGGATGAAGTTGATTTTGATGGAGAAATAGAGTTATTGTCAGCAATAGGACCGGATGATGACTTACTTAAGTTCATTGATAAAAGGATTGATGAGGCTTTAAATGAATCCAAATTGGATGAAGATGCTAAAACTGGCGTTTTGTTGGTTTCACATGGAAGCAGATTGAAATATAACAAGGAATTTATATCTGCTTTATATTCAAAATTCGAAAAGACCACTGATTATCCTTCAAACTTTGGATTCATGGAATTGGCAGAACCGGATATTCCAACTGCAATTGATTCATTGCTTGAAAAAAATGAAATTGATAGATTAATAGTTGTTCCACTATTCATAGCTCCTGGTGTTCACACAACTAATGACATTCCAACAATTTTAGGATTAAAAGAGCCAGATTCTCATGAGCATCATCATCACCATCATGACCATGAGCACGGACATGAGCATCATCATCACCATCATGACCTCACAGCAATTGATTTTGATGGTGAGATTCTATATCCTGAGCCTATTAAGGCTGATGATATCCTAATTGATATCTTGATTAAAAAAGTTAATTCTTCCTTGTAAAATTAACTTTTATTTTTTTATTTTTTCGTTGATTAAAGAAACTTTAAATATTTTTAACTATATATTAATAGTAATAATAAATGAGTTGTTATTATGATTGATGAAAAAACTGGTATTTTACTTTTAAGCCATGGTAGTAGATTAGATGATGGTGAGGAAGTAATTAAAGCTTATACTGATATGTACAGGGAAGAATTCCCAGAAGCTATTATTGAATATGGATTTATGGAAATTAGAAAACCAGGAATCCCTGAAACTATGAATAAATTAATTAAAGGCAATGATTTGGAAAAAATTATTGTTGTTCCTGTTTTTGTTGCTCATGGACTTCACACAAAAAGGGATATTCCATCTTTACTAGGTATCGAAAGTGACTTCAATGAAGAGGATGCTCATGGACATCATCATCACCACCATCATGGTCATGACCATGGCCACGACCACGGACATCATCATCACCACCATCATGATGATGAAGAGGAATTTGAATTCGATGGTGAAATAATATTAACCGACCCTCTCGGTATCGATACAAGATTATACGATATCATTAAAGATAGAATTTCAGAACATATCTAGTTGTTCTGAAAACTTTTTTTTACTTTTTTTTTGAAAATATTTATATATCATAAAGGTATAAATTATATTACATTACACTTTTTAAAAATGTGATATTTATGAATTTTAAAAGAACTTATTTAATAACTATAATTTTATTAGCTATTTTTTCAATTTCTGCTATCAGTGCAGAAGAAATAGCTGATGTTAATAATGAAGTAGATATTATCAGTTCTAATATTGATGTTGCTGATGAGGTAATATCTGTCGATATTAATGAAGGCAAGGTCATTCAAGCAAATACTACTGAAGTAGGTGGATCAGATTCAAATGCAACTGATGCTAATTCTACTGATAGTAATGCTACTGATGAAAATGTAACTGATGCTAATTCTACTGATGATAATGTGACTGATGAAAATGTAACTAACTCTTCTATCGTGTCCAGTGATTTAACAAAATACTATAAAAATGCTTCTCAATACGAAGCTACATTTTATGACAATGATGGAAATCCTTTAGTTAATCAAAGTATTCCTATTAAAATCAATGGTGTAACATATTATAGAACCACAAAAGAAAATGGAACCATGATATTTTCAATCAATCTTGATCCTGGAGTATATGTTCTTGAAGTAGCTAATCCTGTAACTAATGAAACTGCTACAAATACTGTTACAGTCTTATCCACTTTAGAATCAAGTGATGTTGTAAAATCATATAGGAACGATACCCAATATTTAGTCAATGTTTTGGATGGTCAAGGTAATCGTTTAACAAATGCTGTTGTCACGTTCAATATCAATGGTGTATTCTATAATAGAACCAGTAATGCCAGTGGTGTTGCTAAATTAAATATTAACTTAAACCCTGGTAAATATATTATTACTGCAGAAAATATTTTGAATGGTAATAGAATTTCTAACAATATTACTGTATTATCCACTATTGAAGGAAAAGACGTTACAAAATATTATAAAAACGATACCCAATATTATGCTAACTTCACAGATGCTCAAGGTAATCCTTTAGCAAATGCTAGTGTTACATTCAATATTAATGGTGTATTCTACAATCGTGTAACTAATGCTAACGGTACTGCAAGATTAAATATTAATTTAAACCCTGGAACTTATGTTATAACAGCTACAAACCCTGTTTCAAAAGAACAAAAATCCAATACTATTAAAGTATTAAGCACAATTGTTGTTAAAAACTCAAACAGCGGTGGAAATGTATCTATTGAATACAATACCGGTGCTAAATTTAATGTAGAGCTCCATTATAAAAACGGTACTTTAGCTACCAATGAATCTGTAAGATTCAATATCAATGGTGTATTCTATAATAGAACCAGTGATGATAAAGGTATTGCTTCATTAACTATTAACTTAAATCCTGGAGATTACATTATCACTTCTGAATTTGAAGGATATACTGTTTCTAACTTAATTAAAGTAAGAATTACTCCTACAGTTAAATTAGTTAGTTCCACTATAAAACTCAATGCTCCTATCCAATTCTATTTACATGAGAAAAATTCAGGTAATCCTATAACTGGTCAACATTACGGTATTTTATACTATAATGGAACCACCTATGGTGCTTACCCTGATGCCAACGGACTTGTTTCATTTAACCAACAGCTTCCAGCTGGCAGTTACTTATTCTTCTTCGGTACAATAGATGATGGATACTATTCATCCATATTAAATGGAAATACTATTAAAATCGAAGCATAAAATTTCTTAATGTGATTTTTTCACATTAACTCTTTTTCTTTTTTTTCATTAAGATTTATTTATTTTAAAAATAATACTATATATATGGCTTTAAATGTGTCAGATATTGGTGAAAAACAATTAGTTAACTATATTTTATCTCAATCCAAAAGCATTGTAGCTGATGACACGGCTATAACGGAATTTAATGATACAAATCTCATTTCTACTTGTGATATGTTAATTGAGTCAAAGCATTTTCCTAAGGATATGTCTTATTTTCAAATGGGATTTAAATCAGTGACAGTCAATGTAAGTGATCTTGCCGCAATGGGTGCAGAGCCCCTAGGATTTTTATTGTCGATTGCCATTCCAAAGGATTTGGCTATCGATAGTTTTAAACAAATTATAAAAGGAGTCATTGACGCCTGCAGCTATTATAATATTCCTTTGATTGGGGGAGATACCAATGAAGCTTCAGAAATTATAATTTCAGGAACTGCACTAGGCTTGTGTGACAATCCAATGATGAAAAATACCGCAAGAAATGGTGATTTAATCTGCTTGACTGGGGACATTGGAATGGCTGCCTTGGGATTTAACTTAAATGGGGATAATATTTATACAAAAAAATCATTGGAGCCTTATGCACGTTTAAATGAAGGTCAAATCATTAAAAAAGCAGGTGCAACTTCCGCAACAGACATTACTGACGGTTTAGCATCTGAATTATATGAAATGAAGCCTGATTCCTTAGGATTCATGATTTATGAGGAAAAGCTCGAAATATCTGATGAGTTTAAGAAGATGTCAGCTGATTTGGGATTGGATTATTTGGATTTGCTTTTGCATGTTGGTGAAGACTTTGAACTGGTTTTTACTATAAGTAAGGACAATGATTTGGATTTGGATTATCGAGTTATCGGAGAGGTCAATGCGTCCGATAAGATTGAAATAACGTTAATAGATGGTGAAGTTACAGAAATAGAAAACAGGGGATATAATCACTATGTTAGTTAGTCAAAATTTGTATAAGAAAAGTTCTAAGACACAAAAGATTAGATGTGAAATTTGTGCCAATTATTGTAAAATAAAGGATGGAAATGTAGGAGTTTGCAGACAACATAAAAACATTAATGGAGAACTTTTTGACTTAAGCTATGGTATTGTATCTTCTTTAAGCCCTGATCCTGTTGAAAAAAAGCCTCTTAATCATTTTATGTCAGGTACTTTCACTTACTCTATTGGTGGTTTTGGGTGTAACATGACATGTTTACACTGCCAGAACTATATCATCTCACATGAATATGAAAAATTTGGTGATGGTATTAAAATACTACCAGAAACAATTGTTGAAAATGCACTTAAGTTTAATTGTAAGTCAATTGCTTGGACCTATAATGAACCTACGATACACTTACCATTCAACAAAAAAACTTCTTTGCTTGCAAAGTCAAAAAACCTTAAGGTAATCTATGTCAGCAATGGCTACATGTCGCCCCAATCAATTGAGGAAATTCTGACATTTGTCGATGCATTCAATATAGACTTGAAATCCATGTCTCAGGATTTTTATAAGAAAGTCTGCGGGGCTGATTTGGATATTGTATTGGATAATCTAAAAAGGATTCATATGGAAGGCAAACACCTGGAAGTTACAAATCTTATCATTAACGACTATAATGATTCAGTTGAAGAAATTGATGAGCTATGCGACTTTATCATAAATGAACTGTCACCGGATGTACCTCTTCATTTCTCACGGGCATTTCCATACTATAAAATGAGAGACATAGAGCCGACGGATAAGAATATACTTTTTAAAGCAAGGGATATTGCAATAAAAAAAGGAATAAAACATGTTTATTTAGGAAATATTTAATTTTATATTTTTAAAATTTTCATATTTTCAAAAAGAATATATCTTTTTAATATTTTCACACAGTCGCACTTCCACAATTTTTAAGTATTAATTTTTTAATAATTTGTATTAATTAAATTCTGAGGTAAACTATGCAACATCAAAATATCGATAAGTTTTTCAAAGTATCAGCAATACTTTTTGGACAAGTATTTGTTGATTTCTTTGGATTGAATTATAATGTAATAAGACTATATAGAAATGAATTGAATACATTTAAAGGAAGTGACTTATTAACGGATTTAGTTTTTGAAACACGTGAAGGGATATTATTGAATTTTGAATTTCAAGATAAAAAACTTAAAAAAGAACATTTAAAGAAATATATGGATTATAAGGTTCATCTACAATGCCAATCAGGAAAACCAGTAGTTACAGTAATTATCTGTACATATCACATCAAATCAGATGTATATATCTATGATGAAACTGAAACATCTCTGTTAAAGCCAATAATACACTATTTGACTGAAAATTATGATGAAGTAAAGTATTTAACTATCAAAAATAAAATTAATAATGAGTTAAAACTGTCACTAAGAGAAATCCAATTTTTAGTACTATTGCCATTCATGACTAGCAAAAAATTTCGATTAAATAAAATAAGGGATGTTTGCAATTTGATTGAAAAAATAAAAGATAAAAAGCTATTTGATGATGAAAAATATTATTTACCATTGATTTCAGCTATTCACCAGTATGTCAGTGATGAAACAGAACAAAAAAACTTAATTAAGGTGTTAACTATGAATATGCCAGCAGATGAGATATATGAAAAAGTAATGAACAGTGGAATATATGAACAAGGTTTAGAGCAAGGTTTGGAACAAGGTTTGGAACAAGGTTTAGAGCAGGGAGAATTTAATATGGCTTTAAAGATTAAGAGATTTTGGGGTATTGATGAGGCTGTTAGGCTCAGTAATTTTTCTAAAAAGGAACTTGAAGAAGAAATTTTGGGTAAATAATTAAATGGGTTTAGTATGTTAAACCCCCTATTATTCTCCAAAACTAACTCTTTCGAATTTTTCCAAAGTTTTCAATGATTTGGTTGCATCCACACCAATTTTAGTTGTAGTACCATCACTTTTAGCTACAGGATCAAGGGATGAACCACGAACATTAGGAACTATCATAATGTCCCTGTCACCTTTTACACGAGTAGCTATTGCATATTCAACATCTTCAGCATCAAATACATCAACGTCAGTATCCACTACAACACAATGTTTGAGTGATGGATGGGCAGACAATGCAGCCATTATTGCATTCTTACCGTCACCTTCGGTTTGCTTGTTAATTGATACAACTGCATGCAACCAACAGCAGCCTCCTTCAGTCAATACAACATTTTCAACTGTAGGAACGGCATTTTTAACTGAATAATATATTCTTGGCTCTTGTGGAAGGCCTTGCAATAGTTTATGTTCAAATCCTGCGGGAATGATTGCGTGATATGCTGGATTGTCCTTTTTAATATGCATTTTTTCCAAGTTTATTATTGGTTGGTCACGAATTATATCATAAGTGTCAGTCAAGTCAACGAATGGACCTTCAGCTACAGTTTCTGTCACGGAAATCTTACCTTCCAGGATGATATCCGCTTGAGGAACTTCCAAATCACCACATTTAATCAAAGTTAACTCACCGTCTTTGAATGCATTGGCCACTTCCATTTCATTGTAATCGATAGAAATTGAAGTGGTACTTGCAAGCAATATTGCAGGATCCATTCCAATAGCTATTGCAATATCCAAATCCTTTCCTAATTTTTGAGCTTTCTGGAAATATGTGTATAAATTTCTTGGAACAATCCTGATGACAAGTCTTTTATTGTCCAATACCATCATTCTGTGAATTGATGCATTTTGAATTCCATTTTCGGGGTCACGTGCAAATACAACTCCTGCAGTAATGTATTTACCACCATCTCTTTTATAATGGGTTAGGACAGGTATTTTATCCAGATTAATTTCCATTGTATCATATTCACTGAAATCAGTGAATTTATCAACTTTAATAGGATTATCGGTCGCTTCAATAATTTTTTCAGTAATTTCAGAAACTTCACAGTTAATTGATTCAGCTATCTTTTCACGTGTGTTACAGATACCTGATATAATAGGTATGTCAAATCCCTTAACGTTTTTTATAATCACTGTGTCTTTCGGATAATTTCTAAGCACACGAGATACTTCAAATTCAGAGGATAACTCTTCAGTAATTTCAATAACATTTTCATTATCAATATTCATTTTAATCCCTACAAATTAATTTTTTTATCTTTTAGTTTTGTTACAAGTTCAATAATATTAGCATCTTTAATTGAAAGTATTTCTCCAGCCAAAACAGCTGCATTACGTCCATTATTAATTCCAACAGTTGCCACAGGAACTCCAGGAGGCATATTTACTGTAGTAAGCATATAATCATTTCCCTGTTCATTTTCACAAGGGACTCCAATAACAGGCCTATCTGTTAATCCCACTAATGCTCCGGTAACCTGTGATGAGTTTGAACTGATTCCAATAAATATTTTTGAGTTTTCAACTTCTTTTATATAGCTTTTAAATTTATTGTTTGACCTAATTGGACATACAACTTTCATGTTATGGCTAATTTTAAGTCTGTCTAAGGTCACGCTTACTTTTTTAGCAGTAATTAAATCAGAATGTCTTCCAACTATAATTGCAACATCAGCATCTTTATTTATTAATGAATTGTCAATTTCGACCAAATCATCTTTTTCTATTCTTATGCTATCAACATTTAAGAAATCTTTAACAAGGTATTTTTTATCTTCAAATTCTTCGGTAACTTTATTGCTGTCAAAAACTTTCTTTTTATATTCTTTTCTTAAGTTGATAACTTTTTGACGCACTTCTTCATCATGAATACCTATAAATTGAGCTGCCAATATTGCACCGTTGTCTCCCCTATCTATTCCGACAGTTGCAATTGGGGAAGGATACGGCATTTGAACACAGGATTCAAGCGCATCAATACCATTGGTTTTCACATCAACCGGTACTCCAATAACTGGTCTTGGAGTATAAGCTGCTATGGAACCTGGTAAATGTGCAGCAAGTCCAGCAATTCCTATAAATACTTCAATTCCCGCATCTGTACCTTGTCTTACAATTTCACGAACAAGATTAGGTGTTCTGTGAGCTGAAGCTATCTTCAAGCTATAGGGAATTTCCAATTTTTCAAAAATATCCATACTTTTCTCAGCAATGGCCATATCGGAACCACTGCCCAACACTATCATTACTTTTGGAATCATGATAAAATACCTTCATTAAATTTAATATCAGATAATAATATAATTCTTTTAATATTTAATTTTTAAATTATAAATTAGATTTTTTTTCCATAAAACATCACACGACGTGCTGAAAAGTTCCAGAATAAAACTAGTATTGATGCAAATATTTTTGACCATAAATAGTTTATTGAAAACATGTCTGTGAATACATAAAGTAGTATTTCTGTAAATATTAATCCTACAAAGCTTATTGCTAAAAATAAATTAAATTCAATAGCTCTATTCTCAATTTGGCTTTGATTGAATACCCATGAAGTGGATAAATAGTAATTGGCGAGAACAGAAATGAAAAACGCAATTGCTGCAGATATTAAATAATTAACATTTAAAAATTCTACTAATGCGAAGTATATAAAAAAATCGATTAGAAATGCTGTTCCTCCAACAAATATGAACCTAAAAAATTGCAAGAATATATTGTCAGTTTTTTCAACAAATAGTTTATTAGTTAATTCCTTCATATTATCCCTCTAAATTATCCTCTTTAATTATATATTTGGGTCTTTTTTTAACTTCAATGTATGTTTTAGCTAAATATTGGCCTAAAATTCCTATTGTAAATAGTTGAATGCCGCCAATGAATAAAATAACACTTATTGTTGAAGGCCAACCACTCACCGGGTCTCCAAATATAAGTGTTCTTATAATAATAAATAAAATCGCGATGAATGCTATTATTGAAAATATTATTCCAATAACGGTTGAAATATGTAGCGGGGCCACGGTAAATGACACAATTCCTTCAACAGAATATTTAAATAACTGCCAAAATGACCAGCTTGTTTCACCGTCATTTCTTTGGATATTTTTGTATTCAATCCATTTTGTGTCAAATCCGACCCATTGAAAAATACCCTTCGAAAAACGGTTGTATTCTTCCAAGTCTAAAATGGAATCTACCACATATCTTTTCATTAATCTAAAGTCACGTGCCCCGTCGACCAAGTCTATATCACTAAATCGGTTCATTATTTTGTAAAACTGTCTTGCAAAAAATGACCTGATTCGAGGTTCTCCGGTTCGTGTAACGCGCCTTGTAGCTACAATATCATGGCTATTAATATTTGATAGCATCTCTGGAATTAATGATGGGGGATCCTGCAAATCAGCATCCATTAAAATAACATAGTCTGCGGTTGTTTTATTTAATCCTGCATAAATTGCAGCTTCCTTTCCAAAATTCCTTGAAAATGATAGGTATCTGATGTTATCCTTGTTTAGGCTTTTGATTGTTTCTAGAGTATTGTCTGATGATCCATCGTCAACAAAAATTACTTTCCAGTCTATATTTCTATCTAAAGTTACATTTAACTCACTGTAAAATTTTTTAATGTTTCTTTCTTCATTATAGCATGGAACAACAATTTCTAAATTCATAATATTACCTAAACATCAATTCGATAAATTTTAAACGTGTTATTTTTAAGTGTCTGATTAAAGGAAATTTCATGTAATGTTAATCCCGTAGAATTAAAACTATTTATGTCTTCATAACCGCCATCTATATAATAAACTTTGGCGCCATTAGCTATCTCGCCTCGTATTCCTGGATCTTTAAGTGCATCAACAATGTGCGCTGAAATATTGTCATTGAAACTTAAATGATGATTGTTTTTCAAAAGGTATCCCTGAAGTTCAAAGTATGTAGGGAAAAAGTCATTAAATATAACATTTCCACTTCCAACAACTTTATTTAAGGAATCATACTCTATCTGCGTATCAATTGCATCTTGATTTTGTATATTAATGAAATTAACGCAGCCTATAAGTCCTATAATTAAAATAACTGCTAATATGATATAAAAAACCTTTTTATTTTCATATACTTTCGTTAGCAATATTGAAAAGCTCAACCATAGACATCCGAGTGCAGGAATCAAAAATCTTTGATGGAAAAACGGATGTGTTATTTGTGATACGACAACTCCAATAATTGGAACAATTAAAAAGGCGATAATTCCGCCAATCGCATATTTGTCCCTGACTTTGTATATTAGATATAAAAATATTATTAGCATTATGCTTCCTAAAATCGTTGGGGATACTAATTCATTTGATTGAATGAATATTGTGGCCGGAGATAAAACAAAATAGACATAGCTTATTAATGTTTTTACTGTAATTGGTGCAATCCAATATTTACTTTCTATATATGAAATTTGACCAAATACAATAAATGCCCATGGAATAAATGCAATAACTGAAATTAATGCAGACATTAGCCAATATTTTATCTGTTCTCTGTTATTTTTAATGAGATATATCAATAATACCAGATATAGTCCAAATGATGCTACTGCAGAGAAATAATGAGTATATGCTGAGCATATAGTTAAAATAGTTAATATAATCCAATTTTTCAAACTAGGATCATTGTAGATTTCATAAATATAAATAAAGCTCGCTGTAACGAAAAACAATCCCCAGGAATACATTCTTATCTCAACGCTGTAAAGCATCAGTTGAGGCATCATTGAAATACATAAAAAGAATAAACCTGCCGTTAGCATACCAAAATTCTTTTTGACTTTGGTAATTGATAATATTCCAATTAAGTAAATAGGTATCAAGGATACAAGCCTACCTACAACGGCAATATCCAAAAATGAAAATATCTTTATAAATACCTTAAAAATTAGATAAAATAATAATGGATGGACATCTTTAGGTCCTATTTCCAACATTTCTGAAATTGGTAGCTGTGAAAATGCTATTGAGTATAGCTCATCATACCATAAACCTATTTTAGTAAATCCTATATATGTGGTTATTAAGAGAAAAATTATTCCAATAATGAATAGTGAAATTCCCAATTTTTCTTCATTAGAGCTATTTTTAAAATCGTCAAGTTTATACATTGATTAATCTGTTTATTTTTAATATTATTTAAATATCTAATAAGATTAAATATTATAAATAATGAATTTCGAAATTGATTTTAACAAATATTACAATGCCACATTAGAAAACAAAAAATACCTATTGATTTATTTTCTGCTTGTTGCGGTTTTAACTCTATCAATAGCGTCCTTGGATAATTATTTGCACCCCGTAATGGAGGGAAGTATTTTTATTTTAACAGTAATTTTAGGTTCATTTTCAATCATTTATTATAGTTTACATCAATGTGAACTGCATAAGGTTGCATTTGTTGTTATAATATGTTTTGGATTATTATGTGCATTTTTAACTCCGATTGGATTAGTTCCTGATGAGCAAGAACATTTCATAAGGTCTGAGTTAACCTCTACCGGAGTTTTGGTACCTGAACCTCAATTTGTAAATGGTACTTTCGTTGGGTTTAATACTATTAAGGGAGCAGTTGATTTGGCAAATGATTATGGAAATACTGTTTTTACAAGCAGCATAGACAATGTCAAAATAGATTACTCGAATGTTATTTATTCGTCTGTTTTTATGCAAAATCCATTTTTCGGTTATTTGGCTCAGGGAATTGGAATACTTTTAGCTAAGCTTCTGGATTTAAACACTATTTGGATGTTGTGGCTTGGTCGCATAGCTAATTTGATATTGTATGCATTTTTAATTTCTCGAGCTGTTAAAAAAGCTCCAATTTATAAAATTCCTTTAATGGTTATGGCTTGCTTGCCTTTAGCAATTTTTCAGGCAGCTTCATTAAGTATTGATGTGATGATTAATGGGTTGGCTTTTTTAGTTATAGGATATTTCTTGTTCATGTATAAGTCTAAAGATAATTCTCTTGAATTGAAGGATTTGGCAATATTTTCGCTTTTAGCATTATTGTGCGGATTGTGTAAACTCCCATATCTTGCATTGATATTTTTATTGTTTTTGATTCCTAAGGATAATTTTAAAACTCCATTTTATTATAATATTATTTCATTTTTAATTGTGGCGGTTTTAGGGATTTTATGGGCTAAATTTTATGCAACACCAAATTATATGCTTTCATACCGTGCAAATTATTTCATAGAGCATAATGTTTCAATGTCTGGACAAATCAATTACTTGGCTGGACATTTGCCTCAGGCATTCGTTACCTTTGCCAATGCATTTGATTATATAGGCATTGTTTTATTTGGAATGTTTTCATTTTCATTCCCACCATTTGTTTATGAATCTAATTTATTTACGCTTTTAGGTTTGCTCTTTGTGGGATCAGTTGTGTTTTTATATCCTAACAAAAATGAATTATCAAATAAATTGAGAATTGGACTATTGCTTGTCGTGTTGATTGTATTTTTCGGTACATTCACTATACAGCTATTGAATTGGAGCTCAGTTGGTATACTTTATGGTGTTGACATTCAGTCCAGATATTTTATTCCTCTTTTAGGATTACTTCCATTAATATTTGGATTTAATAAGTCAGTAGATGATGAGGAAAAAGTAAATAAAATTATAATGTTGATTAGTATTGTATTGTTGTCCGCATTAGTTATTTTAACCGTTTGCAGATGGTATTAATATTTCACTGAAACGGTTAGCATTATCATGCCTGAAATGAATCCCAACGCTATTGTTAAGAATAATTGTGATAACTCTTCATTGTCATAGTCCAGTAAATCTGTATTGACAACAAACGGAACAAAAATTAATAAAGGCATAAAATAACGTGCAAAAACACCATTAATGACACTAGTGGCTCCAACACTAGCCCATGTTAGGTACTGTACACCAATAACTCCAATGTATATTAAAAATCCTATCAATAATCCTTCAATTCTAGTTTTTATTTCGAATTTTTCATCTAAAGGATATGCAATGGAAAATATTAGGAAAAATGCTGTATAAAGCACGGATAAAAGTGTGGATGAATAGTCACGAACATCATTTGAGAAATAAAACAGTCTATCAATAATAACTGGAGATTCACTAAAAACATTTAAAAACCTTTCTGCCGCAAAAGCAGGATTACTAACTAAGTAATTAATTTGCTCTGTTGAATTTACATGTTTTTTTGCAAAGAACTCTCCTCTCCAGGAGTTTGCAAGTACACTATTTGCATAATTTGACCATGCCAGTCCTATTGCAAGTGTAACCAATATCATTGATTTAGATATGATGTTTTGCATTTTGCTTTCAAAGTGATCGTTTGGAACTAAAAATATCAGCAGACTCAAAGCCAGGAATGGAGATTTTAAAAGTCCTGCCAATATGACCGCACCATAAAATATTCCCAAATCAATCCATTTGATTTTAGGGGTTTTATAGAAATATAAAAAGTATGCGAATGCAAGTATTGCGAATGCTGAAAACATTCCATCAACGCTCATTGATGCCGCCTGATAAATCGCAAGAGGCAAAATTGAAACTATTAATAATGGAAATTTTAATATTGGAGCTTTACGTATTGCAAATGATACAATTCCTGCATAAACCAATAAGTTAAATAATCTTCCAAGCCACAACATCCAAATAGCATTTAAATCTAGAATTTTAGCGAGTAAAATTCCTATTGCCTGTGGAAGATATGAATAAAATGGATTCTGGGAAAATGCGGAATTAAAATATGATGGGGTATAATCTATTTTTGCATCATCCACTGTCGTTCCAAAAACATTTGCCCCGGCATTTTCACAAAAGATTGTAATTGAATTAATTGTTTGATATCCGTTTTGAGTTGTATTTGGTATTGGAACATATGTTGTAGACAATTGGCCTGTAGATACTATTTCAGACCTTACGAAATGTTCCTGTTCATCGGATACATCGTTTATGGGTGTTAGAAATACGCATGTAATACCGAATAGCAATATTATCAGGAATGCAACTTTATGGAGATTGTCCTCGTTTTTAGTATAGTAATAGATACAAGAAGATCCAATAATAAAAATCAATGCCAATATTCCTATTTCAAAAAATGGAGACAAGTAGTCTTCAGGTTTTAAAAAGCATACACTAAATATGCAAATTATGGCAAGATAAATCAGTATATATTTTTTATTTCCAAGATTAATGTTCATTTAAATCAAACTTTTAAATTGTTAATAGATATTTTTCTTTGAAATAATATTTAAATATTAAATTAACATTGATAGTTGTATCCGTTTTCTTTGAATATCAACATCCAGAACCTTTACATCAACGATTTGACCAACGCTAACAATATCTAAGGGATGCTTTACAAACTTGTTGGCTAGTTGGGATTTGTGAACCAAGCCGTCTTGGTGAACTCCAATATCGACAAATGCACCAAAATCAACAATGTTTCTGACTGTTCCCTCAAGAACCATGCCTTCCTCTAAATCTTCAATGGAAAGCACATTCTTTCTTAACTTTGGCTTAGGCATGTCATCACGAGGGTCACGTCCAGGCTTTTTAAGCTCTTTAATAATGTCTTTTAACGTTTCAATTCCAATATCATGCTTTGATGAAATTTCCTCTAGGTTCAAATCATCCAGTTTTAAGTTATTTTTCCCAACATCATTTAATGAGTATCCCAAACTTTTTAAAAGTTTTATTGTTGCATCATATGACTCGGGGTGTATTGTAGTATTGTCTAAAGGATTTTGAGGATTATCAATTTTTACAAAACCTGCGCACTGTTCATAAGTTTTTTTACCTAATTTTTTAACATTCAGCAGTTCTTCACGATTGTTGAAACTGCCGTTATTGTCTCTATATTCAATTATATTTTTTGAAGTTGTTTTGTTTAACCCTGATACATAATTAAGCAAGCTATATGATGCTGTATTTAAGTCCACACCAACTTCATTAACTACTTTTTCTACAACACCGTTTAATGATTGGCTTAGTTCTTTTTGATTCATGTCGTGTTGGTATTGTCCGACTCCAATTGATTTGGGATCAATTTTAACAAGTTCTGCTAATGGATCCTGCAATCTTCTTGCAATACTTACAGCACTGCGTTCACCTTCGCTAAAGTCAGGAAATTCTTCATCAGCCAGTTTACTTGCTGAATATACGGATGCACCTGCTTCATTGACAATAATGAATTCTACACTTGTATTTTTAATAATGTCTGCTACAATTTCTGCAGATTCTCTTGAAGCAGTTCCATTACCGATTGCAATCACGTCAATATCATATTTTTTAATTAGGTCACGGACAATCTTTTTGGATTCTTTAATCTTATTTTGGGGTTCGGTTGGATAAATCAATGCAGTATCCAGAACTTTTCCAGTTCTATCAATAATTGCCAACTTACATCCGGTTCTGAATGCAGGATCCCAACCCAATATTGTTTTGCCTGACAAGGGAGATTCCATCAGCAATTGATTTAAGTTCTGAGCAAATACCTTAATTGATTTTTCTTCCGCCTTTTTAGTTAATAAATTTCTTATTTCTCGTTCAATTGCAGGTGAAATCAATCGTTTATAGGAATCTTTAATTGATTCTTTTATAATGGGGGTAGTATGTGGATTGTATTCGATTTTTTCAGGAATCTTTGATTTGTTTTTCAGGATATGTCTTGAAAGATAACGAATTATGTCATCTATTTCAACTGTAACTTTTGCCCTGATGAATCCCTCTTTTTCTGCTCTGTTAATGGCAAGGATTCTATGAGGAGGTATTTTTCTTAAATCTTCACTATAGTCATAATATATTTCATATTCTGAAGAAAGATTCTTGTTTTTATCTTTTGTTTCAATTTTGCCCGTATGAAATGTGTTCTGTCTTATTTTTTTCCTAAAATCAGAATTATCAGATATTATCTCTGCAATAATGTCTTTTGCACCATCAATAGCATCTTGGGCTGTTAAAACATCTTTTTCAGGATTAATATAGTCTCGTGCAATATCAATAACAGGTTTTTCAACATCTTGCTTTAAAATAATTTGAGCCAACGGTTCCAAACCTTTCTCTTTTGCTATTGTAGCTCTAGTATTCTTTTTGCTTTTAAAAGGCCTGTAAATATCTTCCAGCTCAACTAAAGTTTCAGCATTAAGTATGCTTTTTTTAAGCTCATCGCTTAACTTTCCTAATGATTCGATTCTTTCGATGATTTTGTTTTTCTTATCTTCAAGATTTCTAAGGTACTTTAACCTTTCATCGAATTTTCTCAATATCTCATCATTCAAGGAACCGGTAACGTCTTTACGATATCTTGCAATGAAGGGTATGGTATTTCCTTCATCGATTAGCTTGATTACTCTGTTGACTTGCCAGGAACTGATATTCAGTTCTTTTTGAAGGGTTTTAGTTATCATTTAATTCAATTTTTTGTTTTCAAGTTCTTCATTCATTCCCCATCTGAAAAAGATAACTTTCTTAGAACCTCCATCAAAGCAGTAATCCGCATCTGTTATCAATTCACTTGCAGGCAAGGCAGAAATATTATTGTCGGATTCATAAGTTTGAAGACCGCACCATATTTCAGCATCTCCAGAGTTATTTACAAACCATTCAGTCGTATTTTCAAACCAGCTGCTGGTTTCGTTATAATTTCCTTTATACATCATAGGAACAATAGCATCAACATATTTGCTTAATGTAGGAATGTCCTGACCGTAATAATATTCATCTTTATCTGCCTCAGGCATTACTGTTGCGGATAATGTTAAATCAGGATTGACTTTTCTCACTTCTTTAGAAAAGTTTTCAACGAACTGATTAATGGCCTTTGTCCCATTTTTGAAGTTATATGCATTACCTTCAAATCGGATATAATCAATTTGTATTCCACTGACTTCATCCAATCCAGCATAATATTTGGCCTCTTCAATCTTATAGTTGAAGTATTTATTATCTGGTGTTCCATTTTTTTGCACCGGTGAAATCCAGTTTCCATTATTGAATATCTGCATCCAAACATGAACTTCTATTCCATGCTTGTTAGCTTCTTTAATCCAATCCAAAACATCTCTCTGACCATATTCGGTAAAAGCATAAGAGTTCAAAAATATATATTTAACACCTTCATCTTCCATTTTATTCAAATCAACTTTGTACATGTCTGATGCCCAAAGCCAGTATCCATACTCCTTATTATTCTTTCCAAAGTTAAAAATATCCCAAAAATTAGAGTCCTTGGACACACTTTTATTTTTTAGTGAAATCTCATTAATTTGATAATCAGCATCTTGTGAATTCAAGTCATTTGCGGACACTGCTGTAATTGAAAAAATAAAGAATAGTGTTAATAATAAAATTAACAGTTTTTTATAAATAAATAGTCCTCCTAATTATCTCCCTTTATATTGACTTTTTTTATTATCTTTTATATTCTTTTTTGTTTTTTTGAGTGAAAAAACTCAAAATATACTAAATATAATAATAATGAAAATTATAGATTATTAATAATTAAATATTTGAGATG
This sequence comes from Methanobrevibacter millerae, assembly GCA_015063005.1. Lineage (GTDB taxonomy): Archaea > Methanobacteriota > Methanobacteria > Methanobacteriales > Methanobacteriaceae > Methanocatella > Methanocatella millerae_B. The sequence goes on from SUTF01000001.1 coordinate 160,876, forward strand.
AAATAATGAAAACTATAAGCAAAATATTTTTATTTTTAATTTTATTCATATTAATTATTCCATTTAGCTTTGCTAGTGATAATATTACTATGAATGATGATACTTTAGCTATTAGTTCAGATAATAGCTTATTATCCACATCAAATATTTATTTCGATTCATCAGTTGAAATTGATGGGAATGGTAGTCAAGCAAGCCCATATAAATATTTGTCTTCATCAAAATTATCAGATAATAGCATAGCTCATTTTGCAAATGGACGATATGAATTGGATAGAACTAAGAGCGTAAACAATTTAACGATTATAGGTCAAAATCCTTTATACACTTTTATTGGTGGTAAATCTTCACAAATTTCAATTCAAGGCACATTAAATATTATGAATATTACATTAAACGATTTGTCAATTTATAATAGTGGAAATTTTAATGCAAATAACGTAATTTTTGAAAATAATGATGGCAGTTACACTGGAAGTTATCAGAATGTATTTGGTGGTGTAATATATTCTACCGGAGGCACTGCAGTAATATCATCATCCACTTTTAGGGAAAACACTGCTACATATGGTGGAGCAATCTATATTAGAGGTTCAAATTTACGTTTGATTGATTCCGTCTTTGAGCATAATTATGCATACAAATATGGTGGTGGTATAGCCAGCGAAGGGAATTCTGATTTATATATCGAAAATACTCTCTTTGATGATTGTTATACAATAACCAATGCAGGCGGTGCTGTTTATTCCAGAGATTCTAAATTAAACATTATCAAATCAAATTTTACATCTTGTGGTGCTACATTTGGTGGAGCCATATGTGATTTAGCTTCAATTTCCAACATTGATTCAATAATTGCCACATATAATAAAGCCAATTATCAGGGTGGAGCCATTTATAAGATGTATGGGTCAATGAATGTTACCTCATCAATATTCACGTCCAATCAGGCATTAAGCGGTGGAGCTATTTTTGCAGATAATTCCTCTTATTTTTCTGTAAAATCATCAAATTTTAATTCAAATAAAGCAACTAATGATGGTGGAGCCATTTATACAATTTTAAACACTCAAAATATTATTTCATCCAATACATATAAAAACAATAAGGCATCAAATGGGAATAACCATTATAATTCTTTGGGTTACGATTTGTTTATTGGAAATGGTAATTACACTTTATTTAAAGGTGATTTCTCATTTAATGGAACTCTACCGTCCAACTATGATTTAAGGGATTATGGATATGTTACTCCTGTTAAAAATCAAAAAAGCAGTGGCAACTGTTGGGCATTCACTTCCCTTGCTGCATTGGAATCATGTATATTGAAAGCTACTGGTGTTTCACATGATTTATCCGAAGAAAATATGAAAAATGTCATGTCATATTATTCTGATTACGGATGGGTGCTTCCAACAAATACTGGAGGATATGATGACATGGGCGTAGGATATCTTGTAAGTTGGCTTGGAGCATTTGATGAAGAATTGGAAACATTCAGTGACTATAGCGTTTTATCTCCTGTATTGAACAGTACCATTCATGTTCAAAACTTGGTATATCTTACACGTTCAAACTACACTGACAATAATGCCGTTAAGGAGGCCATAATTAAATATGGTGCTGTAGCTACCGGAATCTATTATTCTGGATCCTATATGAATTCAAACAGCTATTATTACAACGGACCTAATGGACCAAACCATGCTGTAACTATTGTCGGATGGGATGACAACTATTCAAAAAACAAGTTTAGGACTAGTCCTGAAGGGGATGGAGCATGGATTTGTAAAAATAGTTGGGGAGATACATGGGGAAATAAAGGTTATTTCTATGTTTCCTATTACGATAAAAACTGTGTAAGAGTAGGAGATTATGACAAATCCACTTATACTATCATTTTGAATGATACGGTACGTTATGACAAGAATTATCAATATGACATTATTGGAATCACAGATTATCTGATAACCGGTGAAAGCACAATATGGTATGAAAATATTTTCAATGCAACCGGTGATGAGTTTTTAGCTGCATTTTCCACATATTTCAATGCAACCACTAAATGGACTGCTCAAATTTATGTGAACAATGCTTTAAAATCAACTCAAAATGGAGTTTCAAATCCAGGATATTACACTTTTGATTTAGACCAGTTTATTCCATTAAAAACAGGTGATGAATTTAAAGTAGTCATAAAACTTGAATGTGATAAGTTCGCATCTTTACCAATTTCAGAAAAAGTCAGATCAAACAGGATTTTATACTCTAAAGGCATATCATTCTTCAGTTTCGATGGCATTAACTGGTTTGATTTATATGACTATGCTTCTGACATGTCACAATATGGACATTCTTATGATTCACAGGTTGCATGTATTAAAGCATTCACTGTTGATGCATTAAATACGAATATAACATTGGATATTCCAGAATTAGTTTCTGTTAAGTCACCAATTGATATAAAAGCTATTGTAAAAGATGAATATGGAAATTTAGTTCAATTTGGTAATGTTACATTTAATATTGACTCTAAAAATTATGTCCGTCCGATTATTGATGGTATTGCTAGCTTAACAACTCAATTTACTTCTATTAAGAATTATTCAATTTCTGTAACTTATGAAAGTAATGATTATTATTTGGACTCATCAATTTCAAGTGTAATTAATATTACAGTCAAATCCGCAAATTTAACGTTAGGCATTTCTGATATAGTTTATGGGGATAAGATAATTGTTAAAAATACATTAATCGCTGATGATTTAAAAATTACTGGAAATATAATTGTTAAAATCAATTCTAAAGAATATTTGGTGCCGGCCAATGGTGAATCTGAGGTCGATGACATTTTCAATCCTGGAAGTTATGAGGCATTCGGATATTATTCCAATATTGCTACTGCCAATACAACATTTGATGTGACTAAATTACCATTAGATATGGCTATTAATATATTAAAAACAGATTATGATGCAGTAATGATTACTTTAAAACTTTCACAACCAGTTAATGCTACTGTTAATGTCAATGTTAATTCCAAACGTTATGATGTTAATGCTACAAATGGATATGGAGTTTTATCATTAACTGATTTGGATTATGGAAATTATGATGTAAATGCTCAATTTTCAAGCATTATTTATCAAAATACTTCTAGTAACGGTAATTTTACTATAGATAATATCAAAACACATCTCGATGCAGATAATGTTGAAATGTATTATAAGGATGGATCCAGATTCTATGTAACCTTGCTTGATAAGAATAATAATCCTTTAGCTAATAGGACTGTAATTATAAGGATTAATGGAGTTGACAATTCCAGAGTAACTAATGATGGAGGTTTAGCGTCAATTGCCGTCAATTTAAATCAGGGCATTTATGATGTTTTAGTTAAATTTTCCGGTGATGATAAATATCTCTCTAGTGAAATATCAAGAAACATTACTATCAAATCAACTATCGAATCATCTAATATTGTTAAATACTTTAGAAACGGAACTCAATTTTATGCAACCATATTGGATTATAATGGTAATCCTGTTGCTAGTCGAAATGTTGAAATGAACATTAATGGAGTATTTTATACAAGAGTCACTAATTCCGAAGGTGTAGTTAGGTTAAATATTAATTTGGAACCTGATATATATATTTTAACCCTTACAAATCCAATCACTAAAGAAGAGAGGTCATATAACATCACAGTTCTTTCCCGTTTAGTTGAAAATTATGATCTGGTGAAATATTATAAAAATGCATCCAGATATTCAGTTAAAGTTTTAAGCGATACCGGTTCTCCGTTATCTGGCGTAAATGTTACATTCAATATTAATGGTGTATTTTATAATAGATTAACTGATGCTAATGGTGTTGCAAGCCTTGCCATTAATCTTGAACCGGGAACCTATACTATTACTGCGGAATATGATTCCGGAAGAGTTTCTAATAAAATTACCGTAAAACCAGTAATATTGACTTCTGATGTTACCATGTACTATAAGGATGGAACTACATTTAAAGCTACAATTTTGGATGGTATGGGAAATGTTTTGCCTGGAGTTGAGGTAACATTTAATATTAATGGAGTATTTTATCAAAGAACAACAAATTCTTCAGGTGTTGCAAACTTGAATATCAATTTGCAATCTGGCAAATACATAATTACCAGTATGTATAATGGATTAGGTGTTTCTAATACAATAACTATTAGAAATATTTAATTCTATTTTCTTTTTTTTTAACAAACATTTATAGTATTTAATTAATATAATGTAGAATATATTAAATAATTTTTAGGTGAAAAATTGTCTTGGTTATTCGTTATTCTTGCATTTTTGTTGGCTAGTTTAAAAACATCCAAACCTAAATATCAAAGGGTTTCTGTTATTATACCGGCTTTTAATGAAGAAAATACGGTAGCTAAAGTAGTTGAGGTTGTAAAGGCCGTTTCATTTGTTGATGAGATTATAGTAGTCAATGATGGATCGTCTGATAAGACTGCTGAAGAGGCTGAAAAAGCTGGAGCTATCGTAATTAATCATGAAGTGAATAAGGGTAAGGGTGAAGCACTTCACACTGGTTATAAAAATGCTGATTGTGATATTATTGCTTTTATTGATGCAGATATTCATAATTTAACTTCTAAAAAAGTTGAAGCTATGATTAAGCCTATTTTAGATGGAAAAGCAGAAATTACCAAGACAAAATTTGCACGTGAAAGCGGACGTGTTACCGAACTTACCGCTAAACCTCTTTTGAATTTCTTTTTCCCTGAAATTTCTTTTGAACAACCTTTGAGTGGTCAGTTTGCTGCCCGTAAGGAAATTTTGCAAAGGATTAATTTTGAAAAGGATTATGGTGTTGATGTTGGAATAGTTATTGACGCTGATGTATTAGGTATTTCTATTTTGGAAGTTGACATTGGTGCAATAGAACATGATATGTCACCTTTGGCCGATTTGAATATAATGGCTAATGAAGTTGTAAGAACAATTATGAGCCGTGCTAACAAGTATGGTAGGGTAACAATGATTGATGATATAGGATATTATATTCGTATGTCAATTGTAGGATTGTCTTTAGTCATTCTAGGATTATTCACTATATTTTTCGTTAAGTTTATACCATTATCAGTTGGGGTTATAATTTCTGTCATAGGTATTGTTTTATCTATTTATTATATTGTTAAAGTTATTATCCAATCAATAATAATATATAGAAAGAAACCGAGAGCTAATCTGTTAAAATCTTTTATCAGAGTTCATTTCCCACTGATAATATCAATGCTGCTTTTACTCTTGATGCTTTCAACATTTTTGGGTGCTGCTACTTTTGATAACGGAACAATTTCCATTGAACCAAATTCAAGAAATCTAATCATTTTCACAGACCAAAGAAGTGACAATGCAGTTTCAGTTAGAGGACCATATACTGTAGACTCCGCAATTGAAAATGAATCTAATGCAATACGGATGCCATCAGATGCAATGATGACTTTAGGTGTTAATGTTAATGACACGATTATTATAAATGATGAATCCTATATTATAAATGAAACTAGAAATTTCGAGCCAGGTATATTAAGACTTCCTTTAAATGCAAAAAATGCATTAGGTATCGATGATGGAAATATCATTCAGAATAGCCGTCTTGAGGATGTATTTGAAAAATCAATAATAATTCATAATTTAAATGGAAATAATGTATCATTTGCAGAAAAATTTAGTATTCAATCAAGACAGCCTGGCGGATGGACCTATGAGGTAATTGTAGATAATGTTTCAGAGGGATATTCTTCAGGAATATTTAAAGAAAACAATTCATATTCAATTTTCGCTGACAATTCCTATTTAGGTACTTTTACAAATTCAAATGGAACAATTAAAAACCAGAACTTTACATATGGAATTCATCAAATTGAAATAAAATTCACTAATACCAATTCTACATCCATAAAACAATTTGATAATGATCATTTTATTGATATAAAATTTAATAATTAAAAAAATAGATAATTGAGAGAATTAATCTCTCTTATTTTTTGTCATATGCTTTTACAGCTTCTTCAACGTCATTATAAAGGCCTAAAGCTGCAAGAGCACCAACCTTACCTTGCTCACCAGTAACTGCAATCAAGTCAATACCTAACTCATCAGCAGTTTTTTCAGCAGTTTCCACATCCATCATACCAGATTTGGTTGCAATTGAATATTGCCTTAATTTTTCTGGTATTTCAAGACCTTCTAAAACAGCTATTGCGGTTTTGTCAGATAAAGTATCTCTTTTTAGAATTTCAATAACTCTATTGATTAATGCTTCTTTTTTCTTACTTTCGACAGCGAAAGTCAAAGCTATAGAAACACAATTTTGAGTTTTATGAGGGTTGTGTGGATATAATTGGACAATAATATGGTCGAGGTATTCAAAACCTTCACTAGCTAACTCAACACCTAAATTATGTGCCATTGTCCATGTTGCACCAGCATCCTTTACATCTGTATCATCTACACCAATGACTACCTTTTGGAGTTTTGGTGTTACTACGGTTGCTCTTCCTTCTTTGGAGCCTCCGCCAGATTTGATGAGTTCAACATATTTAACTCCTTCACCCATTCCTCTACACATTCCAGCTCCAACACCAGCACCTGCAAGGCCTGCGTGAGTTACTTTGACTTCATCTCCAACAATTTGAATTTCATCGATTCCCGCTGCATTGAAACTAGCTTTCAAATCAAGAGGAGCTGATCCAACATGGCAGGAATAAACATGTTTGTTGCCGTCACGATAAGCATCATCAATTAATTCAGAGTTGTTTTTATATTGATGTAGTAACCAATGAGAGCCTGAAATACATGGATGATACTCAACAAGTTCAACTTTGTCTCCATCAACCATTGTAAGTACTTTTTTATATGGTGCAACCCATGGGTCTGAAAATTTTTCTCTTAACTCTTCAGGTTTTAGAATTTCCATAAAATCATCTTAAATTTCTTTTAATCTATCACACATTTTAATAGCAGCTTCTACAGCACTTTTAGCATTTTTAACACGTCTATGTGCATCTAATCTGGTCATACCTGGACCGGTAATACCTAAAGCTACAGGAGTATCATATTCCAATGCTAAATCAGCTATTTTACGTGATGCATGTTGTGCAACGATTTGATCGTGGTCTGTAGCGCCTTCAATTACAGCACCTAATGTGATAATAGCATCATATTCGCCTTTTTGTAATAATTTTTTAATTACAAGAGGCATGTCGAAGACACCAGGAACTGCCACTACTTTTGTAATTTCACAATCTCTATTTTTAGCTTCTGCTGTAGCTAATTCTAACATCATTTGTGTAATATCATAGTTAAATTCTGCAACAACTGCTGCAATTTCATATTTTACCATATTTAATCCTCCATTTAAATTTTATGCAAATATTAAAAGTAAGAAACCTGCTACCCCACTTAATACCATAATAAGGATGATAAATAGTGCAGCCCATTGCATTCTAGTAAGTTTTCTCATAATAAAAATCTCCTTAAATTATAATTAATATAACATTTTTAAGTTATTTAAGTTTTTTTCCAATTTTTCTGAAATTGTTTGTAAGCTTCCAACTGTTTGAATTTAAAATTTCTGAATTTTCTTTTTCTAATTTTTGAATTTTTTCGTTTAATTTATTAATTTGCGCTTCATATATTGCATCTTTTCTGAATTCACTCTCGCATACATCAATCAACTCTATAATTTTCTGGGTTAACTGTATAACCCTATCTTTTCTGTATTCATTTTCATCAATTGATGTTTCTTTGGTTTGATTTTTCGTTAAAATTGAAATTAATGTGGTTGTATTTCCAATTAAATCATTTAAATAAGTTTTATATTCCATATCTAGTTTTGACATTTCACTTTCTTTCTCACATATCCCCCAAATACTTGCATTTGAACCTTTGTAATCGGATATTTTTGATGGAAGATAAGGATTTTTAATGAAATGTCCTTTAGTATAGCTGTCCTCAACAATCAACATATCAAACTTGGTCGAAAGATTCAAGAACTCTAAATAATCGACATTAGGGTTAAATGTAGTTTTATCCAATAACTCCTTACTTAAGACCTGTTCAAATAATGTTCTATTGGGACTAAATATGTGTAATCTTACTTTCTGCTGATATTCTTTTGGTATATTATCGAATGCATTGATAAAGTCTTCTAGTGACCTATTGGAAAATATTACTCCAAAATAACCAAAGTTAATGTAATTGCCATCCAATTGGTAGGAACTGTTTTTCACATAATAATATTTTTCATCTAATGTTGGATGAGGAGAAATAGTGCTTTTCTCATTAATCATATCTTCAATTTTAAAAGGCAATGTTTTTATCATAACTTCCTTTTGACTTTCATTAGTAAATATTATCTCATCTGCAAAAACAAATGATAGATATTCGCAAATGCAGTTTATATCCATTCCAGAATTAATCAATTCCAAATTTTTACCTTTTAGGATTTCATTTATTTTATTGATGTATTCTTCATCTTCAAGTTTTTCGCTTAAATGCCTGTTTCCAAATGTATAAATTAGTGGATCTGAAAATTCTGCTCTCCAGAATGTATCTGGGTTATTTAATTTATATTCAAGTGCTAAAAAATGTGAATGGACAAAGTTGGCTCTGCTGTAAATTTTATCATAGCCATCAATAAGCTTAATGCCTTCATTCATGAAATTTTTGATATTGCTCCATTCTGTTGAGAAATTTGTATTGACAGTAAATTTTTGTACAACATATTCCAAGACAAGCTTTTCAAGTGTAAAATCTTTTGCCATATCATCAAGACTTGCGCAAATTACATCAACATTTCTCTTTTCAGATAGTATTCTTTTTGCAACGACATTGCTTGTAGTCGTATTTGTCGGTGAAAATGCATAAGATATTATTAATTCTCTTTTTTCATTGTTTAATTTTGATATGTCTTCATTCAGATATTTATATGGGAAAAATTCAAAGTCATATTTTAAAATGTCCTTTAAGACTTTTGTATAGTCTTCGGGATGCTTTTCAAGATAATCGTTGATTTTTACAATTTGGCCTCCGGTTAATGTTTCAATGAAACTTCTCATTTCCGGGGTTTTGGCCTTCTTAAGGCCTTTATTTATATCGTTAATTACTTTCAAACGGTGTTCAACGTTGAATGTGTATGATAAATCTTGTCTTGATATGGAACCATGTCTCCATAGTCTGTAATAGTTAGCTTCTTTACTTTCATCGACAACATAAAACTCAAAATCGTTTTCAGGATAAAAATTTGCATAATATGCAATATCAACACCATTTGTCAGTTCAGGATTGAAACTGGAATCCTTCACATTCACTGTTGGTATTACCTTATTTTGCGTAATCACTATGGCATCCTTTATCTTTCCATATGGGTTTTCTACAATTCCTTGATTATTTAAAAGCTGCGGAGTCATGTAGGAATTTTTTACCTCTCCGGTATCTTCATCTATATCATAAAACATTCCAACAACGATTCTATTAGGTTTCACATGTTTATACAATTCTTCAAAGTAATTATGGCTAATAAAATCATCGTCATCGATAAATATGGAATATTCTCTGCTAGCTAACTCAATACCTTTATTACGTGCATTGCAGACTCCCTTTTCACTTTCGGTTAAGATGATATTGACTTCAGGATAGTTTTCCTGATATTCTTTTATGATATTGGGTGTTGAATCCAATTCTCCATTCACGATAAAAATAGCTTCAAATAATTTAAAATCAATGCTTTGGTTGATTAAAGAATCAAGTAGTTTGGATATGTATTTTTCTCCTTTATACGTAGGAATTATCGCTGTTATGCCTTCTTTAAATTCAGATTCTTTAATCATAAAATCACTATAATAAATTGATTATTTCTTCTGTCACATCTTTGGTGGTTGCATTACCGCCTAAATCTCCAGTTAAAACTTTTCCATCACTTAATAATTTTAAAATTGCATTGTCCAATTTGTCTGCTGATTCATTTTCATTTAAGTATCTAAGCATCATTACTGCAGATAGCATCATGGCAATTGGGTTGGCTATTCCTTTTCCTGCAATATCAGGGGCTGATCCATGGACTGGCTCAAACAATGCACCGTCACTTCCAATATTTGCTGATGGAATCAATCCAAGCCCTCCAACGAGACCTGCACCTTCATCAGATAATATGTCACCGAACAGGTTTGTCGTTACAATGACCTCAAAGCTTTGGGGTTGTGTAATAAGATACATTGCAGTAGCATCAACATAGAAATCTTCCTTTTCAATATCCGGATATCTTTCACCCACTTCGTAAAAGATTTCTTTAAACAAACCGTCACTTTTCTTTAATACATTAGCTTTGTGAACACCTGTGACCTTGGATTTTCCATTGTCCTTTGCATAGTTAAATGCATAATCAATAATCCTTTCTTCAGCTTCACGGGTAATAACACGTTTTGCGGTTGCACCATCTTTGGTGAACTCTTCCTTATCTGCAATATATAGTCCTTCGGTATTTTCACGGACAATCATAAAGTCAATATCTTCAGATAATGCATTGGTATTTGGATATGCTTTTACAGGTCTTAAATTAGCGAACATCTTCATTTCCTGACGCAATTTAACAATAACATCTGCAGCAGTTTCACCGGCTGCTCCAAACAGACATGCATCACTATCTCTAACAATGTCTATTGTTTCTTTAGGAAGTGCGGTGCCTGTTTTTTCCAAACATGCATCTCCCGCTTCACCATAAACATAATCAAAATCAATATCTAAATTATCTAAAACTGAAATGGTAGCTTCCATTACTTCCTGGCCAATTCCATCTCCTGGAACTACAGCAATTTTATAATTATTCTCTTTTGTCTTTGAGGTACTCAATCAAACCACCTTTTTCAAGTATTTCTAACATAAATGGAGGTAATTTCTTAAAGGTTATTTCCTCCCCATTTGAAGATTTTATAATTCCATTATCCATATCAACTTCAATTTCTTCTCCATTTTTAACTATTTCACTTATTCCTGGAGCTTCAAGAAGTGGTACGCCTACATTAGTGGCATTTCTATAGAATATTCTTGCAAATGATTCAGCAATTACGGCTGAGATTCCAACACCTTTAATTGCAATAGGTGCGTGTTCACGAGAAGAGCCACAACCAAAGTTTTTTCCTGCAACTATAAAATCTCCTTTCTTGCATTTTTCACTAAATTCATCATCCAATCCTTCCATACAGTGTTGGGATAATCTTTCTTCATCTGTGTAAATCAAATATCTCCCTGGAAGAATGATGTCTGTATCAATGTCATTTCCAAATTTCCATGCGGTTCCTTTCATATAATCACTCCGGTGCAACAATTCTTCCTTCAATCGCAGAAGCAGCAGCCACTGCAGCAGAAGATAAATAAACTTTACCGTCAGGTGAACCTTGTCTACCTTTAAAATTTCTATTGGAGGTTGACAGGCTTACTTCACCAGGTCCTATGATTCCTGTATGTCCTCCAAGACATGGACCACAGCAAGGAGCTGAAACCAATGCACCCGCATCAACGAATATTCTTATCAATCCTTCATCCAATGCTTTTGAGTATACTTCTTTTGATGCAGGAATGACTAGCATTCTTGTTCCTTTAGCTATTTGTTTTCCTTTTAGGATTTTGGCTGCGTCTCTCAAGTCACTGATTCTTCCGTTTGTACATGATCCTAAAAATACCTGATCGAGTTCCTGGTCTACTTCGCTAACTGGTTTTACATTGTCTACATTGTTTGGACAGGCTACTTGGGGTTCTAAATCACTAACATCAATGTCTATAATATTTAAGGAATCAGCGTTCAAGTCACTTTTGAATATTTTATAAGGTTTTTTTGATCTTTTTTCTACATATTCTATTGTTTTTTTGTCAGGTTCTACTAGACCAGTTTTTCCACCCATTTCAATTGCCATGTTACATAATACCATTCTGTCAGACACGCTCATGTCTCTGACTGTATCTCCCGCAAATTCGCAGGCTTTATAGGTTGAGCCATCTGCTCCTATTTGGCCTATAATATTTAAAATAACATCCTTGGCATAAACGTTATCTTTCAATTTTCCCGTAATTTCAAATCTGTTTGTTTCAGGAACTTTAAACCATAGATTGCCTTCAGCAAAAACCATAGCCATATCTGTTGAACCTATTCCTGTTGAAAATGCACCTAAAGCTCCATGTGTGCATGTGTGTGAATCAGCGCCAACAATAACTTCTCCTGGAACTACATGGCCTAATTCAGGCAATATTTGGTGGCAAACGCCAGCATTTACATCATAAAAATTCTCAATATTATGTTTTTCCACGAATTTTCTCATAATTATATGATTATTGGCTGAGTCTATGGAATCTGCTGGAACTTGGTGGTCAAATGGAATAACAATTTTAGATGAATCCCAAACTTTGTCAGCACCAATTTTTTCAAATGATTCGACGGCAAGAGGACCAGTCAAATCATGAGTCATTGCAACATCAATATTTGCAATGATAATGTCTCCAGCTTCGACCTTATCTTTACCAGAAGCTCTAGCCAATATTTTTTCAGACATTGTACTTGACATATTATAAAACCTCACATTAATGATTAATATATGTTTAACATTCTATTTAAATTTTGAAAAAATCTAATTTTATCTGTTGGTTTTTGCGTTTTGTCTATTTTTAATGTTTTAAATTTAATTTTATTAACATATTTTTTTCAATTTCAATTTAATCATAACTTTATATAACATGTTGAACAAAATATTTTTCATGAGTAAGTTCTTTGGAAGATTTAAAAAAGAAGAAGTTCCTGTTGTTGAAGAACAGGTTCCTGTTTGGGAAGATAGAATTTTTTGGGTCGAAACTTTACAAAAAATAGCTTTACCTGTATTAATGAATCTTAAAAAAGATTCTTTAAGAAAAAATATGATTTTAGAGTCCAACAGTCCGGAAGGTGAAAAATTTGCATATCTTGAAGCTTTTGCACGTGTATTCAATGGTATTGCACCTTGGTTGGAGTTAGGACCTGATGTATCTGAAGAAGGTAGATTACGTGAAAAATACATAGATTTGACTATTGATGCTATTTCTACAGCCGTTAACCCAAAGAAAAATGATTATATTTTATTTACTGAACCTAAGCAATCTTTAGTAGATATGGCTTTATTTGCTCAAGGGTTACTTCGTTCTAAAAATCAGATTTGGCTCAATTTACCAATGGATGTTCAAGCTAAAGTCACTGAAGAGCTCAAAAATACAAGAATAATAGCTCCTTACGAAAATCATTGGCTTTTATATACATCAATGATTGAAGCCGCAATTTTAGAATTCACTGGTGAATGTGATATGGAACGTTTAGTATATGCTATTCATAAATTTAGGGATGAATGGTATATTGGTGATGCAATTTACGCTGATGGTCCTGAATTTACAAAAAATTATTATAATAGTTTTGTCATTCACCCAATGCTTAATGATATTTTAATGGTAATGAGAAAATATGGTTTGCCTGATGGGGAATTTTTAGATGTACAATTGATGAGATCTTCAAGGCTTGCATCCCAGTTGGAAAGAGATATTTCTCCTGATGGAACATTTCCTGTGATGGGAAAATCAATTTGTTATCGTACCGGTGTTTTCCATTTATTATCACAAGTCTCCTTACTTAAGATTTTGCCAAGAAATTTGGAAGTTGCCCAAGTTAGGTCTGCTTTAACAAAAGTATTAAGAAATTTTTTCGAAGGCAATCAAAATTTCACCAATGGCGGATGGTTATTATTAGGTTTCAATGGTCACCAAGTGGATATTGCTGAAAATGACATTAATACTGGAAGCTTATATCTTTGCTGTTCAATATTTTTAGCTTTGGGCCTTGACTATAATGACCCATTTTGGTCAGATGAATTTGCTGAATGGACTTCACTTAAAGCATGGCACGGCCATGTAACACAAAATGACCAGTCAATAGACTTTTAATTGATTCTTATGGGTATTAAATCATTTTTTTCTAAAAATTCTAATTCAAATAATGATAGGGAAATTTGGGTTAATACATTATCTAAAATTATAGATCCTGTTTTAACTAATGCTGCAAATGGAACTCTTAAAAAAAACATGCCGGTCAGTGCTGTCAATGAGGAAAGGGCTAAATTTGCACATTTGGAAGCAGTGGGTCGTACAGTATGTGGTATAGCGCCCTGGTTGGAGTTAGGTCCAGACAATACTTATGAAGGTAAATTGAGAGAAAAATATATAGAATTAACCACAAAGTCATTGGTTAATATTTGCAATCCCGATTCGCCAGATTACTTAATTTTTAATCAACCTTATCAGCCATTGGTTGACTCTGCACATTTGGTGGAGGGACTGCTTAGGGGAAAAACTCAACTTTGGGACAATATTAGTCATGACAATCAAGAAATGATTATTGATGCTTTAAAGCAAACCCGTTCTATTGAGCCTTGGGTTAATAATTGGATTTTATTCCCATCAATGATTGAAGCATTCTTGCTTGAAACTACTGGTGAGTATGATGAATTCAGATTGATGCATGGTGTAAACGTTTATATGAATGAATGGTACTGCGGCGATTCCTATTATGGGGATGGTCCTAGCTTTCATTTTGATTATTATAACAGCTATGTGATCCATCCAATGCTTACAGATATTCTTTCAATATTAAGAAAGCATAATATTGGTGAATATACCTTTTTAGATGCTCATTTACATAGATTAAGACATTATGCTGGACATTTGGAACGGTTAATATCTCCTGAAGGTACTTATCCCGTAGTGGGTAGGTCAATGTTGTATAGAACAGCTGTCTTTCAGGCATTGGGTCAGGCATGTTTATTTGGCCTTTACAATAAAGACGTCAAGCCAGAACAGGTTAGATGTGCACTTACAGCTGTAATTAAAAATCAATTTGAAGGCAATGCCAATTTTGATAATGGTGGATGGCTACGATTCGGATTTAATGGAAATCAGCCGAAGGTAGCTGAAGAGTATAGCAATACGGGTAGTATGTATTTGTGTACAACAGGATTTTTACCTTTGGGTTTGCCTGAATCAGATAGGTTTTGGTCAGCTCCAGGCACTGAATGGACTTCACTGAAAGCTTGGAGCGGAAAGGATATAGATTCAAATATGTACATTAAAGATTAAGTTCATACAAGTTTCCATAGTTGTAGAGCTTAATTTTTTCCGGAACTTTATATATTATATTTTTGGTATCAAAGATTACCGTATCTTCGTCGATTAATGTATAATCTAGATTTTTAAACTCATTGTGATCACATAATATTAAAATTAGGTCTGCTTCACTGACAGCCTCTTTAAAGCTAACGAAATTAGGATTATCTATATGTGGGTCATGAATTGATATTTCATAATCTTTAGTTAAATTGCCTATTATCTCATATGCGGGGCTTTCCCTATCGTCACCAGTATTTCCTTTATAAGAAACACCTAATATGGCAATTTTCCCTTTATTAATTATCTTTCTCACATTTTCACATACAAATTCAGGCATAGAATTGTTAGTGTCCCTTGCAAGTTTTATTAGCTTAGCAGTTTCGGGTGCCTTTGCATAAATGAAATATGGATCAATTGCAAGGCAGTGTCCACCAACTCCCGGACCCGGAGAATGCAAATTCACTCTTGGATGCTTATTTGCCATTTTTATTACATCCAGTGCATTCACGCCTATTTCAGCACAGATTTTTGCTAGTTCATTTGCCAGTGCAATGTTAACGTCTCTAAATGTATTTTCCATACATTTTGATAATTCAGCAGTTTTTGCTTCAGTTAACATCAATTCACCTTCAACAAATTGGCCATATACTTCACCTGCTTTTTTACTGCATATTGGAGTTATTCCTCCTATAATACGGTCATTATGAATTAATTCTTCTATAATTTTTCCAGGCAAAACTCTTTCAGGGCAATGTGCAAGATATAAATCCTTTCCAATGACATATCCTTCCTTTTCAAAAATAGGCTTTATGATATCGTCAGTTGACATTGGCGCTATGGTGGATTCAACAATCACAACATTGCCTTTTTCTAAATATGGAATTATTGATTCGCATGCACTAATCACATAACTTAAATCACAGCTATAATTTTCAGCAATATAAGGGGTAGGGACTGTAATGATAAAAGCATCTGCTTTTTCAGGTTTTAGTGAAGCTTTATAGACTTTGTTTTTTAAAGCTTGTTTTATTATATCGGATATTCCTGGCTCTTCGATGTGAATGATTCCGTTATTTAAATTTTCAATCATTTTTTCATTAACATCGACTCCAACAACTTCACAGTGATTCCTTGCAAATAAAGCGGCTGTTGGAAGTCCAATATAACCTTGTCCAATAATACATACTTTCATTTAAACACCCCTTGAAATTTTAAATATTAATATTGATATATCTAATTTATATAATAAAATATTTGGGGATATAATATGAAGATTTTAATTACTGGTTCTAATGGTATGTTAGGTCATGATTTAATAGAAGTTTTAGAGGATAATCATGAATTGATATTAACTACTTCATCATCATTAGATATCACCGATAAAGAACATGTAATTAGTTTTATTAAGGACAAAAATCCGGATATAGTAATTAATTCTGCGGCTTATACTAATGTTGATGGTTGTGAAGAGAATGTTGATTTGGCTTTTGCTGTTAATGGTGAAGGTCCAAAAAATTTAGCTTTAGGCTGTAAGGAAGTTAATTGTCCGCTAGTTCATGTAAGTACTGATTATGTATTCAACGGTAAGAATACAAGGCCTTGGGTTGAAGATGATGAAATAGGTCCAATTAGCGTTTATGGTAAAAGTAAACTTGAAGGTGAAATTGGAATTCAGGAAACAATGGATAATTACTTTATCATAAGAACTGCCTGGCTATATGGAGTCAATGGTGGCAATTTCCCTAAAACTATGCTTGAACTTGCAAAAAATCATCTGGAAATTACAGTTGTAACTGATGAGGTTGGATGTCCTACATATACATATGATTTGGCTAAAGCAATTGCAGAATTGATTGAAACGGATTATTATGGAATTTATCATATAACCAACTCTGACAGCTGTTCATGGTTTGATTTTGCAAAATATATCTTTGAGATTGCTGAAGTTGATGTTAAGGTAACTCCAGTTACTGCATCTGAATTTGCAAGACCTGCTCCAAGACCTTCATATTCTGTTTTGGAAAACAAAAAATGGATTGAAAATGGATTTGAACCTTTAAGAAGTTATAAAGAAGCTATTAAAGAGTATATAAATATTATAAAATAGGTGAATTAAATGGATAAAAAGATGTTAATAATTGTTTTTGCAATTATAGCATTATTCGGAGGCCTTTTCCTATCTGGAACATTTGCTCAAAAAGATGTAAAGGTAGTGGAAGACGGCCAATATTGTACTGTCGATGAAGTTGCAGCATATATCAAGGAATTTCATAAATTGCCTAGCAATTATATAACGAAAAATCAGGCTAGGGATTTGGGATGGTCAGGTGGTCCTTTAAAAGAGTATGCTCCTGGTAAAAGCATTGGTGGTGATGTATTCGGTAACAGGGAAGGTGTACTTCCAAAAACATCAGCCAAATATATTGAGTGTGACATTAATGCAAACGGAACATCAAGAGGGCCTGAAAGAATAATTTATAATAGTGATACATTTCAAGTGTATTATACAGCTGATCATTACAAAACATTCAAAGAGGTATAAAATTGAAGGTTTATGAACTTGATTATAAGTTAATTGAACAGGATGGTCATAAATATATCAAAAAGGCATTAGATTTTCCAGATTATTATGGTGAGAATTTGGATGCTCTTTATGACTGTTTATGTGATTTGGATTGTGAGATTCATTTCATTAATGCTTCTGATGTAAATGATTCTATTATGGACACATTTCATGATGCATGCAATGACAATGAAAATTTAATAATAAAATTTCTTTAAGTAAATTTTTTATATTATATTTTTCATAAAACTATAATAATTAACTTATTTTAAATTTTAAATACAAAAATGTGAGTTAGATTTTTAATGTTTGAAGGGAATGAGCACATAAAAAATTTTACTAAGTATTCATTTTTACTTACTGAATTGATTAAAAGGGATATTAGTGGAAAATATAAGGATTCTACTTTAGGTTTGTTCTGGAGTTTCCTAAATCCATTATTATCAATGATTGTGTTAACTATGGTATTTTCACAATTTTTCGGTGGATCAATTCCAAATTTCCCAGTTTATTTGTTAAGTGGTAAATTAGTTTTTGATTTATTTGCAAATGCTACTACTGGGGCAATGGATTCAATTAAGGGAAATTCAGAAATTATTAAAAAGATTTATGTCCCAAAATACATGTTTGCAGTTGGAATTGTATGTTCCGAATTCATTAACTTTTTAATATCTCTTATCGTGCTTGTCGCCGTGATGTTTGTAACTGGTGCACCATTTTACATGTCACTTTTATACTCCCCAATTCCATTGTTTTTCTTACTCGTATTGACAATGGGTGTTGGTTTGATTTTAGCTACGGCTACAACATTCTTTACGGATATTAAATATTTATATGGTGTTTTAACCATGTTATTATCATTCATGACTCCATTATTCTATCCTATTGAAATGATTCCTGAGCAATATTTATTCTTATTTAAAATCAACCCATTATATGCTGCAGTAAAATGTTTCAGGGATATTGTGTTGGCAGGTACTTTTCCTGAAATGAAATTTTTCATTTATTTAGTAATTACATCAATAATTGCACTAATCATTGGAATATACTTATTTAATAAGTACCAAGACGAATTTATACTTAACATTTAGGAGATTAAAAGATGACAATTCAATTAAGATATCCAAAAAAAATTTCTCAAAAGGAAGATAGCGAAAAGTCCAAATGGGAAAATTTAGATAATATAATGCTTGATGATTGGGATGATGTTGCATCTACTTATGTGTCTCCTAAACAAAAACCAGCTATTATTTCAATAAGCGATTTTAATTTTAATATTCCTGATGATGCTAGAGTTTCAGAAGTGGTGATTGAGCATGATTTTCACAAGGAATCCTCTCAAAAACCTATTGAAATAGAACCTCCTTTGATTACTCTTGTCATCGGTGAAAAAGAATTTGAAATCAATTCTTTTATTAATGCAGACATTTATCCGGCAGATCGTAGTGTTACAATACCATTGGAAGATGTTTTGGGTGAGGATGTTAAGGGCGATGATTTCAAAATCAATTTTGAATTTCCCGAAAACATAAACAAATATGGCGGTTTATTATTCTTTGATTTTGTACGTGTAAGATTGGTTTTTGACATTAAACGATACTTATTGACTTCCGGTGAAACCAATACTTATTTCCCTACTGAAGATGAACCTATTCAATTGGCTGTCGGTGATGAATTTAGATACTCATTGTATTTTAGAAATGTGAATGGTGTATCAACAGACCGTCAAGAAGTAAAAGTTAATATTCCAGAGGGTTTTGAAATTTTAAGATATTACTTCAAAGCATCAAAGATAAATAAATTAACAGATGATGATGTTGATGAAGAGTTGTATGAAGATGAATTCGATGAAAACACATTAATCTGGCATCCATCTGTAAGAGGTAAAGGTTCTGCAGCTATCAGATTAGTTTTGAGATGTACGGAAGAGGGTACAAAGGCATTATCCGGTTATAATGAAAACTTCGGTATAACTCCTAATTTTTATGTTGAAGTTCATGATGAAAGTTTCGATAGTCCTCCAAACTTATTCGATGAAACTACTAATGTATGGGGTTCAGAACTTAGTGATGATGAAAATTATCAGATAATGAATCAGGATGTCGTAATTGATGTTAATAATGTATCAATGGAATTCAAGAAACCTCAGGAAAAAGTAGATAATCTTAAAGAATACTGTATTAAATGGGTTAAACGAGAATTAAAACCTAAAAATAAATTTAAAGCACTTGAAAACGTTTCATTTTCTGTTAATAAAGGTGAAAGAGTTGGAATTATTGGTTTTAATGGTGCAGGAAAAAGTACTATATTAAAAATATTGTCTGGAGTTTTAAAGCCAACATCTGGTGAAATTCATACCTATGGTACTATAGCTCCATTACTTGAACTTGGAGCCGGTTTTGACCATAACTATAGTGGACGTGAAAACGTATTCTTAAACGGAGCTATTTTAGGATATTCCAGAGAATTTTTAGAAAGCAAATATGAAGAAATACTCGAATTTTCTGAATTGGAGGATTTCATAGACATTCCAATTAAAAATTACTCTTCAGGTATGGTAGCAAAATTGGGATTTTCCGTTGCAACAATTGTAGAGCCTGATGTTTTAATATTGGATGAAGTATTGTCAGTAGGGGATGTAAAATTCCAGAAAAAAAGTGGAGATAAACTTAAATCAATGATGGGTTCTGGAGTAACAGTATTGCTTGTATCTCATGCTACCGATAACATTCGTGAATTGTGTACTCGTGCAATATGGCTTGATCATGGTAAGGTTGTAATGGACGGCGATGTTGATTATGTATGTGATGCTTATATTGAAGCAGCTAAAAAGGCATCTGAAGAACAATTAAGTGGCTTGCAATTACAATAGTTCTTCAAAACTTTTTTTTATTTAAATTATTTTTTTTCAAAATAGTTATTTTAATTAATTATTACTTATAAAATATAAGTCATATATAAAAATTTTATAAGTGATTTTAATGAAAGGTATTGTGCTTGCTGGTGGTTCTGGAACTCGTTTGTATCCGATTACTAAGGCTGTTTCTAAGCAGTTGTTGCCGTTGTATGATAAGCCGATGATTTATTATCCTATTTCTGTGCTTATGCTTGCTGGGATTAAGGAGATTTTGATTATTTCTACTCCTAGGGATTTGCCTATGTATAGGGATTTGTTGGGTGATGGTTCTTCTTTGGGTATTAGGTTTGAGTATGCTGTTCAGGATCATCCTAATGGTCTTGCTGAGGCTTTTATTGTTGGTGAGGATTTTATTGGTGATGATAATGTTGCTTTGATTTTGGGAGATAACATTTTCCATGGACACAGATTCACCGAGATTTTGGAAAGGGCAACTCAATTGGATGAGGGTGCTGTTATTTTTGGTTATTATACTAAAAATCCTGAGGCTTTTGGTGTTGTTGAGTTTGATGATGACTGGAATGTTTTGTCTGTTGAGGAAAAACCTGATAAGCCTAAATCTAACTATATTGTTCCAGGTTTGTATTTCTATGATAATGATGTGATTGAGATTGCTAAAAATGTAGAGCCTTCCGAAAGGGGAGAAGTCGAAATTACCTCTGTTAATGAAGAATATCTCAACAGGGGAAAATTAAAAGTTGAACTGTTAGGTCGTGGAATGGCCTGGTTGGACACAGGTACTCATACTGGTCTTTTGGAAGCGGCTAATTTTATAGAAACAGTTCAGAAAAGACAAAGTTTATACATTGCATGTTTAGAAGAAATTGCATATAATAAAGGTTATATTGATGATGAGCAGCTTTTAAAGACTGCTGAAGAGCTTAAAAAGACTGATTATGGTCAATACTTGTTTAATTTAATTAAGGAGGATTAGATATTTATGGGTCAATTTAAATTTACTGAATGTGATATTGAGGGAATGTTTTTGGTTGAGCCTGCTGTTTTTGGTGATAATCGTGGTTATTTTATGGAAACTTACCATGAAGATGATTTTAAGGAAGCGGGTTATGATTTGACTTTTGTTCAGGATAATCAGTCATCTTCTACTAAAGGTGTTTTAAGAGGTTTGCATTTGCAGTTTAAGTATCCTCAGGGTAAACTGGTTCGTGTTATTAAGGGAGAGGTTTTTGATGTTGGTGTTGATTTAAGAGCTGACTCTCCTACTTATGGTAAATGGTTTGGAGCTATTTTATCTGAAGAGAACAAAAAGCAATTGTATATTCCGCCTTGCTTTGCTCATGGTTTTGTTGTTTTGTCTGATACTGCTGAGTTTGTTTATAAATGTACTGAGTTTTATCATGGTGAAGATGAGGGTGGTATTATCTGGAATGATCCGGACATTGGTATTGAATGGCCAATTGATGATATTGATGAGTTAATATTTTCTGATAAGGATAAAGAATGGCCAACACTTGCTGAATCACAAATAAAATACTAAAAGGATGGTTTATATTTATGAGTTCTATTTTAATTACTGGTGGTGCTGGATTTATCGGCAGTAATTTTGTTAAGTATATGTTGGATAAGTATTCTGATTATGATATTGTTAATTTGGATGCTTTGACTTATTGCGGTAACCTTGAGAATTTGAAAGATATTGAGGATATGGATAATTATACTTTTGTTAAGGGAGATATTCGTGATAAAGAATTGGTTGATGATTTGGTTTCCAAGGTGGATTATGTTATTAATTTTGCTGCTGAAAGTCATGTTGACAGAAGCATTACTGATCCTGAGATTTTCATTAAGTCCAATGTCCTTGGAACACAGGTTTTGTTGAATGCTGCCAAGGAGTTTGGAGTTGAAAAATACATTCAAATTTCCACTGATGAGGTTTACGGTACACTAGGTGAGACTGGTTATTTCACTGAAACCACTCCTTTACAACCTAACAGTCCTTATTCTGCATCAAAAGCTGGTGGAGATTTGATTACACGAGCATACTTTGAAACTTTTGATTTGCCAGTTAATATTACTAGATGTTCCAATAATTATGGCCCTTATCAGTTCCCTGAAAAATTGATTCCGTTAATGATTTCCAATGCATTGGAAGACAAGAAACTGCCGATTTACGGTGATGGAAAAAACATACGTGACTGGTTACATGTATATGACCACTGCCAGGCAATAGATCTTGTTTTACATGAAGGAAAACTCGGAGAAGTCTACAACATCGGCGGACACAACGAAAGGCAAAACATCCAAATCGTAAAATTAATCCTAGAAGCATTAGGTAAGGATGAATCATTGATTGAGTATGTTGCAGACCGTCTAGGACACGACCGCAGATACGCAATTGACGCAGATAAAATCCGCAATGAACTTGGATGGGAACCAAAATACACTTTCGAAACAGGAATAAAAGAAACAATCCAATGGTATTTAGACAACCAAGACTGGATGGACCAAGTAAAAAGCGGAGAATACCAACAATACTACGAAAAAATGTATTCAAATAAATAAATGGTGAATTTATGAGCGTAAAGATTTCAGTAGTCTTGCCGGTATATAATGTAGCAAATTATCTAAGAAAATGTTTGGATAGCTTAGTTAACCAGACTTTTAAAGATTTTGAAGTCATATGTGTTAATGACGGGTCTACTGATATGTCTTTAGGTATTCTGGAAGGTTATTCTCTGAGTGATTCTCGATTTAAAATAATTAATCAGGATAATCAGGGTTTAAGCGGTGCTAGAAATACTGGAATTAAGGAAGTTCAAGGAGATTATATACTTTTTGTAGATTCAGATGATTGGTTGGAAGAAAATGCTTTAGAGCTTTTGTATCAACATGTAAGCGGTTTTGATTCTGATATCACTATGTTTAAATTCAAATATTTTGATGATGATACTGGAGAGTTTAGTGAGGGGCCATTTACAAACCTTGAAATAATCGATTCTTCCTATTATACTGGAAACTTTTGTTATATGGATGTTTTAGATATTATATTTAAGATATCTCACGCTCCATTCAATAAATTGTATAAAACCTCATTTATTAAGAAATTGGATGCATGCTTCTTGCACGGCTCTTATTATGAGGATTTGGAATTCTTTTATAAGGTATTTTTGAAAGCTAAAAAGGTTTCTGTATTACCTGAATTCTTATATTTCTACCGTATCAGGGATCAATCCATATCAACAAGCGGAGATGAAGGTTCTTTTGATATATTCAATATCTTAAAGTCCACAAAACAAAATTTAATAGATTCTAATATTTATGATGAGGTAAAACAGGAATGGCTGATGTTTGTCATTGTAAATTTGAAATATGTTTATTTAAGAATAATGGCTGACTTGAAAAATAGGTTTATCGATTCAATTAAAGAAAATTATGATGAATTTGAATTGGCTGATGTTGAAAATTTCGAAGGATGGCACTACGAGGATCAGTCATTTTATGAATCCATTTTGGTATGTGACAATTATAAGGAATTTGACTTATGTCGTGATAAAATATCCTATGAAATATTGTCAAAGCATTATGAAACCTTATCAAATATCTATAAGCAGCAAATTGATGAGTTAACTAGGGAAAATAATGAATTAAAAGAACAGTTAGCTAATTCTTCTATTAAATCAAGATTTAAAAATATATTGTGAAATTATGAATACTCAACTAAGCGTTATCATGCCGGTTTATAATGGTGAAAAGTATCTAAGGCAATGTTTGGATTCCATAGTGTCTCAAAGCATAGGCATTGAAAATATAGAGGTTATAATAGTTAACGACAATTCTAATGATGCTAGTCTTGATATTATCAGTGAATATTCTTCCAAATATCCTAATTTTAAAGTAATTTCCAATGAAAATCAATTAGGTGCAGGTAAATCTAGAAATAAAGCAATTTTAGAAGTTAATTCTCCATATTTAACTTTTATAGATTGTGACGATTTCATTTCCCAAAATGCTTATGAAGATTCCTTATTGAAAATAAAAGAAAATGATGTGGATTTATTAGTTTACAACTGGGAAACTTTCACCGGAACAGATTACGTTGAGCCTATCAATATTCACCAGCCAAACACTTCAGACAACATGTTAATATCATCTGTTGATGAAAATCCTAAACTGATTTTTTCAACCGCTTCATGGAATAAGATTTATCATAAGAGTCTTTTTAAGTATTTGAAGTTCTCAGATGGATTATATGATGATAATTTGGCTGTTGTAAGTGCATTGATTAATGCGAGAAAAATATATCTCTCTAAGGATTGCGTTTATTATTATAGAAAAAATTTAGACTCAACTACTGAAAATATCACGCCAAAACATGCATTAAGTCTATGTGATTCAATTAGACAATTGGACAGCTTAAACAATACTGCTGTTAACTTATTGAACGTCAAATTTATCAACGACGTGCTATTTTGGGTATATTTTTATGATTGGGCTATTGACGATGAAATTTCTGTTATTAATTATCTTAAAAATTCTATAGCTAAAGTTAATTCATCCGATTTGGATTACTTTAGAGATTTGTTTCCGGATTATGAGGCATTTTACAGACAAGATTGTCTTGATTTGGATAAATATGATGGTGAAACATTTTTGGCTAAATATAAGTATTTCAATAGATTATCCAAAGTTAAATCACAAGCCAGTATTTATGTGGATGAAGGCAATGGATTCAATGAGGATTCAAAAATATCTGTTCAATATGTTCCTCATGACAACAATAATTTAACCTTTGATTTAAGCAGGTTTTCAAATATTGTTAATTTACGTTTTGACCCTCTGGAAGGCTCTTTCATCAAATCAAAAATAAATAATTTGAGAGTTTTAGATGCAAACTCTGATAATTCAATAGATGATGAATATCAGATTTTCATGAATTTGGATCCTAATTATATAATTGCTAGTGATGCTGATTCAACTTTAACTATTGATTTTGACTTGGAATTTATATCCAATAATGAAATTGCAGGTTTTTTCGCTGAAAAAAATAATATTATTAATGAGTTAAATAATAAATCTAAACAGAAAAGATTTAAATTTTTATAAAGAGGTAAATATGGTTAGTTTTAAAGATTTTTTAATTAAATCCAAATTCAATGTTCAAAAAGCTAAAATTTATCAACAAAGCTATGATAAAATTTTGCATTCAGGCTTATTTGATAAAAATTACTATTTAAAGGCTTATCCTCACATTAAAGAAGATGGCATGGATCCCTTGGTTCATTATTTATTCTATGGCTATAGGGAAAATAAACTTCCTTCACCTTCTTTTAACTTGAAAAGGTATTTGCAGGAGTATCCGGAAATTGAATCCAAAAAATTGAATCCGTTAATACATTATATTGACAACGGACATTCAGGTTTTACAATTGATGAAAATCCGTTTGAACTTAGAAAAGAAAAAATCCTGGATACGAATAAATTATTTTTGTCTAATTATGAATTTGAATCAGAACCTTTGGTTTCCATCATTATTCTCAATAGAAATGGTCTTGGACATCTTCAAAGATTATTTGAGGATTTTGATGCTAAAACTAACTATTCCAATTATGAAATAATCGTCGTTGATAATGCATCATGTGATGAATCTGTCGAGTATTTGCATTCTCTTGATTTGGATATCAATGTCATTGAAAATTCCGAAAACGTTAGTTTCTCTAAAGGAAATAATGATGCTGCTAAAATTGCAAATGGAGAATATTTACTTTTATTGAATAATGACATTGAACCGACTTACGGATGGTTGAATGAATTGGTAGGATGTATGTTAAATAATGAAAATGTTGGTTCTGTTGGTGCTAAATTACTCTTTCCTTACTATGAGGATATTGAAAATCAGGGTAAATCTTATTCTATCCAGCATGCAGGTGTAAAGTTCAGGGAAGAAAGGACACCTTATATTTATGGGCCTTATCATGAGCATATGTATTCCACATTATTGTTTTCAAAAGATGTAAACCATCAAAAGGAAGTAATATCTAATACTGCAGCATGTCTTCTTGTTAAAAAAGACATTTATTTTGAAGTCGAAGGACTTGATGAGAATTATTTTTATGGATATGAGGATATTGATTTTGCATTCAAGTTATTTAAAGCAGGGTATAAATCAATTTTCAATCCCTTTGCATTACTGTTCCATCACGAATCAGCTACTCGTATAGAGGATGAAGACAAAAAAAATCAGCTAAATTATAAAAATATAATGTATTTCTTCAATAAATGGAAAGAGTTTATTTTTAAAGAAATGCTGAAAGATAAAATTAATCATAATCGGTTTTTCACAAACAAAAAATTAGACATTTCAATAATTTCTCAAAATGATGAATTCATATCTGAGATGGCGAGAGATTTCAATCGAAATGGATTTAATGTTAAATTAATTCCGGATATTGATAATTTAGAAATCGGTGAGGACTGTGATATATTAATATCAAACAATAAAGATTATAATATTGATAAGATAATTTCAAGATTAAACCTGATAAAAGTATTAATTTCAGATAATGATGATGAAAGATATGATATCTGTCTAGATATGAAAGATAATTATGCGGATGAGTTGTTTAACTTAATTGACCTAAAATACTTGGGATAATATGAGCTATGATGAAATTTATGAGGAATATCAAAAGGTTTCTAAAGAACATGTTAACAGGCCGTTATTTGACCGTTCAATTGGTGATGCTAGTAAAACCATTGAGGATATTAAAAATAATAAATTAGCTATTTATACAGCTTTTACAGGTGATTATGATACCTTGAAGGAGCCTGATGTAATAGATGAAAACTGTGATTATATCTGTTTCACCGATAATCCTAATCTAGAATCTGACTTATGGGAAATTATTCCAATGGAAGAGTCTATTTTGGATAATAACAGAAAAGCTAAACAATATAAATTGCTACCTCATAAATACCTAAAGGATTATAAGTACAGTTTCTGGCTGGATGGAACATTTAAGATTAAGGGAAGCATTCGCGAATATATCTACAACAATATCAGGCCGGATTCTAAAATGTTGGTTCCGGTTCATACAGAAAGAGATTGCGTTTATGAGGAATATGATGCCTCTAAAATAATTCCACGTTATCCAAGAGCTGTAATGGAGGAACAGGTTGAATTCTATCGTTCACAAGGATTTCCAAAAAATTATGGATTGGGTGTAATGGGGGCGCTTTTCAGGCAGCATAACCATCCGGATGTAGTAAAGGTAATGGATGATTGGTGGGATGAAAATATTAAATACACTAATCAGGATCAGCTTAGTTTTGCATATGTATGTTGGAAAAATGATTTCCATCCATCTGTAAGCCGTATTTATTACTGGGAAAATGAATACTGGGCAAAAGAGGGTCAAAACTACCACCATAAAGTTGTTTTAACAACACCTATTACAAGTGATAACTTAAGGGCAAAAATTGGTGTTGATGTAGAAAATATGGAATTGGGAGATACGATTGAATTATCTCGTGAAGAATTGTATTTGCTTGTCAATGATGTTAAGGGAATGGCTGGATATAGAATTGATACTGCCGGAAGAATCGGTTTTCTTCAAAATGAATATAATGAATTTATCAATTCCAATTCATTGAAATTAACCAAACCTTTAAGAGTTACTGGAGATTTGGCACGTAAATTTAAACATAATCATTATTTTGAATCAGCTAAAAATTCTAAAACCAGCATGACTGCAGAACTTGGAATGTATGACATGATTAAGAATTTAGGACTAATTGATGAAGCTAAATATGGTCAAATTCATCCTTGTCATGATCCAATCATCGATTTTATAGAAAATGCTTCTCAAAATGATTCTTTGGATGTAAAAATTAATTATGTAGATCCTATTTTTGATTTGTATTACTACATTAGTGAAAATGACATTGGTGATAAGGATCCTATAATCCATTATATTGAAGATGGTTTTAGGTTAAAAATGCCTTTTAATAGAAAATATCCTAATTTCTTAACTAATCTGGATGATAATGTTCATGTTCAGCTAGATAAATTCGCTAATGACCGCATTAAAAAAGAATTGAAAAATAATAGGTACATTACTAATTCTAAAGTATTAATTGATTATATTGTCACTCAAAAGGAATTCAATACTGGAACCATTAAAGTTGGAGTATTTTTAGAGGATAATTATGATAATATGAATGCATGTCCTTATATCAGGGTTCATACACCATTTTCCAAATTGGCTAAAAGTGGTGATTATCATTTCTTTGTTTATGGTCAGGAAATAATGCCGTTGCTTGACATCGACAATATGATTAATGCACATATCTTCGATGTCATTGTCATTCAAAGGGTTAATCCTTATTCCAATGTTTTATTGAAAAAAGCCAAAAAACACAATATTAAAATAGTTTATGAAACTGATGATGATTTTTTGGATATAAATCCTGCAAATCCTTCTTATAATTATATTTTAGGCAATTTTGATAATATTAAAAAGCTTGTAAATAATGTTGATCAAATTACTGTAAGTACTGATGAATTAAAAAATCGTTTTGATGAGTTGGATGTTGGCAATGTAGAATTAATCAAAAATTATTATGTCAATGGTTCCCTACCGTTAAAACCTTTTAATTATAGGGGTAATGAATTCATAAAGATAGGTTATTTCGGAACATTGACTCATGATGCGGATATAGAGCTTATTCATAATGTGATTTTAAGATTAAAAGATATTTTTTCCAAAAAAGGAATTACTATTCTTTTTGAAATAGTCGGAGCTTCTTTAGATGAAAAATCTGACTGGTTCCACGTTAAAAAAATCCCTTATTATCCAATGTCAATGAAGATTTTTTATGATTGGCTCGGTAAAAATGCAGACTGGGACATTGGTATAATTCCATTAGTAAATAATAACTTCAATAAATGTAAAAGTGAGCTCAAATACATTGAATTTTCTGCATTGGGAGTACCTGTTGTAGCTAGTGACGTGAATGTATATAATGAAGCTATTGAAGATGGAGTCACTGGATTTTTAGCTAATAATGAAGATGAATGGGTTCATAAGTTATCCTTATTAATTGACGATCCGACTTTAAGAAACGGTATTGTTAATAATGCTCAAGAGGATATTTTAAAAAGTTATAGCTTAAGGTCCCGTGTCAGTCAATGGGATGGAATTTTTAAAAAATTAAAAGATTAATGTTAACCTATTAATCTTTCTTTAATGTTTTTTATTTTATATTTAAACCAGCCTTTGGTTGTCTGTAAGTATGCAATCTGCTGATTTTTTTGGTTCAATTCATTTTCAAGATTGTAAATTCTATTGGTAAATAATTGGTAATCTCCCATTTGGGTAAACGCTTCATCTACATTGTCGGAAACAAGCTGTAATATTATGCTTTTGATGGCGTTATTTTCCGGAAACGGTTTGATATTTTCAATTTGCTTAAACATTGGAATTGACTTATTAACAAGCTCATGTTTGTCTTCAATGCTGATTGTTTCGCTTAGTGCAATATCACTTAGCCAAACGGATAGGTGCTGATTGAAAATAGTGTCATAATATTTGCATGCATTGTTTTTTTGCAATACTTTAATTGTATGCTTATATCCATCAATCAATCCATTTAAATAATGCATTCCTTTAGATAAGCTAGTGGATGAGTTATCTCCTGTCCTTAATCTGAAATTGTATATTATGTCATTAATAAACACGATTTTATTTGCATTTATGAATGCATCAATCATAAAAGTCAAATCTTCGGCGAAAACTCCTTCTGGAAATGTTATTTCATTTTTTAATAAGAATTCTTTTGGAAAAATCATTCTCCAAATGTTATTTATTGAAAAGAAAAGTAGATTTTCATCAATAGAGTTTAAAATAACATCTTCTGTTATCCAGTCTTCTGAAATAATCCTATTTTCTCCAAAAGTTTGGAATTTTCCAATAGTCACATCACTTGAATTGTTAATACAGCTATTATATAGTTTTTCTACAGTATCTGGAAGATATTTGTCGTCATGATCTATAAACATTATGTAATCGGTAGTACTGTTTTTAATTCCAATGTTTCTTGCTCTTCCAGGAGTTCCGGTTTTTTCACCTGACTCAAATGTTTTAATATTATCGTATTCTTCACAATATTTGTTTATAATGTCTTGTGTTGAGTCTGTAGAATAATCATCAATTATTATTAATTCAATGTTTTCAAAACCAATGCTTTGATTTTTTATAGAAGAAATAGTTGAATCTAGAAATTCAACACTATTGTATGTTGGAATAATAACAGTTACTTTGTATGACATAAATTTATTTTTATGTAAATTATTATATATAATTAAGAGTTGAGAATATGTTTTTTTCCAAATCAATAAAAAATAATCCTAAGGCTTATATTTCATTAAAATCCAAGGGCAATCCTCAAAAGATTTCCCAATACAATAAAGCCTATTCGAGGATTAAGAGTTTAAATATGCTGGACGAAATTAAATATCGTGAAATTCATGGTA
Source organism: Methanobrevibacter millerae (assembly GCA_015063005.1). Taxonomy (GTDB): domain Archaea; phylum Methanobacteriota; class Methanobacteria; order Methanobacteriales; family Methanobacteriaceae; genus Methanocatella; species Methanocatella millerae_B. The sequence continues at coordinate 192,075 of SUTF01000001.1, forward strand.
ATTTAAATGATTTGGATTATATTTTACATTATCTATATTACGGTGTAAATGACTCTTTAGATACTCAACAGGTTTATGTAAGTGATGTTTTCAACTTGGAATTTTATAAAAATGCTTATGATAGTGAAAATCCTGTAATTGATTATGTTTTGAATGGTTTTGATAATAATTATTGCATTAACATTTTGGATAATAATTATATCAATACACTTGAAATTCATCTCTTCGATCAATACTTTGCAAATGAAAGAAAAAAGGTTGAGGACATCGTATCTGATTCTTTTTATATAACTGATAAAAGGACATTAATTCCGTATATTCAGCGTGAAGAACCAATTGAGATGGATAGGATTCGTGTTGGTGTTTTTACAAATGATCCTTTTGAAAATCTGGCCCCATGTCCTTACATCAGACTTCATGCCCTATTTTCTAAGTTGTCTGAATCTGAAAGATATACCTTTTTTATGTATGGCATGGATAGCTTTGTGATGATGGACATTGATAATATCTTAAGGTCTAAGCTATTTGATGTGGTTGTTGTTCAAAGGATTTTACCATTTTTGGATGTATTGCGTGAAAAGTGTGAAAAATATGGTATTAAATTAATATATGAAACCGATGATGACTTGTTGGGTGTTGAAAAGAACAGTCCATCATATGAATATGTAACAAGAGTTTCAAAATCAATAACTAATTTCATTGACAGTGCGGATATGATTACTGTTTCAACTCCGACTTTGGCTTCAAAATTTGATGAAAATAAGACGGAAGTCATAAAGAATTATTATGTTGATTCTGTTTTTGACATTAAAGAAGATATTAAAAAAGATGGAAAACTTAAATTAGGTTATTATGGTACATTAACCCATTCTAAAGATTTGTTTTTAATAAAAAATGTTATTTTAAAATTGAAGGAAAAATATGATTTTGATTTTGAGGTAATTGGTGGATTCAATGCAAGCGATAATGTTGATGAAGACTGGTTCAAGTCAATTGAACTTCCTCCAAACAATATGGATTTTGAAGAGTTCATGCCATGGTTATCTAAAATAGTTGATTGGGATATTGCTGTTGTTCCTCTTGAGGATTCGTCTTTTAATCAATGTAAAAGTGAATTAAAATTCATTGAGCTTGCAGTACTGGCGATTCCTGGAGTATATTCTGATATGTGTGTTTATAATTCTATCGTTGAGGATGGAGTAAATGGTTTTTTGGCCAGTAACGAAGAAGAATGGGTTCAAAAAATTGAAAAATTAATTTCAGATAAACATTTGAGAATTAAATTTAGAAATAATGCTTTAAATTTGGTATTATCAGATTATAGGCTTGAAGATAGAGTAAAGCAGTGGGATTTAATTCTTTCAAAATTAAGATAGTTTTATATATTCTTAAATGTTAATACTATTTAGTGAGAAAAATTTTTTTCGGAAGACTACTTCCGATTAGGGAAATGGTGTTAAAATGTTAGAACAATATTTGCCGTTCGTTGGATTGATTATTTTCGGAAATATTGAAAATTTGGTTCTTTCTTCACAGGGCGTTGTCGCCGGTGTTAATCCTTTGAAATTAGGTATTGCTAGTATGATTGTTGTTGCTTTTTGGTTGGCACTTGGAACATTTGGAACTCAAATTGCATTACCTTATGTTGATTTCATAGACTTTTTTGGCGGTCTTATTATTTTTATTTTAGGTGCACAAGCAATGATTGAATCAATTAGGGGCGAATAAAATGGATAATGAATTAAAACAATTTGCAGGATTATTAATTTTTGGAAACATTGAAAACCTAATTTTAGCTGCTCAAGGTGTAGGTGCTGGTGTTAATCCTGTAGGTTTGGCGGCTTTAAGCTTTTGTGCTGTTATATGTTGGTTTTTAATTGGTACTTTTGGTACAAAAGCAGCTATTAAATATGCAAGGCATATCAATTTCATTGGAGGGCTTGCTATATTTATTTTAGGTGTCCAGGCAATGCTACAATCAATACCTGGAATCATGAAATTTTTCCACTAATTTAATATTTTTTTAGTTTTTTTTTAAATATAAAATAAATAATTCTTAAAAATTAAGGATCGAATCTCTCCAGAAAGAACCTGGAGAATTCTAGTATAAAAAAAGTAAAATTTGTTTCTACAATGTAATTATTCTATTTAGAATCTATTGTTTCTTTTTCATTCTTGAACCATTCAATTGTAGTTTTAATCTCTTCATCAAAATTTTCATTTAATTTAAAGTTCAATTTGTTTAAGTTTGAAATATCTGCTAGTGAATGTTTAATTTCATCAACTCTAGGCGGGTTATAAATAGGTTCTAAATCGCTGTCAAGTTCTGTTCGGATAATTTCATATAATTCGTTAATTGAAATTCTTTTACCTGAAGCTACATTTAAACATCCGTTATATGGTATTTCACAAGATTGTATATTGGCTTTAACAATGTTTGAAACATAAATGAAATCTCTGGTTTGTTCTCCATCACCATATATTATTGGTTGTTTGTTTTGAACAAGTGAACTGATAAATTTTGGGATAACTGCAGCATATTGTGAATTTTCATCTTGTTTTGGTCCAAATACATTAAAATATCTTAATGCAGTGTATTCTAAACCATAACTTTCATAAAATGATTTTAAGTATAATTCACATGTTGCTTTTGATGCGCCGTAAGGTGATAATGGCATTAATGGTTCAGTTTCTTTCAAGGGCATATTTGTGTTTTTTCCATAAATTGCTGCTGATGATGAAAATATAATTTTTTTAACATTATTTTTCACTGCAAAGTCTAAAAGTTTAATTGTTGAGTTTACATTTATGTCATTGCACTTAATTGGATTATCTACACTTAAAGGAACGCTTGCCATTGCTGCTAGATGAAAAATATAATCCACATCATCTTTAATGACATCTTTAAGTTTAACGTCATTTAAGTTCTCTTTAATCAATGTGATATTTTCATGATCTGGATTTTTAAGATTATCCATTTTTCCAGTAGATAAATCATCAATAATTGTTATATTATTTGTTTCTACTAATTCTTCTACTATGTGTGATCCTATGAATCCAAGTCCACCGGTTATTATGATATTTTTATTTTTCAATCCATCACCCGATAAAATCTAATAATTCTTTTAATTAAAAAGTTGAAACGTAAGTTATTCATTAAAAACTAATTGACCATTTTTTATTCTTGAAAAAAATTATTTTCTTTTAATCATAACTGTAAAATTAACATATTATGGCTAATTTAATTGATTAATATTAATAATCAACATAAAAAACAACAATAAAAATTGCATATTCTAATATGTTTTATGGTTAATTTATACTTTGCGATTTTTCATGTTTTTAATTGATTTAGATATATTTAATAAATATCAAAATCTATATAATTAATAATAATATTTGTTTTGCTGATTGTTATGAATGAAAATATTGATCCTTATGAAGTAATTAAAGCTAGATATGAATCTAACGTTGATAGTTTTATTTTAAGTGATTTATTTCAACCTAATTTGGAAGTTGATGAAGAATTAATTGAAGATATTAATAATAATGAATTAGTAATTTATACAGCATTTACAGGGGATTATGATTCACTTAAAGAACCGGAGTTTATAGATGATGATTGTAGATATGTTTGCTTTTCCCAAAATCCAGATTTGGAATCCGATACTTGGGAAATTATTCAAATGGAAGATTCAACATTGGATGACAATAGGATAGCAAAACAATATAAGGTATTTCCTCATAAGTATTTTCCAGAAAATGAATACAGTTTTTGGCTTGACGGTTCTTTTAGGATTGTTGGAAGTATTAGGGAATATATCTCAAAATATGTCAACTCTCCTATGCTAAATGTTGTTCATCCTGAAAGGGACTGCATTTTTGATGAAGCAAACAGTTCTATTCAATTTCCAAGATATTCAAACTATACTATTTTAAAACAGGTTGAAACCTATAGAAAAGAAGGAATGCCTAATCATTATGGTTTGCCTGTCTTGGGCGCTATTTTTAGACAGCATAATAATCCTACAATCATTGATTTGATGAATCAATGGTGGAAAGAAATTATCCACTTCACTAATCAAGATCAACTCAGCTTCACATATTTGATGTGGAAAAATGATTTTCATCCTTCTGTAGCTTCGGAATATTATTGGATAAATGATTATTGGAAAAAAGAAGGGGATTATCATCATAATGTTGAGATTGATGACTATATTACAAGCAGAAATTTAATCAAATCTTTAGAGGGCAATATTCAAGATAAAAATACATTAACTAAAGAGGAGATTTCACTGTTATTTAATGATATTGATGCATTAAGGGATGAAGCGGAAGCTCTTAATCAAGTTAGAAACCATTGGGATAGAGAAATAGAGGGTATTAGAAGTTCTACATCATGGAAATTAACTAGTAAACTAAGGAGTTTTAGAAATAAGGGTGATTAAATGGGAAAAAATATTGTTTCATTATTAACCAAATCTCATTTTGATTACAAATCTTCAGCCCGTAATTTTAAGTTTTATGACGAAATAAAACGTTCAGGTTTGTATGATGAGGATTTTTATTTAAAAACATATGATGATGTTTCTGGAGATGCTTTGACTCATTATTTGGTTAAAGGATATAAGGAAGGAAAATCTCCTAGTTTAAATTTTGATGATGATTTTTATTTAAAAGCTTATCCTGATGTTAGACAAGCAGGTATTAATCCGTTGGTTCATTACATGGCATATGGTATTGATGAAGGCAAGATTATTCAAAAGTCTTATTCCATTAGAAGAAAGAATGAAATATGTGAAAGCAATTTGCCATTTTTGGCTAACTATCATTTTGGTGAAGAGCCTTTGGTTTCAATAATCATTCTCAATAGGGATGGAATTCATCATTTAAAAAGATTATTTAAAGATTTTGATAAAAAGACTAACTATTCTAATTATGAAATCATCGTTGTCGATAATGCATCCTCTGATGATTCTGTTAAATATTTAAAGAGTTTGGATTTGCCAATAACGATTATAGAAAATAATGTTAATGTCAGTTTTTCTAAAGGAAATAATGACGCTGCCAAAATTGCCAATGGGGATTATTTATTATTGTTGAACAACGATATTGAACCGACTTATGGATGGTTAAATGAATTGGTTGGAACAATTGAAAATAATGATAATGTTGCATGTGTTGGTGCAAAACTTGTTTTTCCATATTATTTCACAGAAAATCGTGAAAAATCATTTTTAATACAGCATAGTGGTGATATTTTTGCTGAAAGAATGTATCCATGTTGTTTATATGCAGTAAACAAATCCAATTCTAATTTGGATATTTTTGATTCAGCATTAACTCAAAATACTTGTTGTATTGCCGTTACTGGTGCGGTAATGCTCGTTGACAAAAAAGCTTATGATGATTTAGGTGGGCTTTGTGAAGATTATAATTATGGTTTGGAAGATGTTGATTTTTGCTTAAAATTATATCAAAATAACCTGAATGTGATGTTCGCTGCTAATTCATTGCTTTTCCATCATGAATCTAGTACAAGAGTAAAGTCTAAAAGCTATTTTGATAATGATAAGAGTAATTATTCTATTTTTTGGAATAAATGGGGTCAATTACTCTCAAAAAGTTTGCTCTTGGATAAAATTAACGACAATGGATTTTTCACAGATAAAAAACTAAAAATTACTATAATCGATGATAATTTTACTAAAAACCAAAAAACTATTTCTGAATTATCTAAAAAGTTCAATGAGCTTGATTTTACTGTTGAATTAATAACCAATATGAAAAATTACTATATCGGAAATTCATCAGATATCCTAATTTCATTCACCGATAAATGTGATACAAATGAGTTAATTTCAAGAGCAGATATTGTTAAAATTTTGGTTATGGAAGATAAATCTTTAGATTCAAGCGATTTTGATATTACTCTTTCATTAAACAAGAATATTGATTGTGATATTAATATTGAAAACGATTTTGCCAGTGAATTTTTAGAAAAACTTGAAAAGATTATAATTGATGGATATGAGTTTTAAAAATAAGATTTTTTCTAGATTTCCAGCCAAGTATATTTCATATAAAATTAAAGATAAAAATAAATCAAAGGAAATTATAAATGGATATAAGGCCATTCGTAAAAATAACTTATTTGATGATGATTTTTATTTAGAAAAATATCCTAAAGTTAAAGACTCTAAAATGGATCCATTACTTCACTATATTTTCTTCGGATTTGGTGAAGGTAAAAAACCCAATAATGAATTTGATGGTGTTTTCTATAAGAATCATTATGATGATGTCGATATTAATCCGTTAATTCATTATGCATTATATGGAATAAATGAAAACAGATTGATTAAACCCGAAAAAATCGATTTATCTAAATTCGGAGGTTCTGATAAAAATATTTTATTCGTTCTTCATGAAAAGATAGGTACTGTTGGAGGCACAGGGTTTTTGAATATGGATATTATTCATCATTTGCCTGAAGATTACACTGCTTTTATTTTAACCTCTGATGGTGAAGATGTTGAATTATGGCATTTTAATAGTCATCTGGAAAAAATTGCCAATTATCCAATAAGTTTCAGTACTGATTTTTCAGTCATTGACAATGAGGACAATATTATTTCTCAGAGTAATTTTGATAGCATTTTTTTCAATGAGGATTTGGCTATCGTTTATGAAGAAATCCTTTCAAAATTAAATATAAGTTTAGTTCATATTAACCATTTAATTAATCATAGTTTTGATTTAATTGATATCATTGTAAAAAAATCAATTCCATTTTTGGTTAGTCTACATGACTTCTATTATATATGTCCATCCATACATTTGGTTGATAAAAATTGCCAATATTGCGATTTTAAATGTGATGACTGTGGTGGAATTTCTAAGGATGACACAATAACTAATGATGTAATCCTTAAAAAATGGCGCAATCTGTCAAAAGAGTTGTTAAAAAAATCTTCTTGCAATATTGCCCCTACACAAAGTGTAATTGATTTGTATTCAGAAATTTATCCTGAAATTGATAATTTTATGCTAATAGAACATGGCGTTAATATAAATGTATCCTCATGGACTGCAAAATTATCTTCAAAACCAATTAAAGTTTTGATTCCCGGCCATGTTTCTCCTCATAAAGGATCATTGGTAATTAAAAATCTAAAAAAATTAGATAAGAACAATTCTTTGGAGCTACATCTGATGGGAACCACCATTCCTAATTTAAATAAATATGCAATTAATCATGGAAAGTATGAAAGAAATGATTTCAATAGGATTGTAAGTGAAATTAAACCATCATTTTCCCTGATTTTATCTACTTGTCCAGAAACTTATTCATATACTTTAACCGAATCTTGGATGTCAGGCCTTCCTGTTATAGCTAGTGACTTGGGAGCATTAAAGGAAAGAATTACCTCAACTGAAGCAGGATGGTTGGTTGACTATAAAAATGTAGAGGATATCTATAACTTTATTATCAATATAAATCAAAATGATTATCAAAATAAGCTATCAAATATTTCAAAGATTAAATTTAAAGATATTAATGAAATGTGTGATAGTTATATAAATTTATATAATAATTTAACTGATAAAAATGTATGATTATAGAATTTCCGTTGTTGTTTCTACTTATAATACTGGTGATTATTTAACTGAATTTTTAGATTCAATCAAAGCTCAAAGCATTGGATTCGAGAATATAGAGGTTATTTTTGTTGATGACAAGTCAACGGATGAATATACTTTGAATCTATTAAAGGAATTGGATAGTTCCTATGAAAATGTAAAAGTCATTTTTTTAGATAAAAATTCCGGTTTTCCTGGTACAGGAAGAAATACTGGTTTAAAGATTGCCAATTCTGATCATGTGATTTTCGCTGACCATGATGATACTTATACTCAAAATGCTTTTGAAGTAATGTGCGATAAGATTGGAAAAAATGACATGCTGATATCTAATTTCAATCAAGTTTATACAGATAAAAGCATTCCTTTCAAATCAATTTATGGCGATGAAGGTGAAATTGGGGTCTCTGATATTTCACAGGATGAAAACCTCTTGAGGGTTCCTGCGGCCATATGGACAAGGCTTTTTAGAAAGGAATTTCTTATAAACAACAATATATTCTTTTTGGAAGGAATGTTGGCCGAAGATGTTTATGTGGCAACATATGCTTGCTTAAAAGCGGAGGGAATAATTTATCTCAATGATTTTTATTCTTATAATTATAAAATAAGGGACAGCGAAGATAACAAGTCAACAATACATATAAGAAACCGCAAATATATTGAAGCTATTTTAAATGGATATTATAAGATTGATGAAATGTTGGTTGACATTAATCAGGTGTCATATGGTGAATTGATATTTAGAAGCCATCTTACATCTTGGCTCTATACAATCGTTTTATCAAAACTTGGCGATGAGGATAAAAAAGAATTATTTATAAAATCAAGAGATATATTTAGTAAGTATTACACAGAAGACCCTTACTTTAAAAAAAGATATAATAAGCTAGTTGAATTAATATTAAATCAGAAATTTGATGAAGCGGTTTTAGAATCTAATAAATTATCAAAAACTCAGAAAAATATGAATGACAGGAGTTTATTTTCCAGAATAAAAAACAAATTGGTAGGATAATATGGATAAATATAAGGTTAGTGTAGTTGTTCCGACCTATAATTCAGGTTTATTTTTAAATGCATTTTTTGATTCAATGATGTATCAAAGCATAGGTTTTGAAAATATACAGGTGATTTTTGTTGATGATAATTCTGATGATGATTATACTTTATATTTGCTTGAGTTATTTGATAAGAACTTTTCCAATGTCAAGTCAATATTTCTGGATGAAAATAACGGATTTCCCGGCAAAGGACGTAATATCGGATTAGATTTATCCGATGCTGAATATGTTGTTTTCTCAGATCATGATGATACGTATGTGCCAGAAGCATTTGAGGTAATGTACAATTCAGCAAAAGAAAAAAATGCCGATATGCTTGTAACAAATTATTATAAGATTTTTCCGTCTAAAAGGGTTGAAGTTGAAACAGTTTTTAATGGAGAACATGCTTTAATCAATAATTTCACTGAAGATAAACGTTTTTTTACATTAGACCCTGCAATTTGGTGCAAACTTTTTAAAAAGGATTTTTTAACTGAAAACAATATACATTTCTTGCAGGGAATGCTGGCGGAAGATTTGTATTTCTTTATAGTTTCCCTATTAAAATCAAAATGCACTTATTATTTGGATGACTTTTACAGCTATAACTATAATATTCGTAATGTGGAGGGGGACAGGTCAACCATTCACATTAGAAACAAGAAATATCTGGGTAAAATGGTTGAAGGTTACTTTGAATTAGATAAATTTTTAACGGATTCTGACTTGGCCGAATTTTTTGCAGCAATTTTTAATATGCACTTCGTATATTGGTTGACAAGTTTGGTTTTAAGTGATGTTAATGATGATGATAAATTTGATTTAATCAAGTCCATTAATCCTCTTTTAAAGAAAAATGTTAAGGTTATCCCAGGATTTGACGAAAGGATATATTCAAATTTAACAAAACCTATTTTAGAAGATGATTACAAAGAAATTGTCAAGATTATTAATTCGATTAAAAGATATCGTGGAATATTGGATAAATTCACTGATACTTTTTTTAGATCTGCGAGGTAGTTGAATGTTTTTTAAGCATAAAGTTTTTGGAAAGATATTTAATGTTTTCACTAAATTTCCCATTAATGATAATTTAATATCATTTATAATAGATTCAAACGAATCATTCAGCGGAAATCTGGAATATATTAAAAATGAATTCGAAAAGAGAGGAAACTTTGAATTTAACTTTTATTACAAGGACCAATTGTCATTTTCTTCACTTAAAAAATTGGCAACTTCTAAATACGTATTTCTCAATGACAATTTCTTTCCATTGGCATTCATGAATTTCAATGAAAGAACATTGGTTGTCCAGCTATGGCATGCTCCAGGTGCTTTTAAAAAATTCGGTGGTAGTGTGGAAAATAAGGAAATGCTTAAGTTGATTTCTGATAATACCGATTTTTTAATTGTCACTTCTACATACATTGAAGATTATTATCATGAAGCATTTCAAATTGATAAGTCTAAAATCAAACCTTTGGGCCTTCCAAGAGCAGATTATTACTTTGAAAATCATGATATTGGTAAATTAAGGGATGAATTCAATAAAAAATATGATGTTCCTTCTGATAAAATAATTATTCTATATACTCCGACTTTTAGAGAAAATGAAGAATTTAACAATGTTTTTAATTATTTGGATCTTAATAAATTCAATGAGGAATTGTCTGATGAGTATGTTTTAGTTTTAAGGCTTCATCCAAAAATTAAAAAGTTTTATTCAGAGGATATCTCTGTTGATGGATATTATATTGATTGCAGCGATTATAAAAATGAACAAGAACTTCTATTAATCTCTGATATATTAATAACTGATTACTCATCTATAATGATTGAATTTGCAATGCTAAACAAACCAATCATATTTTTTGCATATGATTTGGATAATTATTTAAATAATGAGCGGGGTTTCTACTTGGACTATAAAAAAGATCTTCCCGGTCCTATTGTTTGGGACAGCAATGGATTGATTAGTGTAATTCTTGAAGGTGTTGACAGTTCTAACTCAAGTTCTTTTTTAAAAACACAGTTTGATTATGTTGACGGTAAATCATCAAAAAGAGTTGTTGATTTTGTTTTGGATAAAGGTGAAAGGCAATGAAAATCAGTGTGATTGTTCCGGTTTTCAATGAAGAAAAATATATTTCAGCTACTCTTGACTCAATCATTAATCAAAATTTCGATGATTATGAAGTAATTGTGGTTGATGACGGATCTAGTGATAATACATTAAAAATCGTTGAGGATAAATTTTTAAATTCATCCATTCCCCATAAAATAATTCATCAAAAAAATTCTGGAGTTAGTATGGCAAGAAATAGGGGGATAGAAGAGTCAACAGGCGAGTATATAGTGTTTGTTGATGGTGATGATTATATATTGACCAATCATCTGTCTCAACTATACAATCCGGAATATGATTTTAGTTTAATTCAGATGGTAAAAAAAGAAAATGACTGCTTATCTGATGTTCATGTTTATGAAGCCGATGAAATAGATTGCATTGACTTTATAAAGCAGGAGCTGGAAATGAAAATACCATTTAATTTTGTCCAGCTGTCATTTAAATCAGATATCATTAAAAATAATAATCTAAAATATCGCCATGATATAAGCTATGGCGAAGATACTGATTTTGCTTTAAGAGCATTATTTTATGGAAATAAAATAAAAATAAGCAACGAAATTACATACTATTATCTTCAACATCACGAATCATTAATTAATACCTCAAAACTAAAGCGTTTTGATTATATTTCAGTATTGGAAGACTTGGCGGAATTTTTTAGAGAAAATAATCGTCCTGATTTAGTTCAGCTGATTAATGAATCCAGAATTCCAAAAGCTATTTTTGGAAACATGAATTACTTTTTTTACAATGACTATGATTATGATGAAGTAATTGAAAAAATGAAAGAAATGGATTTGTTTAATAAATTATCAAATTTTAAAGGAGATAAAAAATTTTCTTTTAAAATTAAGTTATTTTTATTTAATCCAAAATTATATTATATAATGTGGAAAAAATTTAAAAACTCAATTTAGATTATCATGAAAGTTTCTGTTGTTACTCCCAATTATAATGGGGAAAAATTTCTTAAAAATTACTTTGAATCACTTAACTTGGATAGCGAGCAGATTGGTGAAGTTATAATAGTAGATAATGGCTCTAGTGATTCCAGTTTGGATTATATTCAAAATAATTCATTTGATTTTCCTGTATTGGTTATTAAAAATAATGAAAATTTAGGTTTTGCTCCTGCCGTTAATCAGGGAATTTTAAAGGCCCAATACGATTATATTTTTTCTTTGAATAATGACACTGAAATAAAAAAGGGTTCCATAAAGGCAATGCTTGATTTAATTCAGGAAGAAGATGTCTTTTCAGTTCAGGCTAAAATGCTTAAGGCAGATAATAAATCTTTAATCGATGATGCAGGCGATGAGTATAACCTGCTTGCTTGGACTAAAAAAGTCGGTGAAAATCAATGCTCTGATAACTTTTTGGATGTTTCAGAGATATTTTCCAGTTGTGCAGGCGCAGCATTATATAAAAAATCTGTTCTGGAGAAATTGGGACTTTTTGATGATAATTACTTTGCATATATGGAAGATGTTGATTTAGCTATCCGATCTCAAATAAATGGCTATAGGAATTTACTATGTCCTCAAGCTATTGTATATCATATCGGAAGTGCAACAAGCGGCAGCAGATACAATGACTTCAAAGTAAAGATAGCTGCCCGAAATAACGTGTGGACAGTTTATAAGAATCTGCCTATTCCACTTAAAATTTTAAATTTTATTTTTCTGTTTTTAGGCTTTGCCATTAAATACATATTCTTTTTGAAAAAAGGATTCGGACCTTTATATCTTGAAGGTATCAAGGAAGGCTTATCCACCAGGTCAAAACTTCAAAAGGTAAGTTTTAAAAAGTCTAACCTGAAAAATTATTTTAGATTAGAATACAAATTAATAGTCAATACATTAAAGTTTTTGAAAAAGTGAATTATCATGGATTTATCTGTTGTAATTGTGAATTATGGAACATATGAATTAACAAAAAATACTGTTAATTCAATCATTGAATATTCCTATCCGTTTGACATTGAAATTATCGTAGTTGATAATGCTTCTGTCGATGATAGTCTATCAAAACTGCAGCAATATTTTAATAATAAGGTTAAATTCATTTCAAGTCCATCAAACAATGGTTTTGCAGCTGGAAATAACTTGGCATTGAAAAATATAGATTCCAAATACATTCTGCTTTTAAATTCCGATACTATCCTTTGGGAAAATACATTGAATGACATTTATTGTTTTATGGAAGGCAATTCTGATGTGGGTGCCTGCGGATGTCAGGTTCTGCTGGAGGACAATACTCTTGATAAGGCATGCAAAAGAAGTTTTCCCAATGTTAAAAATTCATTTTTCAGATTGTTCCATATACCGACCAACAGTGAGGATGACAATTATAACCTGGATGATTTGGATGATGATGGAATTTATGAAATAGATTGTCTGACAGGTGCTTTTATTTTTACAAGAAAAAAAGTCTTGGATGATGTTGGATTGTTGGATGAGACCTTTTTCATGTATGGTGAAGATATAGATTTATGCTATAGGATTAAAGAGGCAGGATGGAAAATAATTTATTATGGTAAGGATAAAATAACTCATTTTAAAGGTGCCAGCAGTAAAAAACAAAGGCCTAAACTCATATATGAATTCTATCGTGCAATGTATATTTATTATAAGAAACATCATTCAGACGAATCCAATGTTTTTGTTAATTTGATTGTCTATTTTGGAATTTTTGTTTTATGTGTTTTAAAGCTTTTTTTAAATATTTTTAAAAAGAAAAATTAAATATTAAATAAAATTCATATCTTATATTAAACTAATTTTGGGGTTAATATATGATAAAAGAAAATCAAAGATGGTTCAACTTCCTTATGGTTTTAATGGATGTTGTAGTTATATCGTTTTCATTGGCCATTTCATGGTGGCTACGTTTTAAAACTACAATATTTGGGCCTATTGGAGGGCATCTTCCTCTTCAAAGTTATGTCTTCTTTTTAATAACTATAGTAATTCCAGTTTATATAATATTATACTTTTCTTTTGGATTATATAAGCCTCGTAGAACCTACAAAACGATATTTTCTGAGGCCACTCAAATAATTAAAGTTAATATTGTGGCATTCGTTGTATTGGTTGCTATACTGTTTGTTTTAAACCAGCCAAACTTTTCAAGGATTATGCTATTTCTTTTAGGAATTGTAGCAACAATATTTGGTATTATTGAAAGATTTGCTATTAGAAGCTTCCTTAAAAAGATACGCAGTGACAATAGAAACATTAAGCATATTTTGGTGGTTGGGGATAATGATTTGGCATTTACTTTTGCACGTAAAATTAGAAATAATCCATATTTAGGTTTTGATATTAGTGGATTTTTAGGTAGAAGTAATCGTGTTGGCATGGAAATTGAAGGAAGTAAGATTATAGGTTCTTTTTCTGATTTAGATGATGTTTTGGAAAATAATAGCTATGATCGTGTGGTTCTTGCAATTCCATTAAAATATTATTACAAAATCGATGAGGTTGTGGCAAGTTGTGAACGTGTTGGAATTAAGGCAGAAATTATTCCTGATTATATAAGGTACTTTCCGGCTCAACCTTCCGTTGACATGATTGAAGATATTCCAATTATCAATATACGTTATGTGCCGTTAGACGATTCATTCAATAGAGCTTTAAAATATATTTCTGATTATCTCATTGCTATCATAGCTATAATTATTACTTCTCCAATAATGATTATAACTGCTATTGCAATTAAGCTGACTTCACCCGGCCCGATAATTTTTAAACAGGAAAGAATCGGTTATAATAGTAAACCTTTTTATATGTATAAATTTCGTAGTATGAGAGTACAAAGTCCTAGCGATGAAAAATCCGAATGGACTACAAAGGATGATCCTAGAAAAACAAAAGTCGGGGATATTATCAGAAAGACCAGTATTGATGAATTGCCTCAGTTTTTCAATGTACTTAAGGGTGATATGAGTGTGGTTGGTCCAAGACCGGAAAGACCATATTTCGTTGAGGAGTTCAGAAAGGAAATTCCTAAATATATGGTTAAGCATCAGGTCAAACCAGGGATAACTGGTTGGGCTCAAATTCATGGTTGCAGAGGCGATACTTCAATCAAAAAACGTATAGAATATGATATTGAATATGTAGAAAACTGGCATATGGGTTTAGATTTAGGAATAATGATTAAAACTGTTGTTAAGAAAAATCCAAATGCATATTAATAATCATCCCATTTATAATTAATTATTTATAATTTAAGATAATATAATCGATTTTTAATTTTTCGAATACTGTTCAAATGCTCTCCCACATCACTTATATTATAAGAAATTACATAATAATAATTAACTTTCTAATGAGGGGTTTGGTATGGAAAAAGAAATTTTAGAACAATACAATAAAGTCAAAGATATACTCTCTGAAGAAGAATTTTTAGCTGAAATGGAAGAAATACGTCCTAATTATAATGATTTACCTTTTATTAACGATGCTGATATTGCAGCTGATGTTGTTAAAAATCATATTGGCGCTAGCGATATTTCATCATCTAAAAATTCTGCTGGTGAAAATGATGATTCCTCTTTTGAAGAAGTCGTCATGACAGACGAACTTTTTAAAAAATATGAAGAAGTAAAAGAGTTTCTTTCTCAAGAGGAATTTTTAGCAAAAATGAATGCGCTAAAAAAAGAAAATGCTGAAGTATCATTCATGAATGAAGAAACTTTTGCAGATCAAATCATTGGCGAATATATAGAAAAGGATAATGAAATCATCACTGATAGAGAAGAATATTCATCAGATAAAATTGGATTACTTGAAGATGGTGATAAAGAAAAATCATTCACTGGTGTTGTAAAAATTATCAGCAATCCTAAATCTTTCATGACTAAAAACAATAAAGCCGGAAAAGTTTGTAATGTTGAAGTTGAAGACAATACTGGTAAAATCCGTGTTGTATTATGGACAGAAAACATAAAACATCTTAAAAATATATCGGAAGGAGATATTGTCCATGTTGGCGGAGTTGACATCAAGGATGGTTATTCTGGACTCGAAGCTACAATGAGGCCAAGATCTGTATTTGAAAAAGTTGTTGATGCAGACCCTGCTGATTATCCTGAATATGTTGAAGAGATTACTCCAATTAAAGATGTTGAAGCGGATACTACTGTTAATGTAATTGCAAGGATTGTTAGAATTCCTCCAGTCAGATCATATAATAAGAACGGAAAGGATGGAAAAGTTGCATCTTTGGAACTTCAGGATGAATCTGGAACTATCTCTTATACATTATGGAATAAAAATGTTGATTTAATTGAAAGCCTTGATTTAAATGATGGAGATACCGTAAAAATACTCCAAGCTCAAGTTAGAGAAAGAAATGATGAAAAATCTTTAAGCCACTGGGATGGAAGAATCATTAAAGGCGATTTTGATGTTCCTGATTTTGTTCATGAAGTTTCAAAAATTGGAGATTTGGATGATGGCGATTCAGATATTGCAATTATAGGTGTTGTAACCAAAATTCAAGATATCAGAAAATTCAAAAGGAAATCTGATGGAAGCGATGGTCAATTGAGAAATTTCACAATTGCTGACGATACCAATTCTATTAGAGTCACTTTATGGGGTGATGCTGCTGATATTGATATTAATAAAGGTGACATCATTAAATTAATTGGCGGTAATGTAGTTTACGATGAATATGCTGATGAAGGCCATTCAATCAATACAAATTTCTCAACTCAAATTACAGTTAATCCTAAAAATTTATCTGAGGAAGATTCATTATTATTTAATTCTATTAAAGAATCATTACAACCTATTTCTATAGAACAAATTCTTTTAATAGATGATGAAAATGTTGATGTTGATGTAATGGGTAGAATAATGTCCATTGGAGATATAAGAACATTTGAAAGACCTAGTGATGGTAGTGTAGGTCATGTCCGTTCAGCATCAATTTCAGACGGATCAGGTATAATTCAATTATCTTTGTGGGATGACAGAACTGAAATTGCTATGGATGTTGGAGATGCATTTTTATTTGAAAATGCAAGATTAAGATTCACAATGGATTCTTATAATTTAAATATTGGATCCTCTTCTCGTGTTATTAAATTAAATGAGCAAGAAGCTCAATTCTTACCTTCATTTGAAACTTTAGAAAAAATGATTTATGAGTATCGTGAGATTTCAGACATCGATGAATATGATGAAAATGTTTATGTCGTCGGTAGAATTTATGAAGTGTTTGATGCTCGTGAATTAGAAAGAGATGATGGCAGTAAATATTTATTGAGAAATATTGAAATTGCAGACAATTCATTAGCCGCTAGAGTATCCTTGTGGGGGGACAATGCTAAAAGAAACTTTGATGAAGGTGAAGCTATCAAGATTCAAAATCCTCGTGTAGACTACTACAATGATCAGCTAACTTTAAATGTTTCAGGAAACTCCGCTATTGTAAAACCTAGCGATGAAGAGTTATTGAACTTACCTTCTCTTGAAGAACTTAAAGAATCTATTTATGTTCAAAAAGATATTGAAGCTATTGAAGATGAAGATGTTAATGTACGTCTTACAGGTACTCTTCATGATATCATGTCTGAACGTTTAGTTCTTAAAAAATGTCCACACTGTGGAAATACTATTGGTGATGTTGATATTGATGGTGAAACTACTTGTGAATTCTGTGATGAAGAATTTGATGAACCAAGAGTCACACTCATGCTTCCAGCTACATTAGTGGATGACACTGGTGAAATTGGTATTACCTTCTTTGATAATCTTGTAGAAGATCTTCTTGAAATGTCTAAAGATGAAATCGTTGATATTACTGATGATGATCCAGGAGCTTTGGATGGAAAAATTGAAGATTTAGAAGATTTAACAGTTGAAGTAATTGCAAACGTTCGTTTTGATGAATATAATGAGGCTAGAAGACTCAACCCTAGAAAAATTTTACAAAAATATTTATAAATAAATTAAGGATGGATTATTATGGTGGAATTAGAAGATTTACCAAGTGTTGGTGAAAAAACAGCAGAAAAATTAAGAGATGCAGGTTTTGCAGATATGATGAGGTTAGCTACTGCTACTCCTAAAGAATTATCAGTTAAAGCAGAAATTGGTGAAGGTGTCGCTGAAAAAGTTATTGAAGCAGCACGTAAAGCTGAAGATATCGGTTTTGAAACTGCATTGGAAGTTGATGAAAGAAGAAAAGATGTAGGTCACATTTCTGTTGGAAGTAAAGGATTTAATGATTTAATTGCTGGTGGAATAGAAACTCAAGCTATCACTGAAGTATTTGGTGAATTCGGATCAGGTAAAAGTCAAATTTCTCATGAATTAGCTGTAACCGTTCAATTACCTGAAGAATTTGGCGGTCTTGACGGTGACTGTGTTTTCGTAGATACTGAAAATACTTTCCGTCCTGAAAGGATCAAACAAATTGCTAACGGTTTTGAATTAGATGTTGAAGACGTTTTACAAAGAATTCATGTTGCTCGTGCTTTTAATTCTTCTCACCAAATATTAATGGTTGATAAAATTAATGAGCTTATTCAATCCGGAACTAATGTTAAATTAGTAATTGTTGATTCATTAATGGCTCACTTCAGAGCAGAATATGTTGGAAGAGAATCCTTAGCTGTAAGACAACAAAAATTAAACCAACATTTACATTCCCTTCAACAAATTGCAAATACATATAATGTTGCAGTTTTCATCACAAACCAAGTTCAAGCTAAACCGGATTCATTCTTTGGAAGCCCTACAAAAGCAATTGGTGGTCACGTATTGGGACACGCTTCCACTTACAGAATTTGGCTTAAAAAAGGTCTCGCAGGTAAAAGAATTGCCCGTTTAGTAGACAGTCCTCATTTACCTGAAGGCGAATGTGTATTTAAAATTACTAATGAAGGTATTGTAGATTAAATACCTTCCCAAATTTTTTCTTTTTCTTAAATTTTATATACTTTTATTAACTATCTATTATAATGAATGCTATAGAAATAACTATTTTATCAATTATATTAATGATTGCTCTAGGTTATTTTCTTAAGCGAATTGATTTTTTAAGCGTTAAAGATGTTGATTCTTTAAACAAGATTGTTATTAACATACTATTGCCTTGCATGATTTTTTCTGCACTTTACACTGCAGATTTGTCTCTAATGTCATCATTAGGAATTTTACCATTTATCATATTAGCTTCATCTTTCATTACAGGAATTATTTCATATCTAATATTAAAAAGATTTAATCTTCCAGACAAGGTGTTATGGAGTGTTTTAGTAGCCATAATGATTGCTAATACTGCATTTATGGGTTATCCTGTCAATATTGGTGTTTATGGTGATGATGGACTTCTAAGAGCTATATTCTGTGATATAGCTACTAGTGTAATTTTCTTAATTTTATCATTTTTCCTTGTTTTGAAATTTGGGGGATCTCCAAGGACTGCAGTTAAAAAAATAGCATTTTTCCCACCTTTATGGGCAATAATTTTAGGTATTTTATTTAATATTGCAAACATTCCTATAGGACCAGTTCTTGAAAATACAGTTACTTATTTGGGTAATGGTACTATTCCTTTAATCATGTTGTCTTTAGGTATCTCCATTGATTTTGGTGGTATTAAACGTTCTAAAAACATGATTATTTTCACTTCAATAATGAAATTATTGTTCTTTCCATTGATTGCATTTTTCATAGTTTCATGGATGGGGCTTGCTGACTTACAGTTTAATGTTCCAATTATTGAAGCGGCAATGCCATCAGGTATGCTATCATTAATTTTGGCTATTACTTATAAACTAGATTATGAATTAACATCAGATTGCATATTAATTGATACCGTAATTTCACTCGTTACCCTGCCTGTTATTTTGATGTTTTTATAGCCCTATTTTTGTCAAAATTTAATTTATTTAAATTTTTGATTTCCTAAAAATTAATGATTAAATTTTATTTCAGTTAAAATAATGCATTTAAATTCGTTATTTTTTAATTAAAGCTATTTTTAACAATATTTTATCTCATTATATATATACTTTACTCCAATATTTCTACAGAAACCTTTATTAATGTGTTCATACTACATATTTAATATCTAACTCTATGTTAGATAATTTCGCACACTTGTACAAGGTGAAAATTATGGCAGAAGAAATAAGAGATAATAATGAAGAATTAAGGATAGGTGTTTACGTCTGTCACTGTGGTGTTAACGTCGGTGGAGTAGTAGACTGTCCTGATGTAGCTGAATACGCTAAGTCTTTACCTGGCGTAGTTCACGCAACCGATTACAAATACATGTGTTCCGACCCTGGTCAAGCTATGATCCAAGAGGACATTAAAGAGAAAAACTTGAACAGAGTTGTTGTAGCAGCTTGTTCCCCTCGTCTTCACGAACCTACTTTCCGTAGATGTGTAGAAGAAGCAGGATTAAACAAATTCTTATTTGAATTTGCTAACTTAAGAGAACAAGACTCCTGGGTACACATGAACGAACCAGAAGCAGCTACCGAAAAAGCAAAAGACTTAACCCGTATGGCAGTTGCAAAAGCTAGATTACTCGAACCTTTAGAAGCAACTAAAGTACCAGTAGATAACAAAGCATTAGTTATCGGTGGTGGAGTAGCTGGTATCCAAACTGCATTAGACTTAGGTGACATGGGATTCAAAACCTACATGGTAGAAAGAAACCCAACCATTGGTGGACGTATGGGACAATTAGATAAAACATTCCCAACTCTCGACTGTTCAATGTGTATTTTAGCACCTAAGATGGTAGACTGTAACAAACACGAAAACATCGAATTAATTTCTTACGCAGAAGTTAAAGAAGTAGACGGTTACATCGGAAACTTCAAAGTAACTGTAGAGAAAAAACCTAGATACGTAGACGAAGATTTATGTACTGGATGTGGAGCATGTCAAGAAGCTTGTCCTATCGAAATACCTAACTACTACGACGAAGGTGTCGGTATGGTAAAAGCTGCATACATCCCATTCCCTCAAGCTGTACCATTATGCGCTACAATCGACAAAGACTACTGTATCGAATGTAACTTATGTGTACAAGCATGTGGACCAGACGCAATCGACCACAACCAACAACCTCAAGAAATTGAATTAGAAGTTGGTACTATCGTTGCTGCAATCGGTTACGACCCATTCGACCCATCCGGAATTTACCAATACGGATACGGACGTTACTCTAACGTAATTACCGCTATGGAAATCGAAAGGATGATCAACGCATCCGGTCCTACCGGTGGTCACGTAATCAAACCTTCCGACGGTATTGAACCAGAACGTGTAGCATTCATCCACTGTGTCGGTTCCAGAGATGAACAAATCGGTAAACCATACTGTTCCAGAGTATGTTGTATGTACTCCATGAAAAACGCTCAATTATGTATCGACCACGAACCTGATACCAAAGTAACCTGTTACTACATGGATATCCGTTCCTTCGGTAAAGGATACGAAGAGTTCTACAAAACATCTCAAGAAAAATACGGTATTGAATTCATCAGAGGTAAACCAGCACAAATCTTCGAAAACGACGACTTAACCTTAACCATCAGAGCAGAAGACACTTTACTCGGTAAAGTAACTGAATACACCTACGACTTAGTTGTATTAAGTGTTGGTCTCGAACACTCCGCAGGATCTGACGAACTCAGACAAACACTCGGTTTATCCAGATCTGCAGACGGATTCTACATGGAAGCTCACCCTAAACTCAGACCTGTTGACACCTTAACTGACGGTGTTTACATTGCTGGTGTAGCTCAAGGTCCTAAAGATATTCCTGACTCTGTTGCACAAGGTTCAGCTGCAGCATCCAGAGCAGCTATCCCTATGGCTAAAGGTCAAGTAGAAATCGAACCTATTGTCGCACGTACTGATGAAGTTATTTGTGGTGCTTGTGAAG
Source organism: Methanobrevibacter millerae (assembly GCA_015063005.1). Classification (GTDB taxonomy): domain Archaea; phylum Methanobacteriota; class Methanobacteria; order Methanobacteriales; family Methanobacteriaceae; genus Methanocatella; species Methanocatella millerae_B. The sequence continues at coordinate 213,825 of SUTF01000001.1, forward strand.
TTTGTGTTGAATTATGTCCATACGGAGCTATTTCCATTGTTGGTGACGCTGGTTCCAACCACGCTGAAATCAACACTGCATTATGTAAAGGATGCGGTACCTGTGTAGGTGCATGTCCTTCTGGTGCAATGGATCAACAACACTTCAAAACAGATCAAATTATGGCACAAATCAGTGCTGCTCTTGAAGACATAGGAAAATAGATTTAGAGATTTTTAATCTCTATTTCTTTTTTTACTTTTTTTACAAACTTTTTTATACAATTTAAACTATAACTAATTTTAATGAGAAATAATCCAAAACTACTTCTTTATATACTGATGCTTTCGTCTTTAGGCATTAACACTCCATTAAGTATCATTGGAATTATTTCAGAAATTTCACAATTTTTCAATACATCCATAGCAATTTCAGGATTGTATGTAAGTTCATTTACATTCACCATTGCGATTTTCGGATTGTTCACTCCAATGATTTTTTCCAGATTTGAAAGAAAAACTACATTTGTCAGTATTTTATCAATTTTTGCAGTATCTAATTTTATTATCATGTTTACAAATGATATTTTAGTTGCTTCATTCTTTAGAATATTATCTGCAGCATTCTATCCTGCTTTCATTTCCATTGCATTAACAGTTTGTGAGGAGATTGCTCCTGAAGGTGAAAAGCAGGATTATATTACAAGAATATTGCTTGGCATATCTGTTGGAAGCATTGTTGGCTTGCCAATCACAACAGCTTTAGGTACGATTTTTGGATATCAAATTGCAATGTCCTGGATTTTTGCATTTAATTTCTTAACATTGCTTTTGATTATATTATTTTTCCCAAGAATTCCTGGTAAGTATGAAAATAATGAACTGCCATTTTCAGCTTTAAAGTCTAGGGAATTTATTTTGGCTTCATTAGGAATCATCATGATGCCGATTGGTGCCAGCATAGTCTATAATTACCTTCCATACTTCTTACAGAATGTTTCTCACATTTACACTTATAAATTAAGCGTGTTCCTTTTCATTTATGGACTATTTTCCATTTTCGGAACATGGCTGGGTGGAAAGTTAATAGTCATAAACGATAAGATTACACTGATTGTTTTCCAAATTGTATGTGCTCTAGTTTTTGTTTCATTATACTTTTCAGCCGACTATCTGATTTTGGTTTTGATATTAATTTTAATATTCGGCATATTGGACGGCATGGGATACAATCTTATACAGTATATTGAAACTTCAGTGCTTTCAGATAATCTGGAACTTGCCAATGGAATATTTTTAAGCATATTAAATGGTGGAATTGCTATAGGTATTGCAATTGGAGGATTTTTGGTCGATGGATTAGGAGTTATGTCAATTTTTGTATTCGGTACAATATTTTTAATTTTAGCATTGGTTCTTCTTTTTTACATGATATATATTTTAAAAATTAACTTAAAATATAGTTAAAAATGCATTTTTTCATAAATCTTATATTAGATTATAAACATAACTTATATCATAATTTTTAATTTAATTTTAGGTGTAGTAAATGACTAATTATCATGACGAAATTTTAAAATTTGAAGAAATTGCAAAAGAACATACTCAATATATGAGAAACAGTATTAATTTAATTGCTTCTGAAAATGTAACCAGTGTAGAAGTTACTGAAGCTTTAGCTACTGATTTTGCACACAGATATGCGGAAGGTCAAGCTTTTCAAAGATTTTACGAAGGATGCCAATATGTTGACCAAGTAGAAGACATGACCAAAAAGCTTTCATGTAAAGTTTATGATTGTGACTATGCAAACGTTCAACCTGTTTCAGGTGTAACTGCAAATCTAGCAGCATTCTTTGGATTTGCTAAACCTGGTGATAAAGTTATGGCTTTAGAAGTTCCTTCCGGAGGACATATTTCTCACGCTGATGTAAGTGCAGCAGGTATCCGTGGATTAAAAACTGTTTTCCATCCATTAAACAAGAATATCATGAACATTGACATTGATGCAATGAACAAAAAAATCCTCGAAGAAAAACCAAAAATAGTCTTATTCGGGGGAAGTTTATTCTTATTCCCACACCCAATTAAAGAAGCTCGTGAAGCAGCTGATGAAGTTGGAGCAACTATCATGTATGATGGGGCTCACGTATTAGGTCTTATTGCAGGAGGTCAATTCCAACAACCTCTTAAAGAAGGAGCAGACGTAATGATGGGAAGTACCCACAAAACATTCCCTGGTCCACAAGGAGGAATTATCCTTTCACACAAAGAAAATGAAGAGTTAATTGACAATGCAGTATTCCCTGGTGTTGTAAGTAACCACCATTTACACCACTTGCTTGGATTAGGTATTGCAACCGCTGAAATGTTAGAGTTTGGTGAAGCTTATGCTAAACAAACCATTAAAAACGCTCAAGCTTTAGGTCAGGCAATGTATGAATTAGGATTTGATGTATTATGTGAAGATCAAGGATTCACACAATCACACCAAATCGCTGTTGATTTAAGCGCTATCAGATCAGCATCAGATATTGCAAAAGAATTAGCAGACAACAATGTTATCTTAAACAAAAACCTTTTGCCTGGTGATGACAGGGACAATTCCGATAACCCATCAGGTATCAGAATAGGTACTCAAGAAATTACAAGAAGAGGTCTAAAAGAAAAAGAAATGTCTGAAGTTGCTGAATTCATTAAACGTGTAGCAGTAGATAAAGAAGACATCGCTGATGAAGTTGCAGAATTCATGAACCAATACGTAACTTTGGATTATGCATTCTCAGACAAAGATGCTTATCAATATCATGCATTATAGATTACTATGAGAATAGGGTTTGCTTTCACGGGTGCAGGTCATTTACTAAATGAATCTGTTCAAGTAGCTGAAAAATTAGCTAAAGACCATGAAGTAACAATATTCCTTTCAGGTGCTGCTGAAGAGGTATTGAAAATGTATGGCCTTTACGAAAGGGTCACCAGATTGACTGGGGGCAAATATAGGGAACTTGCTACAGATTCCAACCAAAAATTTTCATATCCAATTACAGGCAGACTCTCTCTAGGTAAATATGATTTATTAATAGTCTCTCCCGCAACTGCCAACACTGTCTCTAAAATCGTTTATGGCATTGCAGATACTTTGGTGACAAATGCTGTTGCTCAAGCCGGAAAAGGGGCTGTTAAGACATTTATGGTTCCTGTAGATATTCATCCCGGACCAATTGACACTGTTCTTCCTTCCAAAATGGAAGCTAGCAAATGTCAAAATTGTGATGATTGCATTGCTGCACTTGTTTGTCCTGAAGGTGCAATAATTCCGCATGATGAAATTGATTTGACAAAATGTGTGGGCTGTGGACAGTGCCGAAACTCCTGTCCTTATGACGCAATTTCAGAAGGAAAAATTATTACAATTTATATGAGGGACATTGATATTGAAAATACGAAAAAATTATCCCAAATAGATGATATCCAAATATTTGAAAATCCGGAAGATATTTTAGATTTCATCTAAATTCAATTTTTCTCCTTTTTTTAAATTTAACTCATTTTCCTTAGTTTCTAATAAATATTTTGCTTTTTTTGATGGTTTGTAGAATTTCCATGGTTTTAGTGTAGCTTTTTCAAAAATAATTTTATTTTCATCCAAAAAATAAACATCGATATTAAATCTCATAAAGCAGGTATGTATACTTGATCCATATTTTAAAATAAATAATAATCCATAATCAATATTCTTTTTAAACATCAGTCCTGTTAATCTTTTGAAAAAAGTATCTGCATATTTTATTTTAATCATGGATTATAGCTTTGTGAAACCCAATAATAAATTTAACTCATTTTTAAAAGCAATATTGCCTCAGAAAAGTTATTCTAACTTATTTTCAATATCTCCGGTATTTAAATCTTTTAGGGCATTTATGAATCCTTCTGTTGTCAATGCACCGGGTATCGCTAAGGTCTGCTCTCCCTTTTCAATGAAATAACATGGAACCGCATAAACGCCATTGAACTTGCCGTCCTCTTCATCTATTTGGACTTCCACCTGAAACATGTTGCTTTTGAGCATTTCCCTAATTTCTGTTTCATCTAGTCCCGCAGATATTCCAACTTCAACTAAAACCTCTTCGTCGGATAATGTTTTTCCTTCACATAGGAATGCATTTGATAATCCTTCGACAATATCCTCAAACATTTTTTCATCATTTTTACTTAAAGCTAGCTTTGCTAATCTGTGAGCATTTCTTGAAGATGTTATTTTGCTGTGGGAATAATCATAGTTTAAGCCTTCCTGTCTTCCAATTTCATCAATTTCTTTGAGTTCATCTATAGCCTCAAACTCAGGAATCCCATATTTTCTAGCATAATGGTTGACCATAGGTGTTGCCTCAATAGAACTCACTTCCGGCTCAAGTTCAAAAGATTTCATTTCCATTTTTACTTCTAATCCTAACTCATTAATTGCTTTTTTAAGTCGAGTATTTCCAATATAGCAATATGGGCAGTTAAAATCACTCCAATATATTATTTTCATATTTTTCATTTTTGTTGTTTTATTGTTAAATATTTTTTTTAATTTGAAGTGTGTAGATATTTATTTGTACTGGTGCTCAAAATAGGCACATTTATATAATTGATATATATATATTAAATGTAATTAATTTTTTCCAAGTTATGTTTTCAATAACTAATGGGGGTTAAATATGAAAAAGATAATAATGGTTTTGTTGATGTTAGTATTATCACTATTAATCATTTCGGTAGGCTATTCTATTCTTAATGATGGCAATCATGATATTAACGCAACATTAAAAGATAATGCTTCAAGTAATTTATCAAATGTTAGTTCAAATGAGGAATTATCCAAAAATTTGACTGAAACAAATGTTATAGATGCAAATGATGATATTTTTAAAACTTCAAATCAAAAGGCATTAACTAAAACAAATAGTGCTTTTGTATTTAAAAGTTTAGATTTAAAGAATTTAACTAAAACAAAGGTTTCTATTTCAAATGATACTTCTGAAGGGTATGTCATGATTCCTGGAGTTGCATATCCAGTAAAATCTTCAGACATAGGGGATGACGGTAGAATAATAGTAAGAATGCCGGATTCTGGACAAAATAATATTAATATTGGCTCTTCCCAAAATGTTTTCTCTGAAGATAATTCATTAAATGCTTCTATTTAAGTTAACTTGTTTTCCATGAGTTCTCCGGCTTTGCCGGGGGTCATGATTCTATTTTGACATGTCTTCTTGTGATGTTGTAGAAATATCATTGCTTTTGAAGGAAATATGTTTTTTTGTATTACTTATTAACCTGAAATTCATGGAATTTTTTTTAAAAAATTTAATTTGTCTATAATTTTTGGCCAAGACTTTTTTTAAGGACTTAATTTAGTGTTTTCATTTTAAATCTTTTTAATTTTTAAAATTTTCAATGATTGTAATAAACTTTATTTATTATCTAAAACAAAAAGATACATATTATAAATTATTAATTTTTGAGGAGTTACAATGCCAATTAAAGAGGCAGATAAATCATACGATCATGATAAAATAGAAAAAAAGGTTCAAAAATTCTGGAATGAATATGAAACTTTTAAAAAAGTCAATGAACTTAGAGCAAATGGTCCTAGATACTCATTTTTGGACGGTCCACCTTACTGTAGTGGAAGAATACATTTAGGTACTGCTTGGAACAAGACAATTAAAGATACATACTTACGTTTCAAATCCATGAATGGATTTAGCCTAAGACGCCAGGCAGGATGGGATATGCATGGACTTCCGATTGAAAACAAAGTGGAGCACTTAATGGATATCCAGTCCAAACAGGATATTGAAGAAAAGATTGGAATAGCTGCTTTTGTAGATAAATGTAGGGAATTTGCTATGGAAAACAAGGTTGCAATGGAAGAGCAATTTGATCAATTAGGTGTTTGGATGGATTGGGATGACCCATACATGACCCTGGATCCAAAATATATGGAATCTTCATGGTGGACACTTAAAAGAGCAAATGAACAGGATTTGCTTGTCAACGATCAAAGAGTAATCAGCTGGTGTCCTCACTGCGGAACAGCTCTTGCAGCTGCAGAAATAGAATATGAGGAAAAAGTCGACCCTTCCATATTCATTAAATTCCCAGTAACCGGTGAAGAAAATACCTATTTCCTTGTTTGGACAACCACTCCATGGACATTGCCTGCAAACCTTGCAATCTGTGTAAATCCAGAATTTGATTATGTTTACGTTTCAAAAGATGGCGAAACCTACATTTTGGCTGAAAACTTGATGGAAGATGTTTTAGGAAAACAAATTAAAATCCATAAAACAAAAATCCCTGCTGAAAATGAGGATGAAGAAGATAAAGTCATCGAAGAAAAAGAAATAATGTATGAAGTCATAAAAACCGTAAAAGGCGAAGATTTAGTTGGAATGAATTACGATTACATTTTAGCAGATGAAATTCCAAAACAAATGGAATTTGATTCAGAAATTGAAAAGGTTCACACAATATTGCCAGGAGACCATGTGGAACTCGGTGAAGGTACTGGTTTAGTACATACCGCACCAGGACACGGTCCTGACGACTTTGAAGTAGGTCAAGCTAATGGACTTCCAATATTCTGTCCTGTAGGTGAAGACGGATGCTTCACAAAAGATGCAGGTAAATACGATGGAAAATTCACTAAAGAAGAAAATCAACAAATCATCGAAGACTTGCAAGCTAAAAACCTAATGTACAGAGTGGAAACCATTGAGCACAGATACGGAGTATGCTGGAGATGTAAAACTCCAATCATATATCGTGCAACCAAACAATGGTTCTTGAAAGTCACTGAAATCAAACAGCAAATGTTGGATGAAATTGCAAAAGTCGAATGGGTACCTAAATGGGCTGGAGAAGGCAGGTTCCATGATTGGGTAGATAATGCACGTGACTGGACAATTTCAAGACAAAGATACTGGGGTATTCCAATTCCTATATGGGAATGTCCTGATTGTGGCGAGTTAAAGGTAATCGGTTCACTTGATGAGCTTAAATCCGAAGCATTAAATGAAATCAATGTAGGGGATGCTGAACTTATCCACAGGCCATATGTTGATGAAGTTGAAGTAAAATGTGACTGTTGTGGAAAGGCCATAAAAAGAATTCCTGATGTATTGGATGTATGGATTGACTCAGGTGTAGCTGGATGGGCTTCACTTTATTATCCTGAAGAAAAAGAAAAATTCGAAGACTGGTATCCATATGATTTCATTACAGAAGGCCATGACCAAACTAGAGGATGGTTCTATTCCCAACTCGGAACAGGAGTAATTTCAATGGGCAGAAGTCCATATCAAAAAGTATTAATGCACGGATTTGTATTAGATGAAAAGGGAAATAAAATGTCCAAATCATTAGGTAATGTAGTATCTCCTGAAGAGGTAATTGAAAAATATGGTGCAGATGTTTTAAGATTCTATCTATTATGGGCTTCAAAGCCATGGGATGACTTGAAGTTCGTATGGGATGAACTCCTAAACATCAACAAGATGTTTAATATCTTATGGAATGTTTATGTATTTTCAACAACCTATATGTCTTTAGACAACTTCAACCCAATGGAAATAACTGAAGATGACATTATCTTAAGGCCTGAAGATAAATGGATTATATCTAAAGCCAATACTCTTGTAAAAGAAGTTGCAAAAGATTTTGATAAACTATTCTTCCATAAGGCAACAAGAAAAATTAATAATTTCATTTTAGAAGATTTAAGCCGTTGGTATGTAAGACTCATTCGTGGAAGAACTTGGGTTGAAAGCGATGATCCGGATAAATTAGGTGCATATTACAGTTTATACACAGCACTCACCAAACTAATCTTTGTATTATGTCCTATTGCTCCTCATGTGTCTGAAGAAATCTATGAAAATCTTGTAAAAGGCGTTAATCCTGACGCACCTGAAAGCATTCACATGAATGACTGGGGTTATGATGAAGATGCAATTGACGAAGAGTTAGAAAGCAAGATGGATGTCGTGCGTGAAGTGATTGATGCATCCATAAGGGCACGTGATATTGCACAATACAAACTAAGATGGCCTGTTTCTGATATTACTGTAGTATCTCAAGATGAAAATGTTTTAAAAGCTATTGAAGAGCTAACAGATATTATTAAAGACCAATCCAATACAAAAGATGTTTTATGTGCCAGTGAATTTGAAAAATTATCATTCAATGCAAAACCTAACCTCAAGACTTTAGGTCCAAGACTTAAAGGAGACATGGGAAAAGTAATGGGTGCATTAAAACAAGGTGACGGTAATCAAATCAAAGCGGACCTTGAAGCTAATGGAAGCATAACCATTGAAGGTCATGAATTATCCGCTGATGATGTATTATTTGACTCAGAACTTCCAGATGATTTTGTTTCATCAGAGTTTGAAGGAGGAAACGTATTTGTAAATACAAACATCACTCCTGAAATCAAACAGGAAGCTATGGCTCGTGAACTTATAAGAAGGGTTCAGGACATGAGAAAAGACATGGACTTGGATGTGGAAGCAAACATTGACGTTTGTGTTGAAACAACATCCGAATTTAAAGATTTAATAACTCCTCAATCTGAAGTTATTTCTCATGAAGTCAGGGCAAAAAGCTTAACGATTGTCGATAGTGAACTTTGCGATAAAGACAGTGATTATGAAAAAGAATGGGATATAGAAGGCGAAAAAGTAGTCATATCCATAAAAAATATTTAAGGTGTTTAAAATGACTTTAACAGATTCTGAAGTAGAATATATTGAAGGTATTCTTGGTAGGAAAATGAATGAGCTCGAGGAAGGAATGTTGGACGTAATGTTTTCCGAGCACTGTTCATACAAAAGCAGTAGACCAATTTTAGGTACTTTTCCAACTGAAGGAGAAAATATTATTTTAGGTCCTGGTGACGATGCGGGATTAGTGTCAGTTACAGACAAATATGCTCTTGCAGTAGGTATGGAATCTCACAATCACCCATCAGCTATTGAACCTTATGGTGGAGCTGGAACAGGTATCGGTGGAATTTTAAGAGATATCATTTCTATGGGTGCTATGCCAATCGCACTTCTTGATTCCTTAAGATTCGGTCCTCTTGAAGATGAAAAATCAAGATATCTATTTGAACATGTCGTAAAAGGAATTTCTGACTATGGTAACCGTGTCGGTGTTCCAACCGTTGCCGGTGAAATAGAATTCGATGAATCATTCAGAACCAATCCATTAGTAAATGTAATGTGTGTAGGGCTTGTCGAAAAGGATAAGATTGTACGTGGCCAAGCACCTTATGTTGGGGATGTATTCTTCTTGATGGGTGGAACTACCGGACGTGACGGTATTCACGGAGTAACATTCGCTTCAGAAGAATTAACATCTGATTCTGAAACTGAAGACAGGCCTGCTGTACAGGTAGCAGATCCATTCACTAAAAAAAGAGTACTTGAAGCATCACTTGAAATATTGGAAGAAATTGATGTTAGTGGTGTTAAGGATTTAGGTGGTGGAGGTCTTACATGCTGTATTTCAGAACTTGTGGATGAATCAGACAATGCTGCATTTGTGGATTTACGTTCAATTCCATTAAGGGAAACTGGAATGACTCCATACGAAATAATGTTGTCAGAATCACAGGAAAGAATGGTATTCGTTTTAAACCCTAAAGATGTAGATAAGGCTAAAGAAATTTGTGATAAGCATGAAATCGTCTCAGCTGTTATCGGTGAAGTAAGAGAAGGAAACAACATGGTAATTTCAGATGAAGGTGATGAAATTGCAAATTTACCTACAATTTTACTTGCAGATCCGCCTTCCCTAAACAGACCATTAGAAGAAATTCCTGAAGATTTAGAACCTGTTGAGGTAAATCATCCTCCAATAAAAGAATCATTACTTAAATTATTGTCTTCACCAAATATTGCTTCAAAAAGCTGGGTTTACAAACAATATGACCATGAGGTTCAAGTAAGGACTGTTGTAAAGCCTGGTGATGATGCTGCAGTATTGAGAATTGATGATGAAACAGCTATTGCACTTACTACAGATTCAAACACAATCCACACTAAATTGTCTCCATTTGATGGAGCTGCAGGATGTGTTGCTGAAGCTATCCGTAATGTAGTTTCAATGGGAGCCACACCATATGCTGTAGTGGACTGTCTTAACTTCGGAAATCCTGAAAAACCGGATATACTATGGCAATTCAAAAGAGCTATTGAAGGAATGAGTTTGGTAGCTGAAAAATTTGAAGCACCTGTTATCAGCGGTAATGTAAGTTTCTACAACGAAACCGAAGGTATCAAAATCAATCCAACTCCTGCTGTGGGTGTTATTGGTGTTGAAAACATTGAAAATATCAGAACCATGGACTTTAAAGATGAAGGAGATAAAATCCTTTTAATTGGGAAAACTTATGATGAGTTAACCGGTTCTGAATATCACAGAACTATTCATGATTTGGAAAAAGGAATTGCTCCAAGAATCAGAATAGACGATGAGGTCGCTAACGCCAAAACCATATTGAACTTATTGGATGAAGACTCAGATAAAGATATCACTGCAATTCACGATGTATCTGCAGGCGGTTTAGCTATTGCACTCTCAGAAATGGTAATGTCATCTGATTTGGGCTGTGAAGTTGAATTGGTTTCAGATACTTTGGATGAAAACCAATTGATTTATTCTGAAAGCCATGGTAGATATATAGTGACTGTCAAATCAGATGCTTTGGATGGTATCTTATCAAAAATAGACGTACCTGTTGATGTTATAGGGGAAGTTAAAGGTAATGTCTTAAAGATTAATGATAATGAATTCAGCATTGATGAGTTGAAAGATTCATATTATGGGGTCATTGAAAAATATATGGCTTAAATAAAGTTGACTGGTGTTTATATGTTTTTATCAAAATTAGACTCTTTGGATAATGCTTTAAAATTGATTGATGATAATCAACAATTGATGGATGTAGAGGAAATTCCATTGGATAAAGCGCATAAAAGAGTGTTGGCTGAAGATATTATTGCATATCATAATTCTCCACCTTTTGATAAATCTGCAATGGATGGATTTGCACTTAAGGGTGAAAGTACCTTTGGTGCATCTCAATCACAACCTAAAACATTAAAAATTGTCGATGCAATTGGTGCTGGAGATTTTTGTGATAAAACAATTAATGAAGGTGAAGCTATAGTAATTGCTACTGGTGCACCTGTTCCTGATGGGGCCGATGCAGTTTTAATGAAAGAATACACTACTACTGATGGGGATGAATTAACAATTTATTCTCAGGTAACTCCTGGTGAAAATGTCTCTCCAAAAGCGGAAGACATTAAAAAAGGAGATCAAATTCTATCAAAAGACACTTTCATAAGATATCAGGAAATGGGATTAATCGCATCAGCTGGTTATGACAGCGTTAAAGTTTATAAAAAACCTAATGTTAAGTTAATTATAACAGGTAATGAATTGGTTGAACCTACAAAAGAGGAAATAGATAAGGCTAAGATAATCAATTCAAATCAATATACAATTAAGGCTATGGTTGAAGATGCTGGAGCTAACATCAGTATTTCTCATGCTGGGGATACTTTTGATGAAGTAAGGCAGGAAGTATTGAAAGCTAGTGAAGAGTATGATGTAATAATGACTACTGGTGGAACAGCTATCAGTAAAGGTGATGTTGTATTGGATGTCGTTGATGATTTGGGTGAAATATTGTTCCATGGTGTATCAATAAGGCCTGGTAAGCCTATTGGTGCAGGAATTATCAATGGAAAAATGATTTTTACATTTTCAGGACAACCTGTTGCAGCGATGTCTCAATTCGATATTTTTGCACGCAAATTCTTATTTAATATGCAGGGCAGGGATTTTGATTTCCATATTGTTAAAAGGCAAGCTCAATTAAAAATCCCTTCACAGCTTGGAAGAACAGATTTTATTCGCGCATTTTCTGATGATGAAAGTGCTAGGCATATATTGAATAGAGGTTCTGGTATTATTCGTTCAATGGTAGAGGCTAACAGCTATATTATTATAGATGAAAATGATGAGGGATATCAGAAAGGCGATATAGTTGATGTTGTCTTTTTTAATTCACTGCTTTGGTAAATGAGGTGGTGTTTTAATGAATGGAATTTATTATTATGTGATAGCTTTCTTTGTCATCTGGGCTGTGGCTTTAATATTTAATAATAGATTATCCACTCATGGATTTTCAATTGAATTTCCAGTAATAATGTGGAGAACCGATAAGCTTAGGGGATTCATTGCGCGTATCGCTAATATTTCTCCACGTTTTTGGAAATATTTCATGACTGTAGGTATTTTTGTAGGTTTTGGAGCAATGATATTCATGGCATGGATGCTTGTATCGTCTCTTGAGACTATCACAACCACTCCATCGGTGTCTCTTGTAATTCCTGGAGTTGAAATGCCCGGTTCATCAATCTATGTTCCATTAGGATATGGTTTGATTGGTCTTGCAACAGTACTTCTTGTTCATGAATTTTCTCATGGAATCGTTGCTACAGCCGAAAAAATCAGCATTAAATCTATTGGTTTACTGTTGTTTTTGATTATTCCTGGTGCTTTTGTCGAGCCTGATGAAGCTGAATTATTGGCCTCTAAAAAGATTTCTCAACTTAGGGTCTATGTTGCAGGTTCAGTTGCAAACATGACATTGGCAGCTATTGCATTTATCATATTTTTATTGATTACGTCATATGCGATACCGGCTAATTTTCAGGAGAATGGTATTGAAATCAATCGTGTCGTAAGTGATTCGCCGGCCAGTGAATATCTCAAAGAAGGTATGATAATTGAATCAATTGATAACCATACCGTTGATAGTTCGGACAGTTATCTTGATATTGTCGGATCATTTAAACCTGGCGATAATGTGACGGTTGGAACGAATCAGGGTTCGTATACTATAACGCTTGATAAAAATCCAAACAATGAATCTGTAGGATACTTCGGTATTCAGGCTGCCAAACATTATGAATTAAAGAGTAATGCATTTGGTCCACTTCCTTGGATTTATTTTAATCTGATGGAACTGTTCCAGTGGATGTTTATTTTGAACTTGGGAATAGGCACATTCAATTTGCTTCCAATGAAGCCTTTGGATGGTGGAAAGATGCTTGAAATTTTACTTAGCTATAAGCTTCCTGAACATCAGTACAAACCATTGGTAAATTCAATTTCTGTTATTATGGCAATGGTTATTGTTTTCAGTTTGGTGGCAAGTTTTTTATGATGAATTAGCTCTTACATATACAGTAAGAGATTTTTATTATATTTTTTTTAATTAACTTTTTATTATTTTAATTTTAGGTAAATTTATTAGAATACTTTCTTCTAAATTTTATTAAAATATTAGTCATAACTTTAAGTAAATGCTATTGTTTTGGTGAAGTGATTTTCGGTTTAAAAAAATAAGAAAATTGAAAGAAAATAAATTCTTCCAATTTAGAAGTATCTTTCTAAGATGCCTTCTAAGATTTTGTAGTGACGACCTTCGTCTTTGGAACTTTCTCTGAAGAAATCAGCAGCGGTTTCAATTCCAGCTTCTTGAGCTTTTTCAGAAGCTTCTCTTTTTTCCGCGTTAGCCATTTTTTCTCCGCCCATCATCCATTCGATGTTTGCTTTGAGGTCATCTTTAATAATTCCGTTCATTTCACAGAATCTTGCTGCATGTTCAGCTTCTTCCCATGCTAATCTTTTGAATACTTCAGCTAATTCTCCGTAACCAGCTCTGGAAGCTTGTCTAGACATAGCTAAGTAAATACCTACTTCGTTAGTTTCTCCTTCAAAGTTTCCTGCTACGAATTTTTCTACAGGGGTTCCTTTTGTAATACCGATTTCATGTTCGTATTTTACCATAATAATACATCTCCTAATATTTTATTTATAATTCTTTACAAGCTTGAGCTAATTTCTTACCTAACTCGTAGCTTGCTTCATTTTCATCATCAGTTGGAATGAAGTAAATTTCTTGAGTGTCAATTACATCGAATCCGCAATTGCCTAATTCTTCAGCGAGTTTAGCAGGAGCTCCTCCTCTTCCACCCATTGAACCAAAGGTAACGGCTTTTCTTTCAATGCCAGTTCTGTTGAATAAAAGTCCTTTTAAGTAGTACATGATGTCTCCGATACTTGGGTATGGTACATCGTTGATTGTAGGGTCTCCGATTGCAACTCCTTTACTGGTTAAGATACTTTTAACGATTTCTGATCTTTCGTCTTCGTGTAAGAAGAAGATTTCAACATCGTATCCTTCAGAGATTGCACCTTCAGCAATTTCGTGAGCCATGGTTTGGGTTGAGTAGTGCATTGTGTCGTAAATGATTGTGATTTTGTCTTCACATACACCAGTTGCCCAGTTTTGGTATGCTCCGATAATTTGCATTGGGTCAGTCCAGATTTGACCGTGAGATGGTGCGATTACTTTAATTTGATCAAGTAAGCCTAATTCTACTACTTCATTTAATTTTTTAAGTACTAATTTTGAAAGTGGGGTAATTAAGTTTGCGTAGAATTTTTGAGCTGCATCCATTAATACGTATTCAGGAATTTCGTCACTGAATCTTTTGGTGTAACATAAGTGTTGACCGAATGCATCGTTAGGGAATAAAATACCGGTTTCATCAGCAAGTAATGTAAACATGCTGTCAGGCCAGTGGAGTAAGAATGCATCTAAGAATGCTAAGGTTCTTCCACCTACATCTAAGGTGTCGCCGGTTCCTACAGTAATGAATTCAGCACCTTCTAATTTAGGGTAATGTTTTAAAAGTCCTTTTACTGCAATTTCGGTACAGTAGATAGGTGCTTCAGGGAATCTTTTGTGTAGGTCATATAAAACACCGGAGTGGTCTTTTTCAACGTGGTTTTGGATGATGTAGTCAACTTTTACATCTCTTCCTTCTTGTGCGAATGCATCGTCGATACGTGCCATCATTTCAGCGGTTTTTCCAGGGTAAGCATTATCAATAATTGCTACTTTGTCTTCTCCAAATACAATGTATGCATTGTAAGTGGTTCCATCTAAGGTGTATCCGTGGTAGCTTCTTAAATCCCAGTCAAGAACACCAATCCAGTATACTCCTTCAGCTATTTTTTGAGCATTAGCTTTCATAATATATTCCTCAATTAAATTTGTTTTAATCCATACGAATGACATATGAATTTATTATATTTATGTCAAAGTCAATATATATAGATTATGTTTTATTGAACAGTTCGTTTTTTAAATTGAACAGTGGAGTAAAAAATTTAAAAATCATGACTATGGATATTACAATTTAATTTATATTTTAGTTAATTTTATTAACCTAAAAATTAATATTGTCTATTATGAGGTGCAATTAATGGCAGATGAAAAACCAATACAAATTTTCTCTAATCCTGAAAAAAATATTGGCGTTAATGTTGTTAAAAGTCCGGTAAAACTCACTATTTTAGAAATGTTAAGGGATAGTGAAATGGAATTTGATGAAATTGTTTCAAATACCGGAAAATCAAAATCTACTGTTTCTGTTCATTTAAAAAGTTTAAGAGAATTGGGAATTGTATCATATAAGATGCATCCAAAAGACAATAGAAAAAAGATTTTTTACATTAATTCAAAATATTTGGGGTCTGTTAATTTAACAGAGCAGAAAGAAATTGAAGAAACCCAAAAAGATTACTTAATTGATAATATTGTTAATGATGATAGAGATTTCACAGTTTTATTATTCCATACCTTAAGGTCCATGCTTATCCAGGAAGGAATCAATATCGATCCTGTCCTTCAGGCAACGGGGGTACGCATAGGAAAATCCATTTTCGATTCATTGTATGATGATGATTTGAACATATTTCTAAATAACATTGCCAAATTCTGGGAAGCTAAGGGTCTGGGTAGAATTTCCTTTGAAATTGGGGATATCATTACAGTTACTGCCCTAGACTGTTTTGAATGTGAATTATTACCTAAAACTGGTAAGCCTGCATGTTTTTTGGATACAGGAATTCTTGAAGCTTTATTTACAGAATACTTCAATTCACCAGTTAGTGTAATAGAAATTCAATGTTATACTATGGGTGATGGTAAGTGTGTTTTCGAAGTTGAACCATTTGCAGTTAACTAAATCAATCATCTAACTTGATGATTGTAGTTGTAAGATATGGTTTATCTTTTGAAAAACCTTCAATTACTTTCTCATTTTCACGAGTACAGTTTTGAACTGAATAAATATCGTTAGTACGTTTGTTGTTTTCTATTTTTAATTCTAGTTTTCTCATGTTTCTGGATGCTTTCATCAAAGCTATTGCATTACTATATTCCATAACTGAGTCTAGTCTATCATCAATTTTTGGAACAACTGATAATATGTTGTTCTGTTCCACTAAAGCCTCGTTACGGGCAGCAGCACATGCGGTAAATGAAGTGATTCCCGGAACTGTTTCAATTTCATAAGCTCCTTTCAATTTCTTTTGAACATATGAGTAAGTACTGAATATTGATGGGTCTCCAAGAGTTATGAATGCTACGTCACGTCCGGTATCGAGATATTGTGCAATCATCTCAGAAGCAGATGTCCAGATTTTTTCTAACTCGTCTTTATCTTCAATCATAGGAAATATTGGCTCTACCAACATTAATTTTTTGTAGTCTTTTCTTTTTTCAATTATTGGTTTTACTATTGAAAGTGCAATACTTTCTTTTTCTTTTGATGATTTTGGTGAAAAAAGGACAGGTACGCTTTCTAGAATTCTAGCAGCTTTCAATGTTAATAATTCTGTATCTCCAGGTCCAACACCAATTCCAAATAATTTTCCTCTTTCGCTCATTTTATCACTTATAAATATTTCTTTTCAAATGCTCTTATATAATTTATTTATAGTATACAGTACTAATATATTTTTGATGTCAAATTCTATGTTTTGTCCAAATTGTGGTATGCTTAAAAGCAATTGTATCTGTAATCATAAGAGTTCTGTTGAAAATGAGGGTTCTCCTAGTTTATTTAGTTTTTCCAAGCCTCAGACAACTTCAATTTTAGATGATGAAATACAGGAATCATATTCTATTGAAGACCATAAGATGCAGGTGAATAGATTTTTGGAACTTAAGGAATTGTACCCTAATATTGACGAGGATATTATTGAGAATTTCCCATTTTATGAACCTAGATTTGGCCAGTTTGAAATAATTCAAAATATTGAGGATGCAATTAATCAGGGATATAAATATATTATTTTAGAGGCAGGTACCGGTACGGGTAAGTCTGCAATTGCAACTACTCTTGCCAAAATGTATGGTTCAGCCTATATTCTTACAATGACCAAGCAATTGCAATCCCAATATAATAATGAGTTTGAATTTCCATTGGTTAAGGGAAGATCTAATTTCACTTGTTTGCATGATGGATTGGAAGTAACCTGTGATATGGGTGCATGTAAGACTTCTCCTACTTCAAGCAACTTTTTCTGCGAGTTCGGTGTTGCTAAAAATCCAACATTGGATGCTGAGCTTGCCTTTGATGATTCTTTTGGAGGGGCTGTATTTTACCAGTCTCCAAATCACTGCCATTATTGGGAACAGAAAGCCAACTCAATAAATTCTCCCATTACATTAATGAATTATGATTATGCTATAGCGGAATTGAATTATGTAAAGCATTTTGGTACTAGATCACTGCTTATTTTAGACGAGGCTCATAACATAGAATCCAAATTGATGAATACGATGGAAGTCAATATCTATAATAATCGTTTGGAAAAGGATATCAGTAGAGTAATATCCAAAGAAACCTTGAAAGATGGGGAACTGCAGGATTGGCTTATGGAAATTTCATCTATTGGTGAGTCTTATGAGGATATAGAAATTAAGGATTTGTCTAAAAATAAGGCTGATAGGATTCGTTCTACAATATCCCGACTCAAGACACTTAAGAAAAATCTTGAAAGCGAACCTGAAAATTGGGTTATTGACAGTGATGAAAATGGAGTTTCATTTAAACCATTGAGAGTTCATCATTATGCTAAAGACAGTTTGCTTAAATATGGTGATGTGGTTATATTCATGAGTGCAACAATTCTATCCAGTAATTTGTTTGCTAAATGGTTGGGTTTATCTCCTGATGAAGTTTATCATATTAAGGTTGATAGTCCATTTACTAAGGAAAAAAGACCTATTATTTTGAATTTGGTGGGTAAAATGTCTAAAAATAGAATTGGTAGAACTGCTCCAAAAACAATCCCTATTCTAAAGGAGATTCTAAACAAGCATAAGGATGAAAAGGGATTGATTCACACTAACAGTTATAAGTGTCAGCATTTTATTAATAATAATCTGATTAATTCTAGATTAATTTCACATAATTCCGATAACAGGGAAAGAATTCTGGATTATTTTGAAAAGGATGAAAATCCATTGGTTTTAGTTTCTCCTTCAATGAGTGAAGGTGTTGATTTGCCTTATGACAAATGCAGATTCCAGGTAATCTATAAAATACCATTCCCATATTTGGGTGATAAGCAAATCAATATGCGTAGGAAAAAAGACCAAAAATGGTATGCCTATAAAACTGTAATGACATTAATGCAGGCATACGGCCGTGGAATGCGTGCTGAGGATGATTACTGTTACACTTATATCTTGGATTCAGACATTAACATGGTACTAAAAAGCCCTATATATCGGTCATTAGTGCCAGATTTCTTTAGGGAAGCTGTCGTTAGAGTTAAAAAATAGAGCGGACCTGGAGGGATTTGAACCCCCGATTTCAGGATCCGAAGTCCTGTGTCATTCCTGACTAGACCACAGGCCCATATAAATTAATCATCTTTTTTATTAAGGTCTTCTGCATTTGCAAAGATATCGTCAATAGATTCACCATCAAGCTGTGCCTGTTCGTAGTCTTTTTCTTCGATTTCTTCTTTTATGAGACCTTTATTGTCTGCTGACTTTTCACGTGCAGGAGGAAGGTCTTCAACATTGATTTCCTCTTCCACATTTTCTTCGTCTTCATCAGACTTATTTACAGTTTTTGAAAATGAGTTTTTAAGATTATTCTTAAGTTCATTCATTTTGAACTCGCCAATTTTGTAGGAGTCTTTATCCAATGGAATATTGCTTTTTGGTATGGTTGGTTCTTCTGGTTCATCTTCTTTTTTATTCAAACTTTCCTTTTCAGCTTCGTTCATGGATTCCATCATGGAATCAAATGGACTTTTAATATTGAATAATTTGAATATTCCATAGATTAAGAGTAATATACCGATAATCAATAAAATAACTACTAAAAAGTTATTTTCACCGGATACAACATTATCAATGATTCTTTCGGTACCTGAATTAAATACAAAAATTGAGGCAACAATGAATATGATTCCAAGAATTGAGCTTATAATTGCTAAAATTGGCTTTTCACCTATTTTAATGTTAACAATATTGTCAAAGTTTTCAGATATGTCATCATCAAAGCCAGATGGATGATTGACTATTTGAGATTTTTCATCTAATTCTTCATTAATGTCTGCTTCAATAATGAAGTTTTCGTCGATTTCAGCTTCCTCTTCTAAATTTGATGCATTAATATCATCCTCTTTTCCCGGACGATATATGTATTCATCATCAATTTCAAAGTCTTCATCGTCTTCATTAAGGAAATTAATTAATTCTTCATCTTCCTCGATATCTTCTTCGATGTCAGATTTGTTTTCGACGACAGGCTCTTCATTTTCCTCAGACATATGATCAATCATATCTCTCAAATTATGAATCCTTTCTGCTTTTTCTTTAGAATCCTTCATATCATTTCCTCTAATCGTAGTCTCTCCATTTGTGACCGCATTCAGCACATTCAAAGAATCTGGTTGGTGCTTCATCGGCACTACGGGTTTGTTTGAGTTCATAATATGCTTTGTTATGACCACATTCTGGACATACTTCTGTAATTTGTGATCTGAGGTCTTCAGCTTCACCCATATTCACAACACCTTGCTTTTCTTTAACTTCTTGTGAAACGGAATATTCGTTTTTATTTGAAGATAAATCTTTAGTATATCCACATGCGCATTTAAGTTTATTATCAGTAGGAAGTAACATTGCTCCACATTCTGGGCAAAATTCCATATTATCAACCTCTTATTTTTTTATTCATTCTATTCTTAATTTTTTTTTTAAATTATTTAAAGTTATACTTTTTTTAATATTAATTTTTACCTTGAAATAGAATTTAGGCAATCATTAATAATTTTTTCATGATCAAAAGCAAGATTTATTTTTTCCAAATCTTTTCTTGTAAAAATATTTATATCACATGCATCATCTGCTGCTTTCATATCTTCCATATTTCCCTTTGCTGCATATGTGATACTAATGGTATGCCTTCTAGGATCCCTTTCCGGGTCGGAATAAACACCAACAAGTTTAATAAGTTCTACATTTATGCTAGTTTCTTCTAAAGCTTCTCTTACAGCAGCATCTTCTACACATTCATTATAATCTACAAATCCACCAGGCAATGCCCAATAGTCTTTATACGGGTCATTTTTTCTTTTTATTAATATGAAATTTTCATTTTCGTCAAAAATAAAAATATCTGTTGTCACACTGGGATTTTTATATTTTCCCATAAATATCACTAAAAAATAGAAATTAATTATTGAAGTTTATAAGTTTTCTTCAATAAGTTGTTTGAAAGATTCACTTTCAGTTTTAAGCTCTTCAGCAGCTTTTTTCAAGGCCTCTTTCGGGTCTGCACCATTAGTTTTAATGGTCATTATAGGTTTTCCTGTGAGAGGATGGTCTATATTATAAACTGCATATTCAACATCTTCATCTTTCATTAAAATGTGTCTTAAAGCATTGCATACTCCATGACTTTCATCTTCAATTTCAAATTCTATTTCGGTTGCAGTCTGTTTAAGAATCTTGATATCATTCATTTTATCTACCTTATTTATTCATTAACATAGTTTATTGAAACTTTACGTTTTTCTTTTCTGTTACAAGTATTACATTGAACTTCATCTTTCTTTTGGGTGGTGTGCATGTAATCTCTGCAACGTGTACACATTGCTTTTAATACACCACAATCTTCATCTACAGTACTTAAATCAACATTATCTCCAGTTATTTTAACCACTTTTGCTTGCACGATATCTCCTATTCTGAATGCATCACCTAACTTTTCCAGGTAATCTTTTTTGGTTTGAGATATGTGGATTGCTCCCATATAAGGCAATGCTAATGGTCTAGGATTGTCTTTAATACATTCAATGTTAAAATTTGCTCTTTGTGGTTTTAAATCAGTTATTTGGCCATATACAATATCGCCTTTCTTTAAAAGAGCAGGTTTACCAAATTTTGAGTCTACGGAGATAATTCTTCTTTTTTGATTAATTTTAACGTTTCCTAGTACTGATGATTTAATTTCTCCATTGTCATCGTAGGTACCTTCTCCAGGTACGTATTGTTCAATTATTCCTAATTTATCTCCTGGCATTACAATTTCTTCTTTTTCTTCGCCCATATTAAATCACCAAAGTAAGAAAAATTTTTTATTAATATAATAATTTTATTTAAATCTATATTTATATTTAGTGTACTATCTTCTTCTAAAAAGTATTTCATCCAGCTGATAATTTTCCCAATCCCTTTTATCCAATACAATTTCAAGTTCCTGAGGAGTTATCAATGGTTTTTTATACATTTGAGAATCATCAATGGCTATTCTTGGACATGCTGTCACTATAAATGCATCTAAATTCAAGTATGGCAATAATACATCCGGATTCACATGATCCAGCATAATTATAAATCCTTCCATTCCACTATCCTTAAGCAATTTTTTTATCTCACGTGCAAGCTCCATTCTGTATTGCCCTTCCTTTGAAGATACTATGATTCCCCATTTTTTTGCTTCACGTGCTTTCACTATTCTTGCAAAACGAATTCTTAGAATCCTGTCTGCATATTCAGTCATCTCTCTTAATTCATTATTGTATGGATCAAGTGCAAAGACAGGTGCTTTTGTAAATAAATAGATTCCTAGTGGGTGAAAGTTTCCGCTTCCAACAAACAAGAATGCCTCAACATCCAGATTTTTAATTGAAGAAAAGTTGCATCCTAAAACCTGACCTTTTCTTGTGCTTTTGGATGAACCAAGAACAACCTCTTTACCATTGTCTTCAAGGAAATCTTTCATTTCATTCAATAAATGAAGGTGCTGGGTTGTTGTAACAAGACCAATTCTTGAATAGTCTTTAAGGACTTCCAATGCTTTTTCCAAGTCTTTTTTTACATCAACATTTGCAAAGGCTTCGATGAATAATGTGGGAGTTTCGTATCTTATTGGAAGTGGCGTATGTCCGAAATGAATGATTAAATCAACGGAATCCTTCATTTTATAGTCACTGACATCGCATGCTCCAAAACAGGGGTCTCCTGATATGATTACATTAACATCACATTCATCTTCAATTGTGCGTGCAATGTCGACAGCCTGCATTTTCAATCCTTCCGGAAATTGAAGGCCTACAGTTTTAATATTTTTTGAATTGATTTTGCGGATTACTCTGTCCAAATCCATATTGTACAATGACATTTTAATCTTCAATGGTTTTTTCAATCACTACTTTTCCATCAATAACGTCAAGTTTGACTATTGATAGAATTTCAACACCGGTTTCCTTTTTAACAATTTCTTTACCTTTACCTTTTTCAATTACAGCAACGGCTGATTTAATTTCCAAACCTAAATCTTCCAATGTCTTAATGAGGGCAATAAATGTTCCTCCGGTACTTACAACATCGTCGATGAGCAAAACTCTTTCACCTGGATGTAAGTCATTAATGTAGAGGTTTGAAGAGCCGTATCCAGTTTTTTGATATACTTGTGTTTCTCCTTCAAGACCATATTGTCTTTTACGGATTACTACAAATGGAATGTCTGTTGCAAGGGATAGAGCAGTAGCTAGGTGTATTCCCATTGCTTCAACAGCAACAATCTTATCGACTTTCAAATCAGCATATTTATGAACCACTAAGGATAATTCACGCAACATTTTAGGTTCCATTGCAGGAACGCCGTCACTTATTGGATTAACAAAGTAATTGTAATCTCCTTTTTTTATAATTGGGGATGCTTCCAATGATTTCTTTACTTCTTCTAACATAGTATCACACAAAAATTTTAAAACTTAATATAAATATACATATATCTTAATAGATTAATAAATTTATTTAAGTGATATTATGCTTGGAAATTTAGGTGAAAATCTTACTAATACTATGAAAAAATTAGTAGGAATGTCAGTCATTGATAAAAAAACAATCAAAGAAGTTGTTAAAGATATTCAACGTGCATTAATTCAATCTGATGTTAATATCGCTTTAGTCTTAGATTTATCTAAAAAAATTGAATCAAGAGCTCTTGAAGAAGAACCTCCTAAAGGTATCACTCCAAGAGAGCATGTTATAACAATTATTTATGAAGAAATGGTAAATCTCTTAGGCAGTGAGGCTGCGGGCTTAGATATTAACGAAAGACCTTATAAAATATTATTCTTAGGACTTCAGGGTAGTGGTAAAACAACCACAATCGGTAAATTATGTAGATATTTGCAGAAAAAGGGTTTCAATCCGGCTGTAGTATGTACAGACACTTGGAGACCTGCTGCTTATGAACAGTTAAAGCAATTAACAGAAGAAATGGATGTTCCCCTTTATGGTGATCCGGAAAATAAGGATGCTCTTGATTTAGCTGAAAAAGGTTTAAACGAATTCAAAAACCGTAAAGTCATTATTTTCGATACTGCAGGTAGGCATAAGGAAGAGTCAGATTTAATTGCAGAAATGGATCAGCTAGATGATATCATCAACCCTACTGAAGCTATTCTTGTAATTGATGGAACTATAGGTCAGCAAGCTGGTGAACAGGCAAGAGCTTTCTCACAGGCAACTGACATCGGTTCAATCATCATTACAAAATTGGACGGTTCAGCTAAAGGTGGGGGTGCATTGTCTGCTGTAGCTGAAACAGGTGCTCCAATCAAATTCATAGGTACTGGTGAGAGAATTGACGACTTTGAATTATTCGATCCTGAAAGGTTCATTTCAAGATTGCTTGGTATGGGAGACATTAAAAGCTTAATAGAAAAGGCTGAAGAAAACATTGATGAGGATATTGCCGAAAAAACAATGAACAACATGTTGAAAGGTAAATTCTCCCTTGTTGACATGAAAAATCAGTTTGAAATGATGAACAAGATGGGTCCGATGCAACAGGTATTAAACATGATTCCTGGTATGGGAAATAAAATCTCAAAAGAAGCATCCCAAATGACTGAAGATAAAATTGAGTCATATAAGATTATGATGTCATCAATGACTCAGGAAGAGATGGAAAATCCGAAAATCATAAAACAATCCAGAATTCAAAGAATCGCACGTGGTGCTGGTGTTGATGAATCAGAAGTCAGAGAACTTTTAAAATATTATAACAACACCAAAAAGACCATGAAAGGAATTGGAAAACGTGGCGGCCGTTTAGGTGGCGGTGCAATGAACCGTATGATGGGTCAATTCATGAGATAAGATTAATATGCAGTTAGTTAATGATATTCTTGAAAAAACTGATGGTAAAATCTGCAAGCATTGCCTTGGAAGAATGCTGTCTAAAACAATTGATGGTGAAGATAATGTTTCAAGAGCGGAATCTCTAAATTTAGAATTAAATGAAGATGATTGTGTAATCTGCGGCAATATCTTTGATAAGATTGATGAGGATTTGTTTGACAAAATCTATGATAAACTGGATTTCTTGAAAGTTGAATTCGATTCATTTATTGTAGGGTCTCGTATCGATAAGGAAATCAAAAAACGTGATGATGAATTTATTGAAGAATTAAATTTGGATGTTGAACCAATTAAAAAAGAAATTAATAGAATTATTGGTAAACGTTTAGAAAGGGAATTGGCCAAAGAGGTCAATTTTGAAAAGCAGGATATCATTGTCAATGTCAATTTGATTAGGAAACCTAAGGTTAGGGTCCAAATTAATCCAATTTTTATAGAAGGTAAATATAATAAGCTGGTTCGTGGAATTCCTCAAACTAAATGGCCTTGTGGCAAATGTAAAGGAAGAGGATGTGAAGAGTGCAATTTCACAGGCAAGCAATATCCATGTTCTGTAGAAGAGTTAATTTCCGAGCATATTTTAAAAGCTACAAATGGGTATGAAGCTAAGTTCCATGGTGCCGGAAGAGAAGACATCGATGTATTGATGTTGGGTTCAGGCAGGCCTTTTGTTTTGGAGATTAAGGAACCTAAAATTAGAAAAATTGATTTGAATAAACTGGAAACTGAAATCAATGAAATCAATCAGGGTAAAACCCAATACCATAATCTAAAATTCACTCATAGGAATAGGAAAGCCGAAATTAAAGTATCCTCTCCTGATGCATATAAGGTTTATAATGCATTGGTTGAATGTGATGAGGCTTATGATGTTGAAAAATTATCTGAGTTGTCTCAATTGGGTGAAATTCATCAGCAAACTCCAATAAGGGTTTCCCACAGACGTGCAGATAAGGTTCGCATTAAGCATGTTTTGGATTTGTCCTGTGAAGTAATTGATGAAACTCATTTTGAAATGACAATTAAGACTGAAGGCGGATTATATATTAAAGAATTAATTTCAGGTGATGAAGGAAGATCACAGCCTAACGTAGCTGATAAGTTGGGCGTTAAGGCAATCTGCAAACAATTGGATGTAATTGAAGTAAGTGAAAAATAAGGCGATAATATGGGTGAAGAATTTACACATTTAACAGACAGTGGAGTACATATGGTTGAAGTCGGAGCAAAGCCGGATCAAAAAAGAAGAGCTGTAGCTTCCGGTAAAATATTTCTTGATGAAAATACAATTAAAATGATTCAGGATGAAGAAATCAAGAAAGGAAATGTTTTAACAACAGCTCAAATCGCTGGAATTCAGGCTGTTAAAAATACTTCATCAATAATTCCGTTATGTCATCCATTAAGCTTAACTGGAATTGAGATAGATTTTGACGTTAATCCAACATTTATCACATGTAAGTGTGCTGTTAATACTTTAGGCAAAACTGGAGTTGAAATGGAAGCTATCACTGGTGTTAGTGTTGGACTTTTAACGATATGGGATATGGTTAAGGCTGTTGAAAAGGATGAGGATGGCCAGTATCCTGATACTAGAATTAGTGAAATTAAGGTAATTAAAAAAGAAAAAATTTAATTTTTCTATAAAATTGAATTTTCAATAAACATTATATACTATGAAAAAAATATTTAATATCAGTTATTTTTATTAATTAATTGAAAAGGAGATATTATGGCAAAAAAAGATAATAAGATTAGTATGCCTCAAACCGGTGCTGGTTTAGTAAGGTACTTTGATGAAGAAAGTGTTGGTCCAAAACTTTCTCCTGAACATGTTGTAGTTTTAACAGTTATTTTAGCTATATTTTGTTTTGTTTTAAGATATTCAGCTTAATTTTATTGTTTTTTAAAAACAATAACTACTTTTTTTCTATTTGATACTATGTTAACTAAAAGAATTATTCCCTGTTTAGATTGTGATTTACAGGTTCCTGAAGGACGTGTTGTAAAGGGAGTTGAATTTAAGGAAATCAAATATGCAGGTAATCCTGTAGAGCTTGCAACCCGTTATTATGAGGAAGGGGCTGATGAAGTTGTAGTGCTTGATATCACTGCTTCTCATGAAAGACGCGCAACAATGGCAGATGTCATTGACAGGTTAACAGAAAATGTATTCATGCCAATTTGCGTTGGCGGAGGAATAAGAAAGGTTGATGATTATATCAAAATGCTAAAAGCCGGAGCAGATAAATGTTCAACTAACACTGCAGCGATTAAAAATCCAGAATTATTGACTGAAGCTTCAAAGGTTGTTGGATCACAGGCTGTAGTAATAGGTATTGATGCAAAAAGAAGATATGTTGACCATCCTGATGATGCAAAGGACAAGATTGTAATAGAAACCGATAAGGGTTATTGCTGGTTTGATTGCAGCATTTACGGTGGAAGAGAATTCACAGGTATGGATGCAATAGCATGGGCTTGCGAATGTCAGGATCGTGGTGCTGGTGAAATCCTTTTAACAAGTATGGATGGGGATGGAACTCAGGCAGGATATGATATTGAGCTTAATAAGGCAATTAATGATGCTGTAGATATTCCTGTTATTGCCAGCGGTGGAGTTGGTGAACCAAAGGATATTTTAGATGTCTTTGAAAAGACTGATGTTAGTGCAGCTTTGGCAGCCAGTATTTTTCACTTTAATCAATACTCAATCGGTGAAGTCAAACAATACTTAAAAGAAAATAATGTGGCTGTTAGATTATGATTATTGAATCTCCTATCGATTTAAAATTAACACAGATTTCTGGTCAGACTTCACAGCCTCCATGGAAAAATATTGATGGTTCTTATAGTGATTTGGTCTGTATTGATGGTGAACCTTCTATTTTTAATGTAAAACAGTCCGGTGAAAATATTGATTTTACTTACACTGGAAATGTATCTGATAAGACTGCCATTGAAAATGTAAAAAAAATTTATGATTTAGACTTTGATTTGGCTAAGTTTTACAAGTATCTGGATAGTTATGATGAGCTTAAGGATATGTCTAAATTTTGCAACGGGTTAAGACTGTTTCAAGCTAAAGATCCATTTGAATGTATAATATCATCAATTTGTTCGGCCAATAATTCCATTAAACGATGGACAAAGTCCATTGACGATATGAAATTAAAATGGGGTCGAAATTTTAATAATTATTATTCTTTTCCTAATCCTAATAATTTTAAGGAATTATTTTTGGATGATGAAGAAGAACTTTTAAAAAGTGGTGCAAATGAAAATAATAATTTAAAATCCTGTGGTGTTGGTTATAGGGCACCATATATGAGAAAGGCAAGTGAAATTTTTACACTTGAAATAGACCTTTCGGATATTTCAAAAATGTCTTATGATGAGGCTTTTGAAACTGTTTTAAAAGTTCCGGGTGTTGGTCCAAAAGTTGCTGATTGTATTTTATTATATGGATTTGGTTTTAGACAAGCTTTTCCAAGTGATGTATGGATAAAGCGTATTGTGTCATATTTATATTTTGATGGAAAAGACATTAAGGTTGAAAAAGTTCGGGAATTTGGAATGGATGAATTCGGTGACTATGCTGGATATGTTCAATTGTACATGTTCCATTATGCCCGTAAGTCTGGACTAATGGAAAGATTAAAATAATTTTATATTTATAAAGTTATTCAATGGAAAAGAAAAATTTAATTCTTTTGATTTGTACAGTATTGTCATTTTTTACAGTTTTTGCAGTTAATGCAGTTATGGTTGTTATTCCAACTATTGCTAGTGAATTTCATATGAGCAATATTGTACAAAATTGGATTACAATTATTTTCCTGCTTGTTGTGGCTGTAATGTCGGTTCCGGCAGGTCAAATTTCAGGCAAATATGGCCTTAAAAAAGTCACAATATTAAGTATTATTCTTTTTATTATAATTTCAATAATCAATGTATTGGTAACATCACAGGAACAGTTTTTAGCCTGCCGTTTTGTACTTGGAATTTCATTATCATTAATTAATGTTACTTCTATGGCTATGGTTGTATCCGCATTTAAACCCGAAGAAAGGGGAAAGGCACTAGGAATAAATATAACTGGTGTTTATGTAGGATTATCATTATCCCCAGTTCTTGGAGGAATCTTAAACTATCAATTGGGTTGGAGATCAGTAGTTCTATTTGGAGTACCATTTTTATTTTTAATATTGGCCATACTTTTAACTAAGATTGATGAGGAATGGATTACTTTTGAAAATGTTCCTCTTGATATAAAGGGATCTATTTCCTATGGTGTCGGGATGGTTTTATTCATGTATGGTTTTACAATATTGAATGAGCCATTAGGAATAATTTTAACAATTTTAGGCATAATTATTTTAATTGTATTTTGTTTAATAGAATTAAAACAGGATTATCCCGTATTTGATATAAGATTTTTCAAAAATCGAAAGTTTCTATCATCAAATTTCGCATCTTTATGTGCTTATTTGGCTACATTTGCTGTAACAACAATTTTAAATTATCATTTACAATACATTAAAGGGTTTGATTCTCAAACTGCAGGAATAATTCTACTTATTGCACCTTTATGTCAGGTAGTGCTTGCACCTATTGCGGGAAGATTATCTGATAGGTATGTGCCACAAATTTTGGCAGCTATTGGAATGGCACTTGGGACAATATCCTTATTTTTATTCTCCTTTTTGGATAGCCAATCTTCTCTTGAATTTTTAATAATCTCTATGATAATATATGGTGTTGGTTTTGGTTTGTTTTCCCCGCCTAATACAAATGTTATAATGGGTTCTGTTCCTCCGAAAGATACATCAATTGCTTCAGCTGCAGTAGCAACAATGCGTACTGTAGGACAAGCAATGAGTATGGGAATATTAACATTAGTTTTTGCTTTTATAATGGGAAATGTTCCTATAATCGAACAGTATTATCCCTTATTAATAAGTAGTTGCCAAATAACCTGTTTAATTTGTGTGATTTTATGTATTGCATCAGTTTTCGCATCCTTTGTTGGAATCAAATCTACTATTAATTAAAAATTCTTTTTTTTTATTATTCTGAACAAATGGGAATGATATGCTAATTATCTAATAAAATATTTATAATTATTGTTATAAACCCTTATATGTATGAAAAAATTTTTTATAATATTGGAGGTTAATTGATGAAAATAAAACATGTTTTTATTGTGTTGTTAGTAGTGTCATTATTATGCTCCATGACCTGTGTGTCAGCTTTTGATGATGAAAATAACACTTTAAATCATGATGAAATTAGTGTCAATATCGCTGATGATATAGATAAGTTGGAAAAATCTAATAATAATGGAAAAACATTAGATGAACTTGAAAATATAATTCAGAATGCAAATCCTGGAGATATTGTTATTTTAAATATGGATTATTATTGTTCTCAGACTAATGAAACTGAAGGAATATATATTTTCGATAATGTGACTATAGATGGACAAGGACATTTCTTTGATGGAAATGGATCCAACATGTCTAATTTGTTTATTGCATATGGGGATAATATTGTTTTGAAAAATATTAATTTTATTAATTGGAATTTAGATGATGATGATGGTATAATTTTGTGGGGTGGTGATAATGGTACGATTCAAAATTGTACTTTCAAAAACAATTATGCTTTTGATGGTGAACTAATTGATTGGATTGGTAACACTGGTCGTTTGTATGATTCTCATTTTTTAGATAATAATGCGAATTTTGGAAGTACCATTTATTGGAAAGCTAATCATGGAATTATATCAAACTGTTATTTCTCAAATAATTCTGCTGAAGAAGGTGGTGCAATCATTTGGGTAGGAAAAGAAGGTTTGATTGAAAATACATATTTCAATAATAATTCTGCTGATAAAGGTGGTGCAATTTATTGGGATGGACTTTTTGGTACATTAATCAATAATACATTTATTAATAATCATGCTGATGATGGCGGTGCTATATTTTGTGATGTGAGTGGTTTAAATCTATCTGGCTGTACATTTAATAATAATAGTGCATCAGATTATGCAGGGTCTATTTATTTTGCTGGAGGAAATGCTGAAATACATGATTCTAAATTCATAAATAATACTGCAAAAAATGGTGGTGCCTTATTCATTGATAATTATATTATTTTGAATGTATTCAATTCATCTTTTGTAAATAATATGGGCGATTTTGGTGGTGCACTTTTGGTTGATGGAGAATTATATCTCCATGGTTCTGCTTTTTCAAATAATACTGCAAAGAAAATAGGTGGCGCTATTTACGATGAATTTTATGCATCTATTGTAAATTCAACATTCATTAATAATAATGCTGAAAAGGGTGGTGCCATATCCATTGAAGACGGGAAGATTATTAATTCTTCATTTTCTAAAAATGGTGCTAAAATAAGTGGTGGAGCATTGTATGTTGGTGAAAAGTTAGATATTATGAATTCTACATTTGAAAAAAATAATGCTGCTGATGGAAGCAACACCATCGCATGTTATAATAATGATACTGTTTCTTTGGATAATTTGACTACCTGTGATGATTTTTATATTCAAAATTTGGTAGATGTATATATTAATGTTTCAGACATTGATTATGGGAATGATTTAAACATTTTTATGTATGTATTTGCAGAGAATAAAACCTTTGATGACCATTTTATTAATATTACAATAAATAATAAAAATTATACTGCAAAAATCTTCCAAAATATTGCAAAATTAACTATTCCTAATTTAGACATAGGTAACTATTCAGGTTATGTGATTTTTAATGATTATCCGGAGTATGGTGGGGGAGATTCATTCGAATTTAAAGTTAATAAAATAAATACTTTCATGTTTACAGATTATTCACCAACTGTAGGTGTTAACTCTTTTATTTTATCCGCTGATATCTATCCTTCAAATGTTACAGGTAAAGTCACTTTTGATGTAAACGGTACATATTATAACACTACTGTTAAAGATGGCATTGCAAAAGTATCAATTAGTAATCTAAGTTCTGGTAATTATTTAATTCATGTGAAATATTATGGAGATTCCATTCATAACTCTTCAGATAGTACTATCGTGCTTATGGTTAATGACTATTATCCTGTAATAACAGCCCCTGATGTGGAAAAGTATTATAAAGGATCAGAACGCTTTGTTATTTCTTTAACTGATAATAAAGCTTCACCTATTACCAATGCAAGTGTTAAAATTAATATTAATGGTGTTGATTATACAAGAGTCACTAACAATAATGGTTCTGCTTCAATTCAATTGGGATTACCTTGTGGTGATTATGCTGTAACCACAGAATTCAATTCCTCTGAAGTCTATTCAACAGTTAAAATTAAAAGCACAGTTGAGGGGTCTGATATTACAAAAATATTTCGCAATGGGACCCAATATTATGCTAAATTTATGGATTCAACCGGTAAAATTTTATCTAATGTTCCAGTAACTTTCAATATCAATGGTGTAATTTATACTCGTTACACAAATGCTTCAGGTGTTGCTCGTATGAATATTAACTTAAATGCCGGAGTTTACATTATCACAGCAACCAATCCTATCACTAACCAAATGT
Source organism: Methanobrevibacter millerae (assembly GCA_015063005.1). Classification (GTDB taxonomy): domain Archaea; phylum Methanobacteriota; class Methanobacteria; order Methanobacteriales; family Methanobacteriaceae; genus Methanocatella; species Methanocatella millerae_B. The sequence continues at coordinate 246,077 of SUTF01000001.1, forward strand.
ATTCTAACAATATCACTGTTTTATCCCCTATTGTTGAAAATTATGATTTGGTTAAATATTATAGAAATGATTCGCAGTATGTTATTAAACTTTTAGATGACTGGGGTAAGCCTGTTGGTGAAAATGTAAATGTAACTTTCAATATTAACGGAGTATTCTATACTCGCCATACTAATGCTTCCGGTCATGTTAAGTTAAATATAAATCTTGGACCTGGAGACTATATTATTACAGCAGAATACAATGAATTTAAAGCTTCTAACAATATTAAAGTGTTACCTACATTAGAGGCTAAAGATTTATCAATGAAGTATCATGATGGATCCAAGTTTGAAGTTAAGGTATTAGATGGCATTGGCAGTCCATTAACTAATGCCAGTGTCGAATTCAATGTTAATGGTGTATTTTATACTCGTATTAGTGATAGTAATGGTATTGCTCGTTTAAATATTAATCTAATGGCTGGTGAATACATTATCACTTCTAGTTATAACACATTAAATGTTTCAAATAAAATTACTATTTCAAGTTAAGAGGTCGATTAATTAAAAATCATGATGATTATAAAATTTTTAAAATGGGATGTATAAAAAATGAAAACAAAAAACATTTTAGTTGGATTAATAATATTATTTGTTTTGTGTTCTATTTCTAGTGTCAGTGCTGCTGATTTAAATGAAACACAATCACTAGATAATAATTTTGTAGCCACCACAAATGATGATGTCCAATTAACTTTTCAATATGATGATAATATAAGTTCGAGTTCGGATTCATTGAACGAACTTAAAAATCAAATTAATAAGGCTTCAGATGGGAGCGTTATAAATTTAAATAAGGATTATTCTGGTAGTGATGATTCAGGAATAACTATAGATAAAAGCTTAACAATCAATGGACAAGGTCATACAATTGACTGTGCTAATTTAAAAGATACTTATCTATTTAAATCAACAAGTGGAAAAATTACTTTAGAAAACTTAATAATTAAAAATAATAAAAATTCTATGTACAGTTATGGAACCATATATATTAAGGATAATGCCCAGTATACAATCAATAACTGTACTTTCATTAGTAATACCGCTGGTGGTGGTGGAGCAATTTATAATGGTGCTAAAGAATATCAGCTAACAATTAAAAACTCTAAATTCATAAATAATATAGCTTCAGATAATGATGGTGGAGCAATTTATTCTAGGGGCGAATTGAATATTGAAAATTCTTATTTTGAAGGTAATGATGCTGCAATGGATGGCGGTGCGGTTTATTGTGATAAATCAATTGATGTAATCAATACAACATTTGTTTCTAACCATTTATCTTCAAAAGTCCCCAATCATAAATCTTATGGTGGTGCAATAGGTGCCAAGGGAATTGTGTTTGTTGAAAATTCTAGATTTTCCAACAATGTTGCTGGTGATTTAGGAGGAGCAATTTTTTCATATTCAAATGTTATAATTAAAAATTCATCTTTCAGTAAAAATTCAGCAAATGTGGGTGGTGCTGTTTATGTGGATAGTTCAACTGCAGTTATTTCAACTTCAACATTCGCAGATAATACTGCTAAATCAGGTGAAGGTGGAGCTATCTATTCATCTAAATGGACACACATTGAAAATTCAACATTCTTAAGAAATACAGCAGATGCCAAAGGAGGAGCAATTTACACCAACTATATTCAATTCGGTCAAAATGTATTTTTCATAAATAACACAGCTAAAGACCATGGTGGTGCAGTATACACGGATTACATTTCAAATAATATATGTAACATTAATTTCAATGGAAATAAGGTCACTGCTGATTTTGGTGGAGCTATTTATATAAATAAAAAATCAGGTAATGTATATTTCATCAATTCCACTTTTATAAGCAACTCTGCTACAGCAGGGGATGGTGGAGCTATTTACAGTGATAGTGGCTCAACTAATATTATATTAATTAATTCAATATTTAAAAATAATCATGCCAACGGAGGTAAGGAAAAACGTTATGGTGGAGCAATCAGATGCTGCAATAGACTCACTGTTGATAACTGTACTTTCATAGACAATTGGGCTGAAAACTTGGGTGGTGCAATTTATACAAACACGATTGATAGCATTAAAAATTCCGTTTTCATATCCAATCATGCTAAGGAAGGAGGTGCAATTTATGTCAACAATAAATGTTCAATGTCTATCACAAATTCATATTTCAATTCCAATAAGGCTACTGATGGACGTGGAGGAGCCATTTATACAGATTCAAAATCCACTTCATTAACTATAAATAATAATGCATTCTTGGGCAATGATGCATCTGGCCAGGGAAAAGATGTTTTCAATAGTGGATCTTACTCTTTAATCCATCAGGATTGGTGGGGTACTAATTCTCCTTCATTTAATAGTGATAAATTAATGGAATATCATACAATAGGCAGTAATGAGAGACATTCCGAGTCTGTTCCGAATAAAATCAGTATTTCTGGTGAATCAAAAGGATATGTTGGTGTTGAAACCACTATAAAAGTTACTTTTACATCAAGCATAAATAATTATGAATTTGGTACAATTAAGTTTTCCTCTGATAAAAAAGGCACTTTCACGACTAGAAATATGGTTGGTAATTCATTGGAAATCATATATGTTCCTAATGAAGAGGGTACTCATAAGATTACTGCCGCTGTCGATTCTCAAAGTTTAACATATGATGTTTCTGTTGGAAAAATTAGTGTTTATGGAAAAAATATGACCAAAGTGCAGGGTGACAATAAGACTTTCACGGCTGTATTTAAAGATTCTGATGGTAATTATTTGAAAGAAGGTACTGTAATTACTTTTGAAATCAATAATGTCAAATATGAGGCTAAGATTTCCAACAATGGTGTTGCAAAGTTAACTTCTATAAGCAATTTAAAGCCAGGAATCTATACAGTAAAATCAATTAATAATGTTACAGGTGAGTCTTTCACTAATCAACTTAAAATAGTGTCAAGAAATGAAACATACAATATAAGTGACATTTTTGCTGTCAAATTTTCATCAGGAAACTTAAAAAATGGTAGTGTAACATTTAAAGTTGGAAGCTATTCTTTTATAGCAAATATCACTGATGATATTGCATATTGTCAATTAAACGTTAAAGCGGGTGATTATACAGTCAACGTTTTACATAACAACAAGGAAGTTTATACTGTTAACATTAAAGTTCTTAATAAGTACTCTCCGACCAATGTAATATTGAATAAAACAAGTTATGGTTCTTTAATACCAATATATAGCAATGAAACTTTCAATAAAAATAATAATGTTATTTATAGTGTAATTGGCGAAAATACTTATCGTTATATCTTCCCAAATGAAGAATCAAGTATTATTTATAATGTGACTGTTTCAAACAATGCTGAATTTGAAAAGGTACTTAAGAAAATATCCGGCAGTGATTTCAAGGCAGATATTATTATTATCAATCTTAAAAACAATACTTATAAACTTTCCAGCGGTTTTTATAAAGACCAAGAATGGAGTTATTATATTCATTTAACACATGGTGCTTTATATATTAACGGTAATGGGGCCACGATTGATGATGGGTATAAAAATGGATTTATTACTTTGGAAAAAGGTACTAAAATTTCCATAAGTGACCTTACTTTCACAAAATTCAAACGTATATTTGTAAATAATGGTGAAGTGTACTGTAATAAGGTTAACTTTATCAAAAATGATGCATCATTCTGGGCAACCTCAACAAAAGGAAGTGTTATATATAATAAAAAGACAGCAACATTTGTCAATTGTGTTTTCGATCACAATGATAATAAGCATGGTGCATCCATTTATAAGTATCAGAGTGATTTGCAGGCAGCAGTTTTATATGCTGAGTCAGGTTCCTTAACGAACTTTGTATTATGTAATTTCAAAACGGATTATGATACTATACATGCTGTTGATGGTAGTATGGTTGTTCTTTATGATAATGATGCTAATAACTTCAATAAACTCAAAAAAGATGTAAACAATAACTTTGAAGTAGGATCATGTCTAGATTATAGACCATATTCCTCTTTAAACATAAATAAGACTGCTACATATAATTATAATGATGCACTTAAGTTAGCGACGGATAACAAGGAAAGTTTTTATAAAGTGGAGTGTTCTTCATTTATTTTTAATTTGGAGAAAAAAACATATGATATCTCTATATCTGATTATAAGAACATTGCATTTAAATATGATTTCCGTACTTTCAATTCTTTAGGATCATTTTTCTCAAGTTCAGGTAAAAAGGACAATGTATATGTTCATCATGGTTTCTTATTTGATGTAGGTAGCAGGCCCGTGGTTATTAATGGTAATGGGGCTGAAATAAAATTGTCTGGTAGTTTCGATAGTGATGACCATCATTTTGCTTTTGTTCCAAAATACGGTTCATTGACATTGATTAACTTAACCATATCAGGTTTTAATAATGCTCTTGTTAATTACGGTAAATTAATTATTATTAACTGTACATTTAAGGATAACAGAATACATTATTTATATCAAAATGCTGGAACTGAATTCGGTGGTGCAATAAGAAATTATGACTCAGTATATGTTTACAATACAACATTTCTCAACAATCGTGCTTCCTATGGTGGTGCATATTATGGTAAAGGAGATTCTTCAGTTGCTCAGTTTTATAACTGTTCATTTAGTGGAAATACTCGATTATCCAATTTAGCTTGGTATAATGGTGATGACAATCCGATATACTTGGATGAAAATGCTATAGTTAAAATAATTAACTGTAAAGGACTCAGTAAATCCAATATGATTACTAAAAATGGAGCATTGACCTTATTTAGGGAAAGTCTTAACGAAACTATTTATAATTTTGTTGTAAATGATGTATCTGATTTATATAAATTATCTAAAATAGTAAATAACAATGTGCAATATGATGTCATCAATGTCTCTTTTGTAAACAGACAATACAACGTAATACCAAATTCAAAGATATTATTTGATTTCGATTATGGTAATTTGATTTTAAATGGTAATGGTGCTAAAATATTTGTTCAAAATCAAGATGACAATGATGAAACCCAATTTTTAGTAACAAAAAAACGTTCTTCCGTTTTCATCAATAATTTAACAATTCAGGGATTCAATATTGCAATTTATAATAAGGGAACTGTCAATATTTATAATTCCCATCTGAATAATAATAAGGTAGATTATAATGTGAAAAAGGATTATGGTGGAGCTATTGTAAATGAGGGTTCAGTTCTTATTTATAATTCCACATTTGCTGATAACTATGCTAAATATGCTGGAGCAATTTATAATAATAAGGGTACTTTAAGTATCATTATGAGTGAATTCGCTAATAATAGGGGGTATAGCAGCAAAAGCAATGTTGATGTCTATAATCAGGAATCTTCATCATCTATAATGTCAATTAAATCCTATCCTAGTGTTGTTGATCATTTCCCAAGAGCTGCATGGCAACAGGATTTAATTGAAACTGGTGTTACTTTAGGTATTACTCTAATTACTGCAGGTATCAGTGCGGGAGTTTCACACGCTGGAATTCAGGCTGCCCATTTCATCAATATGCTTGTAGGTACTATTGTCGGTACTGCAGGGGGTTTAGTCAATGCAATAACATACTCTGTTGATAACCATGACTACAGTCAGTTTGCCTCCAGACTTTTAAGTGGTATCAATGATGGTGTATGTGCTGTAGGATATGGTGAGGGATTAAACCTTATTATTAAAGATTCTGTTAGTCCTGTACCAATTAAGCCTATGACTGGTAAAGAAATTCAGGCAATGGGTGTTAATAAGATTTTTGATAATTTTGTTAAAGCTTCAATTAAAATTGTTAAACAAATAATTGTTTAAGAAAAAACAGTTGTTGAACATAATGGGGAATTGATTTTCCCTATTTTCTTTTTTTTTAATGAGTATGGGTATTCTTATTTTTAAAATAATGTTAAAAGATAGTTGGTTAACTATCTTTCTTCGATATATACTTTATTCATGTGGTCTCCTTGCTCGATTGCATTAACCACATCTTGACCTTTAATTACTTGACCGAATACGGTGTGAACACCGTCTAAGTGAGGTTGTGGTGAGTGAGTAATAAAGAATTGGCTTCCACCAGTATCTTTACCCGCATGTGCCATTGATAAAGCACCAGTTCCATGTTTATGTGGGTTTCCTTCAGTTTCACATTTGATTGTGTAACCTGGGCCACCAGTTCCGTTTCCATTAGGGCATCCACCTTGAATTACAAAGTTAGGGATTACTCTGTGGAAAGTTAATCCATCATAAAATCCTTCGTTAGCTAATTTTTCAAAGTTAGCTACAGTTCCTGGAGCTTCATTTGGGAATAATTCTAATTCAATTACTCCTTTATCAGTTTCAATTATTGCGACTTTCATTTAATCACCTTTTTTTATAATTATAATATAAATATTATTATTTATATAATTATTAGTGATTATTATGAATACTAAAGAACTTATTGAAATTGAAGATAAGTATTTTATTAATACTTTTACAAGACAACCAATCGTTTTGGATCATGGTGATGGTGTAAAAGTCACTGATTTAGATGGTAATGAGTATATTGACATGTTTGCTGGTATTGCAGTTAATGCTTTAGGCCACAATCATCCTAAACTCGTTAAAGCTATTCAAGATCAAGCAGAAAAACTCATTCATATATCAAGTATTTACTATAATGAACCTGCATTAATATATGCTAAAAAATTAATCGAATTAACTAGCTTTGATAGAATATTTTATGCAAACAGTGGTGCTGAGGCTAATGAAGGAGCTATTAAGTTAGCTGTCAAATATACTGGAAAAAGTGAAGTTATATCTACTATTGATTCATTCCATGGAAGAACAGTTACAACCCTTGCAGCAACTGGCCATGACCATTATCATGAGCCATTCAAATCAATATTGCCAAAAGGATTTATCAATGTTCCATATAATGATATTGATGCAATTAAAGAAGCTATTACAGAAAATACTGCAGCTATAATTGTGGAGCCTGTTCAAGGTGAAGGTGGAGTAAATATTCCGGATATTGATTATCTTAAAGAAATCTCCAAAATCTGTAAGGAAAACAATATCGTTTTCATCGTTGATGAAGTACAAACCGGTTTTGGAAGATGTGGAACCCTATTTGCTCACGAATTATTTGATGTAAAACCAGACATAATGACTATGGCAAAAGCTATTGGTGGAGGAGTTCCAATGGGAGGAATTCTTGCAACTGAAGAAGTGGCCAGTGCATTTGTGCCTGGAGATCACGGAACCACATTCGGTGGAGGACCGTTGGTATGCGCTGCAGCTAATGCTGTTTTGGATGTAATTTATGATGATGGCTTGTTAGCTAATTCAAAAGAAATGGGTCAATACCTAAAAGATGAATTGGATAAAATCAAAGAAAATCATGATATCATCAAAGATGTAAGAGGCTGCGGATTAATGGTTGGTATTGAATTAACACAACCTGGTGCAGAATATGTTGACAAACTCCGTGAAAAAGGATTTTTAATAAACTGTACTGCTGGAAATGTCTTAAGGTTAGTTCCACCATTAATAATTAAAAAAGAAGAAATTGATGAATTTGTAAAAGCTTTAGATGAAACACTCTAAAGTTTACCATTCTTTTTTTCTATTATTTTTTCAAGAGATGATGTAATATCTAGAGATTTAATTTCATCAGCACTGACCCACATCCAATCATCATGCTCATCGCTTATTTTGACTTCACCTTCAATGTCTTTTGCATACATTATTAATTGCACTGTTCTTTTGTGAGGATAATCATCCTGTACAGCTTCTCCAAAGTCTCCAACTTTCACATCCAATGATGTTTCTTCCTTAACTTCACGAATCAATGCTTCATCAAAAAATTCACATTTTTCTATTTTTCCACCAGGCAATTCCCATTTGTGAGGATTTGTTTTGGATTTGGGATGTCTTCTCAAGACCAAAATTTTTCCTTCATCGTTTTTTACTATGCTTCTCATTGTTAATCCGTAGGGTTTTTCCATTTTATCACCTTTTTTCGTTGGCAAAATTGTTTCCTTCACTAATCTTAAATAATATCTAATATATATCTATAACTATAATAAAACTTTTTAGGAGTTATGTTATGGATTTAAATATTAAAGTCAATGAAAAAAACCATTTAGATATTGGTGGAGCTGATGCAGTAGATATTGCAGAAGAATTTGGAACTCCAACATATGTTATTGATGAAAATAGAATTAGAGATAATTATAACAGATTTTATAGTGCATTTTCTAAATATTATCCTGATTTTAAAGTATTTTATGCATGTAAAGCTAATACCAACCTCGCAGTAATGAAAATTTTGGAAAGTGAAGGATGTTGCATTGATGCAGTTTCACCTGGTGAGGTCTACACTGCAAAAAAATTAGGTTTTGATGGTCAAAGAATCCTTTTCACAGGTAACAACATTACTAATGAAGAATTGAAATTCGTCCATGAAGAAGGTGCTGTTTTAAACATTGATTCTGTTTCAGCACTCACCAGATTAGCTAAAATCATTGATCCGGAAGGAGTTAAAATTTCATTTAGGGTAAACCCAATGGTTGGTGCAGGACACCATGACCACTGTATCACTGGTGGAGTCATGAGTAAATTTGGTATAATGGATTCTGAAGCTAGTGAAGTCTATCAACAGGCAAAAGACTTAGGATTCAATCCAATTGGTATGCATTCACATATAGGTTCAGGTATTTTAGACCCAGAACCATTCAAATTAGCAATTGAGTCCACTATGGATATTGCAGGTAAAGTCCATGAGGATGTCGGAATCGACTTTGAATTCGTTGACTTCGGTGGTGGAGTAGGTATTCCATACACTCCTGAAGAAAATATTGTTGATTTGGACAAATTTGCACAAGTCAATATAGGTCTATTTAAAGAAAAACTTGAAGAATTTGACATGGGTTCACCTACTATGTATCTCGAGCCAGGAAGATACCTAGTTGGAGATGCAAGTGTACTTTTAGTAACCGTAAATAGCGTTAAACAAAGCTACAGAAAATTCATCGGTGTGGATGCAGGTTTCCATACACTCCTCAGACCAGCAATGTATGACTCATACCACCATATTGTTGATGCAAGCAAAATGGATGCACCTAATACCCAGGAAGTTGACATTGCAGGTAATGTATGTGAATCCGGAGACTTGTTTGCACGTGACAGACCAATGCCTGACGTTGAAGAAGGAGACATCCTTGGAATAATGAATGCTGGAGCATACGGTTTTACAATGTCTTCAAACTACAATTCAAGACCATTAGCATCAGAAATTCTTGTAACTGATGGAAAATGCCAAGTCGTACGTGAAAGACAATCCTTTGAAGACTTATATGCACAGCAAATAATTCCTGATCATTTAAAATAAGTGATAATATGGTCGATTTAAAAGGATTAAAATTTTCTAAAATGCATGGTATTGGAAATGATTTCTCTATCATTGATGAATCAAAAGGTGAAGTAATTCCTGAAAGCGATAAGCCTGAAGCATGCAGAATATTATGCCACAGAAACTTCGGTGTCGGTGGGGATGGAGTATTGTTTGTAGAACCATCTGATGTTGCAGATATTGGATACAGAATGTTCAATCCTGATGGAAGCGAAGCTGAAATGTGTGGTAATGGTATAAGATGCTTTGGTGACTTTGTTTACAGAAAAGGTATTTTAAAACAGGAAAAAATGACTGTTGAAACAAGGACTGGAATTAAAACCATAGAAATAACTCTAGAAAATGATGAACCTGTATTGTTTAAAGTGGATATGGGCACATCAACTTTCAAAACTCCTGAAATTCCAATGACTAGCGATAAAGACGAATTCATCGACGGCGAATTGGATGTCATTGACACTAAATTCAATGTTACAGCTATTAGTGTGGGCAATCCTCATGCAATAATCTTCGTCGATGATGTTGATTCCATTGACATTAATAAATATGGTCCAGCTATTGAAGCACATGAAGTTTTCCCGGAAAAAATCAATGTACACTTCGTTGAAGTCATAAGCAAAAACGAAGGTAAAATGATTACATGGGAACGTGGTGCTGGAGTAACTCTTGCATGTGGTACCGGTGCAACCTCAACTGCAATTTCCGGTTATAAATTAGGATTATTCGATGATGAAATATTGCTGCATTTGCCTGGTGGAGATTTAAACTTCAATGTCTATGAGAAAGATGGCGAATTGGGTGCTTTCATGAAAGGTCCTGCAAAACTAGTTTTTGATGGAGAATTCTAATTATTCTCCTTTTTTTAAATTTAAATCAGATATGCATTTATCAACACTATATCTTCAAAGAAATAGTGCTCTTTTTTTGCAATTTCTGCTATGAAACCAAGTTCATCCAACCTGTTGAGTGTTTCATCATTATCTGAAAATGAAGACTGAATCATCTGTACAATTCCACCATCATTTAAATGATTTTTCACTTCATTTAAAAAAAGATCAATAACTTTCCTACCATTTAATCCACCATCAAATGCATAATTTAAATTGCTATCTATAACATCACCTTCTTCGGTAGGTAGATATGGAGTATTGAATAAAATTATGTCAAACTTTCTATTTTTTACAGGTTCAAATAGATTTCCAAAGAGCAATTCTATATTATCTATATTATTTGCCTTAAAATTAGATTCAGCTAATGTAATAGCATCAAAATTAATGTCTGTAGCAGTAACTTTGTCAGTTAGTTTTGAAGCATACATTGCAACGATTCCTGATCCTGTACCGATTTCCAAAACGCTTTTTCCCGCTTCAATCTCTAAATTTTCAGCAAGAAGATAACTGTCTTCTGCCGGTACATATACGTTTTCATGTGTATTGATTATGAATTCCATGTTAATCATTAAAAATAGGGTTAAGTTCTTTTGAAATAAATAAAATCTCTTCTGGAGTTAATACAATAACTCTTTTGCTTAGATATTCAATCAGTTCTTCATTTTCAATTGATTTCAATCTTTTTTTTATTTCCTTTTTATCCAAATTGCTTACAATATGTCTTGAGTCAATCAATGCATTTCTGATTTTTTTGTTCCTGTGCTGGAACAGTGCTTTAGTAAACTTTGAATAACATTCAAAATCTTCATTAGTTACTGTTGATTCCTTTGGAGTTAGCTTGATAACCGTTGAGTCAACTTTTGGCTTCGGAATAAAACTTTCGCAGCTTACATCTGTTAGTTTTTCAACATTGCATTTAAAATAAAGCATTGCAGCAAGTCTCGAGTAATTCTTGCTTCCGACTTCCCCGTTCATCCTTAGGGCAAACTCTTTTTGATACATCAAAACGGCCAAGTCAAAATCATAATCTAGGAATTTGAATGTAATGGGTGATGATATTTGATAAGGTAGATTAGACACTATCTTATTGAACTTCGGAAATTCAATTTTCAATGCATCTTCATTAATGAGCTCTACATTATCAATTTTTTCCTCTTTTAAACGTCGACTCAATATTTTACAAATATTTGAATCTTGTTCGATAGCTATTACTTCTTTAGCTCTTTTAGCTAACTCTATTGTAAGTGTACCGATTCCGGAACCTATCTCTAAAACAACATCATCTTTTGTAATATTTCCAAAATTAATTATTTGATCACGCTTATTTTGATCAATTAAATAATTCTGTCCAAGATTTTTATTTAATCGTATTCTATTTTTATCTAAAATGGATTTTGTTGTTTTAGATAGGGATTCGCTACCTTTACTATTCAAGTTATCACTTTTATCTTTTATTCCTATTTTGAGCATTTCTAGGAATAGGGGTAAATAAATAATATTTTTGTTTACCTTTTTTAACAGTTGTAGTATCCAATTCTTGCTTTACACGATTAGTAATCATTCCAACAGGATCGGATAATGCAGGAACTCTTTGGGATAAATCCTCAAAGCTTTCAAACTCTTTTTTCTTACGCTCTTCTATGATTTCCCACATGTATTTCTTACCAATTCCAGGGATTAATTCTAATTTGTGTAATCTTGTGTTAACTGGACCGGCAGTATTGAAAAATTCAACAAACTCTTCTTCTCTTGATTTGACAATGTCTTTAATTGCATATTCAAGTTCAATTCTACTTGTAGCAGTCAAGTTTTCAAAGTCTAATTTTCCGAGAACTCTATAAATTTTGTCTCTTTTGCCTTTTCCAATGTAAACTGTATCTTGAATTTCTAAATCAACTCCTTTTTTAGGAGCTAATTCTAGTAAAGTGAAGTAATCAGTACCAATAGCTTGAGCAATAGCTTTTCCTTTAAACTTAGACATGTCAGATTGCACATATCCTAAACTAAGATAATCTAATATAACTGCATTGTCTTCAGTTTTTTGAGGAGGGTTTTTTCTATTATTATTTCTTTTTTCCATAATTATCACTTCACTATTTAAAAATCTAATATTAAGTATAATATTTAATAGTAATAAATATATCTAAAATAAGCTAGTTTAAAAAAAGTTAAAAAAGAGAATAGTGCAAACTATTCTTCAACGAAATATTGATCTAAGATTTCAAGAATTTGCTCCATTTCTTCTTTACTAACTTGAGTTGGTTCTTTTGCAAATATTAATCTTAAATCAGATAAATCTTGTGGAATTAAATCAACGATATGTACTGCAACCTTGTGTCTTAAACCGATTTTGGTTTCAAGCTCATCAATAATTTTTTCGGCATCTTCAGCTGAAAATTTTGGGAATCTTGCAAGATGGTTTAAAGTTACATTTTGCTCGTAATTTAATTCATAATCTTGAGAAAATTCTTCGAGTGTTTCTTTAACGATAACTCCAGGAACTTCCTCTTTTTTAATGATATTTTTTCCAATCATTTAAATCAGTTTTGTAATTTTAAATGGTCAGGTCTAACAATTAATTCTTTTGCTTTGTTTCCTTCTTTTAAAGCTACTAAGTATGCTTTACCTTTTTTACCAATGATTTTTCCAGTTTTACCGTGGAATCTGGAATGTGGTTGACCTTTTTGAATACTTGGGTTAATAATGATGTGAACTAAGTCTCCTTCTTCGAATTTTTGGAATCTGTTAGTGATAGGGTTTGTTCTACCTTTTCTTTCAACTTTAGTCATTTTTTTTCTTGATCTGCTTCTAAATCCTCTTGATCTTTGCATTTTATTACCTCGATTTATTAATGCACTGGGTATTAATTAAGTCTATGTTATCAGCTACCTAGTATCAAAAAAGCCCATAAATACTAGTAACATAGAGTGTGAAAATAATTTATCATCAGTGATATGATAATAGTATAATTTATATTTGAAGATATTAATATACTTTTAGTTTTTAAGATTATGGTGATATTGAATAAAATTGGAAAATTTTATTTAATTCAATATTTTTTGAATTATAATTCTTTATTATTTTTTATAATCTCTTTTTTTTGAAAAATTTTAAAATAATCTATATTTATTTTTTCGTGGTATTATATCTATTATTTCAATCTGTTTTCTGGATTCACTAACATAAAATATTATTCTGTAGTTACCTACTCTAGCTCTTTGGCATTTTGGACATTTCTTGCTTGTTAATTCTATAAATTCTGATTCATAAGGATTTTTTAATATTTCCATGTATTTTTTAGTAATTCTTAACAATAATTTTTTGTCTTTATCATGTTTTTTAAGAAATTTTTTTGCTTTTTTGTGTTCAAATAATTTATATGTCATTATTCATTCTCATTTCTAATTTTAATATTCTTTTTTCCAAATCTTCTAATGTTAGTTCATTCACACTGTCTAAGTTTCCTTTTTCAAATTTATCTATCTCATTATTATAAAATTCTGCTTCTTTGTTTGTAAATTCTTCATTATTAATATAATAATTTATTAAAAAGTTTATAACATCATCAAATGTATCTTTTTTTGATGCGAATTCTGATAATTTGTGATGTGTTCTTTCTGAAATTTTTATGGTTTTAGTCATCATATAATATAGTATACTCAGTATACTATAAATAATTTTGTAAATATTATGGAATTTTTTATATTTTAATTTTTTAGTGATGGTTGGTGTTTCTAAAAAAATGGTGTGGAAGATAACAATTTAGTTATCTTCAAATCTTCTTCTGTCAATTAATTCTTGACGTTTACCTGGGTTCCAACCACCAGATGCAGATTTTGCACGACCAACTTGTTGTACGTATCCGGTAATTCTGTCATACCATTCTACATCTTCGCTTTCACCACAGGTAGGACAAACATGGTTAAGTCCTTTCATTAAAGTTTTACATTTTAAACAGAAACTTAATGCTGAACTGTAAGCCCAGAAACCAATATTTGATTTTCTTGCAATTTTATTAGTTAAACTCATTAATGAATCTGGATCAGAGTATGATTCACCCATGAATGCATGGAAGATGTGTCCACCTGGGGTTAATGGGTGGTATTGTTCTTCTATTTTGATTTTTTCAATTAATGATGCAGAAGTGTCTACTGGCACGTGGGATGAGTTGGTGTAGTAGTTAGCATTTCCGTCACCTTGTACAATAGCTTGGTCTCCGAATTGTTTTTTATCGAGAGTTGCAAATCTGTAAGCAGTAGATTCAGCAGGAGTTTGCAATACAGACCATCTGAGTCCAGTTTCTTCTTTTAATTGGTTAGCTCTTTCATTTATGTATTCAAGACATTTGATACCAAATTTGTTTGCATCCGGGTTTTCGATACCTTCACCGAATAAGGATAACAACATTTCGTTAAGTCCAACGAAACCAAAGGATAAGGTTGAGTTTTGGATTCTGTAGTAGGAATCTTCAGCAACTTTTTGTTTTAAGAATGGTAAAATGTGGAAGTCATTTAAACATTTTAATCCTTGTTCTCTTCTGAGCATTAATGTTTCAGTTGCTAAATCCATGTATTCGTCTAAGTATTCGAATACTTGGGATTCGTCTTTGGATTGGTATCCTATTCTTGGGAGGTTTAAGGTTACGTATGCGAGGTTACCTGTTCTTAAACAGTCTTGATCCCAGTCACCAGTCCAGTTGTCTTGTAAACAGGTTCTGCAACCCATGTAGTTAGCCATGTCTCCTCTGTAGTCAGCTAACATGTTCACGAAGTAGGATGATCCATATTTGGCGGATAATTCATGTACTAAACGAATGTCTTCTTCATATTCACTGGTCATTGTCTCTTCACGTAAGGTGTAAATTGTATTTGGGAATAAATGAGGTTTTCCTTCGTTATCTCCATCGAGTAATGTTTCAGTGAATGCTCTTTGGATTAATCTGGTTTCTTCTTCAAAGTCAGCATAGGTTCCAACCACTTGACCTTTTGGTCCGTATGCTGTTTCTTCTTTCAAGAAGTCTGGAACACCAAACTCTAATGCCATACTTGTGAATGGTACTTGGGATCCACGTGCTGCATAAGCCATATTTAAGTTATAGATAAGCATTTGTACGGATTGTTTGATTTCTTCGTAGCTTCTTCCTCTTGCAAATGGTGCTACAAATACGTTCCATAAGGACATTCCTTGTCCACCGGACATATTTTGTTGTGCTGCAAGCATAATTTCACCGGTGTGGTTCATTAAAGTTTCCATGTGGTTTGGTGCACCTGCAATTGAGGTGTGGTCACCGGTACCGTCCACTTTAAGTCCGTATTTGATGAAAGTTCTGATATCATGTTGCATACAGTTTAATGGTCTTCCTGCGAAGAATTCTAAGTCGTGAATGTGAATGTCTCCAGACATGTGTGCATCAGCTAAGTTTGCTGGAAGCATTTTTAATAATGCATATTGTTTTAATGCTTCGTCTGCTACATGTTTGTGAATACTTTCAGGGTTGTGAATCATGTTTGCATTATCTCTGTTACCGTTTTCGATTAAAGAGGTAATGTTGTAAACAGGAATACCTAAACGAGTGTAACGGCTTCTTAAATCTTCAAGTCCGTATTCAACTAGTTTGGTGTTAACGATTTCCCTAATCATTGGGGCAGTTAAGTATTCCACATTTAATTTTTTGAGTTCTTTCCAGGTTTCTGTTGCTATTTCAAATGCGGTTTCTTGGCTAGCTCCTGTTTCTTCAATTAAAGTATTTGCAATTCTGGATAAATCGAATGCTTCGATAGTATCTCTTGATGTACGTACTTTTAATTGGGTGCTTGCTAAGTATTTGTTTGCAATTTCACCATCAATGTCTTCTAAACATTCATAAACTATTTTTTTAATTTCTTTTGTAGTGATTCCATCGTATAATTGTGACACGACAGTAGCTACAATTTTATCAGATTCAAAGAATGGGGTTTCAACCATTACTAATGATTTTAATAATTTTTCATAACTGAATCTTTCTTTAATTCCGTTATTTTTTTCCACATTAATTTTAATGGATTTGTTTAAGTTATTTGCAATTTCTGAACTTTTTTCCATTTAACACACCATTTTCCATTTAATTTCGATTAGTAAAAATAGAGATAGAGCAATCTATCTGCTACTAATCACTTAATTATAATATTAGTTTGTAGTTGTATATATATTGTTCGTCTTATTACGAACAATATTTTTACAAGATTATATTATGAATTTTATTTCATATAATAATTTTGACTTGTCCTAGAGCATTTGAAAAGTATTATTTGTTCTTTAGAAGAACACATCTAAAGAACTTTGTTTTGATTTATCACTTTCAAACAATGAGTTAATACCAAATTCCTGAATCTCCAAACGCTGTTTTAGGTATGGGGATACGGGATATCTGTTTACCAAATCCTGTGAGATTCCAAGATACTTCTGAACTGATCCTTTTGATACTGAAAGAATCAAGTTTCCTCCACATTTGCTACATTTTCCGGATAGTGGAATTCTTCTGTATTTTGAATTGCACTTTGTACATCTCACTTTCTGTTTGGAAAATGCTCTGGAGTTACCCATAATGTCAGGCAGGAAGTGTGATGATAATACTCTTTCCACAACATCTCTTTGGTCAACTGCTCTGATTTTTTCTGCAAGTGAAATTTGGGCTTCAACCTTTTCCTTCATTGACGGCAATCTTTTGTAAAGACATAATGTAGGTCCTGCATGGATGCTTGATGTATGGTGGGAAAACATCAATCCCTCATACTGTTCTGGTGTTCCCAAGTGCATTTCAACATTGTCAATATACTCTAAAACATCTGCTGGCTTTAAAGGATCTTTTGTTTTATCATAAAACTCAACAGGGAAGCGTTCATAAATGTCCAGGTTATGTGATTCGTCATCAATCTCTTCAGGATCTATTCTTGAAGATAAAACTAATGGCGCATCCATACTTCCTCCCCTTGTATTAGGTAAATATGTCTTTGAAAAGTTAATCAAAGCATCTAAAAGTAGCATGACTGCATCTTCGTCACTGTCACAGTTTCTACGTTTAGCAGAATGGAAATACGGGTGGGCATAACAACCCAATGCTTTTGTAAATCCTACAATACGACCCAATACTCCTGCTGAAGTGTGGGGAGCGAGGCCTGCAATTAAATGACCAATCAAATCGGTTTTGGTTTTAACATTATAAAAGCTTTCCATATCATATAATTTTGTAAGCTCATCATCAATGAAATGGGCAGTATTCACCAGATATTCTGCACAGTTATTTGAAATGACTACGTCCTGAACCTTGAGCTCTATGATTTGCTCTTCGCTTTCAATTGGCTGGCCATAACAGTCATGTTCATATCCCATTTCCAATAGCTTTTCAACACTAACTCCTATTTCTTTAGGGATAAAATGAGTCAACGGCAAATCGGTAGAGTCATGGCGTATCGTTCCATCTTTAAAAGTGAAAACTTCATTTTTACATCTTAAAATTCCTTTTTCTAAAGGTTCCGGAAGTTTTGACTCTGAAATCATACCTACTACAGCTTTGAATTTATCGACTTTTCTGACTCCAACATGGTCAGATGCCTTTTTAAGCATTGAGGATATGTTGATTTTTTTGTGCTCAGGTTTTCCCATTTCTGTTGGTGAACCACATTTAGGACAGATTGAATTGAAAGTCATTAATCTGCAATTTGGGTTTGAACATTTTCTTCTTGACAGTTCAACATCGATTTTGCCTTTTTTAGCAGCATTTGCAACTAATCTTTGTGCTCCTCCATAGTTTCCAATTGGGAACAGTCCGTGCGGTGCAGGTTTCATCAATCTTTCTTTTGATTTTTCAGGCCTACCTACACGTGTACCAATATATGCCGGAGCCTTATTTTTTATTTCAATATTTGAAATTTCATTCAAAGCTTCAATAGTTGAGTCTTTTTTAGGCAGCCTATCAACTATTGTTGCAAGTAATGCATAAGAGTTATCTGCATCAATGATTATCTTCTCGTCTCGTACGATGTGAGGGACACCTATTATTTCAAGTGTCCTTTTTGCGAAGGTTAAATTTAATTTGATTCCTTCATCAAGCCTGTATGTGTCCTTGCATTCCATTAGCAAATCATATAATGCATTTAAATCTTCAATTGTCACGTCATTATAGCAATAAGTGTATTTTGGATGGAGTGGAATATCATATTTTTTGGATAAGTCAAATGCCTCCTTGGCGGGAATATACTCATGTTCAAGACGCCATAAATCAAGGTCATCCTCATCAGAGTAATTTTCACTTTTCTTTAAAAGTCCAAGCCACCATTCTTCACACCAACCTGAAGGATACAATGGCTGGTTGTTTCTTAAAAACTCTCCGAAAGCAACTAACATGTCTCCTAAGAACAATATTTCAACAACATCTTTTTTAAGCTCTCTTGCTTGTCTTACACTATTGATTATTACAACGTCACCGTTTTTTAGCTTAACGGTAGGTCCTTCAATTGAATCTACTGGAACAACACAATTTCCCTTACCTGGATATTCAATTTTAAGTTGTGTTCCTACAGCTAAAAATTCAAGCAATGCCATGGTTGCCGGGTGAACTCCCATTGTTGCAAGACCAGTATTTCTTGATCTGCCATACCTTAGCCTAAACCCTCCTTTTTCAGAAGGGTGTCCTAAAACGGGTCTTCCTCCAATGATATCCTGGATATATTTTGGTTCGTGAACAATTTCGCCTTCATCTTCTGAAGAATCTGAAGACTCTTCCTTTTTAGGTTTTGAATATTCAGTAAGCCATTCCCAGTTCAAGCCTAATTTATTTGAAATCTTATGGATCTTTTTGGATTTCTGGATAACTCCCTCAACCATAGCCAGTAAAGCCCCACCACGAATGTTGTTTGTTTCCACACGTTCCAAATCTCTGTGAGATACTTCAACGGCATCTGTCTGTTCACCGGTAACCTCAACAGGAATGTGGTTGGCAGCAAATCTGACTTCTTCAGGTGTTGGGGAGTATTGAAGATTTGTAACTTCAGATTCGTAAAGTTCAACTTCTTCCACATAACGTTCAATTTCATCTTCAATAGGTTTGAACTGATCAATTTCAATTGCTCTTCTGATTTTATCTCCAAGCAATACTGCAAGTGCAGCTGCAGTACCTCCCGCACTTCTGATAGGTCCTGCAAAGTAAACGGCGATATACTTTGTAGAATCGAAATTGTCTTTAATCCTTACTTGAGATATACCTTCTAGCGGCGCAGCCACCACTCCTTCTGTAAGGATAGCAAGTGCAGTTCTTAGGCCTTGGTCACATCTTTGCTCTTCATCATATTCTGCCTTTTCACCAGTCAACTCAAACTTGGATGATGCAATCTCTGCAGCTATCTCAAAAGCCACTTCTTCTCTTGACATATCTTGTTCCAATTCTTTAATACGTTTAGCTACACCTTCAGGACCAACAAGCCCTTCCACTCTTTCAGCTAAATCCTTTGCTAGAGGAACTTCTGTTTTAGTTTCAACATCTAGTCCTTTTGAGCGAGCTTCATTAGCTATTTCATATAATACATGTGTTTCAGCTTCTAATCTATCAAAATAATCCATAATATCGCCGTGGTTTTTTAAAATTAGTTAGTTATTATATGTATATTTCGCACTATATTAAAGTTAGGGAAGTGTGAAAAAATCAATTGTTTATATAGTATAAATAAAGGTTTAAATATTTTAAAAAAGAAATGTTTATTTTACATAGACTGTCGAACTTTTTAAAAATTTTCATTGCTTTTAATGGTGATAAAAATGGCTGATGAACCTGTAAATAAATTATATGGTAACAAAATTAAATTAGATTTTACTAAAATGGGTAAAAAATCTGATGATAAACCTTCTCCTAAAGTTGAAGAAGTTAAAGAAGAAATTAATCCAGTACCTGAAGCAGAACCAGTTGAAACTGTTGAAGAAGTAGTTGAAACCGAAGAAATTGTTGAAGAAGATGCTGTAGAAGAGGCTGCTGTTGAGGCTGAAGAGGAAGTAGTTGAAGAGGCTGCTGTTGAGGCTGAAGAGGAAGTAGTTGAAGAGGTTGTTGAAGAAGCTAAAGAAGAAGTAGCTGAAGAACCTAAAGTTAAAGAAGACGATTCTAAAATTACTCGATTAAAAGAAGAGTTAAAAGAAAAAGAATCAAAATTAAAAAATCAATCTAACGAATTAAATTATTTAACAAATACTATCATTCCTGATCTTAAAAAAGAAAATGCTTCTTTAAAATCTGTTAAAAGAGAATTGACAGAAGCGTTAGACAAAACATCTAGGAAGTATTATGATCAACTTGATATTAGTGAAGAGTTAAGCAATCGTATTGGTGAATTAGGTGCAGACAGTGCAGTTAATAAAGCAAGAACCGATAGACTTGAATCTGAATTAGATTCTATTAAAGAAGATTATGAAGATAAAATTAAATCTTTAAAAGAAAGAATCAAAGATTTGGAAGCTTCCAATGTTGATGAATTGGAAAGTACCAATCAAAAATTAAGAGATAATCTAAAAGAGTCTAATGATGAATTGGAAGAGTCTAAAAAGACTATCGCTAATCTCCAAGATGAAATCGATGATTTAAGGAAAAAACTCATTGAAATGGGAGATTATAAAGAAGAAGTCGATGAAAAAGCTCAAAAATCTATCGACAAATTAAAAGAAGAGATTGTTTCTCTTAAAACTGAGTTAAAAATCAAACAAAGTAATTATGATAAGTTATCTAATGATTCTCAAAAAACAATTTCCGATTTGAGAAATCAAATAGAAAAACTTAAAGAAAATGCTGAAAAACAATCTAGCAAAGGTGGATTGTTTAACAGATTCAAATAAGGTGATTAATAATCATCTAAATTTTTTCTTTTTTTATGAAAAACGATTCTTATTTTATGGAATTAGCTATTAAGGAAGCTCAAAAATCTTTAGATGAAGGAGGTCTTCCAATTGGTGCGGTCCTGGTTAAAGATGGTGAAGTAATATCTCGAGGTCACAATAGGCTAATTCAAAATGATTCTGTAATTTTGCATGCTGAGATGGATGCAATTGAAAATGCAGGACGCCTTAATTTTGAAGATTATATTGAATGCACATTATATACAACTCTTTCTCCATGTCCAATGTGTTCAGGTGCGGTAATATTGTATAATATACCTCGTGTTGTCATTGGTGAAAATACTACATTGATGGGTGCTGAAAACTTTTTAGAATGTAATGGTGTTGAAGTTGTTGTTTTAAACGATTTAAGATGCAGAGACTTATTTTTAAGATTCACCTGCAACAATTCTGAAATTTGGGATGAAGAACTTGCAAAAGTAGGCAATACCACAGAGGCTAATGATGGAAATTATTGTAACAGATGAAAGGGACCAAAGATTCATTGACTACTGCAATTCCTTCGGATGCTTTTTGGATGAACCTCAGGTAGTCTTGCTTTTGGATAATTTTGATTCGATCGTTGGTTGTTCCAGCTTTAAGATATATGATTCTGAATCCATAGAAATTAATAGCTTATTTGTTGATTCTGCAAAAAATCGTGAAGAAATTTCATATAAATTGCTTAAGCAATTGGAAAAGATAGCTATTGATTTGGAATTTAAGGCATCTTACGCTTTTCTTGAAAGTGATGATTTGGCTTTGGACATTTTCAAAAAATTAGACTATAAAGTAATTAAAAATGATGATGAAATATTAATAAAAAAAGAATTTAGAAGCTTAATTTAAGCCTCTTTTCTTAATCTTTTTACAACAAAGTCTTTATCTAAGGATAATAAGAATGATGCTGCTCTAGGTCCTTGTTTTTGACCGAGTATCATTTTATAAATAGCTTGGAAACCTTTTTGAGGTTTTAATCCTTGACTTTCTAGGATTCCATACATTGCATCGTGTAATGCAGCCGCATCATCAAACTCTGTCGTTTCAATCAATGTTGCCAAATCACTTAAGAACTGATCTTGTTCTTCGGTTAATGGTAATTTAGGAACGCTTTTTTCTTGAACTTGGAATTTTACGAATTTTGGAGCATATGTATCTAGCCAGTAGATAACATTGTCAACACGTTTTCTGTATTGTGCTAATTCCGCTTCAGTCAAGTCGCTGAACTCCTTATTTTCAAAGCTTTTGGATAATTGTGAATTTTTTTTCAGAATTCCAAATATTTTTTCCAAATTGTCACCTGCAATCTGATAAGCGTTTACCAGGAATCTGAATGGTGGTCTGAATGGAAGAGGTTCACCAACATTAATTTGAGCTATTTCGTATATTTCTCTGAATTTTTTGTCTTCTTTTTCGGAAGGGGCTTCCTCTTCATTGTAAAATACTTTTTCAACTCTGTCAAACTGATCCATGAAATCTAAGAAAGGCATTTTGGGTGAAAAGTCTTTAGCTTTCATTGGTTTTGATCTGAACAAGTAATAGTTAAGACTTTCAGCAGGACCAATTTTCAACCATTCTTCAGGAGCGAAAAATACTCCATGGGATTTACTCATTGCTTCACCGTCAAGCGTAATCCATTCATATGGAACTGGGTATGGTGCAGGATAGTCGAATATTTCCTCTGAAATGACACTGCTTACATCATATGATCCACCGCTGGCAGCATGGTCTTTTCCGAACGGTTCGCATGTAGTTCCGAATATTTTCCATCTTGCAGCCCATTCTACTCTCCATGTAAGTTTACCGTTTCCTGATTTAATGTCCATTTCACCTTCATGGCCACATTCACATCTGTATTTTACGGTATCTCCATCAAAGTCATAAGCATAAGTGGTATTTACTCTGCCACATTCATCACAAATTGGATTATAAGGTAACCAATCATCAGCCAATGGCTCTCTTCTGTATTCGTTGAAGATTTCCTTGATTCTTTCAACATTTTCGAATGCAGTTCTTATGTAATCATTATAAACTCCACTTTTATACATTTCAAACCCGGATTTAGCTTCCATTTCAATACCATAGTCATCTATAACATTTAACAATGGCTTTTCGAAATGTTCCACAAAGTTAGCACAACATCCGTCAGGACATGGAATTGTTGAGTATGGCATTCCCAAGTATTTGTCATAATCTTCAGGAAGTGGGTATGGAACTTTTCTAAGCGGGTCGTGATCATCTGCAATCCATATGGTTTTTGCTTTTTTACCTTTTTCTCTTAATTTTTTTCCTATTGCATTAGCTATGAATATGTCGCATGAGTTTCCAATGTGTATTGAACCAGAAATTGAAGTTCCACTTGCAATAACATGTTCTTCTACATCTCTTTTCATTAATTCATCAGCTATATTTTCAATCCAATGTGTCATCTAATTCACCGTTATTCAATAAAAAAATTATCATAAAATAAGTTATACTATCTTAATTTTAGTTTTTATTATATAAAAAGATTAGTTTAATTTCATCATTTTTTCTATCGCTTCAATGAAATCTTTTTGAATAACTTTTCTGCGGTTTGACCTTATTGCAAACATTCCTGCTTCTGTACAAACTGCTTTTAAATCTGCACCAGACAATCCTTCGGACAGTGAACTTAATTTGTCAAAGTCAAGTTTTTCATCTATTTTCATTTTTTTAGTATGGATTTTCAAAATATCTTTTCTGCTTTCCTTGTTTGGAAGGGGAACTTCTATGGTTCTGTCAAATCTTCCGGGTCTTAAAAGTGCTTCATCTAGAATGTCTGGTCTGTTAGTTGCAGCTATTATTCCAACATCTCCTCTTTGGTCAAAACCATCAAGTTCTGATAGCAATTGCATTAGTGTTCTGTGAACTTCCCTTTCACCGCCAGTATGGCTTTCTGTTCTCCTGGTTCCGATTGCATCTATTTCATCAATGAATATGATTGCAGGTGTTTTTTCCCGTGCAAGTTCAAATACTTCCCTAACATATCTTGCTCCTTCTCCCAGAAATTTGTTCACGAATTCTGATGCAACTAATTTGATAAAAGTCGCATTTGTTTCATTAGCTACAGCTTTTGCAAGCAATGTCTTTCCTGTTCCTGGCGGTCCTTGCAATAGGATTCCTTTTGGAGGATCAATTCCAATTTCTTCAAATATTTCCGGATGTTTTAAAGGTAATTCTACAGTTTCCTTAATTTCTGTGATTTGACTTTCCAATCCACCAATATCTCCATATTCCGCATCAGGTTTTTCTTCTATTTCCATTGCTTTAACTTCAGCATCTTTTTCATCAGGATACACTTCAACAATGGACATTGTATGTTCATTTAAAGCAACCCTAGCACCGGGAATTAATAATTCTTCATCAATTGATTCGGGATAACCGACAATTAATGTATGGCCTACAGTTCCTCTAATAGCTACTTTGTCTTCCTCCAGTCTATCCACTACTGTTGCGAGAATTTGGGGGATTTTTTTATAAGTGTCAATCTCTTTTTTCAGTTCCTTGATATTTCGTTCAAGCTTTTCGTTTTCAATTCCTTGAAGCAAATATTCCTTTTCAAGATTTCTAAATCTTGACATCAATTCTTTATATTTATTACTATATTCCATTTCATTCATTCAAAACACTCATTAAATTTGATTCATTATTTTATCAATCGCATCCATGAAATCTTTTGAAATAACCTTTTTCCTTTCTGACCTGATTGCATACATTCCTGCCTCAGTACAAATTGCTTTAAGGTCTGCTCCTGAAAATCCTTCTGTCAATTCGCTTATTGAATCAAAATCAATATTTTCATCTATTTTCATCTTTTGAGTATGAATTTCAAGTATTTTCTGTCGGCCTATTTTGTTGGGAAGAGGCACTTCTATTGCCCTGTCAAATCTTCCTGGCCTTATTAATGCATTGTCTAAAATGTCCGGTCTGTTTGTTGCGGCTATTATTCCCACGTTTCCTCGTGATTCAAAGCCGTCTAATTCGGATAATAGTTGCATTAAAGTTCTTTGGACTTCTCTGTCTGCACCTTGGGTTCCATGTGTCCTTTTTGTTCCTATTGCATCAATCTCATCTATGAATATTATTGCAGGGGATTTTTCTTTTGCAAGTTCAAAAACTTCCCTTACATATCTGGAACCCTCTCCAAGGAACTTATTTACAAATTCGGATGCTACCAATTTGATGAATGTTGCGTTTGTCTGATTGGCTACTGCTTTTGCAAGCAATGTTTTTCCTGTTCCTGGGGGACCATATAGCAATATTCCCTTTGGCGGGTCAATTCCTATTTCTTCAAACAGTTCAGGTTTTTTGATAGGTAATTCTACAGTTTCCTTAACTTCGACTATTGCATTTTCAAGTCCGCCGATATCATCATAGTCTATGTCTGGCTTTTCTTCTATTTCCATTGCGATAATATCTGCTTCTTTTCTTGATGGCAATACTTCAACGACTGCTAAACTATCCTGATTTAGTGATACTCTTGCTCCTGGAATGACTTTGCTTTTGTCAATTGAACCGGGATATGTTACGACAAAATCATGGCCTACATGGCCTCTGATGCCGACTCTATTGTCATCAAAAACTTCAGTGATTGTTGCAAG
Source organism: Methanobrevibacter millerae (assembly GCA_015063005.1). Lineage (GTDB taxonomy): Archaea > Methanobacteriota > Methanobacteria > Methanobacteriales > Methanobacteriaceae > Methanocatella > Methanocatella millerae_B. The sequence goes on from SUTF01000001.1 coordinate 271,935, forward strand.
AATTAATGGTGTTTTTTTAAAGGAGTTTATTTCGCCTTTCAGTTCTTTAATTTTGCCTTCCAGTTGGCGATTGCTTACATTTTGTTTTAGTTCTTTTGTTTCAAGTGTTCTTAATTTTTTAGTACTTTCGGCTTTCTGTTCTTTAAGTGTTTTATTTTCACTTTCAAGAGTTTTGATTTTTTCAAGCAATACTTCTTCACTTTCGCTCATCATATCACCTTCAAAATAAGTTTCTATATAGTGATATGTTAATAGTACTATTTAAAGAAAAAAAGAAAAAATAGATTTGTGAATCTATTTGATTAAGTCAGAATCTGATTGGTCTAACCATTCGTTAACGATTTTTACTGCACAGAAGTTTCCACACATTGTACAGGCGTCTTCGTCTTCAGGTGGTCTTTGATCTCTTTTTGCACGTGCTGCTTCTGGGAACATTGCGCATGCATATTGAGCTTCCCAATCTAATTTTTTCCTTGCTTCAGCCATTGCTAAGTCTTGTGATCCATCGATTTGACCGCTAGCAAGGTCTCCAGCATATGCTCCGATTTTTGTTGCAATAACTCCTTCTTTTACGTCTTCTGGAGAAGGCAATGCTAAATGTTCTGCAGGAGTTACATAACATATGAAGTCTGCTCCAGCTTTTGCGGAGGATGCTGCTCCGATAGATGATACAATGTGGTCGTAACCGGGTGCTACATCACATACGATAGGTCCAAGCATATAGAATGGTGCATTGGAACACATTTTCTTTTGAATCATTACGTTAGTTGGAATTTCGTTAATTGGGATGTGTCCTGGTCCTTCAATCATACATTGAACACCAGCTTCACGTGATCTGTCAATCAATTCTCCTAAAATAATTAATTCTTGTATTTGGGCTCTGTCTGTGGAATCAGCAATTGATCCTGCTCTCATACCGTTTGCAAGTGAAAGTACAACATCATGTTCTTTAGCTATTTCTAATACGTAATCGAAGTTTTCGTATAATGGATTTTCTCTTTCGTTTTCTACAATCCATCCAGACATGAATGATCCGCCTCTGGAAACAAGTCCGGTTACACGGCCTTGTCTTTTGAGTCTGGTTAATGTTTCGATGTTGATACTACTGTGAACTGCCATGAAGTCAATACCATCTTTTGCTTGTTTTTCGATGGTGTTGAATAATTTATCTTCGTCCATGTAGATTACAGAACCTTCTTCTCTGATTGTTTCAATAGCTGCTTGGTATACTGGAACTGATCCTACTGGGAGTGGGGACATGTCGAGAACTCTTCTTCTGATAACATCTAGGTCTCCACCAATACTTAATTCCATTAAGCAGTCAGCACCATTGTCAATAGCAATCTGTGCTTTCAATACTTCTTCATCAAAGTCTACAATATCTGTTGAAGTTCCAACTGTTGCATTTACTTTTGTTCTAAGTCCTGCACCAATACCTGATGCTTCAATGTCTCTGTTTACGTTACTTGGGATAACAATTGTTCCTTCTGCTACAGATTTTAAAATAAAGTCTTCTGAAACATTTTCTATTTCAGCAACATGTTTCATTTCATCGGTTAATATACCTTTTTTTGCATCACTAATTTGTGTCATACTACCACTCAATTAATATTTAATTAAATCAACATAATTTGATAGTTAAATCATTTTTATTTGATGTTTATTGTTTTGTGTTAATAATATTTAAATTAATTGATTACGAATCCATAAAATTTGATAAGTGTAAAGTATAATTTAGAATAACTTGCTCTGTTTTGTATTTTCTTTTTTTGGAAATTCATGCAAGTAGCCGAAAATCTCATCACTATTATTCGTGATTCCTGCCTGTGATGTTTTTTCATTAAAAATTTTCATTAATTTATGGCTATACGGACTAGGGATATGGTAATTGTTTTTAAAATGAGTAATGTATTTATTTTTTAATTCAGGAAAATTTTCATCTAATTTTTTATAAAAGTATTCTCTATTTCCTTCCCTCAATGTCAATCCCATTCCAAAACAAATTATTCCTTTAACATTAGTGTCAATGCAATAATCTATAATTTGGTTGATATTGTCTTCATTATCATTAATGAATGGTAAAATAGGGCATAGCCATACTACTGTAGGAATATTTTCTTCATTTAATCTTTTTAAAACTTCCACACGTCTTTTTGTCGTACAGACATTTGGCTCTAATATTTTGCATAGCTCCTCATCAGATGTAGTTAATGTCATCTGAACAACAGCCTTCGTTTTTTCATTAATCTTTTTTATCAAATCCAAATCCCTTAAAATCAAATCTGATTTTGTAATGCAGGTAAATCCATGACCATATTTATAAATTAATTTCAAAGCACTTCTGGTATATTCCAGTCTTTTTTCAATCGACATATATGGATCGGCCATTGAACCTGTTCCTACCATGACCTTTTCTCTTTTGTTTTTAAGAGCTTTTTTCAATAGTTCCAAGCTATTTTCCTTTACTTCAATATCTTCAAAGTCATGCTTTATCTGATATACTGCACTTCTGGAATCACAGTATATGCAGCCATGGGAACATCCTCGATAGAGATTAATTCCATTTTTTGGTGATAGTATGCTTTTTACTTGGCTATAGTGCATATTTATCAAAAAATAAGTAAAAAATGAGTTTAGTAAAACTCATTCATTCTTTCAAATGCGTCATCAAAGCTAGGCATATTGGTTTGGCAACCTTGATGCTCGATAATAAATGATGAAACTGCTGATGCGAATTTTGCAGATTCCTCTAAGGATTCTCCATTTAAGAATCTTGATAAAAATCCTGCCCTGTAGGAATCTCCGGCACCTGTCGGATCAACTACATCAACATCAATAGCATCAATAACGATTTTTTCCTCATTTGAATATATTTCACTTCCATTAGCTCCACAGGTTTTAACAATAATTTTAGGACCTAATTCTCTTAATCCGGTTAAATCGGTTTCAAGTGAATCCATAATTCTTTTAATTTCATGATGATTTCCAAAAAGAATTGTTGTATTTTCAATAACATCTTTTAATTTTTTAGTGTCATACATTCCAAGGTCTTGACCTGGGTCAAATGAAATAAGCATATCTTCATTTTTAGCTTCTTCGGAACATTTCCAATTGAAATTAGGATCACCGGTTGCTAAATGCACCGCTTCAGCATTTTTAATAGTTAAACTTGGAGCTTTGCTATCAGCAAATTCCTTAGCTGCACCCCAGTAGAAATAACTGATTTGGTCGGAATTGTCATCTGTTAAAACAAATGCTGTTGGAGTTTGTTCTCCTGGAACTATAATTAAAGAATCGGTATCAATGCCTAGATTTTCCATATGCTCAAAGTATTCACTTTTCTTGAATCCTCCGCCAACAGCGGATACTAAACCAGTTTTCAATCCAAGTTTAGCTCCGACACAAGCAACATTTGCAGCAGCTCCGCCGTTAAATGTTTTCATATCTGTTATTGGAGATGAAAAGTTAGCTTTTGGGAATGTAGGTACTCTAATAATGTAATCATGAGCTGAATGACCAATTGCTAATAAATCTATGTTTTTTACCATAATAATCGCCTTTTATTTATAAATTTAATTTAATGTAAAATCTTATCATGATATGTATAAGATTTCACAACTTAAGAAATGAGGTGTAATATACAATTTGTTTTTGAAGTATAAATAATGTTGGTGAGAGCACTTGACAAGTATTAATCCATAGGTATGAAACCTTGACTTTCGATGTCTTTTTGTCCTTTTGTCAATAAATAATTTATTAATTCATCAGTTTTAGGGTCTTCATCGTTAACTTTCACTAAACTAATAACATGTCTTGTATCTAGCTTTAATATTTCATTTCCATTAAAATAACTTGCATTTAAGAAACTGTATAAATTTTCGGAATTTCTAACTAATTTGAAAGCATCAAATTGTGAATTAACTTTATCTTTGATGGTATAATTTAGATTATAGTGCTCTAATGTATTCCATGCGAGCCTTTGGGCAGATCCATCAACCTTGACAAATTCAAGATTGTCCAAATCTTCAATTTTTTTAATTTCAGGAGTGTTTGGACTTGAAATCAGCACGAGATAATCATAGGCTATGGGTATGAAGTTGATGTCTCTTTCATAAGCAATTAACGGATCATCCAATGTTAACAGATCAACAACACCTCTTTTAGCTAGCTTAAATGCGTCATTGTCATTGCTGCTGTAAACATTAATGTTGAATGGCAAATCAATACTTTCCAGAAGTCCTGAACTGATATGTCCTCCTGCAATATTGATGTTATTTGGTTCTGCAATCTGAATTAGGTATTTTCGGTATTCTTCTAAAAGTTTAATGCCATTATTTGTTAGGCCGCTACCATTGCCTTTTTTTTCAGTTAATTTAAATCCCAATTTCTCTTCAGCTTTAAGTATTCTTCTATTAAAAACAGTATGTGATATATTTAACTCTTTAGCGGATTTTCGTTGTGAATGGGTTCTATTCAATGATTCTAAACTTTGGTATAATTTATAACCATAGATTTCACCATTTATCTCCAAGCTAATTAATCCAGTGCTTTCAAGTTTCATTAATTATATATTAAAGTATTATCATATATTTAATCTAGTGTTTTTAGGAATGATATAATGGAATTAATGAAAAGCTCAATTAAAGCTATTATAGGAAATATTGTTAGTGCTGAAGAATTTTTGGATGCAGATGAACTAGATAAATTTGAAAATATCATAATTGAATCAAAAAATGTTTTTGTTACTGGTGCAGGAAGGTCAGGACTTGCTGCAAAAGCATTTGCAATGAGATTAATGCATTTAGGGGTAAGTGCATATGTTGTTGGAGAAACCATTTCTCCAGCAATATATGAAGATGATTGTATTATTGCAATCTCAGGGTCTGGTGAAACAAATACTATTGTATCTGCAGCAACCATTGCTAAAAAAAGAGGTTCAAAAGTTTTAGCAGTTACCTCATACCCAGAATCAACTTTAGGTCAGTTAGCTGATTGCTGTCTTTTAGTTAAAGGAAGAACTAAAAAAGAAGTTGATGATGAAAATTATATGAAACGTCAAATTTATGGAAATTACACTTCTTTAACTCCATTGGGAACTGCTTTTGAATTAACAACACTTGTGTTTTTAGATGCCATAGTTTCTGAGTTAATGGAAAAAATGCATCAAACTGAAAGTGATTTAAAAGCAAGACACACTGTATTAGAGTAATTTCAATCGAAAATTACTCTATTTTTATTATTATAAACATTACACCTTTCGCCACGTAAAAATCCAACTAACGTAACATTACCTTTTTTTGCAATGTTGTATCCTGAGTTTGCAGGTGCTGCATTGGATGCTAAAATAGGGACACCAACACGAGTCATTTTTATTACCATATCTGCAGGCATTCTGCCGCTGTAAATCACGTATGAGTTTGATAGGTCAAAATCATGCAATAGTCCATATCCAATCACCTTGTCCACTGCAACATGACGACTGACGTCTTCCTTTACAATAAACTGGTCTTTATATACAATTCCGGCTACATGGGTTCCACCGGTTGCCTGCCAGATTTCAGCATTGTCCTTCAGCTCTTCAATCCTGTCAATCAATTCATGAACAGACACTTGAAAATCTGATTTCACTTCCTTTACAGTTTTAATTTTGCTTCTCCATCCTCCAGCGGAATCGGAACATAAAACTGTTTCATTAGTTTTAAGTAATGTATCATCAATTTCAGCATAAATTTGATTTCCTTCAATTTTAATGTCTTTGATGGCATCCATTGAATCAACCATATTTTCGTTGAACATGTATCCTACAGCAAATTCTTTCAATGAGTCTTCAATGGCTGATAAACTTCTGCTAATGTCGTTGTTAATGGTTAATGTAATGGTTTCATCTTGAACAACATTTTCTTTGACTTCTTTTGGCTCATTGTTCTTATATGATATCGCATCAATTTCTTCAATTTTCATCTTAATAACTCCTGTTATTTCTTATATATGTTTGCGATTATTCTTATTTTTTTGCAGTTAGTAAATTATTTAATATGTTGGGAACATATATTCATATCAAAGATTATAATGTGGTTGATATGGAAAAGAAAAGTAAAATTATTATCTTGATTTTAGCTCTTTTAATCATATTAGGTATTGCAACACACATATTTTTAACTCCATCAACTGTTGAAAATTCAGGAGCTAAAAATATAACTGATATGATTGGAAGAACTATTGAAATACCTCAATCACTTAACAAAGTGGTTGCAACTTCACCTCCTATGTCTACTGTTGTTTATATGATTGCTCCGGATAAATTGACTGCTTTGAATTTTAAGTGGAGCGATGATGAACTTAGGTATGTTCCATCACAATATCAGGGGTTACCAAATATCGGTGGTTGGTACGGAACTCAGGACGGTAGCTATGAAGAATTCATTGCTTCAGAACCTGACATCGTAATTGAATCCATTGATGAAGGTGGTGATGGAGACTTATCGACTGTAAATGAAAGACAAACTAAATTCGGTAAAATTCCTGTTGTAGCTGTTAATGATACAACCAGCGTTACAAAAGTCGATGCTTCAATTACATTTATCGGTGATGTCATTGGTGCAAAGGATAGTGCTCAAAAATTAGTTGATTTCAATGACAAATATCTGAATAAGGTTAATGAAACTTCTTCAAAATTATCTGATGGTGATAAAAAAACAGTTTACTATGCAGTAGACAACGATGGATTGAAAACTTATCCTTCAGGTTCAACTCATGGTCAGTTAATTGATTTGGTTGGGGGAGAAAATGTTGCCAATTCCTTGAATCAGGGAAATAGCACTAGTGGAGTTCAAGTTTCAATCGAACAGGTCATCAGCTGGAATCCTGATGTTATCATCACGACCGACCCTGATTTCTATGCGAAGGTCTATAATGATTCAAATTGGGCAAGTATAAATGCAGTTAAAAACCATGAAGTTTATTTATCACCACAATCCCCATTCAAATGGTTTGACAGGCCGGTTGGGGCAAATATGATTATTGGAGTTCCTTGGACTGCTAAAGTAATATATCCCGACAAATATTCTGATATTAATTTGGTCGATGCCACTAAGGAATTTTATTCAAACTTCTATCATTTCGATTTGTCAGATGACCAGGCAAAGGAAATTTTATTGGGTTCAGGTCTTAAAGAATCAAATCTATAGGGTGATTATATGAACAGGGAAAATAAAGAAATTATAAGTTTGATACTTTTAGTATTCTTACCTATAATTCTTTTTTTCGCATCTTTTTTAATGGGGAGGTACCCAATCAGTCCTGTCGATGTTGTAAAGACTATTTTATCTCCAATTTTTCCACAGTTAACAGTATCTTCAACAGTCAATACAATTGTATGGCAAATTAGACTTCCAAGGATATTGGCTGCTCTTTTGGTTGGAGCATCACTTTCAATGGCGGGGACTGCTTTTCAGGGAATATTTAAAAACCCTTTGGTATCATCCGATTTGCTGGGAGTCTCTAATGGTGCCGGTTTTGGTGCGGCTCTTGCAATCTTGTTAAGCGGATCCAGTGTGGTCATTCAAGTTTTTGCATTTGTTTTTGGTATTATCTCAGTTTCAATAACTTACCTAATATCAAAAGCATATAAGGCAGGAGGAATATTGATTCTAGTGCTTTCGGGAGTTGCAATATCTGCATTTTTCAATTCATTAATTTCTGGAATCAAGTTCATTGCCGATCCTGAAGACAAGCTGCCTGAAATTGTTTATTGGCTGATGGGAAGCTTGGCATCTGTTACAATGGATGAGATTATCATGATAATTATACCACTATTCATTGGATTCATTATTCTTTATTTGCTAAGATGGCAAATGAATATATTGGCTATGGGTGATGAAGAAGCTCAATCATTGGGTTTGAATCCTTCAAGAGTCAGGTTAATAATAATTGCCGCATGTACATTATTAACATCAGCAGCCGTATCTATAAGCGGTATCATAGGCTGGATTGGTATGATTATTCCGCATATGGCAAGGATGATAGTGGGGCCTGACAATAAAATTTTGCTTCCAGCTTCTTTAAGTTTAGGTGCTAGCTTTTTGCTGCTGATAGACAATATTTCAAGGGCTATAATTTCAATTGAAATCCCTATTGGAATCTTAACTGCTGTAATCGGTGTTCCAATATTTCTCTATTTGCTCAGAAGGGGGTATTCAGAATGGTCTTAGATGTTAAAAAAATATCATTTTCTTATGAGGATGAATTAATATTTGAAGATATAAGCTTTTCAATTGATAAAGGTGATGTCTTATGTATACTCGGACCAAATGGAACTGGAAAAACCACATTAATCAAATGTCTCAATAGAATCCACGATATCGATTCTGGTGAAATATTAATCGAAGGAAAAAATATTAAAGAGTTGTCATTTGCTCAGATATCAAGACATATCGGGTATATTCCTCAATCTCACATTCCAACTTTTCCATTTTCAGTGTTTGATGTTGTATTGATGGGCAGAGCCCCTTATTTGAATTTGACTGAAACTCCTAAGAAAGAAGATGAGGAGATAGCTATCAATGCCTTGAAAACATTGGGAATTGAAGATTTAAAAGATAAGGAATATACAAATTTGAGTGGGGGAGAAAGGCAATTGGTGTTTTTGGCAAGAATATTGTGCCAGCAGCCAGATATATTGATTTTGGATGAACCCACATCACATTTGGATTTTGGAAATCAAATAAAGCTATTGGAAATAATAGATAACCTGGCAAAATCTGGATTATCTATAATAATGTCATCACATTTTCCAGATCATGCATTTTTAAGCTCTACAAAAGTGGCAATAATGAAAGATAAATCCTTCATTGATTTTGGAAAGCCTGATGATGTAGTTACTGAAGAAAACTTGAGAAAGGCATATTCAATAGATGTAAAATTAATTAATATTGACGATAATAGGAAAGTTTGTGTTCCTTTAAAAACAAATTTAAAATTAGGTGATATTTAATGAATCAAAAAGATTACGAAGAACAGTTGAAAATGGCCGGTGAATTCCATGGAGAAATCTGTGGAGGAATAGCCATTGGAACTAAATTGGCAATGTATGGTTTGGAATTGATGGGTATGGAATTAAACACCCGTCATAAAAACCTGATTGTTATTTTGGAAATTGACAGATGTATGGCCGATGCGGTTCAGGCTGTTACTAAATGTTCCATGGGTAAACGTTCACTTAAGCAAGCTTATTATGGAAAATTTGCAGCAACATTTTATAACATGGACACTGGAGAAGCCTTAAGAATAATTGATGCTGATGCTAATAGGAAAGATAAGAAAAAAGAAACTCGTGAAGAAATGATTGAAAGATTTAAAATAACTCCTCCGGAAGAATTATTCACAGTTCAAAAAGTTAAAGTTGAATTAACAGAAGCACAAATGCCGGGTAAACCACATACTACTGAAATCTGTTCTGTCTGTGGTGATAAGGTAACTGATGGTCGTCATTTGATTGTTGATGGTAAACCGGTTTGCAAACCTTGTGTTGAAGGTGCTTATTACGAAGTAATAGATGAATAAGATAGTAAAATTAATTACTATCTCTTATTTTTTAATTTGGGATTTCTGAGTCTGGAACATTGTATGTATATGTTACTCTAAATGGCCTATCACTATCAAATAAAGAACCAGATGATCCTTCTATGATATTATCACTTGAATTGAAATTTTCTTTATTAAATTCAATTGTGGCCATACCATTATGCACATTAGCTATTGTTTCTTGCTGTAAATCGCTGTATGCATTCAATGTGAAGTGGTATGTGAAATCAGGCAATTCAGTTACTATTTCACCGTCATTTAAAAAAGTCACATTATATTTTCCATTTCCAAGACTTTTCAATTCACAGACAATAAGTGTAGTTTTAATCCTAGGACAGATTGTTCCTGCTCCAGGATTGTCTTCAGCCCATTTTGTGTATAATGTTGTTCCATACCAATTCGGACCCAATACTAATTTCAAATCATCGTCCCATTCACCAGGACCATAAATTCCGGCAGGATTAGCACTAACTTCACCTAAAATTATTTGGCTTGGTCCTTTTGCATTATTGTATAATGCATTGTTTTCCACAATTAATGTTGCGCCTGATGCGGGAGTGTAATTTTCATTAGCTGTGAATCCTTCAATCACGCTGTCCCTTATCTCATTGGATTTTATTATAATTCCGGAAGAATTTGCGGAGTCTAAAAATATTCCCATATAGTTTTCATTAATCAGGTTGTTCAATATTTCGATATTGTTTCCTGAGTGTCTTACGCTTATTCCATAACCGTAAGGTCCTTCAATCATATCGAATGTTAACCAGCCAATCTGATTTGAAATGTTGTTGTTTATGATTTTGGTATTTGCAACGTTTTCATCAAATTCTATTCCGAAATTATTTCTAGAGATTGAATTTTCTTCAATATTTGTGTTATCTGCGTTATTTAGGAATATTCCATTTTTAAACTGAGTTATGGCATTGTTAATAATTTTTGTTTTAAGCCCTGAAACTTCAATACCATTTCCTTTAAGCAAGACTTCACTAACATTGTACATATCGATATTGCTTTTAGTTGCTACATTGTTTATTTCATTATCTTTGATTAGGGTATTTTCTACATTATTCAATACAATTCCAGATACATCGTTTACATTTATTTTAGTATTTTTTATTATAACATCGTTTGCATTGACTGTAATAGCGGGACTATCCAGTTTTGAATTTATAGCAGCTCCGTTACCATTAAATAAAATTGCCTTATTGATGTTTAGGGAAATGTCTGAATATTCACTTCCCAAAAATCTGACAGCCTTTTTTTCATCAACTGAATCTATAATGCTTTGAATTTCATTGTTGGATAAGTTGGGAGCAACTGTTAAAGTTTCTAAAACTTCAACAGTATTTGCAATATTTGCTCCATTATAACTAGAAGTAATTATGTATTTTCCTATAGGTAACCTAATGTTTAAAGCAGCTATTCCGTTTTCATTAGTGGTTCTTTGGTAGAATACTCCATTGATATTGAAAGTTATTATTTCGCCGTCTGCAGGTTTTCCTTCACCATCAACTAACTTGACCTTGAATTGGTCTAGAATATCATATTCCTTTACCAGATCATCTGCTGAAAGTATGGATATGACAGTAATGTTATTTGATACTCTGCATCCATTGTATTCTGCTGTAATGATGTAGTCTCCCGCATCCAAATTAATGTTTAATTTTGCATATCCGCTGGAGTTGGTTGTTCTGGTGTAGAATACTCCGTTGATATTAAACGTTACATTAGTGTTGGCTAAAGGATTTCCTTCATCATCAAGAAGTTTCACTGTGTATTGGGAAGCATTTTTATAGAATTTTACCAAATCATTATTTTCAGTTATTAATGATAAAACAGTAATATTATTTGACTTTTCTTCTTTAGTTAATGGGTTATATGCAGTGATTATGTATTTTCCAGCATTCAAGTTAATGTTTAATTTAGCGGTTCCATTTGCATCTGTTGTTCTATTATAGAATATTCCATTAATGTTGAAAGTAACTGTCTGGTTTTTGATAATGTTTCCTTCACTGTCAACAAATGTTGCCTTGTATGGGGTTGCATTCCTATACATTTTAGTAATGTCTGATCCATCGATTGTTGATAATATGTTGATTATATTTGTTGTAGTTGATGAAGGATAATTGTCAGTTTCATTAAATGTGGCTATTACACTATACTGTCCTGGATTGAAGTTGATATTGATTGATGCAACTCCATTTTCATTTGTTGTCCTTGTATAGTCAATTCCATTTAAATTCAAAGTTATATTTTGATTAGATAAATAATTTCCATCGCTGTCTTTTAAAATAACTGTATAAGGTGTTGAATTTCCAAAATATTTGGTCAAATCATTTCCAACAAGTTCTGTTTCGAGTATTACAGTACCGTTTGGTATATTTGAATTTGGAATTTCATAAAATGCTGATAATCTGTCTGCTGTTGACTTGAAGTTGATGGCACCATATCCGGGGCTGATTACGGTAATGTTGTTTCCTTTTGATTTGTATTTTGCATCTGTAAAATCAGCTGTTGCGGTTCCATTTGATATGCGAACAATTCTATATTGGTCATTGGTTTCTATACCTGCTCTTGTTGAAGCTTTATTTAAGAAGAATGTTATATCTATTGTACTTAAATAGTTGGCTATTTCTCCAGTATCTTTTCTAACGATGGATACATTATAAACTCCTGGTGAAACTTCTTTTATTTCATTAAATACTAAGTCTCTAGTACCGTCTTTAAGAAGTCCGACTTCGTAGTATGTACTTGGACATAACTGTTCATATGCATAAAAATTGCTTTCCACATATATGATTCCGGTTCCGCCCTGTGCAGTTTGCTGGGTAAACACTGCTCTTGTTAAATGTTGATTAAAGAAATTTTGGTCAATTTCTTCAACCTTTTCATTAATTAATGTAGGAACAGCCAGATATGTATTGTATAATCCATAATTTCCATTTTGGAAAATGTTGTTTCCTTTAACTTTCAATAATTCGATTGTTGAGTTAACGAATATTCCCGCACCTTGCGTTGCTCTTGATTGAACATTGTTGTCTCTATTTGCAGTAATGTTATTGCTTGTGATGTTGCTGTTAACGCATGATCCGTAATAGATTCCTTTCCAATTGTTCAAATAAATTGTATTGTTAATTATGTTTGTGGCCTCAACATTATCTCCAAAATAAATTCCCGCTTCACTGTTGCGTTCAATGATTGATTTTGTAATGTTTATATTATTGCTGTCAGTAGCATAAATTCCTTTAATGGATTTTCTGACGGAAACCTGATTAATATTGATATTTGAACTGTTGGTAATGTAAATACCCGGTCCGTCACTAACTTCAGTTATTTTACAGTTTGTAATTTCAATATTGCTTGCACCATTGATGTATACAGCATATGGGTCGATGCTTCCTCTTTTGGCAGCATCATTTGAAAAAGTAAAACCGGATAATATGGAGCCTGATGCATTTTCAGTAAAATAAAATATTCCAATTCCGTCTGAAACTTGGTAATTTGAAGGACAAGTTCCCATTTTTGTTCCAACATTACTTATTATGTTCAATGGTTTATCGACAATGAAGTGACAATGCTCATAGTTAGTACCAGTTATTTCGATAGTATCTCCAGCACTAGCGTTATTAATAGCAGTTTGTATCGTTGGATTATTCATTTGATTTGTAGAAGAGCCGTCTACAATAATCGTATTCCCCAAATCAGTAATGTTTTCATCAGCCATTACTGCTGAGGAAAATGATAATAAAATAAATATACTTATAAAAATTAATAATATCTTTTTATATTTCATACATTCAACCTCTAGTTATAGTTATAACAATTGATATGTATGATGTTTCATATTATAAAAAATATACTATTTTTTAATTGGATGTTTTAAAAAAAGAAAATAAAAAAAATACTCTATATAGAGTATTTAAAAGTTTGTTTAAACAACAGTTACTTGACTACCACCGTTGGATGGAGCGTATTGGAACGTACCGTCAAATGACATGTACATGTTGTATATTCCAGGTTCTAAGTTGATGTTGAGTCTAAATTCACCGTTTGCATCGGTTGATCTGTAGTATTTTACACCATTGATGTGGAATGCAACTGCTGCATCAGCAATAGGTTGACCTAATTGGTCCACTAATTGAGCAACAAATTGGTTTCCTTTGCCTTGGAATGTAACTGGTGTACTTTTAATGGTAGTATTACTTTGGATAGCGGTTAAAACATATGTTTCAGTGTAAACAGTTCCGTCATTATCTGCGTATTTTACGGTCATGTTATAGTCACCCATGTTTAAGTTAATGTTTAAACCAGCAATACCGTTTTCATCAGTAGTTCTGTTGTAACTTACACCATTAACAGTAAATTCAACAGTCTTATTAGTTAATAATCTGTTACTTTCATCTTTTAATGTAATTTCAAATCTTTGTTTTGCTTTAGTTGGGATAGTGATATCGGAACCTACAATGATAACCGGAAGACCTTTAATGTTAAATGTGGTACTATTGGTTATTTGTCTGTAGTATGCATCTCCAATGAATTCGTCACCGTCGTAGCTTACAGTAATGTTGTATTCGCCAATATCATATAATAAAGGAAGGTTTATGATTCCTTGATCATTGGTTGTTGAATTAAAAGTTCCGATTTCAACATCGCCTGAAGAAATGGTTATTGTCACTTCTTGATTAGCTAAAGCAACATTGTCTTCACCAATTAACATGATGTCGTATACTTCACCAAATTCAAAGTCAGTTTCATCATTGAGGAAAATAACATTTGATAATTTAATAGGGACGTTTCCTTCAATTGTAACATTGTTTTCTTCTACAACTAAATTATTTGTTTTGAAAGTGTAGGTATTGTTATCAGTAAATGAAAATACGGTTACACCATCATCATATGCATTGTTGATTACTGTGAATTCACCTTTAGGGGTAATCATACCACCTTTACTTGATCCTGCAACAGCAATAGAATCTTCGCCTAAGAATTTGTTTTCAGTGATTATGATTGTTTCAATGTTACTTGGAGCACCGTGAGCGGTGTTACCTTCTTCCACATAGATTGCAGCTTTATCTCTATTGGATGATGAGATTTTCCCTGCTTCGGTTACAAATATGTTATCAGTAATATCTGAGTCTCCTGCTGCTTTAATAATACCTACTGCAAATGCTTTTGAATTTTGGAATAGATTACCTTTCATTGTGATGTTGGTAATTCCTCCACCATAGAAGACTCCGTACCAAACATCACTCATGATGTTATCATACATTTCTACATTAGCAGCACCTGATGCGATTGAAACTGCATCAAGGAAGTCTCCTTGGAAAGTGTTGTTGATAATGGTAATTCCTGATCCACCCATAAGGTTGATTGCTTTTGAACCGGTTTCTTGTTTACCGTAGTCACCTGCAATAGTACTTGCATCGGTTGCACCATCATCTGCGAAAAATACATTGTTTTGGATAGTTACATTACCTGTTGGTCTTCTGATGTATATTCCAGAATTACCGTTGTTGAATGTACATCCTTCAATAATGTAGTCGCTACCACCGAAGATTTCTAATCCACGACCGTTCCATAGGATTGGGTTGGTCATTATAAAGTTTAAGTTGTAAACTTGGGATCCAGCAACGCTTTCTTCATCAGCTTCGAATGAAAATCCTTGGTATCCTTTGACTGTTGCACCGTTACCTTGTAAGATAAGGGTATGTTCAATTTTTACTCCAGTACTTAAGTTACCGAAGTCGTATGTCGCACCTTCTGCAAAGTTAAGTGTGTCTCCTGCAGTTGTATTTGCAATAATAGCTTCTATATCTGATACGGTAGCATCAGCTGGCACATCATGGCTGGCAGCTAACACTTCATCAGCATTACTTGCTTCAATAACTACTGCATCATTATTTGATGCTACAATGTCGTCAGTTGCTACATCTTCTGCAGATACGGCAGAAACTGATACAATAGCTATAAAAATGATTAATAATGCTAAAATTTTTTTATTAATCTTCATATTTTTTTTCTCCCATTAATTTTATTTTTATTAACTAATAATGATAATGAATTGAATGTTTATCTATGCCATTAATTATTATTAGTAATATTAACTCTAATTTAATACCTATATAAACATTGTTATCATTCGATAATTTTTTAAAAATTATATTCAATTATAAATTATAAAATTGCACATTTTGTTTATTTCTTTTAATTTTTATTAAATAATTTTTAAAATATTTTTATTATTTTATTGAATTTTACTATTATTACTATCGATTTTAATATTTTCATTTTTTACTAAAAATAGCATTCGAATTATTTATATAGTTATATCAATAAAATTTTACATATAATTAATAATTTAAAGGAGGTGAAAATCTGAATAAAAAATTGTTTTTGGCCTTAATTTTCATGATTTTTATTTCTATTAATTTTGTTAGTGCAAATGATAATGTAACTAGCGATTTAGATTTAAATAATGTGATTTTGGATACCTCTGATGATGATTTGATGGGTGAAAATTTGACGTATAGTGCCATGTTGATGTCAAAAAATAATACTCCTTTAACTAATCAGACAGTAGTTTTTTCTGTAAATGGTATAGATTATACAAAAATCACTGATATGAATGGTATTGCATTTTTAAATATTACATTGGATGATGGCATTTATCCGATTTCCACAACATTTAAAAATCAAAATAATCACTCAATTATCAATAATAATACGATTTATGTTTCAAAGAATGTTGGAACATTAATTAAGGATAATCTATCTGGAAGCGAAATCCAAAAAATCATTGATCGAGCAAATTCTGGTGATTCATTGATTTTTGCAGGAAATAGATATGATGATGTTTCTCTTACTGTAAATAAATCATTAAACATTATCAGTATTGTAAAATCAATTTTCAATGGAAATTCAGCATCTCCAGTAATAACTGTTAAATCAGATAGTGTCAAAATATCAAATTTTGAAATTTCTTGGGGATCTGTTGGTATTCTTTTAGATAATGCAGATAATGTGAAAATTTCCAATAATAATATTATAAATAATCTTGATGGAATCAATGTAGTCAATTCACAAGATGCATGGATTTTTAATAATAACATTTCCAATTCTAAAAAGAATGCAATTTACCTTAAAAATTCAAATAATGCAAATATCTCATACAATAGTTTGGTGAATAATTATAATGGAATTTATTTTGATGAAAATGTTGTTGAAAGTCAAATCTTTTCAAATTATATATCAAAGTCCACCAATGATGCCGTTAGCTTTGCTAAATCAGGATCTCATACAAACATGTCATATAATATGATAGAAAATAATGCAAATGGAATATTCATTGACATGATTGGCGATGAAGATTTAAACATTGAACTTAATACAATCCAGAAAAATAAGGAAAACGGAATTTATTTTGGTGAAAATTATCGTAAATCTGATGAATCAGGCGTAATTAATATTGCAAACAATTCAATTGTTTATAATAAGGAATTCAACATTTTGGGTAGGGATAGTATCTATAATAAGATAGACCTCAATACCAATTGGATTGCTTCTGATAATTCCCGGTTTAATGGCGTATGTGAAAAAATTAAATTCAGTAAATATCATTTAAATGTTGAGCAAATTGATGGAAATACAATTTCTGTAAGTGTTGATGGAATAAAAACTGATTCAATGTTGAGAGTTTCCTATAATGGAGGTAAAAATTGGCAAACAGTAACTCTGGTCGATGGTAAGGCCACTATGGCCATTTCCAATAATGATGGAAATGTTGTTTTTGATTATTATGAAACCAATAATAACTATCAATATCAGTTGGATAATTATGTTCCACCATCTCCGGTAACACCAGTCGTTCCAGATGCTCCTCAAAACCCTTCAGATTCCAAACAAACTAATGAAACTAATCCACAATCTGAACAGGTTGAAGGTAATGGGAGCACTTCCAATCAGAATTCTGGATCTCCACAAGGCCAAAGTATAAGTAATACTGGAAATTCCAATCCTGTTGAGGAGGCATCTTCACAAACAAGTGAAAGTCCATCTAGTCAAACAGCTTCTCAGGCGGTTTCAACTGCTAGTGATTCTCAGTCTGTTTCAAAACAGGTTTCAGACCCGACACAATCAATCTCAAAAGCTTTGAATATTGATGAAGAAGTTGTCAGAATTGCTGGGATGGGCTTCATATTTTTACTCATTGTTCTTGTAATTGCTGTATATTATAAGGATGATGTAAAATACATGTTAAATAAACGAAATGGACAATAAAAGTTCATTTTATTTTTCTTTTTTTAAAATACGATATGTTTATATATTTATATTGTAATATATTTAGTTGTATAATAATTTAATGGACTATAAATATGTTAGATTTAATTTTTGGGTATTTAATAATTATTGTAATATTATTATCTGCTAATGTAGGTCTTTTTTTAGGTAATTATAATTTTAATAATATAAAAAGTACTCTTATATTTGTAGTGTTAGGAATATTATTTATCATTGATATTAATATTTCAAGACTATTTTCACTTAATTTGTTGGACTATTTGACTCATGTTTTCTTAATAATTTTTGTTATTGTATTTATAATACTGTTAACTTATTTGAAACTGAACAAGTTAAATGTCTCATTATATTGTACTGTATTTTTGTATTATATGTCTTCATTTCTATTGGCATCCCAATTAACTGAATTGAGCATATATGATAGTTTATTATTAACTTTTATTTCAATAATTATAATGATTGTAGCATTTCAATCATCTAAACTATTGATTTATGCAAAACGCCCATATAATGTAATCATTGGAGAATATATGTCATTAATGGGAATTCTGATTTTTTTATTCGCACTAACCAATGTTTCAATTATGAAGTTGGACTATGAAATGTTTTCTCCATTTTTAATTTTAACTCCTACATATCAGTTAGTCTATGTTGTTATTGCTATTATTGTTGTTTTAATTATTGGATTATATTGGAATGATAAAAAATCGAGGTAGCTTATGATAATTCAAGGAACTGAAACTTTAACTTCATTAATTCATATAATATCTGAGAGCCTTTTGACTCCTGTTGTTGTTATATTGGTAATTTTTGTTGTTTTAGCTATTTTGTGTCTTGGAGGTGCGATTAATGAATATATTTCACGCAAGCCTATTTCATCCCAGGAATTTGAAAAACTGGTTCGTGACATTTCATTTTCCAAATCTCCATCTGAAATTGAAGAAAATGTCAGTCGCAGTAATCTATTTGATTGGCAAAAAGATATTCTTGTTAAAATTGCAAATAATCATGACATTGGCATAAAAGCAAGAAAAGCTTTAGCCAGTGAATTGATTTCAAGTGAAGAAACAAGATTGATTAAAAAGACAAATAAAACAGACATTCTTGTGAGATTGGGTCCTATTTTAGGTCTTTTGGGAACTTTGATTCCATTAGGCCCTGGTCTTGCAGCTTTAGGCAGCGGTGATATTACTACTTTAGCACAATCTTTGACTATTGCATTTGATACAACTGTAACTGGTCTTGCCGTTGGTGGAATTGCATATTTAATTTCCAAATTTAAAAAACAATGGTATGAATCAGATTTGATTGATGTTGAAACATTGGCTGAAGTTGAACTTGAGTCCTTAGTTAATCAGGGTGAATGATATGCTTAGAAAAAAACGCAGAATAAGTGAATCAATTGATGATGATCCGATGTCCGGGCTCACTAATCTTTCAGATGCAATGTTAGTTTTAGCTTTAGGATTTTTAATATTTGCTATCATGGCATTATCTGCAAATCCTGAGTTAATTACTAATTCCCAAAATACTAAAGATGTTTCTACAGCAGAAACTTTTAATCAAACATATTCTGATGCTAGTGGGATTGAAGATAGTGGTTTCAACGAGGTTGGAAAGGTCTATGAAGACCCAACTACTGGCGAGCTTGTAATGGTTTCGGGGTAGTTAAATCTTTTTATTTTATTTATTGCTTATTTTTTTCAATTTTTTATTTTTTTTAATAAAATTTATTTAAGTATTCCTAAAAATTCGAAAATAATAGCGATGTGAAAATCATTCTGTCATGATTTATCATTAACTTTTTATTTTTTTAATTAATACTATTTAAATATTTCTTTTAGTCTTTAATAACAAAGCCTTTTTATTATATGATTGCCATATATAATATTCATAATACAATGGATTAATCTATTTGGCGGATTAATATGTATTATACTATAAATTAATTTATAAGGGGATAAAAAGAGGTTGAGAATATGAGTTCATCTTTTAAAAGTCCAGTAGATACTGCTAAAGCAATATCTGCAACAGCTGGAGCTAAAAACTCAGCAAATATTGTAAATGTGATTTTACTCTCCTTCTTGGCAGGAGCTTATATCGCATTCGGAGGATTGCTAGCAATCATTGCTAGTGCAGGAATGGCAGGTGCAGGTGCACCAGCCGGTTTAGAAAAATTTGTATTTGGTGCAGTGTTCCCTGTAGGTTTGATCATTGTTGTACTTGCAGGTTCTGAACTATTCACCGGAAACGTCATGTTCATGACTATTGGTGTTTTAGACGGTTCTGCATCTGTCGGCGGTCTCGCTAAAAATTGGGTATTAAGCTGGATATTCAACTTTGTCGGTTCATTATTCGTTGCTTTTGTACTCGCTTACATGGGAGGTCTTTTCCCTGCAGATTCAGTATTCGCAACAAAAGCTATTGGTGTAGCTACTGCTAAAGTAGGTATGCCTTGGGCTCAAGCATTCATCAGAGCTATTGGTTGTAACTGGTTAGTATGTTTAGCTGTATGGTTAGCTAACGCATCTGACGATATCATCGGTAAAATCTTTGGTATCTGGTTCCCAATCATGGCGTTCGTTACAATTGGATTTGAGCACAGTGTTGCAAACATGTTCTTCATACCATTAGGTATGTTCTTAGGTGCTAAAGGTGTAACCTGGTCCACTATTATTGTAAACAACTTAATTCCTGTAACCTTAGGAAACATTGTTGGAGGAGCTATATTCGTAGCTTGTATATATTGGTACACTTATCTTAAAGAATAAGTGTGAATTTTGTTTAAGAAGCAATATCCTTGCTTCTTAAAAATTTTTATTGACATAAAAAATTTTGGAGATTATAAAATGGTTGAGATTAAATATGTCCCATCTATTTGTCCATACTGTGGTACCGGTTGTGGTATCAACTTTGTAGTTAAAGATGGAAAAATTATTGGGGTTGAACCTTACAAAAGACACCCTGTAAATGAAGGTAAAGTATGTCCAAAAGGTAACTTCGGATATCAATTCATTAACAGAGAAGATAGATTAACTACACCATTAATTAAAGAAAATGGTGAATTCAGAGAAGCTTCTTGGGATGAAGCATTAGACTTAGTTGCTAACAAACTCAAAGAAGTATCTGATGAAGATCCAAACAAAGTTGGATTCTATGCATGTGCTCGTTCACCAAACGAAAACATCTACATTACTCAAAAATTAGCTAGAGTAGCTTGTGGTACTCAAAACGTAGACCACTGTGCACGTATCTGTCACGGACCTACTGTAGCAGGTTTAGCAACCACCTTCGGTTCAGGTGCTATGACCAACGGTTTCGACAGTATTAAAGAAGCAGACTACATCTTCTGTATTGGTTCTAACAACATGGAAGCACACCCATTGTTTGGTCGTAAATTAATCCAAGCTAAACAAAACGGTGCTAAATTAGTTGTATTAGACCCAAGATTCACTCCTACTGCAAAAATCGCAGATGAATACGTAGAATTTGAAACTGGTACTGACGTAGCTTTAATGAACGCAATGATTAAAGTTATCATCGACAACGATTTACAAGATGACGAATTCATTGCAAACAGAACTAAAGGTTTCGAAGAAATGAAAGAAGTTGTTCAAAAATACGATTTAGAAATGGCTTCCGAAATTACTGGTATCAAACCTGAAGTAATTGAACACTTAGCTATTGAATACGCATCTGCTGACAAAGCTGCTATCGTATACTCATTAGGTATTACCGAACACTCCCACGGTGCAGACAACGTTATGTCCACTGCAAACCTTGCAATGTTAACCGGTAACATTGGTAGACAAGGTACTGGTGTAAACCCATTAAGAGGACAAAACAACGTACAAGGTGCTTGTGATATGGGTGCATTACCTTCCGATTACGTAGGATACAGAAAAGTCGCTGACGAAGAAACCACTGCATGGTTCAATGACTACTACAGCGGATACGGATACGAAGTTAACTTACCTACCAAACCAGGTTTAACTTTAGTTGAAATGATGAACGCTGCTCACGCTGGTGACTTAAAAGTATTATACATCCACGGTGAAGACCCTGTATTATCTGATGCAGATGTTGCTCACACTAAAGCAGCTCTCGCTAACTTAGATATGTTAATCGTACAAGAATGTTTCTTAACTGACACCGCACAATGTGCTGATGTTGTTTTACCTGCAGCAGGTTGGGGTGAACAAGAAGGTACATTCACCAGTGGTGAAAGAAGAGTTCAATGTTTACACAAAGCTCAAGAACCACCTGAAGGCGCATGGTTAGATTGGAAGATCATGGAAGAAATCGCAGTTAGAATGGGAGTTCCAAGAGAATTATTCCACTACGAATCTGCTGAAGAAATCTTTGATGAAATCAGAGAATGTGCTCCTATCATGGCTGGTATGAACCGTGAAAGATTAGACACTCCTGAAGCACTTCACTGGCCTTGCCCATCTGAAGACGACCCATGTCAACCATTAATGCACAAAGATAAATTTGCACACCCTGATGGTTTAGGTGTCTTCCAAGCATTAGAACACAAAGGACCAGTTGAAACTGTCGATGAAGAATATCCATTATTATTAACTACCACTAGAGTATTGTTCCACTATCACGCTGCTATGACCAGAAGATGTGAAACCTTATCTAACGAAGTTAAAACTGGATTTATCGAAATCAACACTAAAGATGCTGAAGCAAGAGGAATTATCAACGGTGAAGTAGTAAGAGCATTCTCCAGAAGAGGAGAAATCGCAATTCCTGCACGTGTAACTGATGATATCAGAGAAGGTATTGTAAACATTCCTATGCACTTTGCAGAATGTGCTGCTAACGTATTAACCAATTCCGATTCTTTCGATCCTAAATCTAAAATGGTTGAATTAAAAGCTTGTGCTATTGAAGTTGAAAAATTCGATGAAAAAGTCGAAATCAAAAACGAACTTTACAAATACGGTACTGATACTGAAGTAAAAGCTGAAGATATGTCAACTACCACCGTACAAGTAGGAAAATAAATAGGGAGTAGATTTAAATGAGCGCAAATATCGAAAAAATGTACTATGCTTACTCTGCTAACGACGACATCAAATCCAAAGGAGAATATGGTGGAGTTGTAACTACTATCATGAAACACTTATTAGAAAGTGGAGCAGTTGATGCTGTTGTTGGTGTAGAAGAAGGTCACGATTTATACGACGCAGTACCATGTTTAGTAACTGACCCTGCAGACATTATCAAAACTGCTGGTTCCATTCACTGTGGTACTTTAAACTTAGCAAAATTCGTTTACAAATACTTAGACGGATGTAAAGACATGAAAATTGCAGTCTCATGTAAACCATGTGATGCAATGACCATTAGAGAATTAATCAAAAGAGGTAAAATCTTAGGTGACAATGTTATCATGATTGGTGTAAACTGTGGAGGTACCTTACCACCAGTACCAACTATGAACATGATTAAAGATGTCTACGAATTAGACCCTAAAGATGTTGTCAAAGAAGAAATCTCTAAAGGTAAACTCATCATGGAAACCGCTGACGGTGAAGAAAAAGGCTTCGGTATCGAAGACTTAGAAGAAGACGGCATGGGTAGAAGAGAAAACTGTCAAAGATGTAACTTAAAAATCCCATCCAATGCTGATTTAGCATTAGGTAACTGGGGAGTTATTGGTGAATTAGCTGGTAAAGCTACTTTCGTAGAAGTTTTCACTGACAAAGGATCTGAAATCTTAGCTGATGTTATTGACGCAGGTTTAATCGAAGTTGCTGAACCAATCGAAAAAGGTATCAAAATCAGAGAAAACATTAACAACTTCATGTTAAAAGCTTCCAACGCTAAAAAAGAAGTTGACTATGCAGGCACTACTGGAGATATCATTGACGTATTCCACATGTACGATGAAGAATTCTCCAAATGTATGAAATGTTACGGTTGCCGTGAAGCATGTCCTTTATGTTTCTGTGAAGACTGCTGTCTTGAAGCTGAAGGTCCTGAATGGGTACCTGGTGGATACACTCCTGCAGCACCATTCTTCCACTTAACCCGTATGGTTCACATGGTTGATGCATGTACCAACTGTGGTCAATGTAGTGATGTCTGTCCTTGTGAAATTCCTGTATCCAAAGTATGGAGTACTGTAAACAACAAAGTAAGAGAAGTTTACGGATACATCCCAGGATTCGACACTGACGACAGAATCCCATTCACTGAACACATTTCAAACGCTAAAAAATTATAGATAAAGCATTTCGCTTTATTTATTTTTTACTTTTTTTTACAATTTTAAAACTCTTATTGATAATATGAATATTAATCGAATTGTTTATTTTGATGTTATTAGATCTTTTGCTATAATTTCAGTTTTACTAATTCATGTTTCTGCTTTTACTAGTGTATCTATTATTCCACAATTCGATTTGGGTCCATCTTTAAATTGGTGGATATATAATTTTGATATAAATTTTTTTAAATGTGGTGTTGATTTATTTTTAATGTTGACAGGTGCTTTATTATTAGGTAGGGAATGGAATATCAAATCTTTCTTAATTAAAAAAATTCCACGAATCATTAAACCATTTATATTCTGGACTATTGTTTCTTCAATATTATTTGTAGGTTGTTATAATTTCTTGTATTTTAATATACCTCCATTTAATAGTTTTACCGAAATAATTAATTTTATTTTCACATCTCAAGGCATATTTACTCATTATTGGTATTTTTGGATGATTTTGGGTGTTTATTTAACTATTCCTATTTATAATTTATTCGTATTAAATGCTTCTCAAAATGAATTAGAATATTTCATGATTATTTGGATATTATCTTCATTTTTATTTTTTGATCCTTTTCTCAAACTGCCTAACTATTTAATTTATCTTTCAAGCCCTATAGGTTTTGTTATTGCGGGATATTATTTAAAGATTACTAATAGAAAAATTTTAAATAATCCTTATTTTGCTTTATGTTGTATATTTTTATCAGTTCTACTTTCAATGTTATTTACTTTTATTTATTCAAATTCTCAAGTTATTGTTGAATGGAATAGATATTCAATTTTCCCTGTTGTTGAATCTATTGGGATTTTTATTCTTTTTAAAAATTTCCATAAACTAAATTTTCATTTTTCTAAATTTTATAAATTAAAAAATATTTTAATTAATTGTGTTCATTCTCTTGCGAAATGTAGTTATGGCATTTATCTTTTCCATTTAATTGTTTTATATTTGGTTAATGGTGTTATTTACACTTCATTTAATGGCCGTTTCAAATTATGGTCTTTACTTCTATTTGTTCTCACTTTATTCATATCTTGGGGTATAATTGTAATATTTGAAAAGATACCTCATATGAAAGAGTTTGTTACTTAATCAGTATTGAATGGTTCTCTTTTGTCAATACCTTTCAAAAAGATCTCTTCCAGTTTTTCATCACTTTCATCATTTCTGATGTCTGTGATTATGTCGACAAGATTATCATTTCTAAGAAGGCAAGGTTTGATTTTACCGTCTGGTGTCACTCTTAATCTGGTACAATTTGCACAGAATGTAGAGTTGTCGACTGGTTTGACTACCTCGATTTCTCCACCGTTAATGTAATATTTTTTACGGCCTTGCATAAATTCACGTTCTTTTACTTCGTCAGCTATATCAGATAATCTTTCTTCGACCATATCCAATTTGTAATGATATTCCTTGGAAAATTTATCGTCATCACAGTTTTCGCTTTCAATCAATTCGATTAGCTGGAGAACCATGTCATTATCCTTACAGAAGTTGAACATGTCCTTTATTTCATGTTCATTGATATCTTTCATTATTACCATATTGATTTTAACCGGATAGAGACCAACTTCCACACTTTTCAGAATGCCTCTTTTAGCAGCTTCAAGATAATCCTTTTTGGTAATGAATTCATATGTTTCAGGATTTAAGGTATCTAGGCTGACATTAACTCTGTCAAGACCAGCTTCTTTCAAGTCCTTAGCATATTTTTCAAGCAAGATTCCATTGGTTGTTATTGAAATGTCATTAAACCCGACACTGTTTATTTTTGATATGATTTCGACAATGTCCTTTCTAATCAATGGCTCTCCACCTGAAAGCCTGATTTTCCTAACTCCAATCCTTTTAGCAATCTGGCAGATTTTATGGATTTCATCTGGAGTCATTTCATTTTTAGATGATCTCATGCCGTCATGGTGGCAATAAATGCAGTTGACATTGCATCTGTTTGTCAGGGTTATCCTTAATGAAAGTATAGGTCTGTCATATTTGTCCTTTACAACTCTTTCGCTCATGATTATACTTCCACATCAATTTTTATTTCATTAATCTCTTCATCAATCTTCAAGCTAGTGACCATAGCGAAAATGCTTTCTTTCAGGATTCCGCAAGTGAATTTATTAATGTTCAATTCTTCATCATTGACTTTAAGGAGGATATCTGCATTGTACAGTTCATTATTTTCAATGCCTTTGATTTCAACACATATTTTTTCAATATCATCTTGCGTTTTAAGGGAATTAACCATTCCTTTTATGGAGTTTGAAATGATGTCTTTAATAAATTGATTTATTTCAAGGGGTTTTTGATTAATGGATATTTTGCTGTTTGATTTATCGCCGTTCAGTTTATTTTCATTATGAATCAATAATTCAATTTTTTCAACATCCTCAACACCATAGTCCTTAATGTTTAATGTGTTGATGATTCCAAGATTTACCTGTTTGAAATAGTCACTGACGAATCTGTTTAAACCGATAACCTTACCATCTATAGACAGATAGCTTGTCACATCATCCAACTCTTCGGTTTTAATGTTTCCTTCACGGATTTCCTGGGCTATTGACTCACCATCATTGTATCCGCAGTTTTTCTTAAATAGTGTATCAATGATGTCATGACCCTTTTCCTCAATCAAATCGACCAAATCGCTAACTCCCTTTTCGGTTATTGTAAATGAGTCAACCTGTTTAATTGTGTATTTGTCAACAACATCACTTGATGTGGCAATTTTGGGATAATTGTATGTTTTGTACCCTTCAACTATTACAAAATCGAAATTGTCGAAGTGCTTTAGCAGATATAATATTCTATTCAAGTCATGCTCTTTTCTTGAATTGAAAAAAGTGGTTGATCCGACACCAACGACCAAATTCGCTCCGGCTTGCTTATGTTTCCAGGTATCAGTATTTTCCTTATCCATTTCTATGGAGTGATGTGAATGTTTTACTGATGCAACATTATATCCTCTTTTTGTAAGTTCGTCGATAACTTTTACACTCAGCGAGGTCTTACCTGTATTTTTTCTCCCGACAATTGATACAATTTTCATTTCAAAATCTCCCCTATATAATATATTAATATATTTTTTAAATTATTAATAGATTCATATGTGTAGTTACTACACATTTTAGGTAGGCCTAAAAATTTTAGCCTATTTTTGTCATTTTTGTAATAACTTTTACCTAACATAGTATTACTAATTTTTGTCAAAAATGGCCAAATATTCAATATTAACTCTTTTAAAATTATTTATAATGTATATAACTATCATTTTATTATTTTATTTATAATTTAATGAATATTGATTATTTTTATTTAAATATCTTTGTTTTAATAATTTTTTGGATTTTAAAAAGTGTAGTATTCCCACAGTTATATAAAAAGCTTTCGACTTAAATCTAGTAGACAACTATATTTATATAAGAAAACATATGTGTTATCATTACACATGGTGGTTCAAATGCCGAAGCATATTGCATCTGGTTTGAAATATCTGGCTGCGGTTAAATTAAAAGAAGCTGGTGAAAGTCACCAGGCAATTGCTGACGAGTTAGGAATCGATAGATCCACTGTATCACATTATTTGAATGGTAGGAACTTATCCTGGAATTCAATCGATGTTGCAAGGACTATTACTGAACTATCTCCCAGGGATTTTTTAATAATGACCAATGCGGTATTTGATGAACCAGAACAGAGTCGAAAAATTGTGAATATTTGCCGAGAAAAGAACTATGAAGCAATTATTGAAGATTCCTGTATTGGTTGCGGCTTATGTGTAAATGTGTGTTCTATGAAAGCTATTAAATTAGAATCATTAACAGCACATACAAACTCCGTACTATGTTGTGGTTGTCAGCTATGTAAAGATGAGTGCCCAACTAATTCAATTAAAATTTTGGAGATTTAATAATGATAAGAAATTTGAAAGAAGTTAATGACAATAACTTTGACATTACAAGGTCAGCGGAGGAAGTAAGAAATTTATCTTTCAAAGATCATGTCTGTATTGGATGTGGAATTTGTGAGTCTACTTGTCCTGTTGGCGCAATTACATTGAATGAGATTGCTATTGACTCTCGTGTTCAATTAGCTAATAATGTCTACTTCAGTGGTCATGAAAAAATCGCACAGAATTTCCATGACGAATTTGATGTTCAAAGAATTAGTATTAATGAAGACAAATGTGTATTATGTGGTATGTGTAGCGGATTATGTCCTGTTGACGCATTAATATTAACTATTGATGGAGTACCAATCAGAGAAATTGAAGCATATCCTCACTACAACGCATTTTCCGAAATTGACGATGACGAATGTGTCTATTGTAAAAGATGTGAAATTGCATGTCCACGTGATGCTATCGTAATTGACAGAACATTACCAGACCGTGCAGATTTAGTTACTGGTGAAATTGAAGTAAATGATGATGATTGTATTTACTGTGGTGTATGTGAAGAATTATGTCCTGCAGAAGCAATTATTGTTGACAAAGAAACTGGTAGAGAATCTATCGAAATCAACACCGACAAATGTGTTTACTGTTTAGTATGTAAAAAAGCATGTCCTACTAACGCTATTAAAGCATTATGTAGAATTTGTTCATACGGTGAATACGACATTGACCTTTCAAAAGCTGCTGTTAAAGGTAACTCAGTTATTGATAGTGAACTTTGTGTTTACTGTGGATGGTGTGAAGGAGTCTGCCCAACTGACGCAGCAAAAGCTAAAAAACCATTCGAAGGTACAATTGAAGTTGACCAAGAAAAATGTCAAGCATGTGGTGCTTGTGTAGATATTTGTAAATGTAATGCATTAGCATTCCCAGTTTCAACTGGTCCAGGTTCAAGGTTAGATCACATTGTTGCACAACCTGATTACTGTATTAAATGTAAAGCATGTGCAAAAGCATGTCCTAATGGTGCAATAACTGTTAAAAGAACTGAAATTGATCACACTCCTACAAATTCAGCAACTTGGACAGATGCTTTAAATGCAATTAAAGACTAGGTGATTCGATGGAACTTAAAGTAAATCAAGATAATTGTTTAGGATGCGGAATTTGTGTAATTGCTTGTCCTGTTAATGCAGCTATCAGCCCAGAAAACGCTGGTGGTAATGGTGCAAAAACTGAAGAAGTAGTTATCATGGTAGAAAATGGGTTTATTAAACTTTTCAGTCCAGATAAATGTGAATTATGTGGAACCTGTCAAATGTTTTGCCCAGTAAATGCTATATGGTTAGAATAGGGGGAATAATTGTGCATTATGCTAATACTTATTTAGAAAAACCAGTAGTACCTGATGTAAAAATTACCGGTGAAGGAAATACTGACGTACTCAAATGTATGTTAAACACCGGATCTGACATCTATCAAGGTGCATGTAAGAAAAGAGGTTCCACTTTAAAAGAAGAATACAAAAACGCTTCAGGAACCTGTTATATGGACCCAAGAGATATGGCAAAATTAGGTGTAAACAATTGGGACACCGTTTTAGTAAAAACTGACTTTGGAGAAGTTGTTGTAAACTGTGCTGTATCAAGAGATGCACCTCACGAAGGTACTGTATTCATTTGTAAAGGTCCTTGGGCTAACACTGTTGTAAGTCACGATACTTACTGCTGTTCTGACCCTACCTACAAAGGAATTAAATGTACTGTTGAAAAAACAGACAGAGAAGTTTTACTCATGGCAGATTTAATGAGATGGGTATACAAAAAATATGTTGATGAAACCGATGATGACGTTGTTGAAAAAATGGATTCATTAGGTGAATTACCAGTTTACAAAGGACGTAAATGGGAGGAGTTGATTGATCATGACTTATGAACCACCTGTAACTGATTACGATTACATTGTAGAAAATTGTACCTGTGCATTTTGTGGATGTAACTGTGATGATTTAGATTACTTAGTAAAAGACAATCACGTAGTTGCAGTAAGACACGCATGCAGACTTGGTGCAAGTAAAATCATGGAAGATATGGACCAAAGATTACTTGTACCTATGATTAGGGATGAAAATGGAGAACTTATGGAAGTAGATTGGGATACTGCTTTAGACAAAGCTGCTGAATACATTGCTAACTCAGTCAGACCTGTATTCTACGGTTGGTCTGAAACTTCAACCGAATGTATGAAAGAAGGAGTAGCTTTAGGTGAATATATCGGAGCAGTTTTAGATAACCAAGCAACTATCTGTCACGGTCCTTCCCTACAAGCTGTACAAAACGCAGGTTACCCTATTCAAACTTTAGGAGAAGTACAAAACAGAGCTGATGTTATTGCATACTCCGGAAGTAACGCAATGAACTCCCACCCAAGACATATGGCAAGATACGCTGTATTCTGTCGTGGATACTTCAGACAAAGAGGAAGATTCGACAGAACTGTTATTACCATGGATCCAAAATTCTCAGACACTGCAAAATGTTCTGACAAATGGATTGGATTCGAACAAAACGGTGACTATGGTTTCTACAACGCTATTAGAGCTGTATTAAGAGGAAAAGAATTATACCAAGATGTTATCTCAGGAATTCCTAAAGAAGATATTTACGAATTAGCAGAAGAAATGAAAAACGCTGAATTCGGTGTTTTATTCTTCGGTTTAGGATTAACCCACACATTATCCAAAC
Organism: Methanobrevibacter millerae; assembly: GCA_015063005.1. Taxonomy (GTDB): domain Archaea; phylum Methanobacteriota; class Methanobacteria; order Methanobacteriales; family Methanobacteriaceae; genus Methanocatella; species Methanocatella millerae_B. Next base: position 302,744 of record SUTF01000001.1, read on the forward strand.
AAAGAAACATCGATATTGCTATTAAAATGGTTCAAGACTTAAACAAATACAGTAAATGGGGTCTTACTCCAATGAGAGGACACTTTAACGTAAACGGTTTCAACATTTTCATGGCATTCGAATGTGGATTTGCTTTCGGTGTTGACTACTGTAGAGGTTACCCAAGATACATGTTAGGAGAAACCAACACTATCGATTTATTAACCAGAAAAGAACCAGACTGTTTCATGGTTATTGCAGCTGACCCAGGTGCTCA
>SUTF01000015.1 GCA_015063005.1 Methanobrevibacter millerae
TTTCTGTTGTTGTGTTGTTTTCTGGTATTGTTTCGTTTTCTGTTGTTGTGTTGTTTTCTGGTATTGTTTCGTTTTCTATTGCATTTTCGTTATTGTTACTTGAATTACCTAAAATATTATTCATGATATCGGAATAAGTTAATTTATATCCAAAGAAGTTTTGAGTACTTCCTTTTTGTGAATCAAGCACCTCAAAGTCAAATTTTACTTTGGTGGTGTTATTGATAATTTTTTCTTCACCATGATCTGGAATAATTCTGCCTGATTCGGCTAATTCCATTATTCCTTTAACTATTTCATGGTCATATACATGATAATTATCTGAAAACTTCCAAATTATGTCCTGCGCCTGTCTTGGATTATTGACGGTGAAGTCATAATAGTCGACAAATAATATTTTTAAATAATTACCGATTTCATCACCATTCCTATTAACTGCCGCTGAAGTATTTTTCACCACAAATTCTTCTCCCGCATTTGTTTCTTTTTGAGCTAGATTAATACAAAATCCATTGTATCCGTCACTGAACGGAACATTCACAAAACCGTATTCTTTGGATTCTACTACTTCACCTATTCTTTCACTTTCATCTTTAATTCTGCTTTCTTCATCATCATCGTTGTTTTCATTAGTTAATATTTCATTTGTGCTATTTTCTGCACTTACTAATGTAAAACAGAATGTAACCATTAATATTGTAATAAATAAAGTCAGTATTTTTCTTCGCATTATATTTTCACCTCTTTACGGGGGTATTTATTGCATTAATTAAAATTTGCTTATAAAGATTTGGTAACTTTTTGATGTCAATTATATATTTTAGTAAAACAAATGTATTCTTATGAAAGTGTTGGCTAATTTTGAGGATAATCATAAGATTCCTACTAATTCAAGTATTGACAGTTTATTGAATGGTGGTTTTGAGAAAGGTACTGTTACTCAGATTTTTGGTCCTCCTAGTTCTGGTAAAAGTAATTTGGCATTATTTTTGGCTGTTACTGTTGCTAAAACTGGTAAAAAAGCAATATATGTTGATACTGAAGGTGGAATTTCAATTGATAGAATTAAACAAATTGCTGGCGATGATTTTTCTAAAGTTGCTAATAATATAATGGTTTTTGAACCGACTTCATTCCAGGAGCAGGGGGAAAATATTGGGGCTATTGAATTGTGGCTTAGAAAAAACCATGAGAGTACTGACCTATTTATTTTGGATTCTGCTGTTGCTCTGTATCGTGTGGATGATATGAAATCTTCCAGATTAAATAAGGAATTGGGTAAACAGATGGGAAAACTATCTAAAATTGCAAGAAGTTATGATGTTGCAGTTATTGTCACTAATCAAGTTTATAATGCTTTTGATGATGAAGGAAATAATGATACTAAGGCAGTTGGGGGAATGATTCTCCAATATTGGAGTAAGGTTATCATTCAATTGGAACGTGGTGATCAAACCAACCAGAGAATTGCAACATTAAAACGCCATAGAAGTATCGAAGAAGGTCGGCAAGTTGTTTTCCGAATTACTTCTCGTGGAATTATTTAGCATTAATTTTATAAATAACTTAAAATAAATATTTACTTTGGAGTTAAAGTGATATTATGACTGATATAAAACACCCTGTTAAAAAATTTAAAAAAACTGAAAGGGTACCCCCAGAAGGATATGATTCTTCAAATGATTTCTTTGAAGATGTATTCATGGATAAAGACATGATTTGGATGGGTCAAAATACTAACCATCTGCATGGGGACATCATAGCTGATGCAATGGCTAGCTGTGTTAAGGAAAAGGAATATTCAAAGTACCCACCTCCAGAAGGTTTTTCAGAACTTAGACAGTTGATTTTAGAAGATTTGGGCTTCGATAATTGTGAAGTATTATTAACAGCGGGTGCGACAGAATCTTTATATTTATGTATGCAGGCATTAATTGAGCCAGAAGATACTGTTATTTTATCAGATCCAGGTTATTTTATCATTGGAGACTTTGCTAATCGTTTTGGTAATATAAAATATGTTCCTATATATAATGAGGAATGTGGATATAAGTTAACTCCGGAATTATTAAGAGAAAATATGGATGATACCACTAAAATGGTAATCCTGATAGATCCGTTAAATCCATTGGGTTCATCATATACTGAAGAGGAACTTAAAGAATTTGCTGAAATTGCTATAGAAAACCATTTATATTTATTGCATGATGTTACCTATAAGGACTTTGCAAGGGAGCACTTCCTGGTTGAAAATTATGCTCCGGGACAAACTTTAACCATTTATAGCTTTTCTAAAATATTTGGAATGGCCGGTTTGAGAATAGGTAGTGTAGTGGCATCAAAAGAATTAATAGATGTTATTAAGAATGCTGTTGTAAATGATTTAGGTGTGAATATCATAGCACAATATGGAGCTATTGCCGGTTTGAAATCCAAAAGCCAATGGGAAGGGGAAATTCGTGAAATCGCATTCACTAACCAGAGGTTAATCAAGGAAACCGTTGATGAAATTGATGGTGTCTTTTTGCCGGTTTATCCGTCTGATGCTAACATGATGGCAATTGATGTTTCAGGTGCCGGAATCAATCCTAAAGACTTATCAAATTATTTATTCAAAAGAAAAATCTTTGCAAGGGAAGGAGAATATACTTCAGAGTTGTTTGGAGACAGATACTTGCGTGTGAGCTTCTCCATTCCTACTGAAGAAATTGAAATCTTCTGCGAAGAATTCCCTAAAGCTATTGAAGCGTTAAGACAAAAATAATTGAGGGTAAATGATATGCGAATAAGATATCATCACCCTATTCCTAATTTTTATAAAGTTGAAAATCCAATCAATCCTTTAAATTCTATTTCTGAAACTTTGCTGAATGATTTGGATGAATTCATTTTGAACCAGAATTTCATTGGCGTTAGCTATTCCAAATTGTCTGACGAGTTTAAAAAAGAATGGAATATCGATTGGGATAATATTCTTATTTTGAAATATAAAATGTCTGATGATATTTTAAAGATGAATCCTTCAAAGGAAAAAACAGTTTTGGAGGATAAGGAATTTCAGGACTTTGGCCGTAAGACTTTTGAAGTTGCGGACTTTTTGAGGCAAAATAATTTTAAAGCTGATTTGATTCATCCATTGGATGATTCTGTTAGCTTAAGGGCTATTGCAATGCAGTCAATGGATTGCGTAATCACTCGAAGCAATATGTGCATGTTTAAGGAAGCGCTGAATGTGGGATTTTTCATGATAAAAACATCAATCGAGAACTTGCCTTACAAAAATGAAAATGATATGCAATGGGTCAGCGATTTTTGTTCCACTTGTGGAATATGTATTGACAGGTGTCCTGAAAAAGCTTTTGATGAAGATGGAAAGTTCATTAGAAAATTGTGTACTGCTCATAGTCAAGGATGTAGCAAATGCGTTTTGATATGTCCTTTTTATAAACAAGGATATGAAAAAGTTAAAAAGAGATATGATAGAAAACAAAAGAGATGATATTATGGATGATAAAATTGCATTAGTGTCATGTAGTGGATTAAGCCCATTAGGACTTGTTGTAAGGGCAGCAACTGTTGAATTGGCATTGGACAATGACAATATTGTTGCAGCATGCATTACTGAATATTCTGCACAGCCAAATACCTGTTCACCAATTTTGGATGATGCAAAAATCGTATCAATAACCGGTTGCAGTGATGACTGTGTTTCAACTATCCTGAAAGAAAAGGATGTTGATGTCATTAAAAATATAGATGCTGAAAGCGTTGTCAAAGCATTTGACTTAAATCCTAATGATGCAATCAGGTTAGATGATGATGGTGAAGAGGCCGTTAAGGTCTTAAAAAGATATATATTAAAGGAATTGGGTGAAATTTAAATTTTATCTAATTTTTTTAATGAACACTATTTTTAATTTAAATTTTTCTCTAAGAATATTGTTTGGTTAATGAGCTTTAACAATTAAAAAATTAATGGTGAAGGTTAATTTTTCAAATTAGTCAGACAAATAGTAATATTCGCCTTTTTCTTTCTGTTCACGGTCAAGGTAACTGTCCAGTTTATTTACTCTTGGACGTTTTGTTTCTTTATCACGTCTAAAAGTAATGTTGAGATTGCCTAAAAATTCGTTCATTGATGTTCTCAAATCCGTTGGTTTGGAAGCATGGCCTTCAAGACCTGGAGTACCGTTAAATACCATGGCCCTGTCTGAGATATAATCAATAAACACAATATCGTGATCTACAATAAGTGATGCCGCATTTCTACTTTCAACCATTTTACGGATGACTCTTGCAGCTATTAATCTTTGTTCAACATCTAAAAATGCTGTCGGTTCGTCGAAAAGATAGATTTCAGCATCTTTTGATAATGTTGCAGCTATTGCCAATCTTTGAAGTTCCCCACCACTTAATTTGGAAACCTGTTTTTCCAACATATCTTCAAGTGCAAATGGAACCATTATTTCACTTTCAAAGATTTTACTGCCGTAACTTGGAGCGTTCATATATAAAAAGTCACTTACGCTTCCTTCAAAATCACTTACCAAATATTGTGGCTTGTATGCTATTGTAACTTCTTCATCAACTTCTCCTGTGGTTGGTTTTTCCACACCCGCCAACATCTTAGCAAATGTGGTCTTACCGATACCGTTTGAACCGAATGCAGTCACTATTTCATCGTAAAAAATGTCTCCTGCATCAGCGCTTAATTTGAATCCATCATAATCTTTTGAGATGTCAGAATAACTTGCAAGTGCATCCCCTTCATCTTCGGGGGTTGGTGGCCTGATTGTAAATTCGATAGGATTTCTACGAATTCTAACGTTTTCTTCAGTTAAAAATCCATTGATATATGCATTAATACCAATTCTCACTCCTTTTCTTCCAGATACAACACCATATCCTCCTGGAGTACCATATAATATGTGAATATTGTCAGACAATGCGTCTAGTGTTGCAAGGTCGTGTTCAATTACAAGAACACTTTTTCCTTCTTCTGCAAGAGATCTGATTACTTTAACAGCATTTAACCTTTGAGACACATCCAGCCAGGATGTTGGTTCGTCGAAGTAGTAGAAATCACCTTGTCTTAAAACAGTTGCAGCTATTGCAACTCTTTGAAGCTCCCCACCACTTAGATTTTCCATTTTTCTGTCCAACACATTTTCAAGCTGTAATTCTTCACATACATAGTCAAGCTTGTCTCTTTCGTTTACGTTTTCAAGCAAGTCACGAACTTTACCTTTAACAACTTTCGGTAACTGGTCTACCATCTGTGGCTTTAGGATAGCTTTAACTTCTCCATTGGCTAATTTTGAGAAGTAGCTTTGGAGTGCTGAACCTTTGTAGAATTCAATTACTTTTTCCCAGTTTTCCTGAGGATTTTCATAGTCTCCAAAGTTTGGGATTAGATTTCCAGCTAAAATATTCATTATTGTGGATTTACCTATACCGTTCGGACCTAAAAGTCCAAGCACTGTTCCTTCTTCCAGGCTTGGAAGTCCAAACAGTTCAAATTGGTTTTGGCCAAATCTGTGGATTGGTTCACCGACTGCTTCTGGTAAGTTAATAATACTGATTGCATCAAATGGGCATCTGTTTGTACAGATACCGCAACCTTCACATAGCTGTTCTGATATTAAAGGCTTTTTTGTATCTTCGTCTACAACGATGGTGTCTTCATCCATTCTGACACCAGGACAGTAACTGATACAAAGATAATCACATTTTTTAGGTTGACATCTGTCCTTGTCAAGTATTGAAATACGAGTCATTAATAATCTCCTTAAATTAAAAAATAATCTTTAATATTTAAATTATGTATTTAATAATTTTTAAACTTTTAATTTTTTGATAAAATTTATATTAAATCATTACTAAACTAATATTAATTAATCATCATGGTAAAAGTGATTTTATGAAACAGGTTATGGTCGTAAGAACAGATTTAAAAATGGGCAAGGGCAAAATTGCCGCCCAATGTTGTCATGGTTCTATAGGAGCTTATAAAAGAACTGCTCCCGAAAAAATCAAGAAATGGGAAAATGAGGCTTATGCAAAAGTTGTTTGTAAAGTAGGCTCTTTGGAAGAATTATTGGAAATCAAAAAGCAAATCGCTCAAAGGAATATTTCACATTTTCTTGTAGTTGATGCTGGAAGGACACAGATACCTACATCATCCGTTACAGTTTTGGGAATCGGTCCTGATGAGGATGAAATAATTGATGAAGTGACTGGTGATTTGAAACTTTTATAGTTTAATGTTAATTTAATTGTATCTATTTTCAATTAAACATGGGTGTGATTATTATCATAAAACAGGTTGTAAAAATTGGTGGGAGTCTTTTTCCTGATAATGCAATACAATTGGCAAAAAAACTTGAAAATACAGATTCACTCATTATTTTGGGTGGTGGTGAGTTTGCCAATCTTATTCGTAAATATGATTCATCCCAAAGCTTTTCTGAGGAAGTAACTCATTATACTGCTATTGACTGTATGGATATCATTGCAAAATTGGTTAATGATAAAGTTGATTCAACCAAATTGGCATATACTTTAGATGAGGTAGTAGCTATATCTGATGAAGGTTATACTCCGATTTTTATTGTTTCTGATTTTTTAATTGAAGAGGATCCTTTTGAATGTTCATGGGATGTGACTTCAGATTCGATTGCAGCTTATGTTTCTCACTGTTTAAATGCAAACCTTTTAATAGTAACAAATGTAAATGGTATATATACCCGAGAACCTAGTGAAGAAGGTTCCAAATTCATTAGTAAAATTGATGCGAAAAAACTGCTAACTTTTGAAGAGTCGTCAATTGATGTAATGTTACCTTCTCTTTTAATTGAATTCGGGACTAATTGTTATGTTGTAAATGGAATGTATCCTGAAAGGGTTTTATCTCTTATAGATGATAATATAAATGATTACAATTTCGATTACACACTAATAATAGGTGATTAGATGAAAGAAGTAGAATGTGTTTCATGTAAACAAGAAATTCCATTAACTGGTCCATTCGTTGAATTTGAATGTCCAGAATGTGGTGCAAAAATCGCAAGATGTGAAAAATGCCGTACTTTCGGTCATGCTTACAAATGTGAATGTGGATTTGAAGGTCCATAGATAAATGGAGGAATTGAGATGGGTGAAGTTTTAACCACTATGAAAATCATGCCAGAAAGTCCAGAAGAAGATTTAGAAGCAATCAAAGCAACTATTGAAAGTTCAATGCCTGAAGGCGCAGAAATTCACGAAATTTCCGAAGAACCTATTGCATTCGGTTTAGTCGCTATTATCTTAAATTTCATCACTGAAGATGGTGAAGGCGGATCCGAAGCTGTTGAAGAAATGGTTTCAGCTATTGACGGTGTTGCTAGTATTGAGATTACTGGTGTAGGAAGATTAATGTAAATCTTTCAAAACTTTTTTTCTTTTTTTATTTTAGACATTAATTGTTGCGTTAAGCAACATTTATATATAATGAATGCAATAATTATTCTTGTAGGTGATTATTGTGATGGATTATGAAGATATTATTGTTAGCTCACCATTTATTTTGAACCACTTAATTTCCCTTAAGGAAACTCATGACTATTATATAAAAAAATTCATCAATAATGAAACTGAAATTACTCATTCCCAATATTATATGTTCATGCTGCTTTATTATGAACCTCATGTTAATCAGTCAGACATTGCAAAAGCATGTTTCATGAATCGTAGTGGAGTATCACGAGCATTTTCAGAATTTGAAAAGAAAAGTTTGATTGAAAGACAGATCAATCCAAATAATAAACGGGAATACATTACAAAATTAACTGATAAAGGATTAAAAACAGCTAAATTCTTAGAGGAAAAAGAACTTGAATGGGACAATATGATAAGTGAAGAGTTGAATTTGAATCATCAGGAATTATTGGACTTATTGTCTAAATTGTCCATGAAATCATTATATTTCAATAGGAAAAAATTTTGAGCTTAATCATCATATAAATACTCTAATTCTGATTCATCAATGAGGTCGGAACCGCATTCTTCACAGACCATATTTGACGGATCATTCAGGCAACCGCAAACAGAACATGTTATCATTTTTTTCATCTCTTTTAGTTTATGTGTATACTTTGGGGGTATCTATATATAAGCTTTGTTGGTTGGGGCAATTTTTATCTGTGGCTTCAACAAGATTTAATAGTAATTTATTGCTTATTTTAATGCCATGATAGAATTAGTAATTGCATGTTTTATTGGAATATTGGTAGGTACGACAACGGGAATGATACCGGGCATTCATGTCAATACTGCTGGAGCGATACTTTTTGCCTCATCAACATTTTTATTGACATTTTTAAGTCCTGAATTTCTATGTGTGTTGATGGTTGCAATGTCAATTGCCCATGCGCTGATAGAATTTGTTCCATCAATGCTTCTGGGAGTTCCGGAAGAGGGAACGGCAACTTCGATTCTGCCAGGTCATAGGATGGTATTGCAGGGTCGTGCAAAAGAGGTAATACGCATAGTCTGTGTTGGAGGTTTTGGAGCAATTATTGTCACTATATTGATGCTCCCGATTTTCAATATGGTTTTGCCGATGCTGCATGAAGCGTCAAAACCATTCACATGGATGATTCTGCTTTTTGCTTCAATCTATTTGACTTATAGTTTAACTGGAAGTCATAGGGATTTTTTATGGTCATTGCTTCTGTTTGTGCTATCTGGAATTTTGGGTTGGACAATTTTTCAAACTCCAATATCCTCTGGAGTTACATTGATGTGCACCTTTTCGGGATTGTTTGGAATCAGTACAATTTTATTTAGTTTAAACGATAATTCGACTTTGCCTCATCAGAATTCTTTTTATGATTTGGATATTGATTTCGTTAAGTTTAAAAGTATTTTTGCGGGAGGTATTACTGGTGCGATTTTAGGTTTTTTGCCCGGTTTTGGTCCTGCTCAGGGTACTGTTATTGCTCAAGCTGCAAGCGGTGCCAGTGATAATGACGATGATGATACTGTAAATTTTTTGCTTGCAACATCTGGACTTAATATTTCGGATTGCCTGTTTTCATTGATGGCAATTTATATTATAGGTAATCCGAGGAGTGGAATTGCGGTTTATATGTCGTATTTGGTGTCTGATATGACTTTAAATCATTTGATAATTTATATTTTTGCATCTCTTTTGGCGGTGTCTGTTTCTTTGGTTTTGGCTTTGAAATTGGGTGATTCGTTCTCTAAGTTGATGGGCAAGGTTGACTATAAGAAACTTTCAATTGGTGTTATTTTACTTCAAATTGTTATATTATTCATTTTTATATTTTATTATGAAGCTCCTGTTGCCTATATGATTTTGGCATTGGTTACATCTACTGCAATGGGAATGCTTCCTCATTATCTTGGTGTTGGAAAGTCTCATCTGATGGGTGTTTTGATTATTCCAGCTATTGTTATTTATATGCAGATGTTCTTGTAATGTTAGATAATCAACACATTATCTGATATTTTTTCTGCTTTTTTTATTATTTCGGAAGCATCATCATTTGGAAAAGCATCAATAACGCATAAATCAACTTTTTGGGTGTTTAAATCTTCAAAAGCTTCATTGTATATCTCATAATTTCCGGTTATTTTGTTAACTTCAAGATTTTCCTTCAGGTTTTCAATGGCTTGCGGATAAATGTCATTAAATATTACCTTTTCAAAGCCATATTTCAACAGATATATTCCTATAGCTCCGCTTCCGCACATCGCATCAATTGCAATTCCTTTTTTTATGTCATTGTTTTCCAGATAGTTGTGCAGCTTAATTAACTTTCCTTCGGTTGTTGTAGCTACTTCAATGTGATGTTTGCTTTGATTCTTGTTGATTATTATCTTGTCATTTATCAAAGTTCTCATGACATTTGTTTGCATGTCACATCCTGCAAGCAACTCAAAATGGTTAATTTCACTATTTTTATTTAGTTGTCCGACTGTTTCTGCAGGACTTCCTTTCAATACTCCCTTAACTTCAGGGACTTCTTCAATTAATCTTGATGCAACTTCTTTGGTGAAATCCGGATGGAGTAAAATCAATGTGTTTTCATTAATGAACTGTGGATTGAAACTGCTGTAGTAAAATTCGCTTAGTGGAACAGGGCTGTTGCGTCTTAATGATGCGTTTTCCGGCACTATATTTTCTTCAATCATTATCTTTAAAATATGGCTCATAACTATATCCAATGGTCTTTTGCCACAGATGCACTTTTTATAGTCTCCTGTAAGTTCATCCAAGTCAATAAGATCAATTAACGGATTGAATTTTTTGATTTGAATGTCTTCACATTCACTGCATTCATTTAAATGCTCAATTTTTTCATCTAAATTTTCAAAGCTTGTTATACAATTTTTCCCACAGCTGCATTTTACCTTCATATTTAAATATTGATTTTACTTTATAATTATAATTTCACTTGTAATAAAAATTTATTAATAAGTATTACTAATCTATTTTTACTAAAAATTTTTCACAAAAGGTGATTTTAATGAATAGATTTAATGACAATACCAGTTCAATTCCAGTATATGAAACATTTAAACAGAAATACTCTCCTGAAGAAAAAGTGCTCCTTGCAGAAATTAGGGAAAACCTGGTTGATTTGGCTATTTCAACAGGGGAAGATTTTCAATTGAATGAATCCCGATTACTCAATGATATTAAAAATTTTTTGTATAATCGATTATCTTTTGAATCTGGAAATGCATCTGGCGAATATATTGATTCACTTTCAAGAAAGCTATTGCAGGATATTGTGGGATATGGTCAAATAGATCCATTGATTCATGATGATGATTTGGAGGAGATTATGGTAATTGGAATAAATAAGCCTGTTTTTGTATATCACAGAGACTATGGAATGATGAAAACGAATATTGTGTTTAAAAATGATGAGGAACTGATTGATTTGATTGATTTGATGGCAAGGCAAATTAACAGAAGAATCGACCAGGAATCTCCGATTTTGGATGGTAGGCTAATGGACGGCTCCAGGATTAATGCAACTATTCCTCCCGTCTCTGCTGATGGTCCATCATTGACTATACGTAAATTTAAAAAGGATCCCTTCACAATAATAGATTTGATAAATTATAAAACGATTTCCGTTGAACTTGCCGCATTTTTCTGGTTGTGCTTTGATGGTTTGGGTGTTAAATCTGCCAATGCAATAATTTCTGGTGGAACCAGTTCAGGCAAAACTACAACATTGAATGCATTGACTTCATTAATCAATCCAAAAGAAAGGATTATAACTATAGAGGATACGTTGGAGCTTCAGATTCCTCATGAGCATGTTATTCGTATGGAAACACGACCATCAAACACTGAAAATCGTGGTGAATTGACGATGAATGATTTGGTTAAAAATTCCTTAAGGCAAAGACCTGATAGGATAATCGTTGGTGAAGTGAGAGCTGATGAGGCCATTACATTATTCACTGCACTGAATACTGGTCATTCCGGTTTTGGAACACTCCACTCCAATGATGCAAGAGAAACGATAACAAGACTGACCAATGAACCAATGTCCGTTCCTGAAATAATGATTACTGCCATTGATTTTATTGTGATGCAGAATAGGATTTATCGTCCCGATGGCGTTTCGTATAGGCGTATCAGTGAAGTTGCAGAAGTTGTGGGTATAGAAGAGGGTACTGTCCAGTTGAATAAGATATTTGAATGGAATCCTGAAACGGATAAGATAGAAAATGTGAGTATCGCTTCAAAAACATTGTCTGAAATAGCCAAATTGAGTGGCCAATCATTGAATGATTTATATAAGGAAATAAGCAATCGCCAGATTGTTCTGCAGCACATGCTGAGCCATAATATTCGTTCTGTAAATGAAGTGAACAGAGTTATTGAATCATATTACAGTGATCCTCAGAAGGTTTTGAATCAAATAATCTTAAAAGGATAGTGGTTTGATGTTTGATAAACTATTTATTGGTGTTGGAAATTTGGTTTTGTTTATTATTTATTCAATTAAAAACTTCAAATTTCCTTCATTCAAATCAGATGATGATGTGGAATCAAATTCATTTAATTTTAATCTATCTGATAATGTAATAAATGAGAATAAATCCTTTGAAGATATGAGGGAATTTTTAATTAAGCATCTCTCATCAAAAGCAGGCATTTTCATTTTATGTGCAATATCATTTTGCTTGTTTTTCATCTTCGGCTTTGAGATTGCGGCAATGTTTTTAGTATTGATGCTAATGCTTTACATGTTCATGGTCATCTATCCTCAAATGAAACAAAAAAGAGCATATCATGATTTGAATCAGGAACTGCCTTATGCGTTGCGTCATATGGGTATTGAACTAAAATCAGGAAAGGGTTTGCATGACACTTTAATGACTGTTTCAAATGCAAATTACGGTTCGTTTTCCAGTGAATTGACAAGGGTTTTGGAAGAGGTTCGCTATGGAAAATCAACAGAAAATGCCCTTTTGGAAATGTCTGACCGTGTTGATTCGGAGGGTCTTTCAAGAGGTGTCCAGCAAATTGTCGGTACTTTACGTGTTGGAGGTAATTTGGCTAATAGCTTGGAAGTTATAGCTTCAGACATTTCATTTGACATGCATGTGAAGCTGAAGGATTACTCTCAAAGGTTGAATGCATTTATTTTAATTTATACATTCGTTGCAATATTGGCTCCGGTCATTTTGCTGATAATGCTGATGGCAGCTTCAACTGTCATGGGTGATATTATACCTTCAAATATTATAATGGTCATGTATGTTGGGCTATTCCCAATGATTGTAATGTTTATGGGTGTTTTAATTAAAAAATTGGAACCTAAAATTTAACAGATTTCTCTGTTAAATTAGGTTTTTTTGTTACAGTATGTTTTCAATACCTTTTGTTGCTAGAAGTCCAACGAATGATCCTTGTGGGGTCATTACAATGTTTCCTTTAGAATATTGGTCAAGTGCAACATTTATCATCGCTGTTTTTTTATTGGAATTAGTTGCAGACTCTGCTGTGGCTCTTACAATATCCAAAACAGCATCTCCTCTTGATTCACCACCGCTTGCTTGTTCTTCACGGATTATATCTATACCACTTGCATTGACATATGTTCCGTTAATGTGTAATGGTGAAGCAACGTCAAGTATTGCATCCAAACCTTTACTATTTATTGCCACAACCGCATCAATAGGTATTCTGGTTTGATACTCTACAATTTCTTTTGCAAGGTTCATTGATTTTTCGTTATCTTTGCTCCAGAATGAATCATGCAGCAACAATTTTGATCCTGCTCCTTGGGCTTGTGCTTCAGCGGGTTCTGATGCATTTGGATGCGTCATTCCATGGGGATAAATTGCAGTATAGTTTTGTATTTCTCCGTCTTTTAAATATACAATAAATGCCATGTCACATGCACCCATTCCCGGGCGGGGTTCGCTTTCATCTATTGCACAGACTAAAATATTACTCTCTCCAGAAGCTAATGTGTTATTGCTGTTGATGTAAAGAGCTCCTGCAATAATTGTTATTATGCCTATGAGAATAATAATTATGATGGCAATAATAATTTTTTTCCTTCTATTCATTTGCATTACCTACTCAATTTATATATAATAAAATTTATTTATCTTATTATTATTTAAAATTAGCTTTTTTTTGAATATTGATGGATTTTTGTGTGGTAATAGTGAATTAAAATAAAAAATAGTTTGGGTGTATTGTATTAAAAGTTAATGACAATTACATCCAAAGAAAAATGTCCAAATTTTTTTAAAAATTCTTTTTACTGTATTGGTCTCTTCTGCTGCAGCGCAGCATTTTGGTTTATTTCTTGTTGCCATTTAAATCACTTATTCTTTTTATGGCTATAATTATATTTTTTGTTTATATAAAAATTTTCGCATATCAAAAAAATAGTGTATAAATAGGTGAAATTAAATATGATGAACATATTTAATTTCGTGAGAGTAGTTATATGCTTTTTTATTAAATTAGAAAAGAGAGTATAAACTAATTTAATAACAATCGGAGTGTAGTAATATGGTTTTTAACCAACAACACATTAGTAATATGAAATTAGATATTTAGGTGTACCTAATTTTTTATCACTATTTCTAATGTAGTCTTTCATATTATTTAAAGTTTTTCATTTTTTTAGGAAGACCTAAATTTTTACTTCAGATCATCAGCATGCCTCTTTTGTTAAAATATTGGTGGTTAATTTATATCAAAAAATATGATAAAAAATAGTTAAAGAAGTTTAATTTGGCTTTAAACTTCTTTGAGGAAAAAATATATGGATTTATATTTTTGGAGTATGAATTTTTTTATAATTTTTCTGCCTCGATTAATTTATTTGGGAAGTTCCAATTTATAAATCTTTCTATTTTTTTAGGTATACCTAAAAATTAATATGATAATTTGGTATGCCTAAACATTTAAATACAATAAAAATAAAAATTTATATTATGTTTAGGTTAGCCTAATCTTTGAAATTAAAAATTGGTAGAAACTTAAACTAAGATGATTTTTTTCAAAAAAGGGTTATATTTATTAAGATTTTAAGATCTTAATAAATTATCTCTAAATTCAATAAAAATGGGAGAATGGTTAATGAAAGAATTAATTGTAGGATTAGCTGGTAACCCAAACGTGGGTAAAACTACAGTATTCAATCAATTAACTGGTATGCGCCAACATGTAGGAAACTGGCCAGGAAAAACCGTTGAAAGGGCGGAAGGTAGTTTCAAACATGGGGACTATGAATATGACATAGTTGATTTACCAGGAAATTATGCATTAAGTGCTCATTCTATGGAAGAAATCGTATCAAGAGATTTCATTGTAGATGATGATTCTGATGCGATAATTAATGTTGTAGACGCTGCTAATCTAGAACGTAATTTGTATTTAACAGTTCAAATGATGGAGTTAGGTGCTAATTTAGTAATGGCTCTTAACATGAACGATTTTGCTAAGAAAAAAGAACATATTATTGACATAAAATTAATGGGTGAATTGTTAGGTTTCCCAGTAATAGAAGTTAATGCGAAAACTAAAGATGGTTTTGATGAATTATTAACTACTGTTGAAAAAGCTGCTGCAAACCCAATTGACTCAAGCGTTAAACTTTCTTATGGTGATGAGTTGAAACAACACTTAAGTGATCTTCAAGAACTCATCGAACAGGATAAAAGTTTAATGGATGTTCCTTCAATTTGGACTGCTATTAAGTTATTAGAAAAAGATTCAATTGTTATAGAAAAAGTTCAACAATCCAGCATGAGTTCCAAAATTATGATGGAAGTTGACAAAGTAAGCAAACACCTTATTGATGTTTACAATGAAGGTGCTGAAGAAGTTATTGCAAATGCAAGATATGCATTTATTGACGGTTTAATGGCTGAAGCTGTTAAAAAACCTGCTGTTGAAAAAGAATCAACAACTGATAGAATAGATAAAATTGTTACTAACAGACTTTTAGCTCCTTTCATATTCCTTGCTATCATGTGGGTTATGTTCCAATTGACATTTACAATTGGTGCTCCTTTCCAAGATGCAATCGATCAATTATTCGGATACATTGCTGAATCTGTTGCAGGAGCTATTCCTAACGAATATCTCGCTTCATTCATCTGTGACGGTATCATTGGTGGAGTAGGTGGAGTTCTTACTTTCTTGCCTATCATTATTCTAATGTTCTTATTCTTAAGTATCTTAGAAGATTGTGGTTACCTTGCAAGAGCTGCATTTACTTTAGATAAAGTTATGCACAAAATTGTAGGTCTTCACGGTAAAGCATTCATCCCTATGATTTTAGGATTCGGTTGTGGTGTACCTGCTATTATGGCAACAAGAACCATGGAAAACGAAGGGGACCGTATGCTCGCTATGATGCTTGTTCCGTTCATGTCTTGTACTGCAAGATTACCTATTTATGCTATTTTTACTGCAGCATTCTTTGCTGAAAATGAAGGTACTGTTTTACTCTCAATTTACGTATTAGGTATTGTTGTTGCACTTATTGTTGCAGCTATCCTTAAAAGAACAATGTTTAAAGGAATGTCCACTCCATTTGTTATGGAACTTCCAACATATAAAGTACCATCCATTAAAGGTGTATTATTACACACTTGGGATAAAGTAAAAGGATTCTTAAGAAAAGCAGGTACTATCATTCTTGCTTGTTCCATTATATTATGGGCTTTAAGTATCTTCCCATTAGGTGTAGAATACGGATCTGCTGACAGTGTCTTAGGTATGATTGGTAATTTCATTGCTCCAATATTCGCTCCTTTAGGATTCGGATTCTGGCAAGCTGCTGTAGCTATCATTGCTGGTTTAGCTGCTAAAGAAGTAGTAGTTGCAACCTTTGGTACATTAGCTGGTATGGAAGAAGACGATGAAGAAGGAATTACCTCTTTAGTACAAAGTACATTCACTCCATTGTCTGCATTCTCATTCATGGCATTTACTTTATTATACACTCCATGTTTCGCAGCTATCGGTGCAATCAAGCAAGAAACAAACAGTTACAAATGGGCATTAACCATGTGTGCCATTACTTTAGTAACTGCATACATTGTTTCATTCTTGATATTCAACATTGGTGCTTTAGCTGGATTTGCATAAGTGAATAATTTATAATATGCATGAAGAACAAAATTTGATGATTAGATTCATTCTAATTATCATTAATTTTTTTGGTTTAACTAAAAATATTTATATAATACTTATAACAAACTTTAGTATACCTAAAAATTATTATTCTAATTTGGTGATAAAATGAAAACATTAAAAGATGCAAAACCTGGTGAAACAGTAACTTTGGTGAAATACCATTCCACGGGAGATATTGATTTAAGAAGACACTTATTAGGTATGGGTTTTGTTAAAGGGGCTAAAATACATATTAAAAAGGTAGCTACTTTAGGTGATCCTATCGAAATGAGTATTAAAGGTTATGATGTTTGTCTTCGTAAAGAAGAAGCTGAAAATATTGAAGTAGAATAAACTTCAATTTTTCTTTTATTTTTTAATTAATTTTAATAACGGTGTTATTATGAAATGTCGTATGTGCGGTTTTGAGTTCGATGAAAATGAACTGGAAAACCGGGGATGTTCAAGTTGCGGTAAACATGATAACTGCAATCAGGTACATTGTCCTAATTGTGGATTTGGAAATCATCCTCAGTTAGATGATGAATTTGAGTTTATCACTAAGCTTAAGGATAGATTCAAAAGACGTAAATCTACAAATTAATCTTTTTTTATTTTAATTATTTCTTCAATAACTTCATCGATACTTATTTTTGTTGTATCGACATTATATCCTCTTTCTTTAAGATTATATAATATTTCGGTTGTTATTGGTGCTTTTAAATGAGCTTTTTTTAATAATTCTTTGTTGGAGAATATTTCATGCTTGTCTCCACTTTCAAGAATTTCACCTTCATTCAAAACAAAGATTTTTTCTGCAAATTCATTTACCATCTCTATATCGTGTGATGATATTACAATGCTCATTCCTTCATTATTCAAGTTATCTAAAATATTTAATACTTTTTCAACACCTTCAGGATCCAAACCTGCTGTTGGTTCATCAAGTATCATTATTTCAGGTCTCATAGCTATAATTCCTGCAATAGCTACTCTTTTCTGCTGGCCTCCACTTAGGTGGTGTGGTGTTTTATCTTTATATTGTTCCATGCCAACCATGGTTAATGCTTCATCAACACGTCTTTCCACTTCTTCGTATTCAAGACCTAAGTTCATTGGACCGAAAGCAACATCCTCTTTGACTGTCGGTGCAAATAGCTGGTCGTTAGGGTCCTGGAATACTATTCCTACTTTTTGTCTTACTTCTAGGAGAGTTTCTCTGTCATATTTTATTGCTTTTCCATCTATTTCAATATGTCCTGAAGTTGGTTCGGTCAATCCGTTGAAATGGGAGAATAATGTGGACTTTCCAGCACCGTTTGGTCCCATTATAGCAACCTTTTGGCCTTTGTAGATTTCCATGTTTATGTTTTTCAATGCATGGGTTCCGTCAGGGTATGTGTAACTCAAGTTTTTCGTTGATAGATGTACTTCGCTCATTTTGATTCCATCCTTATTAATTTATAGATAAGTTCTCTCCAAGGTATCCTATTTGATTCGTATATTTAATTAAAATAATCTCTGCCACTATAATTATTATAATTATTGTGGTAATGTATATGTAATCATTTCTTTCTAATGATTTCTTCTCATTATATAAATCTGACTTGTCTGAATATCCACGACTAATCATGCTTTTGTAAACTCTCTCACCCTGTTCATATGATTTTACAAACATCATTGCAATGGAGTAACCGACTTGCTTTACTCTCCATTTGTATGGTGTTAATTTGGAGTGGATATGAAAGTTTCTGGATTTTTGGGATTTTCTAATTGCAGCCAGTTCATCAATAAATACAAATAGGAATCTAACCATTATGCTTAAAATCATTGCAAGATCTTTAGGCATTTTCAATCGTCTTAATGATGCAACAATTTGTTGCATTGGACTAGTTGAAGATAATATTACGATTGAAGTCAATGAAACAATCATTCTAACTAAAAGCAAAATTGACCAATTTAACCCCACATCTGTTATGGTCAACCATGAATAGCTCCATAATACATTTCCTGGATGAATAAATGGTTGAAATATGATTATTGCTCCACCAAAAGGAAGCAACATTGCAATTCTTTTAAAAGAGTCAACATATGATAATCTTGCAAGTGGAATGACAATTAATAAGAATATTTCTAATGTAATTGGTATGAATAAGTTATTTGAAAAAGCAGCAACGACAATAATTAAAATTGCAGATATTAATTTTATTCTTCCATCTAAATTATGAATAGGACTTTCTTTTGATGCTAATTCATCCAAATTCAATGCTTTTGTAATATCTGCCATAATATTTCTCTGGAAAAATTTATTATTTTAAGTATTAATTATTTTGTAAAAAATAGTATAAAAAGATGGAAGTTAAACAAACTTCCATTTTTTACAATTTAACTTAACTTCTTTTTTTGCACGAGTTTGCCAATAGCTAATCCACATAAAAGCGTTAGCAATACTCCTAATATGAGCACACCAACTTCACCAATGGCTTCAAGAGGTTCGTATGTGTAGTCGGGGAACGGTGAAGCAACAACTTCTTTTGTTGCATTTTCGGGTACTCCTGCATCTTCAGCGGATTTTTCTAATCCGTCAGGATCGCCTGAAGCAATAAAAGGAGAAAGACAACAAATCACAACACATATTGCTATTGCAATAATTATTAATGTTTTATCACGTTTTTCCATATTATTCTCCTCCTTCCGCTATTTTGTTTCTATTCCATACTAAGAGGTCAGGTCTGAATTTTTCTAATGCCATAATTACAATCACTGTTAATACAGCTTCAATTATACCAATGAATATGTGGTAAGTTACCATTGAAGCGATTCCAACAGTTAATGGGAATGTTCCAGCTATTGCCATTTCAATTGCACATGCTAATGCTGCAACCACTGTAGCTAGCCATGCTGCAACTCCACTTGCACCATAAATTCCAATTGTTCCTTTTAATCCTTTAAAGGTGTATAAACCAACAAATCCTCCAATAATTGCCATGTTCAATACATTTGCTCCAAGAGCAGTAATTCCTCCGTCTCCAAACACTAATGCTTGTATAATTAATACAACTGTGAATACGAGAACTGCTGCTTCAGGTGCACAAAATATGATTGCTACCAATGCTCCACCAACCATATGTCCACTTGTACCAAATGGAATAGGCATGTTCATAGACATTATAGCAAAAATACCTGCTGCAAGAACTGCTAAAAGAGGTATGCGCTTTTCATCGAGGTTATTTCTTGCCCATTTGCTGGCAAAGTATAATGCTACGATTAAAATAACGTAGTAAATTGCACATTGCCAAAATGGTATAAATCCGTCAGGTATATGCATTTATTTTTTCCTCCATTCAATTTAAAGTAATACTTTATTTCAAAAATTTAGTGGTAAAGTAATACTTATTTTTTATCAATATCAAGTTATAGGGAGTATAATTATAATTTAGTTAATGAATACTTCTTATTTTTGCCTTGATATTTAAAATTTTCAATTTTTTCTTATTTAAAGCTTATTAAAGTAATACTTTTTGCTTTGTTTTTTGAATAAAAGTAATAAAAAAGTATTACTTATTGTATAAAAAATTTAAAATTAGTATTACTTATTGAAAATGGATTTTAAAATTATTGTTGCATAAATAAAAATGGCTATTGCAAAATAGAATAGGACTTGGATATCCAATATTCCAGTTTCAACACCAAGTATAGAATAAGTTAATAATAAGCTATATAATCCTATATAAAAGAAGTTTTTAGTTTTTCTTATTATTTTAAATCCAATTCCAAGGATAAATCCTAAAAGACACATTTCGACTGCAACTCCAACTTTTCCAAAGTCGACCACCATCTGACCGATTAATGTTGGAGTTACTGTAACTTCTGTTCTCCATGATATTAGCTTGCCGACAAACATCCTTGGTCCCAGTTCGCTTCCGGGAATTGAACTTGCAAGCAACTTTCCATGTGTTACCCCAAAGTTTCCTCCAATAATGTCCAGCAGATTTAAAACATTTAATGTGAAATCCGCTCTACTTTTGAGAGTATAAAACGGATCAATTGCTGTGCTTACTGTAAACTCGTGGATTGATCTAAAATATCCTATTCCAATTATTGCACCTACACCAATTAATCCTCCAAGCACAACTTCCCAGACAGCTATGATATTTCCATAGTATGCTATGATAATCAGCAGGAGTAGTGCTGCAAGTAGTGGTGTTCTGTATCCTAAAGTTAATAATAATGCAACATCAATCACGAGCAGTAGGAGGAATCTGAATCTGACTTGTGACCTTGTGATGATTTTATCCTGAAAATCCTTTAGATAAACACTAGCCAATATGCATGTTCCAGGAATTATTAAAAAAACAGGCATTGTAAATGCAGGTTTTAGCAAATATCTTATTGAAGGTTTTAGAATTGGAATTCCACCAACAGATGCTATGCTGATAAAGAAAAATACAATACTCACCAATATTAAACAGAACCCTATAGAATTAACATCTCTTCTTTTAAAAACCAAAACATTTTTCATGTCGTTCAAAAAGAATCTTGGCAATATTGTTGAGCCAATAAAAAAGAATACGAACGCTATAACTAATGTGATTGTTAAACTGGTAGGAACGGAATTTAGTGAAAGTGCCAAAAATGCGGCAAATACAATCAGGACAATCAACGGATTAAAGATATGATGTCTTAAAATTATGCTTTTCTTTACAAATCCTAAAAAGTTTTCATCTGGGTATAAACCTTTAAAAAAACTGTTGACCCATTGATTTTCAATAAATCCTATAATTGAAAATATTGTTGTGAAAAGAAAGGATTTATGAAATTCATCATTTATTATATTTATGAATGATGTTAATTTTGAATAAATGAGGCTCATAAATCACACAACTTAAAATTTTTGAATGTTGCTAACATCATATGTATTCTTTATAGCGTTAATGTCTGAATCGCTGCAGTTATAAATCCTTAATGTTATTTCACTGGTAATTCCATTAATATCTCCAATTAATGGATCAATTTGTGAAATTTCGCTGTTTGTCGCTCTGACAAGATTTAATTGGTTATCATATCCTGTTGCTTTTACAGAAATTCTTTCACTATTCTGGAATAATATGTTAGTTATTTGTTGGAATGTTGTAGTTTCAATTGAATCGGCAGTAACTGTTGTTGTAATTTCGTAAGATAAATTTTCAGGAATGCCTGAAACTAAATCTCTGATTGAGGTAATGTTTTTAGGATTTATTTTCATTTCCGTTAAATTGGAATATTTATCTCCGTTCATTTCCAGAGTCATACTGTTAATGTAAATGTCTGCATTAGGAACATGGTTATAAAGACCTGCGATGTAGTTTGTTCCGTTACAGTTAACAAGAGCCTTTACATTGCTTCCTCTGTCATCATCCATCCATTGAATATTTCCGGTTAATGTAACTGGCTTACCGTCACTGGAATTAAATCCGTGTATGGTTGTATCAACAATAAAACCTTGTCTATAATAAGTTAAATATTTCTCAACAATTTTGTTTAATGTTGAGGAGTCATAAGATGTTTTTTCACTGGCTGACTCGTCATCTGATGTAATATGTATAAATGCAAACACTACTGCACATATTACTAGAATTATTATCGCATAGTCAACTAGCGTAAATCGTTTTTTCATACTTGATCATTCTTCATAGATTGCGCCAACAGGACAAACATCAACACATTCACCACATGAATCACATTTGTCAGGGTCAATAATTACTTTATATGCTTTTTTTTCTATTGCTTCTTCCATACAGACGTCAATACAATCTTCGCATATTCCACATTCTTCCATATCTATTATCATCAATGTGCTACACCACGATTTAATTATTTTTTAAAATAACTTTTCCATATAACTTATTTTAATATTTCTTTCTCAATATTTAAATATTTTTTTTATATGGTGGGATGTGTATTTTCGGTGTTTAATTATGCTAAAAGCAAACATTTATATACTATGAAAACAAACATTTATACTGTATGCAGGGGTGCCCGAGCGGCCAAAGGGGGAGGACTTAAGATCCTCTGGCATAGGCCTTCGAGGGTTCGAATCCCTTCCCCTGCACTGTATTTTTCATGAATTTTTTTGTTTATTCTCGATTATGCCTTAGTGGCTCAGCCGGTAGAGCGCCACCTTGGTAAGGTGGAAGTCGGGGGTTCGAATCCCCCCTAAGGCTTTCAAAAAAACTATTTTTTCATGATTTCAACATTTTCAAGTCTTTTTATTTCACTGATTTTTTCATTTAAAAAGAGTAATATTATGTCAATAGCTTTTTTTATTCCGTTAACTTGTCTTTGGAATAACTCTTCACTATTGTTTTGCCTTAAATCAGTATAAATTTCGGTTGTGGTTGTTATTTCGTGAGTTGGTGTGATAATTGTTATTGCACCATGGCCAATTCCTGCAGTGCTTCCAATGGCAATGTCGCATGATGTTATTTCCATTACTGCTTTTGCCATTATTTTACTTACTTTTTTGTCTCCATTTTCATCATAAACCTTTATTCCTTTTATGAGATAATCTGGGTTCGGAGGGTTTTCAACTTTTAGAATGTCTTTTACAGCATCAATTGTCGGAATAAATAAACTGCATGTAACACTCAATTCGTTATAGTTGAAGTCCCCATAATCCTCTAAATTTTCAATGTATTTGCTTGCGAAATTGCCTTCATAATTCTGGGCAAGGGCATGCAGTTCCAATCCAATTTTTCCATGTGTGAAACATTCTGCTGTAGCTATTTTAATCATTTTTATCAGTTTGTTCTTTCAGTAATTTTAAAGCATTCATTGTAATGACTTTAGCAACTTCATCTAAAACATAAGGGGTAACCGGTTCATCATCTCTAATCAATTTATTTGTTGTTAAAACTAAATGATTTTCAGTAATTCCGTGCTGTCTTAACTCTTCAACTGCCGGATTGTTGTGGTCATATTCACTTATGTCTTTAATTTCAATATTTTCATCTCCAAATCCGAATATTCCTGCAGTTCCAATTGTTTTAGAACCAATATCGTGTGCATGTTTAACAATTTCTGAAGCGGTTGAAATCGTGTTTCCACCAGCTATCACGATAATTATGACATCCCCGTCAAGTTCGTTGATGTTTTCAGAGGTTATGTATTCGGGATAGCTCTCAATTTTTCTGAAGTCCTCATCATGTGTGCATAGTCTTTTTAGGAAATCAGGTTTTGCTTCACCTACTTCAGCACCATATAATGTGAATATCACATCTCCTCCGGAAATTTCTTGTCCGTCAAAGGCCCCAATCACTTTTGGTCCTCCTCTATGTATTTGCATTAGGTTAATTCCAATTCTTAAACCTAATCTTCCAATACCAACTATATCAATTTTGCCTTTAGGCACTTGCCTATCTTCCATTTTCTGTATTTCGTCTACTTGCATATTAATCACCATAATCTATTAATAGGATTTTTATCAATTACCTCACAATCAATATCTAATTTATCTATAATGTCTTTAAGATAATAAAGACCTGGAACTTCACTGCTGTGATGTCCCAAATCTATCAATGTTAAATTTAAATTTATGGCCAATATTGCACTTTCTTGAGTCAAGTCTCCGGAAATCAACAAATCTAAATTATTTTTTTTAGCTAATTTGATGTATTCTGGGTTTTTTAATCCAAATCCTGATATGATGCCAACATTTTTTATTAACATATTGTTTTCTGGTTTATTTACAATATTAACTTCACTGAAATTATTTAAAATTATTTCTTTCAACTCACTAAAATTGCGATTGCACTCACATATGCGTCCAATATTCGTATTCTTGTCAAATGGTTCAACAACTTTTAACTTTAGTTTATCTGCAAGTGCTTCATTAGCACCGCCATCAATGATGTCCCAATTAGAATGGATGGTGAATGTTGGAGTATTTGGTGTGAATAATGTTGGGTGGTGAGTTATTATTAGTGTATTTTCTTTATAATTGTCATCTTCTGGATATAAGTCCATAAATATTTTTATTGAGGATATTTCCTGATTTAAATCATAATCTCCCATAAGGCCAATAGTGTCATTGCTTAGTGCTAAATCTCTAGATATCTTCTTGTCCAAAAATTCAATTATTTCATTAAGTTTCATTTAAATCATTTTTGATTCTATTTTGTCTATTTCTTCCAATATCAACTCATCCAAGTCAAAAGGATTGATTGTGGATACTTTAACTGCTTTTTTATCAGTCAAATCAATAAACTTATCAATATCCTTTTCCTTAAAAATAACTTCCTCGAAAAAGCCCATTTCACATGCACTATATAAAACACCGTCTTTTTTAGAGATTTTATTTAAAACATTTGTTAAAACACCTATGGTTAATGTCATTGTTCCGGATGTTTTGGTGTTAATGCCTTTTGTTTTTATAATTGATTTATTTGCTGATTTGACAACATTTAATCTATCATGAATATTATTTTTATTTTTCAGCAATTCATCATTATCTTCTGCCACGGGATCTTCTATTAAAAATGCATCAACATCAAATTTGGCTGATTGTTCTACATTAATTCCTCCAAAGCCTGTAGTGTCGATGACAATATCTCCATCATATATCAAATTTAAATCAGATGAAAATTTCACTTCATTTTTTAGTTTTCCACCAATGTTGGTGTACAATAACTCTTCAAGATGGGGATAAATATCAATTAATGTGATATTAGTGTATTTTTCACTTAATTTCTTAACAATGCCAACACCAGTAAAATATGTTCCTATTACTGTAATCCCGACATTTGGATTAAGGTTTAAATTTTCTATATATTCAAAACAAGCTTGTGCCTTTCTGTCAATTATCTTATTGAAAATGTCAATCAGTTTAATTTCAGATTTAATGGTCAGAACTTCTTGTGTGATTCCAGTATCAATATCCATCTAAATCACTTTTTCAAATCCAATCTTTTCCAAAGCTTCAACGGCCTCTTCATATACAGCCTCTTCAAGGGATTTTTGATGAATCACATGTGATGGTGACATTCCTGCGGTCAATATTCTTCCCTTATTGTCAATAAATATTAATAATGAACCTGATCCCGGAATGCCTAATCTGCCTCTAGCTATAATCAGGTCGCATTCGCTTTGATCAAGTGCCATATAAGCTTTAGCTAATGCGGGAATTCTATTTGTGTCGGCAGTATTGGTATTTATTTGTAGGATTTCTGCATTAGGCAATCCATATTCGTTTAGAACCTTGTTTAAAACTTCAACTTTAATCCCGTCTTTGTTTGGAATGTAAATTTTTTCAGCATTTTTAATATAGTCTTGAATTTCTTTGATTTCTTCAATTGTATCTCCAAATCTACAATTATTTCTTGATTCATCAAAAGCATTTTTTATCATTTTTTCAAAGGCCATACAAACACCATGTATTATTTTTAAAATAATGCAATATTAAATTTTTTGAGGTTCTAAACCTAATTGGTTTATCACGTCAACCACTTCGGAATAATTACCATAGCTTGGTGATCCTACACCTTTAACTTCCAAAGGATAATTGTCTGCTATGACTGTAGCTAAATTATTAGCACCTGCATTAAGTGAAAATTCAACATTTCTTGGACCGATTGTTGGTGTTGGAACTGTAATTCTCACATGAGGATACATTATTCTTGTCACTGCTATGAACTTCAACTGTTCTTTCAATGGGAATGGGGGGTGATTTGCCATTGGAGTGTCTTCATAAGGATTAAAACCCATGATTGGTATTTCGCCAAGGGTATCAAAGTTATTTAAAAATCTTAAATGTTTGATTCTATCCTCTTCACTTTCACCTAATCCCAATAGCAATCCTGAGGATAGTTCTATGCCAGCGTCACTTACCATTTGGCATACGTCAATTCTTTGCTGTAACGTTTCGCCGGGTTTAGCTTCATTATAAACGGTTTCATTTATTGTTTCTAAATTGCAACAAACTGTATCACAGTTCAAATCAGCCAATTGATTTACAGATTTTTCGGTTAAGTCTCCTCCAACATTAACTAATACTTCTAAATCAGTATTTTCCTTAACAATTCTTGTTGCATTCACTGCCTGTTTACCTTTGTATCCATACCCTCCGGAACAACTGACTCTAGGTATGCTTGCTTCATTTATGGATTTGGCAGCTTTTAAAATTTCATCATCTGATTTATAAAATGCATTATAGTATCCTTTGGATGAAGTTTCTTCAGCAAAGCCACAGTATTTGCATCTTGGTTGGATTTGACATTTATTGGTAATATGAATTGTTGATGTTAATTTAATGACTTTAGAAATTTTATTTCTTATATTAACAGCTGTTTTAAAAAGTTTTTCTATATCACTATCCTTTTCTATTCTTAATAGTTCAATAAACTCTTCGTCTGTTAATTCTTTATTGTTATTTGCTTTTTCTAATATGTCATCAATCAATTTAACACCAAACTTTTTTTAAAAATAGTAACTTATTTTTTAATAGCTAATCAACTCAACTATTAAAAAATAAGTTAAAAAGTTGATTTAATTAAAAATCAACAGTTAACTTATAATTGTGTTTATTCGTCTTTACCTAAGTAATCTAATACGGTAGGAACGATTTCTGCTAATGAACCGAAGTTCATTGAGTCAGCGGTACCTAATAATGCAGCTGGGTTTAAAGCATCGTCCATTTTGTCGATACCTTCGTTTTGCATTAAAGCAGTTACTTGGGTTAAAGCTTCGTTAGCCATCATTTGTGCAAATCCTGCTGGTGCACCTAAGATTTGGGTAACGGTGTCTCTGTAAGCTAAGATACCTGCGTAGGTAATAGCGGTTACAGCGGAACACATGTCACATACAGGTCCAACCATGTTTGCTGGTAAGGTGAATGCAGATCCTCTTGCTTTTTGTCCTAAGTCCATTAAAGTGTCGATGGAAGCTTGGTCTGCGAAACCTTCTGCAATGTAAACTTGTCCTTTCATTTCAGGTACTGCACCAGGGTGGTAGGAAGCTACGTTTACGTCAGTTCCTAAGTCTTCGAAGATTTTGTTTAATCCGGTAGTTGGGATGGTACATGCGTGAGTTACGATTGCACCAGGTTTAATAGCATCAGCGAATTTTTCGATGATAGCAGGTTGCATACCTCCTTCAGGTAACCAGGTCATAACCCAGTCAGCGTCAGCAACAGCTTCACGGTCGTCGGTAGTACATTTCATACCTAAGTCTTCAGGGTGAGTGAAGTGAATTGCACCTTTTTCTGGTTTTGGTACAGTTTCAGCTAATTTTGCAACTTTTTCTCTGATTGCAGGCATTACTTCTTCAGGGTTACCTGCTTTGTGAGCTGCAATTACATCGGAATATGCGAAATCATCTACAACAGTGAATTCTCCGTCAAATACTGGGTCAGATACAACTACTTCATCTACTCCAGCTAATTCTAATAATTCTGCACCCATTTCGATGGTAGAGTGGGTCATAGAGATGTTTTCTTTTCCGGTTGCTTCAGCAACTTCACAAGCTCTTGAGAAGTTGGTAATTCCACTTGCAGCATGAGTTCTGTAACATCCTGCACCTAAAATTGCTACTTTCATTTTTT
>SUTF01000016.1 GCA_015063005.1 Methanobrevibacter millerae
TTCCAAATGCAAAACTGGACGCAAAAACATATAAAAATTAAATAAGCCTATAAAATTTTACAGACTCAAAAAAAAGAGAAATTAATGAAGAATATTATTCTTCACCAACATAGTCATTTAAAGATTTTACATTGATTTTATTGTTTTGAACAGCTTCAATAGCATTCAATGCTGCTCTTGCACCAGATAATGTGGTAACATAAGGAATTCCTAACTCAATAGCTAAACGTCTGATGATATAACCATCTTTAGCAGATTGTTTTCCTTCAGAGGTGTTAATAATCAAATCAATTTCTTTGTTTAAGATTGCGTCTCTGATGTTAGGAGATCCTTCAGATACTTTTTTGACTTTTTCAACATTATCAAGACCTGTTGCATCACCAGTTCCAGAAGTGGCAACAATATCAAATCCTAATGTAGCAGCCTTTTCTGCAATAGTTCTGATTTTTTTCTTGTCGTCTTCTTTTACACTAATGAATATTTTACCTTCTTTTGGCAAGTCCATTCCTGCGGAAAGCTGTGATTTGTAAAATGCCATTCCAAAGCTTTCATCAATACCGATACTTTCACCAGTAGATTTCATTTCAGGACCTAAAACAGTATCGGATTCAGGTAACTTCAAGAAGGGGAATACTGATTCTTTAACAGCAACATGATCAATTTTAATTTCTTTAGTTAAATTGAAGTCTTTAAGTTTAGCACCATTCATAATCCAGGTAGCTACTTTAGCTAAAGGAACACCAATAGCTTTACTTACAAATGGAACAGTCCTACTTGCACGAGGGTTAGCTTCAATAATATATACCATTTCCTCATCAAGTTTTACTGCATATTGAATGTTCATTAAACCTTTAACGTCAAGTTCCAATGCCAATTTTCTTGAATTTTCACGAATAGTGTCCAAGATATGTTCTGGGATAGTTTGCGGTGGAATTACACATGCAGAGTCTCCTGAGTGAACTCCTGCCTCTTCGATGTGTTCCATAATTCCTGCAATGAATACGTCATCCCCATCACATAATATATCGACATCCAATTCAATTGCATCTTCCAAGAATTTATCGACAAGAATTGGGTGCTCTGGTGAAACTTTTACAGCTTCCTTCATATATTCTTCAAGCTCATTGTTATCATAAACAATTTCCATTGCTCTTCCACCAATAACGTATGATGGACGTACCAATACTGGGAATGTGATTTTTTCTGCAATTTCACGAGCTTCCTCAAATGAATTAGCAGTTCCATATGGTGCCTGATGAATATGTAGTTTTTCTAAAAGTTCAGCGAATAATTCCCTGTCTTCTACCCTGTCAATACTTTCATATGGAGTACCTAAAATTTTAACTCCTGCATTAGCCAATGGGACAGCCAAGTTAATTGATGTTTGACCACCAAACTGAACAATGACTCCATCAGGTTTTTCTTGCTCGATTACTCCCATCACATCTTCAAAGGTAATAGGTTCAAAGAACAATTTGTCTGAAATATCATAATCAGTACTTACGGTTTCAGGGTTGTTGTTGATTAAAATTGTTTCGATTCCATCTTCTTTTAAAGCTAGAGAAGAGTGAACACAACAGTAATCAAATTCAATACCTTGACCTATTCTGATTGGACCTGCACCTAAAATAACAACTTTTTTCTTGGTTGTTGAAGTGAGTTCATTTCCTACATCATAGCTACTGTAATAGTAAGGAGTTTTAGCTTCAAATTCAGCAGCACATGTATCAACCATCTTATATGATTGAGCGATATTATATCTTGAAAGTAAATTTCTGATATACTCTTCAGTTTGACCAGATAATTCTGCTAATCTTTTATTGGAGCAACCAATTTGTTTTGCTTTTCTTAAATATAATTCATCATCCAATTTATCAGCAGTAACCTCATTTTCAAAGTTAACGATATTTCTGATTTTATATAAGAAGAATTTATCAATATTTGTCAATTTTTGGATTTTATCCAAGTCCATTCCATCCTTAATAGCAGAATAGATTTGGAAATATATGATGTCAGTTGGATGAGTCAAGTCATCTTCAGTGTATTCAACATATTCGAATCCATCAAAGCCCAT
Source organism: Methanobrevibacter millerae (assembly GCA_015063005.1). Taxonomy (GTDB): domain Archaea; phylum Methanobacteriota; class Methanobacteria; order Methanobacteriales; family Methanobacteriaceae; genus Methanocatella; species Methanocatella millerae_B. The sequence continues at coordinate 2,075 of SUTF01000016.1, forward strand.
ATCAAGTGATCTGAGTGCTTTTTGGAATGCTTCTTCAAAAGTTCTTCCAATAGCCATTACTTCACCAGTAGCCTTCATTTGAACCCCAACTTCACGACTGATGCCTTTGAATTTGTCAAATGGCCATCTTGGGATTTTAACAACCACATAATCGATAGCTGGTTCAAAAGAAGCAGGAGTTTCTTTAGTGATGTCATTTCTAATTTCATCTAAAGTCATGCCTAACGCTACTTTTGAGGATATTTTAGCAATTGGATAACCTGTAGCTTTTGATGCTAGAGCACTACTTCTTGATACACGAGGATTTACCTCAATTACCTTATATTCATCGGTTTCAGGATTTAACGCAAATTGAATGTTACATCCACCGCGAATTCCTAAAGCTCTGATGATTTTAATAGATGCATCACGCATTTTTTGAATGGTTTCATCACATAAATTTTGAATTGGAGCAACAACAACACTGTCACCAGTGTGAATACCCATAGGATCAATGTTTTCCATAGTACATACAATAATACATGTATCTTCCTTATCTCTCATTACTTCAAATTCAATTTCTTTCCATCCGAGAACAGATTCATCAATGAGAACTTGGTTAATGAAACTCATATCCAATCCATGATTAGCAATTTCAATTAACTCTTCCTTATTATGAGCAATTCCCCCACCAGTTCCACCTAATGTGAATGCTGGTCTGACGATAACGGGATAACCAATTTCTTCAACAGCCTTAAGTGCATCATCAACACTTTCTACAGCCTGACATTTTGGAATTTTTTCACCGATTTCATCCATGAGATTTGCAAATAAGTCTCTGTCTTCCACATCTTTAATTGTTTGAACATCAGAACCCAAAACTTTGATTCCATCCAATAATCCTAAATCTCCAAGACCTGTTGCTATATTTAATCCAGTTTGTCCACCCATGGTTGGTAAAATAGCATCAACTTCTTCTTCTTCAATAATTTTAGCAACAATTTCTGGAGTTAATGGTTCTGTATAGACAGTATCAGCCATATCAATATCAGTTTGAATAGTAGCCGGATTACTGTTTACAAGTACTGTCTCAATACCCTCTTCTCTTAGTGATTTACATGCTTGTGATCCAGAATAATCGAACTCTGCAGCTTGTCCGATTTGAATAGGTCCAGAACCAATGATTAATACTTTTTTAATATCTTTATCTACTGGCATATCTAATCCTCTTTAATTAATTAATAATCTTCCATCATTTGATTAAATTCGTCAAAAATACTTCTGGTATCATTTGGACCAGGTCCTGCTTCAGGATGGTACTGTATACAATGTAGAGGTAATTCCTTGTGAGAAATACCTTCAGGAGTTCCATCATTTAAATTGATTTGGGTTAAAACTAAATCAGTTTCTTTTAATGATTCCTTATCAATAGTGAACCCATGATTTTGAGAAGTGATGAACACTTTTCCAGTGTTTAAATCTTTAACCGGTTGATTTTCTCCTCTGTGTCCAAATTTCATTTTGTATGATTTAGCTCCAAAAGATTTTGCGATTAATTGCTGACCCATACAGATACCGAAAATTGGTAATCTGTTTGATAATTTTTTCATTGTTGCAATTGTCTCAGACACCCTATCCGGATTTCCCGGTCCTGATGTAATCATTAAACCGCTTGGAGAGTAATCTAAAATAGTTTTATAATCAGTGTCGTATGGGAATAAAACTACCCCAATATCCCTTTCTAAAAATGAGTTAATAATATTCTTTTTAACACCACAATCAATTAATGCTACTTTTTTGTCTGCATCTTCATTGAAAACTTTTATCTCTTTTGTTGAGACTTCAGGAACAATGTCTCTGTCTTCAATGCTAGGTTGTGATTTGGCCATTTCAATCAATTTATCATCAGCTATGTCTTCAGTAGTAATAGCTGCTTTAAGAGAACCTCTTTCACGTATTTTTAAAGTTAAATCACGTGTATCAACCCCACTAATCCCTGGAGTTTTGAATTCTTTTAAAAATTCATCCAAAGTCTTTTGAGGTCCAAAATTAGACAATTCACGGCAAACCTCACGACAAACAAAACCTTCAACCTGAATATTATCAGATTGATACCAATCTTCACTTACCCCATGATTTCCCTCCAAAGGATAAGTAGACATTAAAATTTCTCCTTTAAAAGACGGATCAGTTAAAGATTCAGTATAACCACCCATACCGGTTGAAAAAACAAGTTCACCTAGTTTAGTTGTCTCATAACCAAATCCTTCTCCTTTAATAACAGTTCCATCTTCCAAAGCCAATTTAGCTATTTTTACCATTAAATCACCATTGTATAAAAATAATATAATAATTATCTATCTCTATTATATATCTTTTACAATATTATTAAAAGTTTGTTTTTTGAAATAACTGCATAAAAAATAGAAATGTTGAAATGAGTTCATAAATATTTAAGAACCCTATTTCCATCATCTGTTAATTTATACAACCTGCCTTTACGGACATTAGGTGTTGCACAAACAACAAGACCATGCTTTTTTAAATCTGACAAAAGATTAGAAATATGATTTGTACGAATACTTAAAGCATCACCAATTTCTTTTGGAGTTTTTAATTCATATTCAAGAAGTTTAATAATACTTTTTCTTCTATTTGATGCCCGCACATATGCAACTAACTCCAAGAGATTATCATCTTCACACATAATTAAATATTTATAAAAAATAAATACTATTGATATACACTACATAACACACTCGTAACAAACTCTTAACACACTCCATAATTTTTGAGGGGAAAAAATGAATGAAAATTTGATAAATGTTTTAGACGAATTCAGAAATATGAAAATAAACTATGACATCGAACGCTTTAAGTTAATGTCATACCAACTTGAAAACATCATCAACAAATATGAATTGCTGAAAAAAACAAGACAGGAAATTCAGGAGGAATATTTCGCAACTCTAGAAAACATTGAAAGCAATGAGATAGAAGTTGATGTTGACTATTCAAGATGGGACAATGTACGATTGGCTGAAGACACTGAATGGAAAAATGAACTTGATGAACTATCTGACTTAAAATATGAAATCGACAAAGCAATAGAACTTTTAAAAAATGGAGAAATTGAAAAAAGGTTAATTGAAGAAGAAGAAAAATTAACTGGTGATGAATTAAGATAATTATTTTTCTATTTTCAGACTGAAATCAAGACTTCTGGAAGAATGAGTCAGTGCACCAATAGAAATAATATCTACACCCAAATCAACATAATCTTTAATATTGCCATCATTAATACCCCCAGATATCTCGATTAAAGAATTTTGACGTATGTTTCTTTTTTCAAGTTCATCTAAAACTTCACTTACTTGTTCACAACCCATATTATCCAGCATGACAATATCCGCTTTGTTTTCAACACAAGCTATTGCATCATCAAGTGTCTCAACCTCAATTTCTATTTTTTTAGAAAAGCTTGCATTTTTTTGAGCTTTTTTAAGAGCTTCCAGAGGAGATCCGACAACCGCAATATGATTGTCCTTAATTAGAAGCATGTCATCCAAGCTGAATCTGTGAGTATCTGCTCCACCGATTTTTAAAGCCATTTTATCATATTTTCCAATAGCCGGCTGTGTTTTGCGAGTTCCTGCAATTATAACCTTACCATCAACCAAGTCAACATATTTATTTGAAGCAGTGGCAACCCCACTCATGCGCATCAATAAGTTTAAAGCAGTCCTTTCAATCAATAAAATGTCACGGGCATTTCCACGCAAATACATTAATAAATCGCCTTTTTTTATTTCACAGCCATCATTGAGATGGAATAATACATGAACATGTTTTGACTCGAATAATTCTTTAGCTACATTAATACCTGCCAGAATACCTTCATCTTTTGAAACAATATGTGCGCTAACCTCAACCGATTCATCAATGACACTGTTTGAAGTCACATCCCCAAATCCTTCATCCTCTTCCAGCATATATTCCAGTATTTTATCCACATCATCACCTTAAAAAAAATTTAATATATTAATTAGAATATATAATTTAATACAATATAAAATAAGTGATTAAATTATGGAAATTACATTTTTAGGAACATCATCCGCAGTCCATTCATATTCAAGAAGCCATCCCTCAATAGCTCTTAAAGCTTTTGGAGAGACCATGTTATTTGACTGTGGTGAAGGAACACAAAGACAATTGATTTATGCAAAAATAAGTCCTATGAAAATTTCAAAAATTTTCATTACACACTACCATGGAGATCATATACTGGGCATTCCAGGATTATTGCAGTCAATGAACTTCAGGGGACGTGAAACTAAATTAACAATATACGGACCAAGAGGTCTTGATAATTTACGTGAAGCAATATCTAACCTTGGATTTCCAAATTTCGACTTTCCATTAGAATGGATTGAAATCGATTCAGGAACAATAATCGAAAACGAAGAATATGTGATTAAAGCTCAAAGAGTTAAACATAATACATTAACTTTAGCATATTCTGTTGAAGAACTTAAAAAACCAAGATTCCTACGTGAAAAGGCTATTGAATTGGGTGTTCCTGTGGGACCAGACTTTGGAAAGCTACATAAGGGAATAGCTGTTGAAGTTGATGGGAAAGTCATAAAACCAGAACAGGTTTTAGGTCCTCCACGTAAAGGCCATAAAATAACATATTCTGGAGATACACTACCCTGTGAAGAAATGATTGAATTTGCACATGATTCAAGTATTTTAATCCATGAATCAACATATACTCTCGAAGATAGGGACAAAGCAGAATTGCATGCCCACTCCACCTCTGCAGATGCAGCCAATATTGCACTTCAATCAAACTCCCAAGAATTAATATTAACTCATTTCAGTACAAGATATACTGATGTGAGCGACATATTGAAAGAAGCACAAGAAATTTTTGAAAATACAAAAATAGCTAAAGATTTGATGAAAGTGGAGTTATAATATGAATATTCCAGTCGATCCATTTGAAACTGCATTGATGATTATCGCAATAATAATTTTGACCACCATCATATCCAGGATTATTACAAAAGCATTGAACAGAGTTGAACGTTTCAACGAGGACATGACTATAATTTACCTCATACGAGACATAATTGTATACATCATTTATTTCATTGCATTGATGAAAATCCTAAGCCTGTTTGGAATTAATCTATACGGCACATTATTGAGTTTGGGTATTGTGGGTATTGCTGTGAGTCTTGCGGCAAAAGATTTGATATCCAATCTCTTTTCAGGAATCATATTAATTATTGGAAAAAGCATCAAGGTGGGAGACACAATTGAGCTAAACAATACAAAAGGAGTTGTTGAAAAAGTCCAACTACGTACCACAACAATCAAGGATGATGACGGAATAATAAGCACAATTCCAAATTCAACACTTACAAATAATTTATTTAAACTTTATAAAGCTCCAGAAAAGTATAGAATAGATATAATGGCTGGATTATCATTAAATAATGATTTAGATGAGTTCAATGAATATATTGTACGAGAAATTAAACAATTAGATGGTGTTTTGGATAATCCCGAACCAAAAATTTATTCAAAAGGCATAACTTTTGAAGAAACAAAGATTAAAATATCATTTTGGATAAAAGACTATAATAACAAAGATGACTATAAATTAATAATTACTAACAAAATAAGAAAGTTTGTAGAATAGGTGAAATGATGAGCATTCAGGACGAAATTAAAGAATTGAAAGAAGAAAAAAATGCAATTATTCTTGCACACAATTATCAACCTAAAGAAATTCAAGACATTGCTGATTTTTTAGGCGATTCCTTAGAATTATGTATAAAAGCTTCAGAAATTGACGATAAAGATTTAGTTGTATTTTGCGGTGTGGATTTTATGGCAGAAACTGCATACATTTTAAATCCAGACAAAAAAATCGTCATTCCAGATTTGGAAGCGGAATGTCCAATGGCCCACATGTTACCTGAAGAAGAATTATTGAAATCAATTGAAGAGCATCCTGATGCTGGAGTAATTCTTTATGTGAACAGTATTGCAGAGGCAAAGCAGCATGCAGATACATTATGTACATCAGCAAATGCAGTTAAAGTAACCGAAAGTTTACCTCATGACAAAATATTATTTGGACCGGATAACAATTTAGCAACCCATGTTCAAAAAAAGATTGAAAAAGAGATTATTCCAACACCTAAGGGAGGACACTGTTATGTTCATAAATTATTCCATATCGAAGATGTTGAACTTAAGCGTGAACAGTACCCTAATGCAACCATAATCTGCCACCCAGAATGTAATATAGAAGTTCAGGAGGCATGTGACGAAGTATTATCCACTGGAGGAATGTTAAGATTTATTGCCGAAAGTGATGAGGAAGAATTTGTAATCGGTACAGAAATAGATATGATTACAAGATTAAATTCAGAAATTCCTGGAAAAAAATTATATCCATTGCTTGAAGGAGCAATCTGTGAAACAATGAAACTGCACACATTAGAAAAAGTTAGAGATGCTTTGAAAAATGAATCACCAGAAGTTACTGTTCCTGATGATGTGGCAAGCAAATCCTTAAAAGCAGTACAGCATATGCTTGATGCATCAAAATAGCTAGATTATATCTAGCTAAAAATTATCTTTTTTTATATTGATTCAACAAAATTTCTAATTTCATCTTCTATTTTATAAAGAGAATCTGCTTCATTATTTTTATTAGAAGCATCCAATAATAAAAATTCTGATCCCGCAACCGCTTCATAAATTGGTATGGAATCGTATTTAGGAACAGAATAAGCATTATTTTCAACACCAATGACCAATAATCTGCATTTAATTTTATCCAATTGATCAGACAAATCAAAAGTCATCATGAAATCATTGATAAATTTTATATTATGGATATCTAAAAATAAAGATTCATCTGCAAAACTCTCTAAAGAAAAATCAATCTCTTCATTGGATAAAGAATAAACATAATCACTTGAAAAACTCATCAGATAATGAAGTTGTGAAAGTAAAATCAAACCTTTTGCCATAGAGGGATTATAAACTTCCTGTTGAAAATAACTTGATGCTTCAATTATCCGATTGGCAAATTTTGAGAAAATATATTTATAAGCTGAACCTTTAAATGAACTAGCAAAATGAATAACAAATTCCATATCCTCAGGATAGTAAATAGACCATCCCAATGCAATATATCCTCCAAAGGAATAACCGAAAATACCTTTTATTTTTTTAATTTCAGGAAATCTTTCATTAAGGAATTGTCTTTGAAAATTAACCAAATCTTCCATCATATAATTTGGAAAATCATTATTTAATTCAGAAGTAGATGGTGAAAATGAATTTGCAATTCCTAGAGAAGTAATGGAAATAATGAAATAATCATCTTGATTAAATAACTTATCTCTACCAAAAATTTGATTAAAATCATGAATATTTGCATAATCTTTGAAAAAACCATGGCAAAAAAGAAGTGCATTGACTATATTGCCTTCATCATCAAATTTAGGAGTTCCCATGGTTCCATAATCAACAATGACATCTTCAAATATTAAACCGCTTTTAAATTCAAACTTTTCAAAAATATATTGCTCATTTTTCAAGAAATATTTTTCTTCTAACATTTAAACTCCCGTGAAAAAATCATATTATACTATTTAATAACTCAAATAAAATATAAAGAATATGTAATATTGATTACATATCTTCTAAAAAGCTTGACAAGAAAACATTCATTTCAATTTCTTCACGTGAGATAAAATCATCAAGTCGGATTTTAGCAACATCACTTTGAAATGGAAAAATATCCTTAAAATACATTCTTATTTTCAAGATATCTTCATCAACGGAAGTTTCTTCATCCAGATTCTCATCCAAATAAATCATTTGTTCAGATGCCAAACCGGAAACTTCATAATCTATAAATGGAACATCAACATTTTCCTCAAAGTTAGTTATTTTGACTATCATATCATACCTCAAAATCTTTCATGAACGCTTTTAATTCATCAGCAATGTTTTCAAGTTCATTAAAACATAAATGACCTAATAGAGAATCCATTATAACAATTTGTGAGTCCTTAATCATTTCAGACATTGGAATTCCATCAAGTTCCGGTGGAAAATGAGGATCTTGAGAACAGGAAATGATAAATGTCTTAGATTTAATCTTATCCAAATCATTTTCGACATCATAATTCATGCATGCCTCATTACAATATTTGATGTCATAGACATCCATAAACAGACTTTCCTCACCAAATTCTTCAAAATTTTGAGACAGTTCATCCTTTGGAGTTGCCCTTAGGGCCTCTTTAGAAATGCCGAAATTAAATTCAGCAAGACTTGCCAATTTTATTGTTCTTTTAATGGAATCATTCAATATGCCCTTTTCATAGTTTTCATCAGAAACTATAATTTCATTTACAAACTTGGACAGGATATAATCATGACCAGCAACCTTATAACTGCTTACTCCAGGCATTATAAATTCAGCGAAATCAGGATATAAAATAGCTGAAGTCAAAGCAACAAAACCGCCCATTGAATTTCCAATGATTCCCAAAACATGGTCAATTCCAAATTTTTCAGCCAGGAATTGCTTTTGAAAATTAGCAACATCTTCAATAGTATAACTTGGGAAATTATTTTTCATTCCGGTCGATGACGGAGAACATGAACCCGGAGATCCCAGTGCAGAAATGGATATGAAAAAATATTTGCTTTCATCAAAGGGAGCATTTTCATAATTTAGAGGAAAAATCTTTTTGACAGAAGTGAAATTACCCAAAGAACCATGACAATAAACAATTGCATTAGTAATGACGTTACCATCATATTTTGGCGTTCCAAATGTCATAAATTCAACCATTACATTTTCAAGAATTTCCCCACCTGTAAATTCAAATGAATCCATTACATATGTTTCTCTTTTTTGGTCAAAATATTCATCTTCGCAAATCTTAAATCCCACCAGCAATTTAATTATCTAAAATTAATTTTTAAAAACAAAATATTTAAATTAATCTAACCAATGTAAGAATTAATGAAATATAAAATTCTTGAAAAACCGGATTGTGAAAAAGCATATGAATTAGTTGAAGAAGCACTGCGCAAAAGAGCCACAATAATTATTTTTGCATGCTGTAAGGTTGAATATGAAGGACGTGCTTTAAGTCAGCTAAATTGGGGAGAACGTATAATCTTAATTAAGCCAGATGGCTCATTTTTAATACATCAAGACAAAAAGGTAGAACCAGTGAACTGGCAACCCCCTAAATCAAAAACAAGAGCTTACTTAAGAGGGGACCGACTTATTTTGGAAAGCCATAGAAGAACTCCTAAAGAATTATTAAGTGTTGAAGTAAGACAAGTTCAATTTATCAACTATGCAAATGTTGAAGACTTTGAAGAGCTTGAACAGGCAGGATACGAAAAAGACATGAGTGATATGATTATGGAAAGGCCACATATCATTGAAGAAGGATTTACTCCTAAAACAAGAGAATACAGTGTTGAACATGGATTTATTGATATTTTAGGTAAGGATGATGATGGCAATCTAATGATTTTAGAGCTGAAAGCACGTAAAGCAGGAGTTAGTGCAGTCAAACAATTGAAAAGATATTTGGAAGATTTTGAAAACAAGGAAAATGATTACTTAAGAGAATGCAAAGCTCAAAAAAAGAAAATTAGAGGTTTGCTCGTTGCACCATCACTTATGGAAGATGCACGAGAATTAATTGAAGAGGAAGGCATAGAATTTGTTAGCGTTGAACCTCCTCGTGAATTAAAAAGAGATAAAAAAATTACGTTAGATGCATTCTAATTCAAGACTGCATCATCAATTCTTTTCATTTCTTCTTCATAATATTTTTTGGTATGTTCATTGGCAGGGATTGAAGTTGTAACATGACATTCCTTTTCCAACTTATAAATCAAATAAGAATCATCATCAAGATCCACTGTAGAATCCTCATCCAACAATTCCAAATTATCCAATTCATCAATGATATTATCAAATTCCTTTTGCTCCAATTCTATAACATCATCCAATTCCATTTCCTGAATCTTAGGATTCAATTGAAAAGCAATAGCTACAAAACCGTTAACTGTTCTGTTAGAAATATCAAATTGAGATTTTCTAATTTCATCCATACTAAATTTGATATGAGTTATTGTTGGTTTAGTGACAGGAATTTCTTTTGATAAGCCAATTTGATTGATTTCATAAGTGTTTTTCCAATTTCCGAGTTTATATATTGCATAATTTATATCATTAACATTAATTTTTTTATCATCTGACATTATATCACATCTTTAATTATTATATTGTAATCATTTACTTTAAATAATATAAGTAATAAAACTAAATTTTAATGGAGGTTAATCTGTGAAAAAATGTCCTGAATGTGGAAATCCTAGTTATGATGGTGCTCCTGTTTGTGGAAATTGTGGATATAAATTTCCCAAACCTAAAGTAAAAGCTATTAAAGAAGAGGATATCTTCGAAGACAGACCAATAATTAATAAAAATGGAAATGAACCAAGCACATTACAAATCATAAAAGATAATAAACTTGTTATTGGTGCCATTTTGATTATTACAATCATAGTAATTGGTATTATTATAGCTACAGGACCAACTACCGATTCATCAACCAAGATTGATGGAGCTAATAAATATTCAGATGCTAAATTTTCATTCACATACCCTCAAGGATGGAGTGAAACAAATGGAAGCGATGAATCACATGCTGGAGCAATCTTCTTTAATGGTAGTAATGGTACTTTAATTGAGTATTACAATGTTTCTAGTGAATTTTCATCAATATATGAAATAAATAGTCAGAGAATTAGTTCTGCTCAAGGAAATGGGGATTATATAAATACGATTCAAACAATCCAAATAGATGGAAAAAATACATCAGATGTTATCTTGGAAAACTATGATGGAAGTTTCACAAGATATGTATCCTTATTATCTGATGGCAAATTATATGTATTGAAAATTAATGGAAATACATTAAATTCCATTACATCTAATGAAACTGAATCAGTATTACAATCCATACATATTGAATAGTATGAATCTTTTCATACTTTCAATTTAATTTTTAAGTGTAAAATGAGTAAAATTAAGATAGCTTTATGTCAAATGAATGTAATTGACAATAAGCAGGAAAATTTATTGAAAGCAACTTCTATGATTAATGAAGCTGCTAGTCTAAATTCTAATTTTGTTGTTCTTCCCGAAATGTTTAACTGTCCTTATTCTAATGATAAATTTATTGAATATGCGGAAGAGGAAAGTTCAAGTCCTACTTTGGATAACATTTCTAAATTAGCCGAAAAACATGAAATCTACATTTTGGCCGGATCGATTCCCGAAAAAGAAAATTCCAACATATACAATACCAGTTATCTGTTTGATAAAAAAGGCAATATAATTGGAAAACATCGCAAAATGCATTTATTTGATGTTGACGTTGAAGGAGGAATTTATTTTAAAGAGTCCGACACATTAACGCCAGGAAATACATTCAATGTTGTTGAAACAGATTTTTGTAAAATCGGAATGGGAATCTGTTATGATGTTAGATTCCCTCAATTAGCTCAAATAAATGTGGAAAAGGGTGCTGAAATATTAGTTTATCCGGGAGCATTCAATATGACAACTGGACCTGCACATTGGGAATTGCTATTCAAATCAAGAGCTCTGGATAACCAGGTATTTACTGTTGGAGTAGCACCTGCATTAAATGAAAATGCTGATTATCACAGTTATGGCCATTCAATTGCTGTAAATCCTTGGGGAAAAATAATTTGTCAGCTGGAATATGGTGAAGAGCTAAAAATTGTTGAAATAGATTTGGATGAAATAAAAAAAGTCAGGAATGAAATTCCTGTTTTAAAAAATAAGAGAAATGATTTATATGAAATAATTGAAAAGTAATTATTTCATTTTATTTAATCTTTTAACGAACCAATTTTCTTTTCCAGGTTTTTTCTCAGACAATACTGCAATTGCTTTTTCAAGAACAGCTATCTCATTTTCCTCCTGACGTAATTTTCTGTATAAAATAGCTAATCTTTTATATGGAGCATCCTTATCTGTTCCGGAATCAACATATTTTTCATATTCCTTAATTGCCTTTTGAGGATTGGTCTTTTCCATTTCCTTGATTGTTTTCATAGGAATCGTGCTGGATACAACTTTACCCTCAGATCTTGCTTTTTGAATCTTTTCAGCCTTTTTTATAGCTTTATTACAAGATTTTTTGAAATCTTTTTCAGATTCGGCACGTCTAGCCTTTTTAATTAAAGCAATTGATTCATCAGATGCCAAATCAGCACATGCATAAATTGTTGCTAATTTTACACCCCAATCTTCATCATCCAAACCTTTAGCAATAGTATCTAATTCATCATGAGCTTGAAGTTCTCCCAAAGCACGAATGGATACCTTTCTAACACCAAAGTCTTCATCACTTACCGCTTCAGCAAATAGAGGAATAGCTTTTTCATTATTAGTTTCTTTTAAAGCGAATGCTAAAAATCTTTTGTTTTTTCCGGATTCAGATGTGAATTTAGAAACTAATCTATCAAATGCAACATTACCCATATTTCCTAAAATTTCAGCAGCTTTAAATCTAACCTGTGCATTTTCATCAGTAGTAGCTTCAATTAAAGGATCAATAGCTTCTTCATCAGTTACACCAATTAATGATTCAATAGCTTCTTTTCTAACACTTACATCTTCACTTTGAAGATTTTCAATCGCTTCAGTCATTGTTAAATTAGACATTTATATAACCTCTAATGTTAATATATAAAATATTGTATTTGGTAAATATATAACCTTTAAGAAAAAATGATGATAATATGATTCAAGAGCAGACTAAAACTTATTCCAAAAAAGAAATTTACAAGACACTCCATCCTTGGGTTAGAAAATGGTTTGATTCAAAATTTGATGACTTTACGCCTGCTCAGAAAAAATCAATCGTTGAAATTCATAAAAAGAACAATGTTTTAGTTTCATCACCAACAGGTTCTGGAAAAACACTGACTGCATTTTTATCCGTTATCAGTGAACTTACAGCACTATCGGAAAAAGGAAAACTTGAAGATAAAGTTTACTGCATCTACATTTCTCCACTAAAGGCACTGGACAATGATATTGAGAAAAACCTTGATGAACCATTAGAAGAAATCGAAAAGATTGCAGGTAAAAAATTGGGCATCAGAAAAGCCGTTAGAACCGGAGATACGACACAATACCAAAGGCAAAAAATGCTTAAAGTTCCGCCACACATTCTGATTACAACTCCAGAAACATTATCCATTCTTCTTGTTGCCCCAAAGTTCAGGGAGAAGCTGAGTCATGTCAAATATGTTATTATAGATGAAATCCATTCCCTTGCCGAAAACAAACGTGGAGTTCATTTGAGTTTGTCACTAGAAAGACTGCAGCACCTGATTGGAAACTTTGTAAGGATTGGGCTTTCAGCTACAGTCAGTCCGATTGAAGAGGTAGCGCGATTTCTTGTAGGATATGAATACGGTGTTGAGAGAAACTGCAGTATAATCAGTATAAATTACTTAAAGGAACTTGATATGGAAGTGATGTGTCCTGTCAGCGATATTACAATTGCCGATGAAGAAGATACCCGTTTAGGATTATACAGTTTACTTGATGATTTAATTCAGGAAAACAAAACAACATTAATTTTTACCAATACCCGTAGCGGAACTGAACGCTTTGTTTATAACCTCAAAAAGATGTTTCCAAACAATTATACTAATGAAAACATTATGGCGCACCATTCTTCCCTTTCAAAGGAAGTCAGATTAGAAACTGAAAACAAATTAAAAGAGGGAAAGCTTAAAGCTGTGGTTTCATCCACATCACTGGAATTGGGAATTGATATTGGATACATTGATTTGGTTGTACTCATCAACTCACCAAAATCCGTGTCAAGAGCACTTCAAAGGATTGGTAGGAGCGGACATAAACTGCATGAGAAATCCAGAGGAAAAATCATTGTAACTGACAGAGATGACTTAGTGGAATGTTCAGTTCTTTTGAAAAACGCTAAAGAAGGTAAAATAGATAGAATTCAAATTCCTAAAAACTGTCTGGACGTATTATCCCAGCACATTTATGGAATGAGTATTGAAAATCCATGGGACATTAATTATGCATATGATGTCATTCGCAAAAGTTATTGCTATAAAGACCTGACAAGGGATGATTATGAAGATGTATTAAGCTATTTGGCTGGAGAGTATGGTGCCCTTGAAGACAGATACGTTTATGCCAAAATATGGATTGACTATAAGGAAAATACATTTGGTAAAAGAGGAAAATTAGCCAGAATGCTTTATTCAACAAATATTGGTACAATACCTGACAGTTCAGGAGTTTTAGTCAAATGTGATGGGGAAACTGTTGGTAAAATTGAAGCTGAATTTATGGAAAGGCTTAAAAAGGGAGACACATTCGTTTTAGGAGGAAATACTTACAGATTCAACTATGGAAAAGGAATGACTATCAATGTAAGTCCTTCAAGCGGACCTCCGACAATTCCCTCCTGGTTTTCACAGCAGCTGCCATTGTCTTTTGATTTGGCAATGGACATTCAGCGATTTAGAGCACATATGGATTCAATGTTTCAATATAGGAGAAGCAAGCAGGACATTATGGAATTCATTTATGATTATCTTTATGTTGATGACTTTGCTGCCAATTCAATTTATGAATATTTTGTAGAGCAGTTCAAGTATGCTCAGATTCCAAGCAATAGAAAATTGTTGATTGAATATTACTGTGGTTTTGGTGACAGACGCTTTGTAATATTCCACACTTTGTTCGGAAGAAAAGTAAATGATGCACTCTCACGTGCAGTAGCTTACTTGGTAGCAAGAAGATACAATATGAATGTGACGATATCCATATCAGACAATGGATTTTACTTAAGTTCAGATAGCAAAATCGGAGGACTCGAATCATTCAACCAATTGACACCGGAAAACTTCAGGCCAATACTTACACAGTCATTAGAAAAAACAGAAACATTAGCCAGTAGATTCAGACATTGTGCAGGCAGATCACTGATGACACTGCGAAGATATAAAGGAGAATCAAAGTCTGTTGGTCGCCAGCAGGTGCGCGGAAAGATTTTGCTTAAATTCGTTCAGGAAATGGATGAAAACTTCCCAATTTTAAAAGAAGCAAAAAGAGAATCATTGGAAGATTATATGGATGTTGAAAATGCCCAAAAAGTAATTGAATGGATAGCTTCAGAAGAAATGGAAATAAAAACAATCAATACAGTTATTCCAACGCCATTTGCATTCAATTTAGTTTCCCAAGGTTATCTTGATGTGCTGAATCAGAATGATAGGGCAGAATTTACGAAAAGAATGCATTTGGCAGTTCTTGAAAAAATTAAAGATAAGTTGTCCGACATTTATTAACTGATTGAAAAATAATATTTAAAGGTAAACTATAAATTAATCTATTTAAAAAAATAATTTCATTAAAAGGTGAAATGATGACTAAATGGAGTGCAGTAATTATTGGTTTTATTTTAACAGTTATGGTAAAATCATTTATTCCACATTACGCGTTTATCGGACTACTTGTTGTAGGATTTATTGTTGGTTACATAGCTCATTCGGGAGCAGGGGGCGGTATGTGGAATGCTGCTGTTGCAGGAGCATTGGGCTCAATAATAACTGCAATAATATTTATTTTAATAGTGACATTTGGTGGAAGCTTAAATGGAATTTTCGGCGGACTTGTTGGATTTACCGTATCTGGAATAGCAAGTTTGGTCGATGTGATTGGCGAATTAATTTATTATGCAATAGTAATGGGAATTACTGGAGCAGTAGGAGGATTTATTTCTTCAAAAGATAGGGAGTAAAAAATATGGCAATGAATTTAGATATTAATTGGAAAGCATTGATTATAGGTGCGGCAGCATCAGCATCAATGGTAATTATCGGATCTTATGGGCATGAATGGGCATTTCTTTTCGCATCAGCAGGTTTACTGTACGTTGGATATTCATCCAAAGACATAAAACAGGGTACTATCCTTGGTGCATTAGCATCAACACCAATAGTATATTTAACATTCCAAGGAGCGCTTGGAGAATTTACTGGTGACTTTTTCCCAACACTTACAGGAACAATCAGTGTAATGGCACTTATTCTTCTTATAGGTGCGTTTGTAGGATTTGTTGGTGCATGGGCTAAAAGAAGTCGTGTAAAAGCAAAAGCAGAATACGAGAAAAAACAGAATATTGGTAAAAATAAAAATAAAAATAAAAAGAAAAATAATAACTAAATTTATGTTATTATTTTTTCTAATTCTTCTTTTTCAATTGCGTTTTTGATTTCCAAAGCTATTCTTCTACCCATACTCATAGGTTTACCATAAGTTAAGTAGGAGTAAGGAGAACCATCCATAAATGTATTTGTTCCACCATCAGTTCTTGCACTGATTTCAAAACAGATTACTTCCAAATTATCGTTAACTAATGTTTGCATACAGAATGGGCCATTCAAACCAGGTTCAACTAATTTTTTAGCACTTTCAACCAATTTATCTGCCATATCAAATACTTGTGGAAGTAATGATTCCCTTATTACTGCAGGGTGGTTACCGGTTACAACATAAGAAGGGCTTAAATCAATGTCCAATTGATCTTTTGCAGGCATTCTTACAAAACCATCAATACTGGATTCATATCTTGTATCCATTCCCATTAATTCGACTTTGTCTTCTAATGCAGAGTAGAAATAGTGTATACAGTAGTTACAACCTGAAACATATTCTTCAATGTGTGCTGCTCCCACATCAGAATCCTCTAACCATCCACGGGATTTCATAGCTTCAATTTTAGAGTCAAATTCTTCTGGAGATGATGCTACAAAGTAACCTCTTCCCCCTCTTGCTCCAGGGAACTTGACCATAACCGGTCTGTCGATTTGAGATGGATTGTCATATTTGTAAGGAATACGCACATCACCTTCAACGAGCAATGCTCTTTCCTTATCTCTTTCAGCTTCCCATCTTAAAACATCCCTGTTACCGAACATAGGGACATTGAACTTATCTTCAACATTGTCCAATCCAGCATAAGCTACGAAAGAACCATGAGGAATTACGATTGCATTCATATCCCTTAATTGTTGTTGAACATCTTCATTAACGATGTCTTTAAATTCATCAACAATAATGTATTCGTCAGCTACATCAAATCTTTGATATGGAACTTCTCTCCCTTTTTCACAAACAATAGCTGTTCTGAATCCTTCTTCTTTAGCTCCTTGTAAAATATGTAAAGAAGTGTGGCTTCCAAGGGTTGCTAGGGTTATTTCATCTTTATCATATTTACTTAAAATCTCCAAGATATCTTCTTTTTTAACTTCTCCCATAATAACCAATCCATGATTAGATAATATATTTTATATACTTATAAATTAATAACTCTTTTTATTTGAAAATAATTTAATGTAATGATGACAAAAATATACTTGAGGAAAATATTATGCTAATAGGATTAATTTCAGACACACATATTCCAGACAGGGCAAGGCAAATTCCCGAAAAGGTTTTGGAATCATTTGAAAATGTTGATTTGATAATACATGCTGGAGATTTAACTACACGTGCAGTTATAGATGAACTGGAAAAAATAGCTCCAGTTGTGGCGATTCAAGGAAATATGGACAGAGTGGCAGGTCTAGATTTACCAAAAGCACAGGTTATTGAAGCTGAAGGGATGAAAATTGGAGTTGCACATGGAGAAGTATATCCAAGAGCAGACACACAGCAGTTATTGTATTTGGCAAAGGAATTGAATACCAATATTCTAGTTACAGGACATTCACACCAGCCAAAAATAGAGCAGGTTGAAGATGTCCTACTTCTAAATCCAGGAAGCCCAATTGTTCCAAGGCTTGCTGACAGAACTGTAATGTTGCTTGAAATTAATAATAAAAACGTTGATGTAGAAATTATCAAAATCGGTGCTCCAGTATGCAGTGCACTGGATTTTGACCAATATCCGAGGGATTGAAATGGGAAGCAAATGGCAGATGGAAAGAAAAAAAGACCCATATTATAGAAGAGCAAAAGCAGAGGATTATCGTTCAAGAGCATCATATAAACTTAAGCAATTAGATAAAAAATATAAAATCATTAAGCAAAACAATACCGTCGTGGATCTCGGTGCAGCACCTGGAGGCTGGTCACAAATAGCCTTAGAGAAAGTTGGAGAGGAAGGTATTGTTGTTGGTGTTGACTTAAACCATATAAAAGCACTTCCAAATGAAAATTACTTCAGAATCAAAGGGGATTTCACCACAGAAGAAGTTCAAGGCAAAATTATGCGGGTGATTGGTGGAAAAGCAAAAGTGGTTATGAGTGATGCTTCACCAGAATTATGCGGTATTAAAAACTTAGACCAGCTCAGGTCAATTGATTTGACCAATTCCGTCATTGGAATAGCAGACAACATATTGGAACATAAGGGCAATCTGGTCATGAAGGTATTCCAAGGCCCCGAATATAAAGAAATGCTCGATGGACTTAAAAAGAAATTCAGACAGGTAAAAACTACAAAACCACCATCTTCCCGTAAAAAAAGTTCTGAAATGTATGTTGTTGGTTTAGGCTATAAACATCGCGTGAAAAAATAAAGAAAAAAAGATTAAAGATTTTCATATGCTTGACGAGCAGCACCTAATTTTTCTTTAGCAAAGGTAATTCTACTATCCACATCATTTGATGGTTTGCCCGCATCCAATGCAGATTGAACATTATCAATAGCAGAACCTGCCCTCGTTAGTTCTAATTTAGCATCATTATATTTTTTAACATCGTCAGTGCCCCCAGCATAATAAGTGGATTTTACAGAATCAAATTTTGATTGTAAATCTGCATATTCTGATTTAAGTTTAGCTAAATCATCATATTGATTTCCAGAGGATATTTCGTCAGTGATTGACTCATTAACAATACTAAATCCAACATATGCCACAACAATTATTGTTGCAATAATCATGACAATTCCAACGACAGAAATTAACATAGAAGTGGATTTAAATAAACTTAGTCTAGATTTTCTCATATTAACCTCTTTTTCAATGATAGTAAATATATGATATATCAATTTTAATATATAATTTTTACCTAAAATATTCGAGATATACCTGAAACTAAATCAAATCCACTATCAAAAGATACAATTTTGTTAATTCCCAAACTTTCCATAGACTTCAATATAGTACAATCGGAATAGTTAATAGCACCATTAAAATGTAAATATAAATCAATAGCAGTATAATATTCATTGCTACTTAAAAAATGAATATTACATGAATTAATTATTATATCGATTAAATCTTTGATAACATGACCCTGATTGATTTTTTTACATTTGCTTAAAAAATTAATCGTTTCTGTGAGAACGGTATTATTAATAATCAAATTTTCTCCATCAATTACATTAATTAATTCATTTGCACGAGAATTATTCACATCATTAGTTAATAATAATCCTACAAGAAATGATGTATCAACAAAAATCATAACTCCCGCCTCCCCACTTGTCTTTTAATTTCTACGGAATCTGTGCTGTGAGGCAAAGTAATAGCATTAGCTAAATCTTTAAGAGATCTTTTTTTATTATCTTTTTTGGACTCAGCTAATCCCTTGATAATCCATAATTTAATTAATTCAGTTTGTGTCATTCGTGATTCAACAGCAAATTCTTTTATTTGATATATTAAGTCCTCATCCAGTCTTAAAGAAATTTGTTTAGTTGCCATGTTAAACTCCTTTGATACATTGGTATCAATATATCTTTATATATTGATATATAATTTTTACTTGTCAAATGCTCTATCCAATTGTTTTTTAAGCATGAAAAATAATGTAATATATAATGAAATCTACTACTAAATCACAAACATTAATTACAAAATTTGAAGAATTTTTTGCAACTTCATATAAGGATGATGTGTTTGAAATTCTTGAAACATATCCAGATAATAGATCGCTGACATTAGATTATAATATATTGGAAATATTTGATCCAGACCTGGCGGATTTATTGATTGAGAAACCTGAAGAGGTTATTGAAGCGGCACAAATAGCTGTTAAAAATATTGATCCATTGGTTAAAGACGCTGATTTAAACATCCGTTTTAAAAATGTAACCAACATAATCCCTTTAAAGATACTGTTAAGTAAATATATTGGATCGTTTGTTGCTGCGGAAGGAATTGTAAGAAAGACAGATGAAATCAGACCTCGTATTGAAACTGCAGTATTTGAATGTAGGGGTTGTATGCGCCTTCATGAAGTCGAGCAGACTTCCGACAGGACAATATTGGAGCCTTCATTATGTGGAGAATGTGGTGGAAGGTCATTCAGGTTGCTTCAGGAAGAATCACATTACATAGATACTCAAACCGCAAGAATGCAGGAACCTTTGGAAAACCTATCTGGAGGAACCGAACCTAAACAGATGTTAATGATTTTAGAAGATGATTTAGTAGATGAATTGAATCCTGGAGATAAGGTAAGAATTACAGGTACATTAAAAACATTTAGGGAAGAAAGAAGCGGTAAATTCAAAAATTACATATATGTCAATCATATTGAACCTTTAGAGCAGGAATTTGAAGAGCTTCACCTGTCTGAGGAAGATGAAGAGGAAATTTTAGAACTTTCTAAAGACCCTAATGTTTATGAAAAAATCATTAAATCAACAGCACCATCAATTAGAGGATATCGTGATGTAAAAGAAGCTATCGCACTCCAATTGTTTGGTGGATCTGCAAAGCAACTGGAAGATGAAACCCGATTAAGGGGAGATATCCATATCCTTATTGTCGGAGACCCTGGTATCGGTAAGTCACAGATTCTGAAATATGTTTCCAAACTAGCACCAAGAAGTATTTATACAAGTGGTAAAGGTACTACGGGAGCAGGATTGACTGCAGCTGCCGTTAGGGACGAACTAGGTGGATGGTCACTGGAAGCAGGTGCATTGGTTTTAGGAGACCAAGGTAACGTATGTGTTGACGAACTGGACAAAATGAGGTCAGAAGACCGTTCAGCACTTCACGAAGCTTTAGAACAACAGACAGTAAGTATTGCAAAAGCAGGTATTATGGCAACCTTGAATTCAAGATGTTCTGTGCTTGCGGCTGCAAACCCTAAATTTGGAAGGTTTGATAGATTTAAGGTATTAGCAGATCAAATTGAGTTACCACCCCCAATTCTATCTCGTTTCGATTTGATTTTTGTCGTAGAAGACAAACCTAGCAGAAAAGGGGATTCAGAATTGGCACAACACATCCTCAACATTCACCAGTCCAACACTGTTGATTATGAGATAGAACCGGATTTGCTTAGAAAATATATTGCTTATGCACGTAAGAATGTGAATCCTGTTTTAAGTGATGAAGCTAATGAAGTATTAAAGAATTTCTATGTTGATACGAGAAACAGTAGCGGCAACACTGAGGAGAACTCTGTTGTTCCTATTACTGCAAGACAGCTGGAGGCAATTATTCGTTTAGCAGAAGCCTGTGCTAAAACTAGACTAAAAGAAGTTGTGGATAAGGAAGATGCTAAAAAAGCTGTGAGATTGCAAATGGCATGTCTTAAGGAAGTTGGTGTTGATCCAGAAACTGGTGAAGTTGAAGCAGATATTATCGGCGGAGGAAGACCTAAATCCGAAAGAGACAAAATGGGAGTCATTGTTGACGAAGTCAAATTGCTTGAAGAAGAATATAATGGCCAGGCACCGGTGAATGTTTTAAAAAGCAATATGGAAGAAAAACACGATGTTAGTGAAGATAAGGTCGAAAATCTTATCAGAAACCTGACACAACGAGGAATATTATATGAACCAAGTGCAGGATATGTGAAAAGAGTTTAAAAATTAGTTTAAAATGATAATGATTTTAACAATAACTTAATAAATGATTAAAATCATATTCTATATATTATACTTATACTAATTTTTATGGAGCGATAATATGGATAAATATGAAGATTTATTAGAAAGAGCAATAGACCAATTACCTCCTGAAGTATTTGAACACAAAAGATTTAAAATTCCTAAAGCTTATTCAGATATCCAAGGTAATAGAACATTCATTAAAAACTTTAAAGA
>SUTF01000017.1 GCA_015063005.1 Methanobrevibacter millerae
TCTTGAGAAGTTGGTAATTCCACTTGCAGCATGAGTTCTGTAACATCCTGCACCTAAAATTGCTACTTTCATTTTTTAATTCTCCTTAAAACATATATATTTTAACTTTATTTTTCTTATTAAGCTTTTTTAAAAGAAAAATATTTACTACACACTTTAATTATTTAAATGTGACATATTAGTTAAGTATTGGTATGTTTTACATATTCGTAATACTTTATTTGAGTTTTTTAAATAATTAGTAATACCTAAAAATAGGCAGTAGTAACAAGTTAATATAAGGTTTCGAAGTATATATATAGTTATGTATTTTTTTAGTTAGTAATAAATTTAAAGCCGTATACGGGCTTTTTTTATTACTCAATTATTATTTTTAATATAAATTATCGGCTTTTAGTAATAACATAGTTAAATAAACAAAATATATTTAAATATTGTATACTAATTTTATTATTAGTAAAGATTTTGGATAGTGATTTTTATGTATGACTTAATAAAAGAAGCAGTTCATGATGATGATGCAGCTATCGAGATTTCAAAAATGGAGAATAAAGATGTATCTTCTGTTGTTGATGCCATCTTTGATTTGTCTTTAGAGGATACTATGAAATTAGGGATGCAGTTTAAGAGATTTCCATTGGGTTGTGATTTGACCGAAGTGGTTGCAGGAACATGTGCTTCAGACTTGGAACTGATGGATTTGCTAGGAAATTGTCGACTGGCCGATATGATAGGTGCTCCAATTCATATTTGTGCATATGCATTTTCAGACATTGCCGAAAAATTTGGAATGAGAGGCATTGAAGTAATGCAAATGGTGCATGACATTGTTGATGTACCTTTGGATTTGGATCATTTCGGTGAAAACGGTGCAATGAGGCTTCCAAAAAATATCAGTGGATGTGGTGGTGAATGCTATAATAAAGGTCCAGCATTTACTGAATGTCCTCGTGGTAGAATTCACGAAAGATTAATCGATAAGGAATTGGAACAAAAATCTGATAAGGACGAATGGGTAAAATTATCCTCTTCCGTTGCAGTCAACGTTACTTCTGAACAAACCGGTGATGGGCATGCAGCACCTTTAAGGGAAGCACTGGATATTGCAAATCTCGCTAAAAAATATGGAAAAGGTTTGGAATCCATCATGTTTGTCGGTGACGGTTATGATGAGGTAATAACTGGTTTTGAAAAGTCAATTGAGATTGGTGCAGATGTCATTGTTGTAGAGGGAGGTCCATTCAACAGATGTGAAAACACAACAGAAGCTTTTGCAAAAACAATTGCTGCTGCAAGAATTTTATCTCCGGGTAAAGTTGTTGCAACTAATGGGGCTTATGAAAATGAGGTTCGAATTGGTCTTAGAACCGGATTGAATATGGTAATCACAGGTTTTCCTAAAAATCATCATGGATATATGTGTGGTTATGAACCTGGAACTGCCAGAAGAGGCAAATTCGGTCTTCCAAGGATTATCCAAATCATCAATGAAGAGTTCCCGAATAGGGGTTTGCCTGTTCAAAAGCATGATTTGCTTGCATTAACTACTGCGGTTAAAATTGCAGGACCGGAGTATATTTATCCTGGAAAGGTTGGCTCATATGCTATTGGTGATGCTCACTGGGCAACTTTGGTCAGTTCAAATATGTATAAGAATATTGAACTAAAACACACTTTGGATGAAATTGTTAATATGGCTCAGGGAAATACCATTGCTTTGCATGGTGGAAGGTTCATCTCATGGGTATTGGCTAATGAATTGGATAAAAATGTTGATGAAATCATTATTTCTGATGTTGACCCATGGGTACAAAACATAAGTGTTAATAATTTGCAGGAAGCTTTAAACGCTACAATAATTCCTGCACAAGATGATGTATCTGCAGCTAAGGAAGCAGATTTTTCAATTGCTTCATCAACCATGATACCAGTTAAAAACAATATTTTGAAGAAAGTACCAAATGCTTTAACTATTGTTTAAACAAATAATTATTTAACTATAAAAAATAAATGTATATATTACATTTATTTAATTAATTTTTTAGGTGATAATGTGAATCATTCAAAGATTATTTTAGTTGCATTTATCTCTGCTTTCGTTGCTATTACAACTGCAGTTTTGGGTGTTGCAGGTACTATTATTGGATCAGTATTATCATCTGTTCTTTATAATGTGCTGTCAGAAATCTTAGAAAAGCCAGTTACAAATGCTAAATTTCCGAATATAAAATCAAATCATGCTTCAAACTTTGAGTGGGATATTGTTTATGTATTTCCGTTAGTAGTAATTTTATTTATTCAATTGCTACTGATTCTAGCATTCTTATCTGAATGGGGTTTTTTACCACATATATTTTTAAATATTTACTTGTCAGTTCAGGGTGTTGCATCATATAATTTATATAGGATTTTAGGTTTCTCCTTGCTTGTAATGAGTGTTTATCCGTTCATTTTAAAAAGAAACAATGTTAAAAAATCTGACGGATTAATAATTTTAATCATTGGATTAATATTTTTGGCAAGAGGATTTTCTGATTCAGGCTTAACAGTTGCACATGCATTGAATAGGATATTTGATTTCATTGATTTTCCAATTTCATTGATTGCATTTCTATTATTGATTTATGTTATTCATAGCATATTGTCCTCTACAAGGGAATCCAAAGATGTTACTAATGTTAAAAAAATTGTCAATGAAAGGGACTTGGATGATTTGGAATTGCAGCAAGTTTATCGCAGAAAACCTCGTAGAAATCCTCAAATGAATGATTATGATCAACCACCTAGAAAAAACCCTAAACGCTATAGGGAGTATCCTACTCAGTCTCGAAGAAAAATTAATAAATCTGGTGAAGGTTTTCATTTCGAATCTAATGATTTGTTGGATGAGTATAAGAAATAGATTATTATGGCAAAGAAAAATAAAACTTTAAAAGATATTTTGGATTTTATTTTATATGAAAATCCATCAACTCAGGATGAAATCGCTGAACGCTTGGGAATTTCTCGCAGATATGTAACTCGGTTAATACAGCCTCTGATTAAAGACGGTTCCATTAAAAGGGCATATATGATAGATTTGAAAAGCTATGAGGAAATTGCCGAGTCGTTGGGTGAATACATTAGGCCGCAGGATGTTTCAGGTAATGTCTTGATTAATGATATGTTGTCAAATATGGCAAAACATGTCCATTCGCAACTAGAGACTTCCTTTGATGCGGTATTGGAATATGATGAGGATAAGGCCAAACATGCTTTGGAAATGGATTACGCAACTAATAATATGGTTGAAAAAATCAGGACTTCCGTTGAAACGATTGTCAGTATAAATCAGCATTCCGAATTTTCCAAATCAGTTTTATATAATGAAGTTGCATACGATTTGGAACGTATTGGTGATTATTGTGGCCATATTGCGAAATTTGTCATTAATGATGTTTATGAGATTAATGAATCTGTTCTTAAAAAATTAAAGAAAATGTATAAGACAGCTCAAAAAATGATTCGTTTGTCCATGCTTGCTTTTTTGGAAGGTCGCACGGAATTGAAAGAAGACATTATGGAACTGGAGGAATCCATCCATATTCTTCAATCCAAATCCATTAATCTGATTGCTACACAAATGGCTGAAAGTTCATTTGATGAAAAGGAACGTTCAAATTATTTTATTTACTTGTTTAGGGTAATCAAGGCTTTTGAACGAATTGGGGATATTTCTGTAGAAATTAGGGATGTAGCTATTGAATTTCATGACAATATTCCAAGACCAACTACTCCTCGTAGTTTCAGGGAATAATCTTTATTATTTTTTTTAAATCATATTGTTCCTATTTTGAGAATTTTTATTCACAAAAAGTAAAGTTTATATACTTTATTGCCATAAGTCATTTACACGGTGAGAGTAATGAAAAAGATAAACAAATATGTTGCATTCTCATTAATTTTATGTTTTGGAACTTTCATATTGTTTCAGGGTAGTGTTGGCTCTGAAGAAGTTAATATAGTGGGTTCCACATCAATTCAACCGGTATGTGAAGATTTGGTTGAAGAATACAGGAAAAATCATTCTAAATCAGAAATTTCTGTTCAGGGTGGTGGATCCAATATGGCTATCAAATGCGTAAATGCTGGTATCGCAGATATTGGTATGTGCTCAAAACAATTAAATAAGAATTATGAATTTACTGAATATGAATTGGGTCGTGAAGGAATTGTTGTTGCAGTTCATCCTTCAAATAATATAAGTGATTTGACGACCAGTGAAATTAAAGGAATTTTTGATGGAAACGTAACTAACTGGAATCAGTTGGGAGGTGAAAATAAACCGATTAATGTTTTTGTTCGTGAAGAAGGATCGGGTACTTTAGATGCATTTAAAACAACAGTCATGAATAAAACACCAATTTTAAATGAAGCTATTGTTTTGAATTCACAAGGTTCAATCAAGCAATCAATTGAGCAGGATACATCATCTATAGGAATCGTTTCCTTTTCTTATTTGGATGAAAACATAAAAGCAGTAAGTGTCGATGGAACTTATCCGAGTGAAGAGTCTATTGCCGATGGGTCTTATATGATTCAAAGACCCTTTCTACTTTTGATAAAAGATAATTCCACAAATGAAACTCAAAATTTTATAAACTGGCTTAATAGCAGTCAAGCAAAAGAAGTACTTGATGAAAACAGAATCATTAGAGGTGTCTGATTTGAAAGAAAAATTAATAGAGAAAGGATTGCTTTCAATCACATTAATTTCAGTAATGATGATTCTTTTAATAATCATTTTTTTATTGTCCGAAGCAGTACCTGCATTTAACCAGTTTGGAATGATTGAAATATTTCTAAATCATCAGTGGATTCCTGATTTGAATCTTTTTGGTATAATGCCTATGTTTATATCATCATTGTTGGTTAGCTTTTTGGCATTAGTTCTGGCTGTTCCATTATCTATAGCCACTGCAATTTATATTGAAGAGCTATCATCAATGAAAGTAAAGGAGCTTTTCAAACCAGTAATTCAAACATTATCTGGAATTCCATCAGTCGTTTATGGATTTTTTGGACTGACTGTTCTTGTTCCATTTATTCGGGACTATGTTGGTGGTGATGGATTCAGCATTTTGGCTGCTTCTATTGTACTTGCAATAATGATTCTGCCAACAATCATTACATTGTCCCAGGATGCAATAAGAAATGTCCCTTTTGAATACAAACAGGCATCATTAGGCTTGGGAGCCAGTCATTTTCAAACAATCTCTAAAATTATTATCCCTGCAGCTTTGCCGGGAATTCTCACGGGGATAATCTTGGGATTTGGAAGAGCTATTGGTGAAACATTGGCTGTGTTGATGGTTGTTGGAAATGTTGCCCAAATTCCGTCTTCTGTTCTGGATCCTGTAAGGACATTAACTTCAAACATTGCTCTTGAAATGGCATATGCAATGGATATTCATTATAATATGCTGTTTGTCAATGGAGTAACATTATTTGCAATAATTGTTGTTTTAATGGCATTGACCAATTATATTCAACATAAATGGGGTTGTTAGAATGGATTTTTTTAAAAAGATAATTTTCACATCCTCCGGGATAATTACAATAACTATCCTGATGGTAATTATTTCATATATTCTAATTAAGGGACTTCCATTCATTGATTTGGAGTTTTTGCTTTCAAATCCTATTGATTCGGGAAAGTCTGGTGGAATATTGCCGATGATAATATCAAGTTTTTATCTTGTTATTTTAACTGCTCTTATAGCTATTCCGATAGGTGTGGGTTCTGCAATTTACATGACTCAATACTGCACTAGCAATATTTTCATTGCTATTATAAGATTTTGCTCTCAAACATTGGCAGCAATACCTTCAATCATCTATGGGCTATTCGGATTTGCATTTTTAATAATGTATCTAAAACTGGATTGGTCACTTTTCACTGCAGCATTGGTATTGGCGTTAATGTCCATTCCAACAATATTTCAGGTTTCAGAAATCAGCATCAATTCCGTTCCAAAAGAACTGATTGAAGCGAGTCTGGGATTGGGGGCGAGAAAATCACAAACGATAATATATGTAATTCTTCCTTCAGCCATTTCAGGTATTTTTACAGGGATTATTTTAGCTTTGACTCGGGCAATTTCTGAAGCTGCTGCTGTTATGTATGTCGTTGGCTCAACATTCACAGTTCCATTGTCAATTTTCGATTCAGGTAGGCCATTACCTCTTCATTTATATATTTTAGCTAGTGAGGGTATTTCAATTGATAATGCATACGCTACAGCTTCAGTTTTAATAATTATAGTGTTGATTATTACAATATTGAGCAATTACTGGATAAACAAGTATCAAAATAAAATTGGGGGATTATAATGAAAATCAATGTGAAAAATTTCAATGTTAATATGGATGATAAGCATATTCTAAATAATATTAATCTAAACATTAAGAAAAATTCGATTCATGCAATTATCGGACCTTCAGGATGTGGCAAGTCTACATTCATCAAATCAATCAATCGCATGAATGATTTGATAAAGAATTTTAAAGCTAGTGGAAATATTTTTCTTGATGATAAAGATATTTATGATGAGGATGTTGATGTGGTTGAATTAAGGAAAAAAGTAGGAATGGTTTTTCAAAAGGCCAATCCATTTCCAAAATCAATTTTTGATAATGTGGCATACGGATTAAAGATAGCTGGATGTGATGATTCTTCATACATTAAAAGAAGAGTTTTGAACAGTTTGGATTCAGTTGGTTTGTTGGATGAGGTGAAAGATAAACTACAGGGTTCTGCTTTTAAATTATCTGGAGGACAGCAGCAAAGGTTATGCATTGCAAGAACAATTGCCGTTGATCCTGAAGTTATTCTAATGGATGAGCCATGCTCAGCATTGGATCCGTTATCCACTTTAAAAGTAGAGGATTTGATTCATGACTTGAAAGATGACTATACGATTATTCTAGTTACGCATAATATGCAGCAGGCTAGCAGAGTTTCCGACTATACTTCATTTTTCTTGAATGGTGAGCTGATTGAAACTGGCAGGACTGGACAAATTTTTCTAAATCCAAAAAATGAAAAAACAGAAAGTTACATCACAGGGAGGTTTGGTTAATATGGAAAATGGTGATTATCCATCTTTAATTTTCGAACAGAGAATGAAATTAATTAAAAAATCATTGTATGATCATTTTGATGACATATATGATGTTTTTAAGAAGTCCACTTCATTGATTTTTAGTTTCAATGAATCCGGATATGATGATGTTGTTAAAAAATGTGCTCGTTTGCATGTTGTAAACTATGAAATAGAAAGAAAATGTATCATGTTTCTTTCAATGGAGCAGCCTTTGGCCAGTGATTTGGTCTATGTGGAGTCAATTATTAAGGTATTGTCCCACTTGAAGAGAATTGTTGGTCTATGCAATAATATTGCTGATTCATCTAAAGAAATAAATTCTTCGATTGAGTTAATATTTGAAATCGAGGAAATTGTTAACTACACTCAATTGATGTTAGTCAATGCATTTGGTGCATTCAAAATACAGGATTTGGATATTGCAAATGAATTAAGGGATGATGATGACAAAATCGATCAATTGTTTGATGAAATTTTGGAAAAAATTAGTGAAATCTTGTCTGAAAAGACGGAATATAGTATGGAATTCATTAATATTCTTTTTATAGCGAGATTTTTGGAACGCATTGCCGATAGGTGCGTCAATGTTGGTGAGAGAGTTATCTTCATCAATACATTAAAAAATCCTAGTGTGGAAAAAATTAAAAAAAGAATCTAGTTATCATAGATTCTTCCAGTCGCATGCCTGTCTGCCCAGCATTGGATGCAGACTCCAATCGGTAAACCTGCAGTATGGGTATGCGCTTTTAATATTTTAACATCTAATGTTGTTGTCTTGCCTCCAAGACCCATAGGACCAATTCCTGATGCATTGATTTCATCAAGAATCTCCTGTTCTAATTCAGCTATCTGTGGGTCGGGATTTCTTTCACCAACCTTTCCCAACAATGCCTTTTTACCTAATTTCAGGCACAGGTCTGAAGTTCCCCCAATACCCACACCTACAACTGTTGGTGGGCAAGGTTTTCCTTTTGCTTTCAGAACGGATTCAACAACAAATTCTTTTATTCCTTCTATTCCTTCAGCAGGCAATGCCATTTTCATTGCATTATTATTTTCGGAACCAAATCCTTTAGGCAATATTGTTATTTCAAGATAATCCTCATCTATTAACTCAATATCAATAGGAGGGATGTATTCGCCCACATTAATGTTTGTATTTTCACGGGTTAGTGGATCAACAATATTTGGTCTTATTGGAATGTCTGTTGTTGCCTTTTTGATACCTTCTTCTATTCCTTCGCGAAGATTTTCCACTTCAACATTACCGAGTTTCACAAAAACAACAGGCAGACCTGTATCTTGACACATCGGAATGCCTTTTTCTTCAGCAAGTTCAATATTTTTTAAAATAGCTTCAATATTTAATATAGCTAAGTCATGTTCTTCAACTTTAAGTGCATCTTCAAGTGATTTTTTTACATCATCACCAAGAACGATAACTGCCTGTTTGTAAAGTTCATAAACTTTATCTCTAATAACTTCTTTAGTAATCAAAATAATAACCTTGTAAAAATTAATTAATACTATTTTTGATTCTAAAGGATTATAAATATTTTTAAAATTTAGTTAAATGTGAATTGCTCCAATAGGGCAGACATCAATACATTGTCTGCATCTATCACATTTTTCTTCATTTATGGTAATAGCTCCGCCCAATACTTCGATAGCATCATTCGGACATTCTTTTAAACATGGTGCTTCTGATGGTTGGCAGTTCATACAAAATAATGAAGGTGTGTCAACTTCTTTAAGTTGACAATCACTTTCACAAGTTGTACAATTTAAACAGTTCATAGTAATATTCCTATTCCTCGAGAGCTAATCGGGCTCTCGCTTGACTTGTAATTACGTGGACAAATCCGCCTTTCTTATTATCTGGCTCATAAATACCAGCAAGTTTTGACAAGAATTTTTGTTGGTTTCTTGCTTTAATTTTAGCTGGATCTGCAACAGTAATAGCTCTTTTGGTACATGCTTTGATACAAGCAGGACCTTCTTCTCTGTCGGAACATAAGTCACATTTCTCAGCAATACTTGCTGTATATGTCATTGCACCAAACGGACAAACCATTACACATAATCCACAGCCGATACATTTGCTAGTATCCACTTTTTCATCTGAAATAGCATCTGTCGGACAGATTTTAATACAAGGCGCACTTTCACAATGTTGACATACAATACCGTAATAGGATGAATTATGTTCTATGATTTTAATTCTTGCGGCAGTGTGAACTGATTCACACATATTCTCACAATTGAGACATCCGTCACAAATGTTACTATTAACGGTAATTTTTTCCATAGTTTGCCTCCTATAATCCTAATTCAGCACATTGTGCGTCAACATATTTTTGTATTTTGGATATTTCTTCTTCTTGTAAGTGTCTGAATCTTTTTTGTTGTGACAAGTATTCAGTTACAGGTTTTCTTTCTTCAGGGGTGAAAGTTATTTTAAATTCACCGTTTTCAATTTCGTATAATATCCAAGATCCGGTTTCTACAGCTAGTCTACCTAATTCAATGGTTCTTGATGAGTCGAATCCCCAACCAGTAGTACATGGTTGTTGTAAGTGAATGTAAGCAGGACCTTTAACTGCAGCTGCTTTTTTAACTTTGTTAACAAAGTCTTCAGGATATGCGATTGATGCGGTTGCTACATAAGGAATTCCGTGAGCAGCCATAATCATTGGCATGTCTTTTTTAGGTTTGTCTTCTCCGAAACTTGCAACCCCGCTTGGTGAAGTTGTAGTTGTTGCACCAAATGGTGTTGCTCCACTTCTTTGAATACCTGTATTCATATAAGCTTCGTTATCATAACAGATGTAGGTCATGTTATGGCCTCTTTCCATAGCTCCGGAAAGGGATTGTAAACCGATATCTACAGTTCCTCCGTCACCACCGAAAGCAACAACATTTACATCATCTTTTCCTTGTATTCTTAATGCAGCTTCAACACCTGATGCAACAGCACCGGAGTTTTCGAATGCTACGTGAATGAATGGAACTTCCCATGCAGTTTCAGGATAAGGTGTAGTCATAACTTCAAGACATCCTGTAGCAGAAATAGCTACGGTGTTTTCACCTAATGCATTAAGAGCTAATTTAACTGCAATTGATGCTCCACAACCAGCACATCCTCTGTGTCCTGGGGATAATAAATCTTTATCAGGTATATCCATATCTATTCCTCCTTGAGTCCAATCCAAGTAACCTCTTTAACTGGGTTTTTGGTTTTTTCATAAATTTCTAAAATTGATTCTGGTGTGATGTCTCTTCCACCTAAACCTGCAATAAATCCGTATGCTTCTTTGTGGATTTTTGCTTTTACGTCAGTGTATAAAGCTCCACCAATACCAAATGTAACGTTTTTGTCAACAACTGCTAATTTTTCACAATTTTTAACAGCTTCATCAATAGCTTCAACAGGGAAAGGTCTGTAAGCCCTAATTTTAAGTAAACCTACTTTTTCGCCTTGTTCTCTTAATTGATTAACCATAACTCTGATGGTACTGCAGATTGATCCCATTGCAACAAAGATAATTTCAGCGTCTTCTGTTTTATATGGTTCGACAAGACCATATTTTCTTCCGAATATTTCTGCAAATTCATCACAGGTTTCTTGAATTACATCGATTGAATTTTCCATTGCAATTTGCATATCATGTCTTGCTTCTAAGTAGTAATCTGGGTCAGCTAAGTTACCAATAGACATTGGGTCTTTTGGATCTAAATATGCATGCTCTGGAGTGTATGGAGGTAAAAATTCATCAACTGGTTCTTGGTCCGGAATTTCCACAGGTTCAACTGTGTGAGTTAAAATAAATCCATCTAGACATACCATTGATGGAAGTAATACTTTAGGGTTTTCAGATATTTTATATGCCATTAATGTGGTATCCAATGCTTCTTGTGCATTTTCAACATAGATTTGTAACCATCCTGCATCCCTCTGTGCGATGGAATCTTGTTGATCGTTCCAAATGTTTAATGGTGCTGAAATTGCCCTGTTAGCATCAGCAAGAACGAATGGTGTTCTCATACCTGCTGCTGCAAATAAAATCTCATGCATTAACATTAATCCTTGTGAGGATGTAGCTGTGAATACTCTTACTCCTGCTGAACTTGCTCCAACAGCCGCACTAATTGCACTGTGTTCTGATTCTACTTTGACATAATTTGCAGCTATTTTTTCATCAGCCACATATTGTGCAAGGTATTCAGAAATTGTAGTTTGTGGGGTAATTGGATAAACAGGAATAACTTGTGGTTTAGCTAATCTAGCAGCTTCTGCAACTGCTTTATTTGCTGTCATAATCTCTTTAGTCATTAACTCACTCCCTTTTCTATTCTTTTACCATTTCGATTGCGTCGGAAGGACATTCGTGAGCACAAATTCCGCATCCTTTACAGTAATCGTAATTTATATCATGTTGTTTGTTTACACTGGAATCTGGACAGAATATGATACAGTTATCACAATCAATACATTTTTCTTTGTCTAAAATTGGTTTGAAAGTTCTCCAACTTCCAGTTTTGTTATTTTTACTACTTCCAGGTGTTTTAATTACACATCCTATTGTTACCATTCATCTCACCTTTTTTATCCCATTTCGTAAGCTTTTCTTGTAGCTTCAGCATTCAATTCTCCAATTTTGCCAGGGAATGTTTCTTTAATTACTTCTATGAGTGAATCAATACTTACAATGCCTGTTTTTTTAGCAAAGTATCCTAAGATAATGGTGTTTACAATATTACGGCCTAATAATTCTAATGCAATTCCAGTTGCATCTATGCTGTAAACTTTATGTTCACCAGAACCTTTGAATTCTTCTGGAATGTTTATCATAACTTCGGTATTGTCTTTAATTCCAGCAAATACATCGACTACATTCATCAATCCATCATCAAGAACTAATACGTAGTCTGGGTTGTATATTTGATATCTTATTTCAATTGGCTTGTCATCAATTCTTGTGAAAGCCATAACTGGAGCCCCTCTACGTTCTACTCCAAAAAATGGAAAAGCTTGGGAATATTTACCGTCTTTGAATGCTGCTTTAGCCAAAATTTCAGCAGCGGTTACGGAACCTTGTCCTCCTCTTCCATGAAAACGAATTTCAATCATTAAATTTCCTCCATATATTTATCATGTATAATCATTATAAATTACAAAATATATAAATCTTATGTTATTATTTAAATTTACAATATTTTTGTTTAAATTTTAATTATTTGTGCTTTTATTTGATGTATATTTTTCAATATTGATTTTTTAGTTTAATAAAGAAATTTTAAAAAGATATGATAGAAATAAAAAGCTATGGCTTTTGTTTATTTTTTCAAAGATTTAATATAATATAACTTTGAAATATAATTTTGAGGAGTTGTTATGAAAGTTTTAATTATTACTGGGGATTTGGCTTATCCTTTAATAAAAAGTGTTGTTGAAGACTCAACAGAAGATGTCATTGTTCATATTGCTGATACTCAAGTTGCAGCATTTTTAACTCCTAGAATGATTATCAATGAAGTAAAAACTAATTTTGCCGATCAAATTGATGATATCGATTTGATTTTAGTTCCCGGTTTGATTAAAAAAGGCACGCGAGAAATTACAAAAGAGCTTGGAATTCCAACTTTCAAGGGGTCTACTGACGGTGCAGATTTGGCCATGGTTTTGAATCTGATTGAAAATATTCAGCTGTCAGAAGACAAACCTGCAGATAAGCTTATTGAAGAAGAAAAAAGAAAAGAAGCATTCAAAATAATTGAAGACTTTGAAAATGATGAGGAGAATATAGAAAAACTTCTTCAAAAGCCAAATAACATTAGGATAGGAAAACTTCCTGTGGGTGAAGATTTCCCTATGAGGGTTCTTGCCGAAATTGCAAATGCTCCGTTTCTGTCGAAAGAGGCATTGATTAACAAGTGCCAGTATTTTGTTGACTGTGGTGCTGACATGATAGATATTGGTATGGCGGCAGGTGAAGATTTCTCGGATAAGGTTCCTGAACTGATTGAAACATTGCGTCCAATCGTTGGAGACAGGCCGTTAAGCATTGACACATTAAACACTAAAGAGATTAAAGTTGCAGCAGAACATGGGATAGATTTTGTATTGAGTCTTGATTTGGGTAATCAATCCAAGGTCGCCCCTTTACTTAAAGAAAAAGGAATTCCTGCGGTATTGCTGCCTACCAATTTCAGTGAAGGAATTTCTCCAAAAACTCCTGAGGAACGTGTTGAAGCAATGCATCAGTTGATTGAGGATACTGACGGATTGAAGTATGTTGCAGATTTAATTCTTGACCCGGTTAACAGTGCAAGTATTGTGGAATCAATTATAGCATGCAGAAATTTCCATCAGGTCAACAAGGCACCGATGTTTTTCGGCGTAGGAAACGTAACCGAATTGATGGATGCGGATTCTGGCGGTGTTAATGTGCTTCTTGCAGGAATTGGTATGGAACTTGGAGTCAGCATACTGTTTACTCCTGAAGAAAGTGGAAAAACTAGGGGAAGCGTTTATGAACTTTCAACCGCTTCAAAGATGATGTTTCTTGCAAAGCATAGAAAGTCAATTCCAAAGGATTTGGGAATCAATATGGTTGCATTCAAGGATAAGCATAAGAGAAATGACATTATAGAAAATGAATTGGATGGCATCCCTCAGGCTAAACTTTCAGAACCTTTAAAATTCATACGTGATAAGGCTGGCAGTTTCAGAATAAATGTTGATTATGGAACCACTGTCAGTGAAAGTAAAATTATCGCCACTCATTTTAAGAAAAATAATGCGGATTTGGTAATTGTCGGAAAAACTGCAAAAGAAATTTATGAAGAAATAATAAAAAAAGATTTGGTTACCCGAATGGAGCATGCTGCATATTTGGGCAGTGAACTACAAAAAGCAGAAATTGCGATGATTACGGGTAAAGAGTATGTTCAGGATTTTGAATTGTTCAAAAACCCTGACCAATTTAAAAATTAATTTTATTGTCTATTCTGGTTCAACAATATCATAGTCTTTACTTGGTGTTGAAGGTGTACTTGATGATCCTCCTCCACTGTGTGATCCTCCTGAGCTACTTCCTCCACCACTATAAGAACTTGAACCACCACTTCTAGAACTTGATGAAGAACTAGAACTTGATGAGGAACTTGAGCTTGAGGAACTTGATGAAGAACTGTGATCTGAAGAACTAGAACTACTAGTACTATTATCTCCAGTTAATATTGAAAGTAAATTTGTGTCATTATTTTTTGAAGTGTCGTTTACATCAGTTATGTTGTTTGTTGTAACATCTGTGTTGCTGGTGTAAACAAATGCACCCATTGTTAATATAATTATTGCTATAATTACAATCAAAATAATCATATTATCGAACTTCATATTTACCCTCCGATTTATATTAGTAATATTTTTTATTCATTTTTATATATAATTCTTTTTGTTAATATGTTGAATTATATATCAATTATTATTTAATATAAAGATAAACTTTAAATTGAATTATATTATAATAAATAATTAGGTATAAAAAATTTATTAGGGGTTTAATTTTGCAAAGTGAAGAATTATCCATTAAAGATATTGATAAGGCTCTTTTGGCCGAAGAATATGTTTCTAATAAGGAAATTTCAACTACATTGTATCTATCTTTTCTATTGTCTAAACCAATGTTGATTGAAGGTCCGCCTGGTGTAGGTAAAACTGAATTGGCAAAAGTTGTTGCTAAGACTTTTGACAGGGACTTTTTCAGGATACAATGTTATGAAGGCATTACCTTTGAGCAGATTGTCGGTGAATGGAATTACCAAAAGCAGTTGTTGCATTTGGAAGCGGCTAAAAATGCAGAATCCAAGGAAGACACTATCTTTGAAGAGGAGTACTTCATTAGAAGATCACTTTTAAATGCTTTCTTAAACGAGAAAGACTCTGTTTTACTTATAGATGAAATTGATAAGGCAGATGAGGAAGTTGAAAGCTTTCTGCTCCAGGCGCTTGGTGAACAGGAAATCACCATCAATGATTTAGGAACATTTCAACTGCAAAATGACTTGATTGTTATATTGACATCAAATTCCCAAAGGTCACTCTTGGATGAGACAAAAGACAGATGTCTCTTTTTATACATTCCATATCCAAGCATTGAAAGGGAAATTGAAATAGTCAAATCCAAACTTCCTGAAGCTGAAGATGAAACTATTTCAGCTGTTGTTAAGATTGTACATGATATTAGAAACCTTAACTTGCTTAAAAAGCCTTCTGTTAGGGGAACAGTCGATTGGGTTAAATCTGTTTCCAATTTAAAAAGCAAAAACACTAATGATGCAATGAAAGATAGTATTGGCGTAGCTATTAAAACAGAAAGTGATAAGAAACGTGTTATTAAGGATGTCCTAGACAGGAAATATTAATATGATAAATAAGATTGCTGCTTTATCCAGTCAGTTAAGACAGGAAGGTCTTCCCGTCAGTATCAGAAGCACTTACTCAGCAACTGAAGTTTATATGCAATTGGGTGAATCAGATAGGGATATGCTTAGAACAGCCTTAAGGGCGATTTATGTTAAGGACAAATATGATATCCCAAAGTTCAATAAGATTTTTGAGGAGATTTTCAAAAAAGAAAAAGAGTCCTCTGAGCTGGATGAACTTCCTGAGCGAAGTAAGGGATATAAGGGTGCGGGTCCTAAATCGAATAAGTATATCATCAAGAAACAGAACAATACATATAAAAAGGTTCAGGAAGCAAGGATGAGCAATGAAAAATTGAAGATGCTTTCCGGCCAGCCTTTGCTCGATGAAGTTAAGGAACTTGAACGTGATGGGGAACTGATGAACAAGGATTTGACCAAACTCAACAGATTCGACCCAAGAATGCTTGAAATATGTCAGAGGTTAGGTAGGAGAATTGCAAACAAACGTTCAAGACGTAAAATTAGAACCTCTTCACATAAGATTGATATGAGACGGACTATCCGTGCCAATTTAAAGTATGGTGGAGTTCCTATTGAGCTTATTAAGGCCAAACCAAGGCCACATAAAAACGAACATCTCTTCCTGAATGACATTAGCGGATCCTGTGAGTGGATTAGCAGTTGGTTTTTCATGCTGATGTTTTCCGCACAGACTGCATTCAAACATTCAAGAACTTTTGAATTTGACAATAAGGTAATTGAAACTACTGATGCACTAAAAGAGGAATACTTAATCGATTCATTTGTAAAGGTTAAGGATTTGAGAGTAAAGAATATGATGGTTCATGGAACCTCTGACATGTACTCTTCTTTTAAAGCATTCAGACAAAAGGCAAACCTGAATAACAAATCATATGTCATTATATTGTCTGATTGCAGAGACTGGGCGGGACCAAAACAGAATGGAATTCCAGCAAGCGTTCATCTAATCGAGGAGATGGTCAGGGATTCCAAAAAAGTTGTCATTTTAAATCCTGAAGATAGGAATAAATGGGATATTGTAGACAGTTGTGTTTCCCTTTATGAGGATGCGGGAGCACATGTTTTTGAAGTTAATACCCTTAATCAATTAGCTCAGTTTGTAGAGCAAATGTAGGTGAGAGTATGGATTGTACCAAATGCGGTAATCCTAATGTTATTATTAAAAAAGAACAGTCCGGCCAGTATTTATGTAAGGATTGTTTCATTGAATCTATTGAAAAAAAAGTTATTAAGACAGTTAGAAAGGAAAAATTACTGGATAAGGGAGATAAGGTTTTGGTTGCACTTTCCGGAGGAAAGGACAGTGTAACCACTTTGGAGATATTAAACTCTTTTCGTGAAATGAATATTATAGATTTATGTGCTGTAACTGTTGATGAAGGAATTGACAACTACCGTCAGGATGGTGTCGATATAGCTATTCGTCATGCTGAAAGGTTAGGTATAGAGCACAAGATTGTTTCTCTTAAGGATTCATATGGAATCACATTGGATGAGATTATGAAAAAGCCTAATCACAAGGGATCCTGTTCATATTGTGGGGTTTTCAGAAGAACCATAATCAATAAAGCAGCTCGTGAAATGGGTGCTACCAAAATAGCTACAGGACACAATTTGGATGATGAAGTGCAAGCGATAATGATGAACTATCTTGAAGGCAATACTGATAATTTGACAAAGCTTGGTGCTAAAACTGAATCAAAAGCAAAAGAGTTCACAGTTAAAATCAAACCCTTAAGGGAAATACCTGAACGTGAAATAGGTTTGTATGTTGTTGCAAAAGACCTTGAAGTTCACTTTGCAAGCTGTCCTTACGCACAGCAATCCTTCAGAGGGGAAGTGTCTGAAGTAATTAATAAGTTAAGCGAATCACATCCGACAATTAAATACTCCACTCTTAGAGGTTATGATAAAATCAAGAATGCGCTTAAGGATGACTTTAAAAAGGAATATTCTCATGGAAGATGTGAGAAATGTGGTGAACCTGCCGCAAATAAATTATGCAAGGCATGTTCATTTTTAGAAGAATTGGCTGGTGATTAAATGTCATTTACATTAAAATATAAAGATAAATTAGAAGAAAAAGAAATTCCAAAGTCAAATTATTCCATTAAGGATTTAATCATTGAATTGGGCTTATCCACACAAACGGTTGTATCAAAACAAAATGGTGAGTTGGCCATAGAGGATACAATCATTGAAGATGGCGATGAAATTCAATTAATTCAAATAATATATGGTGGTTAATTTTGAAGATTAGTTATGAATGTGGTCCATGTTTTTTAAGGCAGGCTCGTGAAGCTATGGATTTGTCAACAGATGATGAAAACCTGAAAATGGAAATAATGGAAGATATTTTCAAATTCCTTTCCAAAACATTTAAGAATGGAACCAACTCAAACAAGACGGGTTCATATATTCACAGTCTTATAAAACAGAAAACCAATTGTTACGATCCGTATGTTAATGAAAAGAAACTTGCTAACGAAATTGCATTAAAATATTTGCCCATTGCCCAAAAGATTTTGGATGAAAACGACTGTTTGGAAAATCGTGTCAAGATAGCTATTGTTGGAAATATACTGGATTTCGGAGCATTTACATTGGATGATGATATCGAATCTTTTATCAAGGATTCCCTTAAGAAAGATTTGGCAGTTAAAGATATTGAAAACTTTGAAAATTCCCTAAACAAACATGAAAAGGTATTATATTTAGTGGACAATACTGGTGAAATTGTTTTCGATAAGATTTTGCTGTCTGAAATCAAGAAATATGACGTAGACATTACAATTGCAGTCAAGTCTTTCCCGATATTGAATGATGCATGCATGGAAGATGCAATCAATGCAGGGCTTGATGAATTCGGTGAGATTGTGGAAATCGGTGCAGGTACTGTTGGTTATGTTGACAGTGAAATTTCAGATGAGTTTAGAGAAATTTTCAATGAGCATGAATTCATAATATCCAAGGGAATGGGTAATTATGAAGGATTAACTGAAATTGACTTATCCGACAAGGATATTTATTTCATGCTTTGCGCCAAATGCGGTACAATATCAAGGGACATTGGTGTGGAATTGCATGACATGCTTCTCTTAAATAAATAATGTGGTTATATGAATATTGCTCTAATAGGATTTGGGAAGCTTTCCTACAATTTGGTTAAGCTGATTAACTCTCCCAATATTAATTTCATGACTTCAACACAGGACAGGTCAAAAAATACCATTGATTTAATCAATCAGTCAAACGTTGAAGTTTACAGCTCTTTTGACCAGGCAGTTGAATCTGCAGACATTATAATTTCTGCCAATTCGCCCTCACAGGCTGTTGAAACGGCAAGAAGATATGGAAATACTGATTCAATCTATTTGGATTTGAATAATATTTCCCCCAAAACAAGTAATGAAATTAATTCATTAGCCAATAATTTTGTTGATGGAGCAATAATTGGAAAAATAGATTCTGATAATCCTACATTATATTTATCCGGTGTTGATGCCGATAAACTACTTTTTTTAGATGAATTTTTAAACGTAAAAATAATATCAGATAAGATTGGTGATGCTTCAGCTTTAAAGTTGCTTAGAAGCACATATACAAAATCCTTAAGCGTACTTCTCATTGAAAGCTATAATCTGGCTAAAGGATTAGATCTTGAAGATGAATTTTTTGATGTGCTGTCAGTAACTGAAGGTGATGATTTTAAACAGAAGTCTCTTTCAAGAATAAGCAATACTTTAAAGTCTTCAAAAAGAAAGTCTGAAGAGCTTGAAGAAATCTTGGATTATTTTGATGGTGATGACTTGGACATGGTTAAAACTGCTCTTGATAAGCTTAAGCAATTTTAACATTAATCTTATATCCTTTCTTGTCTTTTTTGCTTGTTCCGCTGACCGGAATAAAGTGGGAATCCATAATGTATCTCAAATATGTCACTTCCCGAGCAGGCAATCTTAAGTTGGTTTTGATTTTTTTGCCTTCGCTTTTAAGCTGAACGGATATCTTATTGTTTTTGTCGACATATAAATCTGCATTCAATCCTTCTTTCATAATC
Organism: Methanobrevibacter millerae; assembly: GCA_015063005.1. Lineage (GTDB taxonomy): Archaea > Methanobacteriota > Methanobacteria > Methanobacteriales > Methanobacteriaceae > Methanocatella > Methanocatella millerae_B. The sequence continues at coordinate 19,678 of SUTF01000017.1, forward strand.
TTGGTTTCAAAACGTGTAAGATTTAAACCGGCATCAATACTTAATGGAGCATCTGAAACTTCAACATTGCCCTGCCTGAAGTTATTGTTTGCTTCACGCGCACTCATGCCTTCATTTGTTTTTGTTGCAACATACCATGCTCTATCAATGACCTTGGATACCTTTTGCATTTCAGGGATGACATTTTCAGCTTCGTAGCTTTTCATCAAATCCATCACTTCCCGTTTTGTAACATCCATTTCAATGGAACTTATTGCGAGACGTGTCATTACCGGACCGTAATCTGATCTTCTGAACGCCGCCCAAACGGATTCGGGATTTGAATACACTCTTTTTTTAATAATTTCATTAATGGTTTTGCCATTCAAATAGGCTATTTTTGAGAGATTGCCTCTTGAGTATGTATTCATCCTTTTGTAGATATCCTCCCAGTTTCGACCTAAATCAATATTGTTTTTATCAATTTCCCTTTCCAATATCTCAACAGTTGACTTTGGAAGCAATTTTCTGGTTTCAGACGTTATTGTATAGTCATTGTCAATGATGGATTGTCGAATTAGGCGTCCTGAGTATTTGTCCTTGTTAAGTTCCTTCACGATATGGAATTTTAGCTTGGAGCCTAAAAATTCATTCAATGCATACCATCTAATTTCATTTCTGTTTGTATAGTTTTTCGGCATTCCGACAAAATTACCCTCATCAATAAATTTTTGGGCTTTTTTAGCTATTTCATTAAGGGAAATGCTTGCAGAGGTAATGTAATCACTGCCTCCATCATTAATCATTTGCGTAAGTCTGATGGGAACGCTGTATGATAGGACCAGTCTGTGATGAAGACCTTCGAATGATTTGACTTCATCAGCACCTAATGCCAGTGCCATTTCACTTCTTGCATCAAAGTCTACAAAGAATGGTGCATGATTTGCACTAAATCCTTTGTTTAAATATACAACAAGTTTTTTAGATTCATTATCTGCAATCTTACGAGCTTCACTAATTAGTTTTTCATGTCCTTTATGAACCGGATCAAAATCTGCACTTATACATATCAAAATAAACACCAAAAAAAGAATATTAGGAGATTAATTTAATAATCTCATTATACCGCTTATTACTAACCATATTCCAATCAACGTACCTAAAATAATTGGATTTGCAATATATGTTCCAATAATAATATAACATACACCTAATATAATTCCAGCTATTCCAATGTAGAATCCATATTTGGAGTTGCGGTTATTCACCAGTGAAACAACTCCTGCAATAATCAATATTATTCCTGCAAGATATAATGTTATTTCAGCCAAAAATCCAAATAATGCTGGATTGAATATTATGCCTATACTAATTATGAGAAGTACTACACCTAATGCAATATCAATTATGGATCCTGGTGTGTTGTAATCAGTTATTGATATGCCCGTTAGCAATGCATAAATTGATATAAATAAAACTGATAATCCAAGAATTGCACTAGTTGATACGACTCCAAGTATTGGAAAGGAAATAATCATTATTCCTAAAATTATGGCCAGTAAACTAACAATTTTATTTTTCATTCAAATCCTCCACTTAATAATTATTGAATTTATTATTATTTCAATATAATGGTATATGTTTGATTTTAATTTTGGATTGATTTATATTAGCATTTTCAACTTCAGCTAACCATTCGCTTTTGCACTCGCAGTCATGTTCAACGATGCTTTGAGTCAGGTTACAGTCAATAATCTTATGTTTTAAATCTTTATTGCATTTTTTACAGTTATATGGGCCACGTCTAGAGCCGAATCCTGAAGTGTCCAGAAGTGCAGGCATGTCAATTTCATTTCTCACAGTATTGATTATTTCAATGCAGCTCCAAATCCATGGAGGCTGATATGCACCTTTTCTCCAGAATCTTTCAATTACTGTTCCGCCATGTATGGTTGCAGGACAGAATGATAGTCTGTCAACGCCTATTGATTCACAGTGTCTTGCAGTTTCAATCGCTTCAGCTATTGCTTCACTTTCGCTGACAAGAATAGGCTTTACAAAAATATATGCTTTGGATTTTAAGTTGTAACCTTTTTCATCTCTTAAATCCTGCATTGTCTTGACTGCATCTTCAAAGTCCTTTAATGTAAATCCTTTATTAATTTTATTTAAACGGGTATAGTCATTGGATGTTTCAAGACCTATGCTTATTTCGAATAATCTGTCTCCAATTATATCAAAAATTTCATCCAAATATTCCTCTTTAACATATTCAGGTCTTGACTCAACAATGATTTCGGCAACATTATCCATATTGGCAAGTGTTGTTAATATTTCATCACGAGCATCTTTCGGAAGTTCGTAAGGATTTAGGAAACTTCCTGAAGCAAATAATTTAACAGCTATCCTATCTTCACTTTCAATGTCATAACGGGATAGGTGATTATTGAATATGCTGATTATGGTGTCACTGTCAATGGGTTCCAGTGTGCAGTCTGAAACATAACTGCACATTGAGCATCCTCCACTGTCTCCCAATGCCCATGCACAACCGGGCGTAGGCAATATAATAAATAATGTTTTTGAAACACCATCATAAGTCAAATCATCATTATACCAGCTAGCTCCAACTTGTTCTGGAGTTTTTGGATCTTTTCTTTCAAAAGCCCTGTTTCTAATATCTTTGCATAAATTTTCAATTTCCATTATAATATATTATTAGATAATGGTATAATTATAAATTATTGTTAAAAAATAGTTTTGTTAATAAGTTGTGTATACGTGTTTTAAAAAAATAAAAAAAAGAAAAGAAAGCAAGCTTAGAAACTTGCGATTACTTCTCCTAATAATTTAATGGATTCTTCTACGTTTTTACCAACAGGGGAACCTGCTACGTATTGAGTTACACCCATTTCAGCTAAGCCTTCAATTTTTGGAATGAACTCATCAGGAGTACCACATACTGAGAATGCGTCTAATGCTTCGTCAGTTACAGCACCGATAGCTCCACCGAAGTCACCTTTAGCTAAGAATTCACCCATTTTAGTGTTGAATCCTTCAGGTAATCCGTGTCTTTCGATAACTGGAGGTGGGGAACCAGCTGCGATAAATGCAACTACGATTTTAGCTGCGTTTTTAGCTGCGTCTGAGTCAGGTCCGATAGAAGTTGCAGTGTATGCACCTACATCGAATTCTTTTTCGCCAGCTGCTTCGAGACCTTTTTTGATCATAGGCATAGCTGCTTCGTAATCTTTAGGGTTGGAAGCGTTAATTAATACACCATCTGCGATTTCTCCAGCAGTTTCTAACATTTTAGGTCCTTGTGCACCCATGTAAACAGGGATGTGTTCTTGGACAGCTTTTACTCCACCTAATTGTGCACCAGCTTCAGTTTTGTCACCAGCTAATAAGGTGTTAATGTCAGCGATTGCTGCTTTAATGGTAGATACAGGTTTAGTCCATTCAATTCCTAAAGCATCGAAAGTTGCTTTGTCACCAGGACCAATACCGAAGGTTGCTCTACCTTCTGAGATTTCGTCAATAGTTGCGATTGCAGAAGCAGAGATTGCAGGGCTTCTTACGTATGGGTTGGTTACACCAGGACCCATTTTAATGGTTTCAGTATTTGCTGCAAGTAATGCTAAGGTTTCGTATACATTTTTGTTGTTGTAGTGATCAGTGATCCATGCATATTCAAAACCGACGTCTTCTGCTAATTTTACTAATTTTACAATTTCATCCAAAGGTTGATTTGGTACGAATTCTATACCGAACTTCATATTTTATCACCAATTAAAATATTAGTATTGCAGTATATAAAGTAATTTTTATTTAATTTAATTAGAAAGTTTTAAATACTCATAATTTTTCGGGTAATGTTAATTTATATAATAATTTTATATTTTAGATTAGTATTAAAAATTTATTTTTTTATAATACTTTTATTTTTGTTAATATTTTTACAAACGATCTAAAAATTATCTTATGAAAATAAGAATATTGTATTCAAATTTTTTTATAAAGTATTGATTATATTTAGTTTAATCTAATTATAATAATTAATCTATATTTTTATTTTTAAAAAAATTTTGCAATATATTTTAATTGATTTTGTTAATTAAATACCTTCATCTATTAGATGTGCTATGTGTTTATGGCGATGACCTAAGTCGTGTTGTATATTACAATAAATGACTATGATGGTTGCTTTTCCGCATGTAGCTATAATTTATCATATTTATTAATTAATTTCATTATTAATTCATTGAATATGCTTTCATGAGTACCTGAGATTTTTTGGGTATGATGTTGGTTTTGTAGATGTGGTGAAATTTGGTTATAGAAATTTTTATAACTTTATTGTGTTATTACTCGTCTATATTTTTTTAGCGTACTTCATAATACTTATTATTATGTCTGTTATGTGTTCAATTCTGTTTGAT
>SUTF01000002.1:0-47605 GCA_015063005.1 Methanobrevibacter millerae
TCGCTTTTAGATTCAGTAGGTTTAAAATCAGGTATTTTATTTTGCATTACTAAAATAAATAAAATGAATATTAATTCGAATGCAAAAGTGTATCTCCAGCTGAAAAAAGTTGTAATAAGCCCACCAAGGAGCGGAGCTAAAATATCTGCAAGTCCTGCCATTACCCCGAGAGTTGCCAAAGCAATTGTACGCTTTCTGCCGGAATATATTCCGCTTATTATTGAAACTATGGCAGGCAGCATTAATGCCGCAGCAACACCTTTAATCGCTGCCCATCCGACAAAAAACATCATAACACTTGAACTTAATACTGCAGCAAATATTCCTATACCAAAAAGTGCAGCACCAATTACAAACAGTTTCTTTTTACCAACTATGTCCTGAAGTTTGGTACTGAACAGTATCAACGCAGCAGTGATAAGAGTACAAAACGACACAATCATTTGAATAGTACTAACATCAGCATTCAAATCAACAACAATTCGAGAAATGCTAACATTCATGAAGAAAGAGTCCAACACTATAATAAATGAAGCACAAGCCACAACTATTAACGGAAACCAAGAATATTCGTTAGCCTTTTCATTCATACTTATTAATCCTCCAACATATTAATTTTAAAAAATATTTTAACATTCAAACTTAAACATGAACTTAATTTTATATTTGATTTCCAAACGATTAAATTTTTGGATTGGATTTTTATTATAATAATGCAAGAATAGCGCAATTCTCTGTAAGATTGATTTTCAATGCATTCTGATGAACTTTTAATATCAAAGGCTTAAGCTAATAGCTACATCATTCTAGTTTGAGCATCAAGGCTCGCTAACTTCTCTTACAACATCATCATCTTTAACTTTCCCCAGAGCAAAGGTGAATCGGGATTATGCAACTTCTGATTCTTTTTGACCAGTTTCATGTTGCTGTTTGCGTAACACTCTTTAAATTATTTATTACATTTTTGATTTTTGTTTGATATGATACGAGCAAATAATAGTAAAAAAGTAGCGGAATTATCCACTACTTAGGGAATTTTGTTTCATATTTAAAAAAAATAATCAATATTATATATAATGAAAAATACATTATATTACAACACATAATGAAAAATTAATTATATAATTCAAAATACAATATATGACATTATATAATGAAAAATACATTATATGAGGGAAACAAATGGATGAAATTGCAAGCATAACTGATGCAAATTTAACCGAAACACAATTTTTCAACCGAACAGATGAAATCAACATATTATCAAACTTATTAATTAGCACTGAATTCAACTCTTCGCCTACAATACTCCTAACAGGGATTAGAGGGGTTGGAAAAACAGCACTTATCAAAAAAATCAAAAATAAATTCAAAAGAGAATATTTAGTTGTAGACATCGATTTATCCAGAAGCGATGCATACCAACAAAAAAACCTCACAAGAGCAAGCATAATTAAAATAATTTATGACACAATTATCAAATCATCAAAAGAATTTGGCTTAAAAACGATTAACAAGCAAATAGAAAAATATTTTAAAACAAAAAATTTCAAAATAGATAAACTTTTATCCTATGAACACATTCCAATTCCAATATTCGAAAGCGAAGACAATTACGAAAAATTAGCTGAATTTGTAATGGAATTACCTCAAAAAATTTATGAAGACAATACTGATAAACTAAAAGGCGTTTTCATATTCATTGATGAAATCCAATTAATGAAAGATTTAGGTGATGAACTGAATGGATTTTTATGGTACATGCGCAGTTTCATCCAAACACAAAAAAATGTTGCATACCTATTTTGCGGAAGCATGAGCTTAAAAGATAGTTTAATAAATGATTTGAATGGAAATCAAGGAGCATTTGGAGGAAGGATGCTGACAATTGAAATTCAACCATTTTCAAAACAAACCACTGAAAACTATATTAAATCAATGACAAGAAACATACAGCTCGATGATGATGGATTTGAAAGATTTTACAAATGTACACGTGGAATTCCATATTATATCAATATATTTGCAAAATATCTTCCAGAAAACATAACCTTAACTGAAAATAATATCATTGAATTATTCAAGGATTCAATTGATTATCTCGCTATCCATTTCATATACATGTGGTCTAAATTAACATTTCAAGAACAAAAAATCATAATTTCACTACTTGAAAATCCAAAAAAAAGAATAGAAGTAGCAAATTACCTCAAAGTAACCAGTGGATCACTAAACAGACCACTAAATCGCCTTCTTGATTACGATTTAATTGAATATGCAAATGACAAATATCAAATTACAGACCCTATTTTCACATACTGGCTTAAGAACAGTTATGAAAAAAATGGAATATATCCATTTAGAAGTATTTAAAACAACTTAGATTGTACATCAATATAGCTAGGTTCCCTAACCTCTTTTACAACATCATCATCTTTAACTTCCCCAATTAGCAATGGCGAATTATGATTATGCAACTTTTGGTTCTTTTTGACTAGCTTCATGTTGCTGTTGGCATAATAGTATAGAAATTATCTACTACAAATTCAAATTTTGTTTCAGACAGTACAAAGAATTTATTCTTAAAAATTTCATGATTATCCATTCTTTTGCGAATTTAACATACATTCATCTTAATGCACCAATAGGAATTACCATCACCCCATCTTTTCGAACTTTTGCAATCGAATCACTCGTTATAACCGCTAAAAAGTTAGGTTCCGGAATATGTGTATCTCCTTCAGCAATTTTTTGTTTAATCAACTTATTCATTTTCAATAAAGATTTCGCACCATCATCAATTCTTTTATCTCCTAATTTAAACTCAATCAATCCATAACGCCCATCAGCAATTTGCAAAACACAATCCACTTCCAAAGTGCCGTCATTATAATATAATACTTTTCCACCCAATGGTGCGGAATATACTTTTAAGTCTCTAATGCATAAGGTTTCAAAAATGAATCCAAAAGTTTCCAAATCATACACCAACATTTCAGGAGTTACATTAAGACCTGCAACTGCAATTGACGGGTCTATAAATTCCTTTTTTTCAGTTTTCCTTATTTTTTGCTTTGAACGAATATTAGGAGCCCATGCGGGAACATTATCAATAACAAACAGATTTTTTAAAACAGAGATATATGAATAAAAGGTAGGCTCAGAAATTTTACCGTAATTTTCTTCAATATCCGACATTATTTTTGTATTATTTGCCAATGTTGAAATATTGCGTGAATAAGATCTAAGGATTGCTTCAAATAGTTTTGAATCACGTTTAACACCATCCATGTTATAGGTGTCATCACGGCATATGTTATCAAAATAAGAAGAAGCCACAATCAATTGTTTTCTCTTATCTTTAATATTCAATGTTTCAGGCCAACCCCCACGTGAAGCTAAAAAAATCAAATCACTTAAAGACAAATCTGAAGTAACTCCATTAATTTTAACATCATTATCATTAAATAAATCAATTAATGAAATCTTACCGTTAGAATCACCACTTTCATACAGACTCATTGGCCTCATCATCAACCTGTGAATCCTTCCAACACCTTTATGATTTATTTTAGAATTATCAACAATTGTAGAACCAGTTAAAATATATAATCCATAACCATCAGTTTTATCAACTGAATATCTCACTGCATCCCACAATTCAGGAGCCATTTGCCATTCATCAATCAGCAATGGTTTTTCTCCATCCAATAATAACAATGGATCCACATCTGCCAGTTCAATGTATGATTTACCTAATGTAGGATGTTGCAATTCAATTACTGTTTTGGCAAATTGAGTCGCAGTTGTTGTTTTACCACACCATTTTGGCCCTACTATTAAAACAGCACCCATACATTCTAGTATATCATTTAATTCTTCATCAACATATCTTTTAATATATTCCACATTACCACCAATTAAGTAATTATACTATTTATATTTAAGTAATTATACTATTTATATTTAAGTAATTATACTAATTTTATTTAAGTAATTATACTATTTATATTTAAGTAATTATACTAATTTTATTTAAGTAATTATACTAATTTTATTTAAGTAATTATACCAATTTATTTTAAGAAATATATCAAAAAAATAAATAAAAAATTTAATCAGATTTTTATAGATATTATTAATTATAAACTATTTAAAATTATTTATTTTAATAATAAACGATTAAAATAAAATAAAACAATATTTAAGAATGATAGCAATATTATAATTTCAAAACAATAATTTTATTGGCAAAATCAAATCAATGTTTGTTGGCTGTCAATATGACTCATGAAATAGTTGTACCACTTATCCTAAATTTGAAAAATTTTACTACTCAAATGCTCTCACTCAACTTTTTTTAAATGTCAACAACATAGGTGAATAATATGATGAATGACGAGCTAATAAAAAATTTATCGATAAGTTGCAACCATTCGAGAAGAACCGTGCACAACTATAAAAATTCATTGAGGAAATACTGCGAATATTATGACATGTCCCTTCAGGAATTCCTTGATGAAGCGGAAGAAGATGAAAAAAACAATGTCAGATGGAAATATTGCCGTTTAAGAACAAAACTGATTGAATACAGACACCACCTATTGGAAGTGCATGCACGGAATACCGTTAAAAAAGAAATAACCATCATCCAATTTTTCTACAAATTCTATGACATTGAAATAGGAAAACTGCCCAGGATAAATCAGAAATCAGTTAAAAAAGCACAACCCATATATTTCAAGGATTTACCTGACAAGGAGATAATCAGGGAAGCATTCAAAATAGCTCCACCATTAATGAAAGCCATAATCCGGTTTTCATGTTCAAGCGGATGCGCAAGAGCGGAAACATTGAGCCTGACAATTGGAGACTACATTGACGCATTATCCGAATACCTTCCAAACAGAAAAAGGGACATATATGATATAATCGATTATCTCTATGATACCAAGGACATCATTCCGACCTTCAGACTGCTTAGGGAAAAAAACCAACAAATACTATGTTACCTCAAACAGCCCAACACATGCAGCAATTCCTATTTTATTCATTTTCATTCTTTTGGCGAATTCAATGATTTCTTCAACTCTTGTGTATTTGTAGTAGAATTCATCTTCTATTTCAGCAGATATGCGTGATATTTGCCTGTTGTTGTCCTCATTGTACAGCTTTTCAATTTCGATTATTTCATCGTCTGTTAAATCCTTTGTCGGACAGAATTTAGGATACTTCTTGTCTTGATTTTTGCAGTTTATGACCCCACAATCTCTGCAGGAGTGTCTGTTCATGATATTTTCCCCAATACTTTTTTTCATATATTATTTTTTTATATCATCTTAGAATAAAAATGATTATATTAACGAAATTAAAAAAATATTTTTAGTAAAATTTGTTTTATATAGGAGAATTCCTAAATATATTTATTTAATAAAAGATTTAAATTATTAATGTGGTTTAAATGAACATTGAAAAAAATTATAATAATAAAGAGTTAACAATTAATGTAGAAAATCGTATCGATACAGTTACTGCCCCAGAATTTGAAAATGAAATAAATGACGAAATGGGTAAGTTTGATTCATTAATTATTGACTTTTCCAAATTGGACTACATTTCCAGTGCAGGTTTACGTGTTTTAATTGCAACTCAAAAGAAATTAAAATCTGAAAACATTCCAATGACCATTAAAAATGTTAATGGAAACATCAATGAAATATTCAGAATGTCAGGTTTTGATAAAATCCTAAAAATAGAATGAACCCATTTTTTTGTATTGGACATGCCAAATTTAACCGGAAAATTAAATCCCAACTCACCCATAACAATAGAAAACATAATATCAATTCAGATGTCTGATATTAAGCCATTGACAGAAATACGACAATACCTGATTTAATGCCCATGCACGGCAATGACTATTTTTATAGACCTATTTTTTATGACATTGCAGATTGATGGTAATGTTGTGTACTTATCGAAAAATGTCTGAATTTATCTGCAACACATATAAATGAATTAAAATTAAAAATAATAAATAATCAAATTATTTTTCAAATTTAAAACCCTCCACCATTAATTAAAATTAATTTAAATGTATCTTTTCTTATTTTGACTAAATAACTACCATTACCGACAATTGCTTCGAATTATATTTTAGCACACAATTGAACATGTAAACAAAAAAGAAGTAAAAAACTTAAGAAAGGTATTAAATGAAATTCAATTGAAAAACAAATTTGAATAAAAAAAGTTTTTTTAAGTGAAAACTTGAGATGAATTTTTCGACCAGAATTCAATTCCGTTAAGAAAAACAATTAAATTTAAAAATAAAGCAAAATAAATATATATTTATAATAAATGCTAAAAAATATTAAAAAAAACTTAATTTTTAGCAAAAACTATTTGGAAAATATAAATGAATGATTATGAATGGAGATGAATAAATGAATTTTAAATTATCATCATGTCAAAAAATGCTATTATTCTCGGAAATTAATAATGCAAACAATGACTCTTTTTATTTGAAATTTAGAAAGGACTATCCTTTAGACGAATTTGAATATTTAAAATCTGCAGTGGAAATCATTTCAAAAAATTATCTTAATTTACAAATTACAAAAAATACCAACGGCGATTTTGAACAGTATTATGCTGCAGACACCAGAGTTAATCTTAAATGTTTTGAAGTATCTGAAAATGATGTCGAATCATTTATTAAAGACTATCTGGATAAACCATTTGAAGAAATTTTCGATACAGCATTATATTCATGGGTAATACTTAAAACACAAAGCAATGCAATTTTAATCGGAGCAGTGCAGCACATACTTTTAGATGGAACATCACTTTATACATTACTTCCACAAGAAATTGAAACAGCAATCACTTGTCTAAAAAATAACACAGAATATCAAATAAAGGATTATTCTTATGAAGAATATGTCAACAGTGAAATCCAGTATTTACAATCTGTTGAAGCAGAAGAAGATAAAAAATACTGGTTAAATTCACTAAAAAATTACACTCAGGACTGGTATTCATTTGACAATTCACATCTAGGGTATCGAGAATTAATTCTGGATGAAATCCCTAATTTCAATTATTCTCCATTTGTAACTGCTTTAAGCCTTGGTTTTTTATATTTATCAAAATCAAAGAATGATAATGCCACATTTAATGATATTGTGATGAACACTTCAGTTCATGGCCGTTATTTTGGTCAGGATGATGCATTAGGAATGTTTGTAAACACCATTCCTTTAAGACTTGCCTATGATGAGGAATTATCATTTGAAGAGTTATTAGCATATTCAAAATCCGTCTTAAAAGAAGGATTATCCCATGCGAAACTGCAGTTTAGTGAATACACTACAGATTTACGTAACGCTGATATTGATCCGAATTGCATTTCCATGTATTCCATCGTATCAAATTCAACAAATACCAATTCAAAATTTTTAACACTCCAAAAAGACATTAACTTCCCATTCCACATAAGGGTAAACAAAAATTATGATGATGTTGAAGGATTACAGTCTTTATTTATAGAATATGATAAGGCCTGCTTTGAGGAAGATGATATAGAATGCATTGTCAAATCACTCGAAGATTTGTTAAAGCAGGTATGTGAAGATCCTTTGAAAAAATGTAAAGACTATGATGTGGACATTGCAGACTTTTTTGCTGCAGAAAACTATTATAACAACCTGATAAATTCATTTGATGCTCCAACAGTCCTATCACCAGACAATAATTCTGATAAGGCTGAATATAAAATGATTTCAAGAACATTAGATAGTGATAATCTTGAAAAATTAGCCAGTAAGTATGGTCTTACTTCAGAAAAATTAATGCTTGCAATAGGATTATACAACCTAAGTAAATTTTCATTTTCAAAGGATATCCTAATTACATATAATAAGTTAGCCGCAGGATATCATTTTAACACTGACATGACTGTTGAAGAATTTTTAAATGATTTCAACAGAAGTTTTAAAGAATATCCTAATTATCCGCTAGCAAATAATGAAAAATTAGATTTCGATAGTGAAATTGTCTACTGCACAGAAGATATTGACTGCAAAGATTATAAATTTGCCATAATTCATGAAAACAATGATTTAAAGATTAATTATGACTCATCATATTATTCTAAAGAATTAGCAGGAGCATTTTTAGACGCTTATGAAGTATTGCTTGATAAATTCAATTCAGACAAATCATTACTTAAAAATATTTCCATCTGTGCAAAAATCGATGAAGACGATGATTTTAAAATGGAACTGGCAAATACTGGTGTTGTCAAAGAGATGTTTGAACAAGCAGTAACCAGCAATCCAAACAAAACAATTTTATATGCCGATGACGGGCAGTTAACTTATGATGAATTAAACAGAAAGAGTAATAAAATAGCTAATGCCTTAATCAAAAAGGGTGTTGGAGTAAATGATAACATCATGTTCATGATGAGGCGAAACAGTGATTTAATAGCAGCTGTTCTGGCAATAGCTAAAACTGGAGCAGCATTTATCCCAATAGATCCTAAATATCCTAAAAACAGAATTAACCAAATTTTAGAGGACAGCAGTGCCAAGTATGTTATAACCAGTTCTGAAATAGAATATGCTGGAGAAAATGGAATAGATGTTGGCGAATTATTAAAAGAAGATGACGATTCAAACCCTCAGGTAAACATAACACCTGATGACGTTTCATTTTTAATATATACTTCAGGGTCTACAGGAAAACCTAAAGGCGTAATGATAACTAACCGTGGAATAACTAATTACATTGCAAATGTTGAAGAAAACGTTCCTATTTATCAGCTTAACAAGAAATGCAGCAAGTTTATTTCAATTTCAACAGTATCATTCATTGTATTTTTAAGAGAAATATTTGGAACAATAATGAATGGGCTGCCGGTAGTATTTGCAAATGATGAGGAGTCAATCGATCCTATCAGATTATCTGAACTGTTTGACAAAAGCAATGCGGACGGTTTTGGTTCTACACCAACAAGATTACTGGAATATCTTAAAGTAGATGAGATACAGGAAGTCCTGTCCAGATGCGAGGTTATTATTGTAGGTGGTGAAGGATTCCCACCTGTTTTATATGACAGAATGTCAAAATATACCCGTGCAGACATATACAACTCATACGGACCTACAGAGGTGACAATAGCATCCCACTACAAACTCATTGACAGCCCATTTATTACTGCAGGCTGGCCGATGCTGAATGTTGTGGATAAAATTATGGACATTGACCAGAATCAGTTACCTCCATACGTAACCGGTGAAATATACGTCGGTGGTGCAGGAATAGCTAAAGGATACCTGAACAATCCTGAACAAACTAAAGAAGTATTTAAAACAATCAACAACATCCCATATTATAATACAGGAGATTTAGGAAGAAAAGATAACGATGGAGAACTGTACGTATTGGGCAGAAATGATAATCAAATCAAACTAAGAGGATTGAGAATTGAATTATCAGAAATAGAATGGGCAATAGCAAACTATGAAGACATAATTCTTTCAAAAGTAATGGTTAAAAAATTAAATTCAATCGAATACTTATGTGCTTATTTCACATCAACAGGCAAAGTAAACACAGATAAACTAACCGAATACCTGAAAGAAACCTTACCTGAATATATGGTGCCATCCTACTTTACCCAGTTAGATGAATTCCCTAAAACACCTAACGGAAAGGTTGACTTCAAAAGCTTGCCTGACCCTGAAATAGATGTTGAAGAGTTAATTCAACCAAGAAACAAGGTTGAAAAAGAAATTACTGACATTGTATCAGCAATATTGCAACACCATGAATTTGGTGTAAACACTGATTTGTTTACAGTAGGTTTAACATCACTTTCAGTAATTCAGCTAGTCACATCACTATCAGAGAAATTCGGCTCACAAATCACAGTAACTGATGTGCTTAAATACAAAAGCATTGAAAAGATAGCCAAAGAACTTAAAGAGGATAACGAGGATTTCGGTGCAATCAAAAAATATTATCCATTAACCCAAAATCAACTTGGAGTTTACTTTGACTATATTAAAAACCCTGATAGCTTAGCATATAATTTGCCTAAAAAACTTGAATTCAAAAATATTGATGCAGATAAACTCAAATCATCAATTATAAAAGCAGTAAATAATCATCCGTATCTAAAAACTATTATCACCCCACTTGGCGGACAAATTAGTCAGCAAAGAAGGGATGAGTTAGAAATTGATGAATATATAGAAATTGTTGATGAATATGATGTTGAAGACTTTGTCAAACCATTTAAACTAGACGAAGGCCCGCTCTTCAGATTTAAAATTATTAAAGATAAAATGTTGCTGGCCGATTTCCATCATATACTCGTTGATGGAACATCCCTGAACATTCTATTCGATGAAATAGCAAAAATATATGATGGTAAAGACTATGAGCTAGAAGACATCAACGGATTTGATTACTCATTATCTGAAGTTAAAAAAGAAGAATCTTCAATCTATCAGGAATCAAAGGAATTCTTTGAAAATAAGATTAAGGAATTTGATGAAGCATCAGTTATTACACAGGATTTGAACGGTGATGAAACAAATGCCAAAGTAGCAATAGAAAACACCCTTATCAGCAAATCCCTCATAGATGACTTCTGTAGTGAAAATAGAATTAGTCAGAATAACCTTTTCCTGGCAGCAAGTTCATTTACATTATCAAAATTCGTATACAGTAAAGATCTGCTATTTGCAACACTATCCAACGGCAGATTTAATTCAAATATACAAAAAACATTAGCCATGATGGTGAAAACATTACCATTGGCATTGAAATTAGATACTGATTTGAACATTAAGGAATTCTTCGAATACATAAACGGTGAATGGCTGAATGTTTTAACATATTCTGCTTATCCATTGACTAAATTATCCGAAGATTATGATATTGCACCTGAGATATTATTTGCATATCATGGAAAAATCATTAATGATGTTGAAATGGGAAATCAAATCATAGAACGTCAATCAATAGATTATGACAGCCTTAAATTTAAAATCAACCTTTATGTAGTTGATATTGGTGATGAATATAAAATCACATGCGAATATAATGACCAGCTATACTCACAGACTCTAATGGAAACATTCCTGAGTTCCCTTGAAGTGGTTTTAAATAAATTCACTAAATTAAGTTCAGAGACCAAAATCAAAGACATATCCATTGTTGAAGATGATAGTTTACCTGAAAACATTGGAGAATATGACGATTTCGGTGAGGTTAGATTAAACAAGTTATTTGAAAAACAGGTTGATTTGAATCCGGATAAAGTAATCCTTTATGCAGATGATGGTGAATTTACCTATGAAGAACTGAATATTAAGGCAAATAGGATTGCACATGCCCTTATTAAGAAAGGCGTTGGTCTGGAAGACAGAGTCATGCTTATTCTTAACAGAAACAGCAATCTGATATCCTCAGTATACGGAATACTTAAGGCGGGGGCAGGATTCATTCCTGTTGATTCAGATTATCCTTCTGACAGGATTGAACATGTATTAACCGACAGCCAGTCCAAATACATTATTGTGGATGATGTCATTGACAAAAAAGGCATTGATTTAAGTGAATATGCTGATAAGCTATTGGATGTTAATGAATTGCTTGAAGAAAATGATATTTCCAACCCTGACCAGGATATCCAGGGCAATAATCTTGCTTATATCATTTACACTTCAGGTTCAACAGGACTTCCTAAAGGAGTTATGCTTGAGCATGCAAATATTGCAAACTTCGTTTACCCTGATTCAAGAAACATTTCAATGTATGAACTGGTAAACAATCTTGAAGCAGAAGATTATAAAGTATTGTCAACCACCACAGTTGCATTTGACGTGTTCCAGCAGGAATTAATGGGTTCCCTTTTAAATTCCGTTCCTATGGTATTTGCAAATGATGTTGAATATAAAGATCCTATTGCAATGGCGGAATTAGTAAATAAAACTGGTGCTAATGTTTATGTAGCTACACCATCACGTATACTCCAGTATCTTGAAATTGATGAACTGAGAGAGATAATGTGTGGATTCAAGGTTTATCTTATTGCTGGTGAGGCATTCCCTCTAAGACTATATGAAGTACTGTCAAAGAATTCATCCGGTAAAATATATAACATGTACGGTCCGACCGAAGCGACAGTGTATTCAAACGGAAGTTTATTGACAAGCTCAGATATCTCTATCGGAAAACCTTTGTTTAATGTTCATGAATGCATTATGGATTATGATTTTAATCCTTTACCTGCGAATGTTGTTGGAGAATTATGCATTTCAGGAAAAGGAGTTTCCAGAGAGTACCTGAACCATCCTGAGAAGAATGCTGAAAGTTATAAGATTATAGATGGAATCAAGTTTTATAAAACCGGAGATTATGCCAAATTAACAGAAGACGGAGAAGTCTATGTTTACGGCAGGATGGATAATCAGATTAAGTTAAGAGGTCTTAGAATTGAAATTGGTGAAATCGAATCTGCAATAGCCGATTATGATCCAATCAAATCCGTCGTGGTAGTTGTAAAGAAAATCAATGAGAATGATTACTTATGCGCATACTACACCCTTAAAGAGAATTATGAAAACCTCTTTGACCTCGAGTACCTGAAAGACTTAATATCCAAGAAACTGGTTTATTATATGGTTCCAACATTCTATATGCAATTGGATGAATTCCCTAGAACTCCTAACGACAAGATAGATGTTAGAAAATTACCTGAAATTGAGATTCAAACAGCAACATATACTAAACCGTCCAATGAAATAGAAGAAGGATTATTTGAAATTGCAGCAGACATTATTGGAATTGAAGAGTTCGGAGTGGAAAGTGATTTGCTGACCCTGGGTTTAACCTCCCTGTCAGTAATGAAATTCGTATCAGAAATCCATAAGAAATTCAACACATCAATAATGCTAACCGAAGTGATGAAACACAAGACCATTAAAGAGATTGCCAAACTGATTAATCCAACTCAAAAAGATGAAGTGGAAATCCAGGAGACATATCCTTTAACACAGAATCAGTTGGGAGTGTACTTTGAATGCGTTAAAAACCCTGAGGATGTTACATATAACATGCCGTTGAAACTGGATTTCAATGGAAAAATCAACACAGACAAACTCAAGAATGCAATCATAACCGCAATTGATAATCACCCCTACCTGAAAACAAGAATAATAATGAAGGAAGGGGAAGCTTATCAGGAAAGAAGAGACAATCTGGAAGTTGAGAATCATATTGAAATCACAAGTGAATCTGAAGACATTAAGGAATTTGTAAAACCATTCAAACTGGATGAGGGACCATTATTCAGATTCAAGATAATTAATGATTCCCTATTGCTTGCCGATTTCCACCACATCATAGCTGACGGAACCGCATTGAAAATATTATTTGATGAGATTGCAAGCATCTATGACGGAAGAGATTATGAGCTGGAAGAGATTGACGGATTCGAGTATGCATTGAATGAAGTGAAAACAGAACAATCCAACTTATATAAGGAAGCTGAACTATTCTTCTTCAATAAAATTAAAGAATTTGATGAAGCAACCCTTATCACTCCTGATTTGAATGGAAACCAGGATGAAGGATGGGCAGTAGGTAAACGCAGACACATGGATAAGGAAATGATTGATGAGGTCTGTCAAAGATACGGCATGTCCCAAAATAACCTGTTCCTCTCAGTAACCTCATTTGTACTGTCCAAATTCGCATCCAATAAGAATTTATTGTTTGCAACATTATCCAATGGAAGATACGATTTAAGTCAGCAGAAAACATTAGCCATGATGGTGAAAACATTGCCGTTAGCATTGAAACTAAACACTGACTTAAACATCAAGGAATACTTTGAATTCATGAATAATGAATGGATGGACGTGTTAACTTATTCCTCATACCCATTAACCAAGATATCAGACAAGTACTCCATCATGCCAGAGATCCTATACACTTACCAATCCGACCTGATGGACGATATGGTGATTGACGGCAAGAGTGTTAAAAAGGAATTCATTGAATTTGACCATTTGAAATTCAATATGGGAATAGAAATCGAAGAAAAACCAGACCAGTATGACATATTCTGCCAATATAACAATGAAATGTATTCAGATAAGTTAATCGGCACTTTCCTCGACAGTTTTGAAATCGTGCTAAACAAGTTCTCAAAATTAGACAATGACACCCAACTTAAGGATATCGCCATCATTGAAAATGACAATTTGGGAATAGATGATGTCGAATATGATGATATCGGTGAAAACCGCTTGAATAAACTCTTTGAAAAACAAGTGGAAATGAATCCTAATAAAATAGTATTGCAGGCCTGTGATGGAGACTATAGCTACGAAGAATTGAACATCAAGGCGAATAAAATTGCAAACAATTTAATTAAAAATGGTGTTGGAGTTGAAGATAAGGTTATGATTATACTGAACAGAAACAGTAACTTCATCGCTTCAGTATTCGGAATCCTAAAGGCTGGAGCTGCATTCATACCTATTGACTCCGAGTATCCTAAAGACCGGATTGAACATATATTAACCGACAGCCAGTCCAAATACATTATCGTAGATGATGTCATTGACAAGAAATACATTGATTTAAGCGAATATGCAGATAAGTTATTAGACATTAATGAATTGCTTGAAGAAAATGACATTTCCAATCCTAACCAGGACATCCATGGCGACAATCTGGCCTATATCATATACACATCAGGTTCAACAGGACTTCCTAAAGGAGTTATGCTTGAGCATGAAAATATTGCAAACTTCGTTTACCCAGATTCCAGAAACATTTCAACATACGAATTGGTAAACAATCTCGAAGAGGAGAATTATAAGGTATTGTCAACCACCACAGTTGCATTTGACGTGTTCCAGCAGGAATTAATGGGTTCCCTTTTAAATTCCATACCTATGGTATTTGCAAGTGATGATGAATATAAAGACCCTATTGAAATGGCCGAATTGGTTAATAAAACCGGTGCCAATGTTTATGTAGCTACACCATCACGTATACTCCAGTACCTGGAGATTGATGAGTTAAAAGACATGATGTATGGATTCAAGGTTTATCTAATTGCAGGTGAACCATTCCCACAAAGACTATACGAAGCACTGTCAAAAAATTCATCCGGCAAAATATTCAACATGTACGGACCTACCGAAACAACTGTGTATTCTAACGGTAGTCTATTGACAAGTTCAGACATTTCCATTGGAAAACCTTTATTTAACGTTCATGAATGCATTATGGATTATGATTCCAATCCTTTACCTCCAAATGTTATTGGTGAATTATACATTTCAGGAAAAGGTGTTTCAAGAGAGTACCTGAACCGTCCAGAAAAAAATGCCGAAAGTTATGAGATAATAAATGGAATCAAGTTTTATAAAACCGGAGACTACGCCAAATTAACAGAAGATGGAAATTTCTATGTCTACGGCAGGATGGATAATCAGATTAAATTAAGAGGCCTCAGAATTGAAATTGGTGAAATCGAATCTGCAATAGCCGATTATGATCCAATCAAATCCGTCGTGGTAGTTGTAAAGAAAATCAAGGACAATGATCATTTATGTGCATATTTCACAGTACAGGATGAATATAAAAAGGATAATCTCAATGGAGATGAATACTCCTTTGATATTGATGATTTAAAGAAAAAATTAAATGAAAAACTGGTCTACTACATGGTTCCAACAGTTTACACAGAACTGGATGAAATGCCACAGACCCCTAACGGTAAAACCGACGTAAGGAATCTGCCTGAGCCTAAATTAATAACAAAATACGTGGCTCCTGAAAATGATGCCGAAGCCTACTTCGTCAAAACATTCGAAGAGATATTGGGCCTGGATAAAGTGAGTGTCACAGATAACTTCTTTGAAATAGGAGGAACATCACTCCTTGTAACAAAAATAACCATGGCAGCAATAAACAGGAACTACAAGGTCAGTTATGGTGACGTGTTTAACAATCCGACACCAAGGATGCTTGCAGAATTCATCTCAAATGATGATGACCACCTCTCACAAACCGAAAGCAAGTATGACTACACTAAAATCAACAACCTATTGAAAAACAATACTGTTGAATCATTCAATAAAGGTAAAGTGGATGAGAGTCTTGGAGATGTCTTATTAACCGGTGCAACAGGATTTTTAGGAGTTCATGTTCTTAAAGAACTGATTGAAAGCGAACAAGGAAAAATCTATTGTCTTTTAAGATCCAAGAAGGATTTGCATGCTGCAGACAGGCTGAAAACATTACTTTTCTATTACTTCTCAGAAAGCTTTGAAGACCTGTTTGATGACAGGATAGTTGTAGTCGAGGGAGACATAACCAATTATGACGACTTTGAAAAAATGATAAACTACAACATCAACACAATCATCAACTGTGCAGCAAATGTGAAACATTTCTCATCCGGAAATGACATTGAAGAGATAAACTATAATGGTGTGATTAACGGATTGAAATTTGCAAAGATTAAAAACTCCAAATATGTGCAAATATCCACTTACAGTGTTGCAGGACAAAGTTTAAACAATTATCCTCCTGTTGATGTCAAATTCACTGAACAAGACTTGTTTATTGGTCAGCTTCTTGAAAACCAATACATCAACAGTAAATTTTTAGCAGAACGTGCAGTGCTTGAAGCACGAATAAAAGATGATTTGAATGTAAAAATCATGCGTGTGGGAAACCTGATGGCTAGAAGCTCAGACAGTGAATTCCAGATAAACTTTGAAACAAACGGTTTTGTCAACCGTCTGAAATCATTTGTGACTTTAGGCAAAATACAGTACAGTAAACTGGGCAGCCCAGTTGAGTTCAGTGCAATAGACATTACTGCTAAGGCAATCGTGGAACTGGCAAAAGCTCCAAAGGAATGTACTGTATTCCATGCATATGATGAGCATACCGCTTCATTTGCAGATGTGATAAAAATCATCAATAAATTAGACTTGCATGTTGATCCATGTGATGATGAGGAATATGAGAAGGCATTAGAGGAAGCATTTAAAGATAAATCCAAACAGGATGGTCTTTCAGGAATTATCACTAATGTTGGTCAGGGCCAGACAAACACAGCATGGTTAGGCGTTGAGAATAAGTACACCCTACAGATATTATATCGTTTAGGAGTATTCTGGCCAATGATTAGTGAGGAATATATTTACACATTCATTAAATATCTTCAGGATATAGGATTTTTTGATTTATAGCTAAACACAGGATTTGATTTAATGTATGAAAGAAATTATAAATTATTAAGCAGTAAATTCAGGGAATTATTCTTTCCCACATTATTTACTTCAATGACAGGGAATATCAGCATATTCCTTGATTCATTAATTGTTAGTAATTTGTTAGGCGCAACAGTTTTAGCCAGTATTCAACCAATAAATCCCCTAATAACATTTGTAAATCTGATTTATTGGATGATTGGTTTAGGAGGCAGTGTCTTATGTGCAGTTTCAAAGGCAGAGTTTGATTATGAGAAAAGTAACAGTATCTTCTCGGTTTCAATCAAAACACTTTTGATAATCGGAGTATTGATAACGTTGATTTGTCTGTTGTTTTCATCACAGATAATTGCAATATTATGTCCTTCAGACAATAAGGCTCTATTCGGACAGTTCTTTTTAGCATATATAATTGGAATACCTTTTTTATGTTATATGATGAGCATGTCCTACTTTGTAAGGGCTGACGGCTTTTCAAATTTGCCGTTCAAAGCATCCCTGTTATGTAATATTGTAAATCTGTGCCTGGATTTCATTTTTATATTGGTATTCGACTTTGGCCTTGCAGGTGCAGGATTAGCCACAGCAATTGGTTATATGGTAGGATCTTTATATGTCTCAACATACTTCTTTAGCAAAGAAAGAACATTGAAATTTATCCGCTTGAAAGTTAAACCATACTTAAATCATGTGAAAAATATTTGTAAATCAGGATTTTCAAGCGCATCCTCACAGTTATACATTACAATTAAGTTATTTGTTGTAAATATGCTGGTTGTGGCATTTGCAGGCGTTACAGGATTAGGGGCATTTAACATATGTTTCAATAGCTTAATAATCATTTCAATGTTCATAATCGGCGCAGCCCAGACAATGTCACCAATGGTTTCTGTTTACTTTAAAGAAGCAGATTATTCCGGAGTGAATTTTGTTGTAAAAAGAGCATTCAAAATAGTTTTAGCATCAAGCATCATATTGACATTGCTGTTCGTAATCTATCCAGATATACTGTTAATGTTATATAGGGTGAAAAATCCGGCTGACGTCCCCATTGTAGTTAACGCAATTAGATTATTTTCACTTTCCTATGTAGGTCTTTCCATTAGTTCACTATATATGTATTATACACAGGCTATTGAAGAAAATAAGATTTCATCAACCGTTTCAATACTGGAAGGTTTAATATTCCCTGTAGCACTGGCAATTCTATTATCCGCAATTATGGGCATAAATGGAGTGTGGATTTCATTTGCCGTAGCTGAAGTATTTACAGTAATCTTCATATATGCTTATTCAAAATATAAGAATAAAAAGACAAATGGAGATTATTCAGGTTTCTTTATGAATAAAAATAATAAAGATAATGAAAATATCCTGGAATATGCTATTAATGGAGAAATTGAAGAAGCAGTAGAATTATCAAAAAACATTGGAGAACATTTAAGCGATGTAAAATCCGGTACTATAGTTAATTTGGCCATAGAGGAAATATTAGTCAACATCATTAACATTAATGATAAAGTGGATTTCATAGACATAATCGTTAAAATTGATGATGATTCCATATTAATTTCAATTAAGGATCCAGGAATTGAATTCAATCCTGTTATCGAAAATGATGAATTACAGTTTGATAATATTTCAGTGTTAAATAAAATAGCGGATAAAATCGAATATGCGAGAGTATTAGGTTTAAACAGTACAGTTATACATATTAATTAAGATCCAACTAATGCCTGTACTTCAAGATCATTGCCCTATTGGGTATAATGATATTGACCTCTCCGGCTTAAAAGCCGGAGAATTCTTTGCATATAACGTAAAATAATAGAATTTCAAATACACTATCCACACATCACCAATATCTGAATTATGGAATTTTTGACCATATTCTGCTACAGTTTAGACATTTCAAATATTATCGAAATATCATTTCAAAATTAACCTAAAAACTCATGTATCATATCATCACATTTAAAAGAAAAGACAGCTAAAATAATTGATAGAAACTATTTTAATTTTAATTTAATGAGTTGTCTTTTACATTAACGGCAATGTTTTCTAAAATCAAGTCTGATTTTAAATTGGGCATAATGTTAAAATCACAGTTATGAATACTTCCCATTATGATTGGAATAGCTACTTCAATGATACATCCATTTGATAAAAATTTGATTGAACCTCTCCGGCTTGCCAAATAACCAGAAAATTATTGCACAAAAAGTTAAAATAGAGAAAAATTGAATTTTGAATCAGATATCACCTCAGAATTGAACTCTTCAGCAGTTTCTGGATCATCATAATCATTAAAAGGACTTTTACCCCTATCCAATTCTTTAATTTTTTCAATTTCTTTTTTATTTAAATTGAAATCAAAAATATCAATATTTTCTTCCATTCTATCTGTTTTAACAGACCTGCATGAGAAAGGAATATCTCTATCAATTAACCATCTTAAAATTATCTGTACAGTACTTTTATCATATTTTTCTGCTATTTCTAAAAGAATGGGATTTTCAAATAAATTATCCAAACCTTCAGAAAGAGGACCCCAACTTTGATGAACCACACCCAACTTGTTCATGATTTTATTGGCTTCATATTGCTGGAAATATGGTGTTGTTTCAACTTGATTGATTTGGGGAAATATATCAAAATTCATGGTTAAGTCAACTAAACGGACAGAATCGAAATTTGAAACACCAATTGACAATACTGTTCCCTCTTTTTGCAAATCCTGAAATGCCCGATATGACCCATAATAATCTCCAAATGGTTGATGGATAAGCAATAAGTCCAGATAATCAGTTTGTAAATCTTGTAATGTTTTGTTAACAGCTTTAATTGTTTTTTCATATCCAGAATTACTTACCCAATTTTTACTAGTTAAATATAATTCTTCCCTAGGAATTCCTGATTCTTTTATCGCGTTACCAACTTCTTTTTCATTATAATATACCTGTGCATTGTCAATTGAAGTATATCCCACATTTAAAGCATTAAGAACAGCTTTTTTTGTTTTTTTAGGCTTTATTTCATAAACTCCATAACTTATAAATGGTATTTTTTCATTATTATTTAGTTTTTTAAGTTTCATATTACCAACTCAATAATTTTTAAAAATTCTATTTATCCATTACGTATTCAACAGTATTGAATCCTAAAACCTCTGCAAATTTGAAAATGTTGTCTGGAAAACTATTTTTTAGATGTTCAAGGTTTTCCTTTTCCCCCTCATACTTAATATCAACATGGATATTATCATCATAATCTATAACCAACACTTCCACATATGTACTATGATCATTTGTATCAAAAATCACATCAAATATCTTATTTACATTATCACAAAATTCATTACTTGCATTTAAATCTTTCAAATGATTTAAACATTCTTTCCTTGCATTTAAGTTATTGTCTGTCAAGACAAAGTTTTTGGTTTTATGCACTAAATCCTTTTCAACAAAGAACAGGCCATCGTATTTCGGTTCTCTTCTTTGAATTAATTTAACACCAATGATTATGACAATCATTGAAATTATGCAGGATATCGGAAATCCTAACCATATACCATTAGATCCAATTATATTATATAATGCAACTACAGTAAATAATGGTATTGCAAGTGTGAAGAGAACTGAAATTATAGATGAAAAAACAGGCCTTTCAATAGCTTCATAGTAGAATATCAACATGTTTGGAAGTACTGAAAGGATAAAGAAGAATGAATATAATCTAAGTGCATTGATTGCAAAATCAGCTATCTCATTACGATTGAAATTATAAAGAGCCAAAAATCCTTGAGGCCATAACCATAGGACAGTGGTCAATATTATTGCACAAGTCATTGTAATTATGAGAGACATTTTAATTAAGTGATTTAAATTTATATAATCATGTTTCGAATAATATACTGGAACAATTGATGTCAGTGTTTCCGAAACTCCAATATCAACAATACTTGCGATTACTAATGCATCCATACATAACAAATATGTTGCCAATCCCATATCTCCAAGGGTTGATACCAAGAAAATGTTCATTATATAAACAAATATTACATCAAAAATACCAATACTTGCTCCAGGGAAACCTACCTTAATCATATGCCAAGTAGTTTTTAGGAAAGTCTTAACCTTAAGTGCTGAGCGAACAAAACGAAATGTTCTTTTAGGACTGCGGATGTATAATAAACATACACCTAAAGAAAGTGTATATCCTATAAATGATGCAAATGATGCTGAAGCCATACCCATTCCAGAAGATAAAAAGACATAATCCAAAACAATATTGACTGCATTAGCTACGATAATAACTGCTGATGCTAAATTTGGTTTTCCATCCACACGGATGTACTGGGTAAGTACTGCAGCAAGAGTAGATACAACAAAACATCCATATAAAAATTTTGAATAATCCATTACAAGTGGCTTTGTAGCAGCTGTAGAGCCTAAGAATGTAGCCAATTCTCCAAAAAAGAACAAACAGACAACTGCCATTATAAAAGATGCGATAAACGATACAAAAATTGATGTTGTAAAGTAACGGTTACTCCCATCAACATCAAATTCCGCTTTTTTATTTACAGCTATAATTTGTCCTCCAAGTCCAAATAACCATTCAAAAACAGTTACCAACAAAACCATAGGTTCTAAAACCTCAATTGCAGAAACCGCATTTGGCCCAATAAATGACCCAACAAAAAATGAATCAACTACAGAACTTATGTTCAAAGCCATTACCATAAGTAAACTCGGCAATAATAATTCTTTAAATTTACTATCTGCTATCTTAAAATTCATATTAATCTCCCACATTTAATCAAAATAATGTACCTCATCCAAATAACTTATAAATCTTTCAAGATATTTCTTATCACATTCCGGCCAGCTGAATCCTAATGAATTGAGAATATCTAATGTTTGATCCATTTTAACAAGTTCACCATAATCTCCTTCAACTTCTCCATCTTCAAAGTCAAAATCATCAATACTCAAATCAGCTGTAATCATTCCCTGAATATTTTCATCCATATTGTCTTCATAGATTTTTCTAAACTCTTCAGGAGTTACTTCATCAATATCAAATCCTGATGAATTTAAAGTATCGAATATATCACTGTTAGGTATTAGCTTATCACTTACAGCATGGAATATAATCGATTCTTTTGGTGTTTTAGCAAGCACAAGAGTTGCCTTTGCCACATAATCAATCGGACTTAATTCAACAAGTTCCTCAGAAATTGCAGGAATTGTTGCTTTTAAGTTCTTAATAGCTTTAATATTATTTAAGAAAGCATTTGTGTCAAAGTTTTTCTGGAATACTCCATCACTGTAACGACCCATAAGGTTTCCAACCCTTATTATTTTTACATTAAGACCAGCTAAGGCTTTTTCTAGAACCATTCTTTCTGCAAGGAACTTACTGTTCAAGTACTTGTTTGACAAGTCCTGTCCCCAATATAGGGTTTTTTCATCACAGTAAACATTTTCAATATCGGTATCTTCTGTAAATTCATCTAAAACACTGGTTGTTGAAATTTGAACATAATTAATATTGTTTGATTCAGCAAATTCAAGTCCATTTACTACACCATCAACATTAACTCTGAATATGTAGTCGTCATGAGTGTAGTGCTTAACTATTGCTGCACAGTTTATGATTGTGTCAATTGGATAATCCTCTAGCTTTTTGAAATCATCCAAATTGGTAATATCTCCTTCACTTAGGATTATACGTGATCCAATAAGGTCAGTGAAGTCTTCATCAAAGTAATAATTCATCAAGTCGATTAAACGTTCTTCACAACTATCGAACTTACCTTTTCTAATCATACAGTAAATGGTTCCTTTTTCATTATTAATGTATTCATATAAAACATGAATACCCATAAAACCAGTTACTCCAGTTAACAAGACATTACCCAACTCAAGATTTGTACCTTTAGCAAAGTTTTCAAAGGTATTTTGCTCAAGAAGCCTGTGGATTTGAGTGTAATCATAGTTTTCAATAATATCAATATCCAAATCATCTGATATTCCATCACCAGATAAGAAGTCAGCTAATGCTCTTGGAGTTTGATTTCTGAAAATATCATCATATTTCACATTATAATCCTGTTTGAGCAACTCAATGATAAGTTTGGATGCAATAAGTGATGTTCCACCTATTTCAAAGAAGTTATCTTCCGCACCAACGATTTCTATATCTAAAATAGATGAGTATATTGCACAGATTGTCTGTTCCAGTTTGTTTTTAGGAGCAACATAATTTAATTCCAATTTAGGTTCAGGCAATGCTTTAACATCGGTTTTTCCATTAGGAGTTTGTGGCATCTCATCAATTTGCATGAATACAGTTGGAACCATGTATTGAGTTAATCTTTCACCTAAATAATCCTTAAGATCATCTTTATTAATATCCTCATCTGCAGTGAAGTAAGCACACAAATGTTCATTGTTTCTGATTTCTTTGATTACAACAATATTCTGTTTGATATTAGGGAAATTTGAGATATTAGATTCTATTTCACCAATCTCTATTCTTAATCCTCTAAGTTTGATTTGATTGTCAATTCTTCCTTTAATATCAATTTCACCATTTGGAAGTTCTATTGCATAATCTCCACTTCTGTAGTATGGAATATCATCAATTGTCATGTATACCTCTTCAGTTTTGTCAGGCATGTTGTAGTATCCTTGACCTACACCGACTCCACCAATATAGAGCTCACCCATCACACCTTGAGGCAAGAGTTTTCCGTCAATATCTCTTACGTCAGTTATGTAGTTTCTTAAAGCCTTACCTATGGTAATGTTTTCAGGATCCGTTATTTCCTTATAGTTGGATGCAATGGTAATTTCTGTTGGTCCATAACTGTTATAGACTTTAGCATCAGCATATTTTTTAACACCTTCAAACGCTTTTGGTGAGAATTGCTCTCCACCCATTACAATACATTTGGCACAGCTGATAGCATCACAGAATTCATCAAACTCAAGGTATGAGAGTAATCTTGATGGGGTAAATTCCATTACTTCAGGTTGTTCACACTTGATTAATCTGATTAATTCAACAATGCTTTTTATTTCATCATCGTTTGCAAAGATTATTTTTATTCCGTTGGTGAATCCAGTCAAGATATCCTCAAGGGATGTGTCGAATGCAATTGTTGCGATACTTAATAAATTGTTATATTCACATTTTGGATTTGCTTCCGTTTGGTTACATGCATTTTTATGACTAATCATTACTCCTTTAGGATTTCCTGTGGAACCTGATGTGTAAATCATGTATGCTAAATCATCTGGTGTAAGTTCAATATCCGGGTTGATGATGTTGTCTTCTTCAAGTAACTCTTCAATAGCTAATGAATTAAGTGCAAGACCATCTACATTAATTATATAATCTGCTTGACTGTTTTCATATATATACTCAATTCTTTCTTTTGGGAACTTTAAATCAAGTGGTATGAAAGCACAACCTGCTTTTAATACACCGATTATTGAAGCAATCAGGTCACTAGTACGAGGAAGCATAATCAAAATATTACTTCTCGGTTTAACACCTTTTTTGATTAATGAATTAGCTATACGATTTGCTTTACTGTTAAGTTCTTCATATGTTAATGAATCATCACTTGCAACAAGTGCAATTTCATCCGCTTTGGTTGCAACTTGTTCTTCGAAACGTTTATGCAAGAAAGGATTGACAACCTCTTCAAATTCAGGTAATAAGAAGTTAGGTGCAAGCTCAATTTCATTAATTCTTAATTTATCCATATCATTAACGAAGAATTGGACTAAAATATATTTAATGGCATCCAAGAATTTTTGAACATATTCTTCAGTGTAAATTTGATTATTATATTCAATATAAATTCCAATATTTTCACCATCATCATAAATATCCAAGTTAATCTTGTAATCTGTTGCTACAGTACCGTCAAGCTCCTCCATAGCATAAGTGTTTCCATTCAATTCAAGATTATCAGTTTCAAATGCTCCATGATATGCATAGAAGAATTCAGGTTTTAATTGATAATCCTCTGAAAGTTTAGTGTATGAATAATTACTGTGTACTAATGAATCTTTCCAGGATTTGTCGACAACTTTAATATAGTCTTCAATTAACATGTCTCTTTTTGAACTGTCAACCATTATTGGAAGCGTTTTAACCAGCATTCCTTGAGTGTTGTAGTAATTGGAGTTTGACCTACCATTGAAGATAGTTGTTATCAATGCCTTATCAGAGAATGTGAATTTATTTAAAGCCAATAATGTAGCACTCATGAACAGAACATTTGGACTTATTGAATGATCCTGACAAAACATTCTCACAAAGCTTGAACTGACAGAATCACCGATAAGTTTGATTTCAGCTTCATCAGGATTTCCATTCAGGTTTGGAGTTAAAACAGTTGATTCAAATCCTTGAGCAAACTTATTTTTATAGAACTCTTTTGAAACTTCATTTTCAGCGAGTTCCTCTTCAATTAAACTGTAAGCATATCCGTCTACGATTTCACTATCGATTTCCTCACCGTTATACAGACTGATAATATCTTCAAAGAGAATGTCCTGTGAAACACCATCAGTGATAATGTGATGAATATCAGTAAACAGTACTGTTTCACTTGGAGTTTTATAGATTTTGAATTTGAATAACTGATTTTCTTCTATCGGAATGTAGCTGATATCATTTTCCATCATCTCTTCATTTGTAATTGAATCCACTTCGACAATTTTAATATCTTCAATTTCAATATCATCACATCTTTTTTGTCTTAATTCACCTTCAGGAGTAGTGATTATTCTTGTTTTGAGATATGGATGGGCTTCAATAGCATCAATAATTGCCTGTTTGAGTCTAAACGGATCTATATCGCTGCCAAAGCGTATTGCTGAAGGCATTGTATACTTGATTTCCTGTGTCTGCATACATTCATAGTAGATACCTAACTGGTTGGAGGTCAATGGGAACAGTTCCATTGTCTCAGCAGTCTTAATAATTTCTGGAATATTGATTTGAGTATCGATATTGTTGTCTATTCTATCTGAAAGACTTCGAATTGTAGGATTGTTGAACAGGTCAGTTATCTCAATGTTAATTTCAGTTTCATTATAAATCATTGAATTCAATTTCATCAAGGTTAATGACGTGAATCCTAATGTATATAAATCATCAGTAATACCAAATTCTTCTGCACTTGTAAGTGATGAAACGAGTTTGAATAATTTTTTCTCTGTTTCTGTTTCAGGTTCAACATGATTAAGTGCCAATGAAGGTTCAGGCAACGCTTTCATGTCTGTTTTTCCATTCGGCAATTGTGGAATTTCATCCAATTGCATGAATACTGTCGGAACCATGTACTTAGTTAACTTGCTTTGCAGGTAGCGTTTCAAGAGTTTAGTGTCAATATCCTCTTCAGCAGTAAAGTAAGCGCATAAATGTTCGCCACCATTCATTTCTTTAATTGCAACGACGACACGTTTGATATTAGGGAATCTGGAGATATTAGATTCAATTTCACCTATTTCAATTCTCAATCCTCTGAGTTTGATTTGGTTGTCGATTCTTCCTTTAATATCAATGTCTCCATCAGGAAGTTCTATTGCATAGTCTCCACTTCTGTAGTATGGGATATCATTTATGGTTAAATACACCTCTTCAGTTTTTTCAGGCATGTTGTAGTATCCTTTACCGACACCAGTACCTCCAATGTATAGCTCTCCCATTACACCTTGAGGCAGAAGTTTTCCGTCAATATCCCTTACTTCAGTTACATAATTTTGCAATGCTTTACCAATAGTAATAACATTCGGATCAGTTATTTCCTTATAGTTGGAAGCAATAGTTGCTTCTGTTGGTCCGTAACTGTTGTAGACTTTTGCATCACAGTATTGTTTTACCTCATTGAATGCTTTGGCTGAGAATTGCTCTCCTCCCATAACAATACAATGAGCACAGCCAATCACTTCACAGAACTCATCAACTTCTAGGTAAGATATTAACCTTGATGGTGTGAATTCCATGACTTGAGGTTTTTCTGCTTTAATTAACTGTATTAAGTCAACCACATTCTTGATTTCTGTATCATTAGCAAAGATTATTTTAATTCCATTAGTTAAACCTGTAAGGATATCCTCAAGAGATGTGTCGAATGCAATTGTTGCAATGCTCAATAGATTATCATATTCACATTTAGGATTTCCTTCAGTTTCATTACATGCATTTTCATGACTAATCATTACTCCTTTAGGTTTTCCTGTGGAACCTGAAGTATAAATCATATATGCAGTATCATCAGGAGATATTTCGACATCAGGAGCTTTAACATTATCCTCTTCAAGCAATTCATTAATGTTTAATGATATTTCAAAGGTTTCATTTGAGATAATATAATCCGCTTCACTGTTTTCATAAATATATTCAATTCTGTCTTTAGGATATTCCAAGTCTATTGGGATGAATCCACAACCTGCCTTTAGAATACCAATTATTGATGCGATTAAATCAGCAGTTCTTGGAAGCATTATCAGAATATTGTGTTTCGGTTCAACTCCACGTTTAATCAAACCGTTAGCAACACGATTACTTAACTCATCCAATTCACGATAAGTGTATTCTTTTCCGTTGGATACCAATGCAATGTCATCAGGTTTGCTTTCCACTTGTGATTCAAAACGTTTATGGATAAATGGATTTTCAAGAGGGATGAATGTTGGTTTTTCTTTAGTTGTTTCAAGTTCAACATCACAGATTCTGAATGTCTCAACATCATTTTCAATGAATTGGTTCAATACTGTTTCAATTGAATCTAGGAATGTTTTTACATAATCCTCAGAGTACAATTTGTCATTGTAGGAAATTCCAATATCTATTGTGGTTTCCTGTTTAAGCACTGAAATATCAATTTTATATTCTGTTTCCTTAGTTGCATCAGACAATTCATAGTTTTCATAATCATTACCGTTAATAACAAGATTTTCAGATCCGGAACCCTCATTATAAGCATAGAATATTTCAGGTTTTAACTGATATTCATCAGCAATATGAGTATATGGGTAAATACTATTGTTGATTGAATCTATCCAAGTTTTATCTACAGATTTAAGGAATTTTTCTATAGTTTGTTGTCTGTTTTCATTTTTAATAATCAGAGGTAAGGTTTTTACTAAAAATCCTTGGGTATTATAATAGTTAGGATTTGTCCTTCCATTGAATATTGTAGTAATCAATGTCTCATCACTGTAAGTGAATTTGTTCAAGCTCAATATCATTGCAGACATAACTAATGAATTGTGTCCAATTGAATGTTTTAAACAGAAATCATCAATTTTACTTATATCCAACCTACTATAAACGAATTTAATCACACCATCTTCTTCATCACCATTAATATCAGGAGTTAAAACAGTTGAATCAATTTCCTGTGACAGCTTGTCATCAAAGAATTTTTTTGCAGCATCATATCTTTCGCTGTTTTGCAGCTCATGCTCAATGAGGCTGTATACATAACCGTCAACAATTTCTTTTTCAATCTCATTATTTTCATATGCATTTCCAATTTCTTCAAATAGGAGTGCTTGTGATTCACCATCTGTGATTATATGGTGGAAATCGCTGAATAATAAAACTTCTTCAGGAGTTTTATAAATCTTGAATCTGAATAATTGTTCGCCGTCTAATGAAAATGCTTTAACATCATTTTTAATAATGTCTTCATCACTAATTGAATCCACTTCAACAATCTCAATTTCATCTATTTCAGCGGAAATGTTCTTATACTGTTTTATTGAACCGTCTTCAGCAGTTACAATTCTTGTTTTAAGATATGGGTGTGCTTCAATTGCTATGATAATTGCTTCTTTTAATTTTTCAGCATCAATATCATGGTCAAACCTTGCAACAGCAGGCATTGTGTATTTGATTTCACCAGGACTTTGCATGCACTCATAATATACACCTAATTGATTTTCAGTCAATGGGAAGTATTCTTGAGTATTTGCTAATTCAATAAGTTCATCTAATTTTGATGATTGTTCATCATGATTCAAAATCTCATCAGAAAGCTTTCTGATAGTTGGACTGTTGAACAATATTGAAATGTCCAGATTAACACTCATTTCCTTATAAATCAAAGTGTTTAATTTCATCAATGTTAATGATGTAAATCCTATAGCGTATAAATCATCAGTTACACCAAATTCATCAGTTCCAATTAACTCTGAAGTGATATCGAACAGTTTTTGTTCTGTTTCATTTTCAGGTTTTATATTTTCCAGTTCTAATTTAGGTTCCGGCAATTTCTTGGTATCGGTTTTACCGTTAGGCAATTGTGGAATTTCATCCAATTGCATGAACACAGTCGGAACCATGTAATATGTTAACCTTTCTTTTAGGAATTCCTTCAATGAGTCTGTATCTATTTCTTTTTCAGCGGTGAAATAAGCACATAAATGATCGTTGTTGTTGATTTCCTTAATTACAACAACAGCATTTTTAACATTAGGGAATTTGTTAATGCTTGATTCAATTTCACCAATTTCAATTCTGAGTCCTCTTAGCTTGATTTGATTGTCTATTCTTCCCTTAATGTCAATGTCACCATCAGGCAGCTCAATTGCATAGTCCCCACTCTTGTAGTATGGGATATTGTTAATTGTAAGATATACTTCTTCAGTTTTGTCAGGCATGTTATAGTATCCTTTACCGACACCAGTACCTCCAATGTATAGTTCTCCCATGACTCCTTGAGGCAGAAGTTTTCCGTCGATATCCCTTACTTCAGTTACATAGTTTTTAAGAGCTTTACCGATTGTAATGTTTTCTGGATCTGTGATTTCTTTATAATTGGATGCAATTGTTGCTTCTGTTGGTCCATAACTGTTGTATACCTTCGCATCACAGTATTTTTTAACTCCTTCAAATGCTTTGGCTGAGAATTGCTCTCCACCCATAACAATACATTCAGCACAGTCAATCACTTCACAGAACTCATCAACTTCCAGATAAGATATCAATCTTGAAGGAGTGAATTCCATTACTTGAGGCTCATACTCCCTGATTAGTCTGATTAAATCAACAATATTCTTGATTTCTGAATCATTAGCAAATATTATTCTGATACCATTTGTAATACCTGTTAAGATATCTTCTAAGGATGTATCGAATGCAATTGTTGCAATACTTAATAGATTATCATATTCACATTTTGGATTTGATTCAGCCTGGTTACATGCATTCTTATGTCCAATCATTACTCCTTTAGGCAATCCTGTTGACCCCGATGTGTAAATCATGTATGCCAAATCATCAGGTGAAATTTCAACATCAGGATTTAAAGTATTTTTCTCTTCAAGCAATTCATAGATATCCAATTCATTATCTGCTTTTCCATCAGAGGTTATGATGTAATCTGCCTGACTGTTTTCATAGATATAATCAATACGTTCCTTAGGATATTCCAAATCAATAGGAATAAATGTACATCCTGCTTTTAAGATACCAATTATTGTTGCTATCAGGTTGCTGTCCCTTGGAAGCATTGCTAAAATGTTGCTTCTTGGCTCAACACCTTTTCTAATAAGTGCATTAGCTATACGATTTGATTTAATGTTAAGCTCTTCATTGGTTAATGTAGCATCTGTTGCAACAAGTGCAATGTTGTCAGGATTTGCTTCAACCTGTTTTTCAAAGCGTTTGTGGATGAATGGAGTTTCAACAGGTTTAAAAGTAGGTATTTCTTTTGAAGTTTCCAATTCCACTTCACTAATACACAATTCATTGATGTCATTTTCCATAAATTGGGTTAAAACAAGTTGCATGGACTTAATAAATGTTTTAATGTATCTTTCACTGTATAATTCATCATTATATATGATTATGAAATCAATATTATCTTCTGTAACATCAATATCAAAGTTAATTTTATATTCAGTTGTAGCCAATTCATCTGAAACTAATTCTCTTTCTTCCCAAAGATTTCCATTAATTATACGAGGTCCTGAATCATAAAATTCCTGATATGTAAAGAAGAACTCAGGTTTTAGTTGATATTCTTCTGCAATATTTGTGTATGGGTAAATACTATTACTCATTGTGTCTTTCCATACTTCATCAATACCATTTATGAACTCTTTTATAGTTTCATGTCTATTTTCATTGTTGAATATTAATGGAAGTGTTTTTACCAGGAATCCTTGAGTGTCATAATATAAAGGATTAGATCTTCCATTGAATATGGTTGTAATCAATGTTTTATCGCTGAATGTATATTTATTTAGTGTTAATGTAAGAGCAGATAGGAATAATGCATTTTGACTAAATGAATGGCGATTACAGAATTCCTTAATCTCATCAGCATCAATGGTATCAATGACCGCTTTTAATTTACCTTTATCCGGATTACCGTTGAGGTTTGGAGTAAGTACTGTTGATTCAACTTCCTGTGACAGTTTTTCATCAAAGAATTCTTTAGCTTTTTCAAAAGCTTCACTGTTTTTAAGATTATCCTCAAGAAAACTGTAGACATATCCGTCAACAATTTCATCATGAAGGTCATTTCCTTGATAAGCATTTGCAATATCATCAAAGAAATTGATTTGAGATACACCATCTGTAATTATATGATGGAAATCAGTAAAGAGTACGGTTTCATCAGGTGTTTTATATATTTTAGCCCTGAATAACTGTTCATCAATTAATGAAAATGCTTTAACATCATTTTTCATCATTTCTTCATCACTAATGGAATCCACTTCAACAATCTCGATTTCATCTATTGCAATATCGTCACATCTTTTCTGTTTTAACTCACCTTCATCGTCAATGACAATTCTTGTTTTAAGGTATGGATGTGCTTCGACAGCTTTTATTATTGCTTCTTTTAATTTATCCGCACCAACATCACTGCCCAATCTCATGGTAGTCGGCATGGTATATTTAATTTCACCAGGACTTTGCATACATTCATAGTATACTCCAATTTGGTTGTCAGTCAACGGCAAGTAATCCATACTGTTTGCCAATTCAATAATTTCACTTAAATCAGAGTCTTTATCATTACATTCAATTTCTGCTGCAAGCTTTCTGATAGTTGGATCATTGAATAACAGAGATATGTCTAAGTTTACACCCATTTCAGAGTATATCATTGAGTTGAATTTCATCAGTATCAATGAAGTAAATCCAACTGCATATAAATCATCAGTTACACCGAATTGGTCGGTGTTGATGAGTTCAACAGCGATTTCAAAGAGTTTTTCTTCAGTCTCATTTTCTGGCTTGATGTTTTCTAAATCCAATTTTGGATCAGGTAATGCCTTCAAGTCAGTTTTACCGTTTGGTGTTTGAGGCATTTCATCAAGTTGCATGTATGCAGTAGGAACCATATACTTGGTTAACTTATCTTTTAAGAATTCTTTTAACTCAGAAACATCTACTTCATCATTAGCAGTATAATATGCACATAAGTGGTCATTGTTGTTGATTTCCTTAATTACAACAACCGCCTGTTTTACTGAAGGATAACTGTTAATACTTGATTCAATTTCACCTATTTCAATTCTTAATCCTCTAAGTTTGATTTGATTGTCGATTCTTCCCTGAATATCTATTTCACCATTATGTTTTTCTATTGCATAATCCCCACTTCTGTAATATGGAATGCCATTGATGGTTAGGAACACTTCTTCTGTTTTATCAGGCATGTTATAATATCCTTTACCTACACCAGTACCTCCAATATAAAGTTCTCCCATTACACCTTGAGGTAGGAGTTTTCCATCAATATCACGAACATCAGTTACATAATTTTCCAGTGGATGACCAACAGTTATGTCATTGATGTCAGTGACTTCTTTGTTGTTTGAAGTAATTGTGGTTTCTGTAGGTCCGTAACTGTTGTAAACAATCGCATCAGAATATTTCTTGAAATTCTCATATACCTTAGTTGAGAACTGTTCACCACCCAAGAAGACACATTTCAAGTAGCTTATTACATCACAGAACTCAGGAACTTCCAGGTAAGATGCAATTCTTGAAGGTGTGATTTCAGAGACCTCAGGTTTTTCCTCTTCGATTAACTTTATTAATTCTGGAATGTTTTTGATTTGAGTGTCACTAGCCAATATAAGTTTCAATCCATTTGAAAGAGAAGTTAATATATCATCCACAGATACATCGAATGAAATGGTTGCAAGACATAACAGACTATTATACTTTGATTTAGGGTTTTGAACTTGATTTGCAATG
Organism: Methanobrevibacter millerae; assembly: GCA_015063005.1. Lineage (GTDB taxonomy): Archaea > Methanobacteriota > Methanobacteria > Methanobacteriales > Methanobacteriaceae > Methanocatella > Methanocatella millerae_B. Next base: position 33,579 of record SUTF01000002.1, read on the forward strand.
TTTTCATGTGAAATCATCACACCTTTAGGATTTCCTGTAGAACCTGAAGTATAAATCATATATGCCAAATCATCAGAAGTAACTTCAACATCCGGATTTGAAGTATTAGTATCTTCAAGCAATTCTTTGACATTCAATGAGTTATGATTATCTTTGTCAGATATGATATAGTCTGCCTGACTGTTTTCATAAATATAATCGATTCTGTCTTGAGGATATTCCAAATCAATAGGAATATATGCACATCCTGCTTTTAGAATACCCAATATAGATGCAATTAAATCACTGTTTCTGTGAAGCATTACCAATACATTGTTTTTAGGTTTGACCCCCCTTTTGATTAAAGCGTTTGCAATTCTATTTGCTTTTTTGTTCAGTTCATCAGCAGTCAGTGTAGCATCTTCCGCAACAAGTGCAATGTTTTCAGGGTTTGCTTCAACTTGTTTTTCAAAGCGTTTGTGGATTATTGGAGTTTCCACAGTAGTGAAACTAGGCAATTCTTTTGGAGTTTCCAACTCAATATCACAAATTCTTTGTTTTTCAATATTAACACTCATGAATTGTTCTAAAACAAATTTCATCGAATTTATGAATGTTTTTATATAATCTTCACTATATAACTGGTCATTATAGTCTAGTTTAAATTCCAACCTATTTTCATAGGCATACAAGTCGAAATTGATTTTGTAATCAGTTGCCAATACTTCCTCATCAGACAGTTCATAATCTTGATATGTTTTGCCGTTGATAACAATGCCATCGTCTAAAAATTCTTGGTAGGTGAAGAAGAATTCAGGTTTTAATTGATAATCCTCAGCAATACTTGTGTATGGATATTCGCTATGACTTATTGTATTTTTCCATACATCACCAATGCCTTTTATGAATTCTTTTATATTTTCCTGTCTATTTTCATTGTTAAATATTAAAGGAAGAGTTTTTACCATGAATCCTTGAGTGTCATAATAGAACGGATTAGCTCTTCCATTAAAAATTGTTGTAATCAATGTCTTATCACTGAATGTGTACTTATTCAATGTTAATGTAAGTGCGGATAATATCAATGCATTCTGACTTAATGAATACTTGTTACATAATTCTTTGATCTTATCGGATTCAAATGCATCAAGGACAGTTTTTATTTTACCTTCATCGGGGTTCCCGTTGAGGTTTGGTGTTAAGACTGTTGATTCAATTTCCTGTGATAATTTTTCATCAAAGAATTCTTTAGATTCAACATATTTTTCACTGTTTTTAGCATCTTCCTCAATAAGACTATAAATATATCCATCAACTTTTTCATGTGACAATTCCTTATTTTCATAAGCACTTGCAATGTCTGAGAATAAATTGATTTGAGATACTCCGTCAGTTATTATGTGGTGGAAATCAAGGAATAATACTGTTTCATCAGCAGCATCATAAATTTTAAATCTGAATAACTGATTGTCTCCGAAATAAAATGCTTTAACATCATTTTTAATGATTTCATCATCACTGATTGAATTCACTTTAACTATTTCAATTTCATCAATAGGAGCATCATCATTTCTTTGTTGTTTTATATAACCATCATCAGAAGTTATGATTCTAGTTTTAAGGTATGGATGAGCTTCAATAGTTTTAATAACTGCTTTTTTTAGTTTTTCTGAATCAACATCACTATCAAATCTTATGAGAGTCGGTATTGTATATTTAACTTCACCATGACTTTGCATGCATTCATAGTATATTCCCATTTGATTTTCAGTTAATGGGAAGTAATCTAATTTGCCTGCTAATTCAATGAACTTATTTAAATCAGATTCTTTATCACTACCAGTTATTTTTGATGCAAGTTTTCTGATAGTCGGATCATTGAATAAAACTGAAATGTCTAAGTTTACACCCATTTCAGAGTATATCATTGAGTTGAATTTCATCAGTATCAATGATGTAAATCCTACTGCATATAAATCATCAGTTACACCGAATTGGTCAGTTTTGATGAGTTCTGATGCAATTTCAAATAGTTTTTCTTCAGTTTCATTTTCAGCAACCACATATTCCAGGTCAAGTTTTGGTTCAGGCAATGCTTTTATGTCTGTCTTACCATTTGGTGTTTGAGGCATTTCATCAAGTTGCATGTATGCAGTAGGAACCATATACTTGGTTAATTTATCTTTTATGAATTCTTTTAGGGTTCTTGGTTCAATTGTTTCATCAGCAGTATAATATGCACATAAGTGGTCATTGTTGTTGATTTCCTTAATTACAACAACCGCCTGTTTTACTGAAGGATAACTGTTAATACTTGATTCAATTTCACCTATTTCAATTCTTAATCCTCTAAGTTTGATTTGATTGTCGATTCTTCCCTGAATATCTATTTCACCATTATGTTTTTCTATTGCATAATCCCCACTTCTGTAATATGGAATGCCATTGATGGTTAGGAACACTTCTTCTGTTTTATCAGGCATGTTATAATATCCTTTACCTACACCAGTACCTCCAATATAAAGTTCTCCCATTACACCTTGAGGTAGGAGTTTTCCATCAATATCACGAACATCAGTTACATAATTTTCCAGTGGATGACCAACAGTTATGTCATTGATGTCAGTGACTTCTTTGTTGTTTGAAGTAATTGTGGTTTCTGTAGGTCCGTAACTGTTGTAAACAATCGCATCAGAATATTTCTTGAAATTCTCATATACCTTAGTTGAGAACTGTTCACCACCCAAGAAGACACATTTCAAGTAGCTTATTACATCACAGAACTCAGGAACTTCCAGGTAAGATGCAATTCTTGAAGGTGTGATTTCAGAGACCTCAGGTTTTTCCTCTTCGATTAACTTTATTAATTCTGGAATGTTTTTGATTTGAGTGTCACTAGCCAATATAAGTTTCAATCCATTTGAAAGAGAAGTTAATATATCATCCACAGATACATCGAATGAAATGGTTGCAAGACATAACAGACTATTATACTTTGATTTAGGGTTTTGAACTTGATTTGCAATGTTTTCATGTGAAATCATCACACCTTTAGGATTTCCTGTAGAACCTGAAGTATAAATCATATATGCCAAATCATCAGAAGTAACTTCAACATCCGGATTTGAAGTATTAGTATCTTCAAGCAATTCTTTGACATTCAATGAGTTATGATTATCTTTGTCAGATATGATATAGTCTGCCTGACTGTTTTCATAAATATAATCGATTCTGTCTTGAGGATATTCCAAATCAATAGGAATATATGCACATCCTGCTTTTAGAATACCCAATATAGATGCAATTAAATCACTGTTTCTGTGAAGCATTACCAATACATTGTTTTTAGGTTTGACCCCCCTTTTGATTAAAGCGTTTGCAATTCTATTTGCTTTTTTGTTCAGTTCATCAGCAGTCAGTGTAGCATCTTCCGCAACAAGTGCAATGTTTTCAGGGTTTGCTTCAACTTGTTTTTCAAAGCGTTTGTGGATTATTGGAGTTTCCACAGTAGTGAAACTAGGCAATTTATATTCACTTTCCAATTCTATTTCATTAATCATCAATTTATTAATGTCATTTTCAATGAACAGATTTAAAACCAAATTAAGTGAATCCAGGAATTTCTGAATATATTCTTCGGTATATAATTGGTCATTATAATCTAATTTGTATAAAATTTTATCTTCATAGACAAAAATATCAAAGTTAACCTTATATGCTGTTGCAGAAAAATCATCAGAAAGTAAAGCTGTTTCCTGATAATTTTTACCATTTATTGTTACTTCTTCAGACTGTAAGAATTCCTGATAAGAGAAGAAGAATTCAGGTTTTAATTGGTAGTCTTCTGCGAGGCTTGTGTATGGGTATTCACTGTGACTTATTGTGTCTTTCCAAACATCATCAATGCCGTTAATAAATTCTTTTATGCTTTCCTGTCTATTTTCATTGTTGAATATTAACGGAATGGTTTTTACCAAAAATCCTTGAGTGTCATAGTAAAACGGATTGGATCTTCCATTGAAAATTGTTGTAATCAAGGATTTATCACTGAATGTGTACTTATTCAATGTTAATGTAAGTGCAGACAGGAACACTGCATTTTGACTTAATGAATAATCATTACAGAAATCTTTAATTTTTCCAGCATCAAATTCCTGTACTACTGTTTTTAACTGTCCATCATCAGGATTTCCATTGAGATTTGGTGTTAAGATTGTAGATTCAATTTCCTGTGATAATTTCTCATCAAAAAATTCTTTAGATTCTTGATATTTATCACTGTTTTTGGCATCTGCTTCAATGAGACTATATACATAACCGTTCACGATTTCCTGCGATAATTCTCTGTTTTCATAAGCATTAGATATATCTGCGAAAATATTGATTTGTGATACTCCATCTGTAATGATATGGTGGAAATCAACAAATAAAATTGTTTCATCAGGTGTTTTATAAATTTTAAATCTGAATAGTTGTTCATCACCAAAGCTGAATGCTCTCACATCATTTTTAATGATTTCATCATCACTGATTGAATCAACTTCAACAATTTCTATTTCATCTATTGGAGTGTCATCATTCCTTTGTTGTTTTAAAGAACCGTCTTCAGTAGTGATAATTCTTGTTTTGATGTATGGATGAGCTTCAACAGTTTTAATAATGGATTCTTTTAATTTATCAGCATCAACATCACTGCCAAATCTTAAAAGTGTTGGCATGGTGTATTTGATTACATCAGGATTTTGCATACATTCATAGTAGACACCTAACTGATTTTCAGTCAATGGGAAATAATCTAATCTAGCAGCTAATTTAACAAATTCCTCTAAACCTGTTTCCTGACCAGAGTTAGCTTCAATTTCTGATGCAAGTTTTCTGATAGTCGGGTCATTGAATAAGACAGAAATATCCAAATTGATGCCCATTTCTGCATATATTAATGAATTGAATTTCATCAATATCAATGAGGTAAATCCAATAGCATATAAATCATCAGTAACTCCAAATTGATCAGTATTTACAAGTTCTGAAGCGATTTTGAAGAGTTTTTCTTCAAGTTCATTTTCCGGTTTAATGTTTTCTAAATCCAATTTTGGTTCAGGCAATGATTTAATATCTGTTTTACCGTTTGGTGTTTGAGGCATTTCATCAAGCTGCATGTATGCAGTAGGAACCATATACTTTGTTAACTTGTCTTTTAAGAATTCTTTTAATTTAGAGCTGTCAATCTCTCTATCAGCAGTATAATAAGCACATAAGTGGTCATTATTGTTGATTTTCTTAATAACAACAATAGCCTGTTTTACTGAAGGATACTTATTAATATTAGATTCTATTTCTCCTATTTCTATCCTTAATCCTCTGAGTTTGATTTGGTTGTCAATTCTTCCAAGGATTTCTATTTCACCATCAGGTCTTGATATTGCATAGTCCCCGCTTTTATAGTATGGAATATCATTGATGGTTAAAAATACTTCTTCTGTTTTATCAGGCATGTTATAATATCCTTTACCTACACCAGTACCTCCAATATAGAGTTCTCCCATTACACCCTGTGGCAGGAGTTTTCCATCAATATCACGAACATCAGTAACATAATTTTCCAATGGATGACCAACAGTTATGTCATTAATGTCTGTGATTTCCTTGTTGTTTGATGTGATTGTAGTTTCTGTAGGTCCGTAACTGTTGTATACAACAGCATCGCAATATTTCTTAAAGTTTTCATAAACTTTTGTTGAGAACTGTTCACCACCCAAAAATACACATTTCAAGCAACTAATTACCTCACAGAACTCAGGAACTTCCAAGTATGAGACAAATCTTGATGGAGTGATTTCACAGACTTCCGGTTTTTCCTTGCCAATTAATTTAATTAGCTCAGGAATATTTTTAATTTGAGTATCACTAGCCAGTATCAATTTCAGTCCATTTGAAAGAGAAGTTAATATATCATCCACAGAAACATCAAATGAAATGGTTGCAAGACATAACAAACTATCATATTGTGATTTTGGATTTTGTACCTGGTTTGCAATGTTTTCATGTGAAATCATCACACCTTTAGGATTTCCTGTAGAACCTGAAGTGTAAATCATATAAGCCAAATCATCAGGAGCAATATCCACATTTGGATTTTCACTATTGCATTCTTCAAGCAATTCTTTAACATTCAATGAATTGTCATCGTCCTCTTCAGAAATGATATAGTCTGCCTGACTGTTTTCATAAATATAATCAATTCTGTCGCGAGGATATTCCAAATCAATCGGGATGTATGCACATCCAGCTTTAAGGATACCCAATATTGATGCTATCAAATCACTGTTCCTGCGAAGCATTACTAAAACATTGCTTTTTGGTTTAACTCCCTTTTTAATTAAAGCATTTGCAATTTTATTAGCTTTTTGATTAAGTTGACCTGCGGTTAGTGTCGAATCTTCTGAAACAAGTGCAATATAATCAGGATTTGCTTCAACTTGTCTTTCAAAGCGTTTGTGAATGAATGGAATTTCAACAGGTGTGAAAGTTGGAATCTCATAATTTTTATTCAATTCAATTTCACCTATTGGAATTTGATCAATGTCCATGTCAATGAATTGGTTTACAGTAGCTAAAATACTGTTTAAAAATGTTTTGACATATTTTTCAGTGTATAACTGTTCATTGTACAATAGGAACAGTTCAATATTGTCCTTGGATTCGTTAATATCAAAAGTGATTTTATAATTGGTTTCAACAGTATCCAAACGGGTCAATTCATAGTCATTACCGTTCATTGTGATGACACTTTCATCAAAGTTATTGTAAGTATACATGAATTCAGGTTTTAACTGGAATTCTTCTGAAATTTTAGTATACGGATAGTCAGAATGTTTAATGGTTTCTTTCCATAATTTATCAGTTTGATTCAATAATTGTCTTACGGTAATATTTCTGTCTTCATTAATAGATAATATAGGGAGTGTTTTAACTAAAAATGCTTGTGTATTGAAGTAATTAGAATTTGACCTACCATTGAAAATGGTTGTTATCAATGTTTTGTCTGAAAAGGTGTACTTATTCAAATTCAATATTGTACTTGCCATGAATAAAACATTAGGACTTATCCTTTCATCGGAACAGAATTTTCTGATTATTTGTGGATTGATGTTTTTAGATATTGATTTCAATTTTCCATCATCAGGATTACCATTAATGTTAGGGGTTAGAACGGTTGAATCAACTTCCTGAGACAATAAGTCATGGAAATATCTTTCACATGCAATATACTCATCACTGTTTTCATTTTCATTTTCAATCAACGCATTTATATAACCGTCAATAGTTTCCTTTTCAATTTCCTTTCCTTCATAGGCATTAGAAAAGCTCTTGAATAATATATTCACAGAAGCTCCATCTGTTATAATGTGGTGCATATCAAAGAACAGTACGACCTCATTGTCAGTCTTATATATTTTTGCTCTGAATAATTGTCCTCCCAATAACTCAAATTTTTTAAAGTTAAGATTATATATTTCTTCATCACTAATTTGAGGAACTTCAACAATAGGAATCTCATCTATTGCTATTGAATCATCACGTTTATGCATTAACTGATCACCATGCATAACGATTCTTGTTTTAAGGTATGGGTAAGTGTCAAATGTTTTAATGATTGATTCTCTTAATCTTTCAGCATCAATTGACTTATCAAATCTGATGAGACATGGAAGATTATATTGTGGCTCATCGGGGTTCTGTGCACATTCATAATAGACACCCAGTTGATTTGCAGTTAATGGGATGTATGTTGAATTTTTTGCTGATTCAATGATTTTATCCAGTTTAGCAGAACTTTCCTGTGCATTATCGATTTCTTTTGCAATATTTCTGATTGTAGGCTCATCCATTAGTTTGGAAATATTTAAATTAACACCAGTCTCTTCAAAGACAACTGCACTTAATTTCATCAATGTCAATGAGGTAAATCCTGCGGCATATAAATCATCAGTAACACCAAATTCTGTACTTTCAGCAACAGATGTAGAAATATCAAATAACATTTTCTCAGTTTCGGTTTCAGGTGCAACCAATTCTAAATTAAGCACGGGTTTTGGAAGTTTTTTAAGAAATATTTTTCCATTTGGTGTTCTTGGCAGTTCATCCAACTGCATGAATACTGTTGGAACCATGTAAGTAGTTAATCTTTCCTGCAAGTATTTTTTCAATGCCTTAACATCAATTTCTTCTCCTGCAGTGAAGTAAGCACATAAGTGATCATTGTTGTTAATTTTTTTAACTACAACTGCAGTTTGTTTTATATTAGGGAATTTAGTGATGTTTGCTTCAATTTCTCCAATTTCGATTCTCAATCCACGGAGCTTTATCTGGTTGTCCATCCTTCCTTTTGAGATTAATTTTCCTTCGGAATTTTCAACACCAAAGTCCCCAGTTTTATAGAATGGTATATTGTTTATAGTGATGAATGATTTCTGGCTTTCATCATCCATATTATAATATCCTTTTGAAATTCCGCAACCACCTATGTAAATTTCACCCATGACACCCTGAGGCAATATTCTTCCATCAATATCTCTTATTTGGGCTACTACATTATATGGTGCATCACCAATTGTCAATTCATTGTCAATATCAGTGATTTTCTCAATTGTTCCAATTCCAGTCACTTCTGTACAACCATATATTACATAAGGAACCATTTCATCATTGGATAATAGAACAGGCATAATTTCTTCGGAAACTTTTTCCCCACCCATATTGATTTGGTTAATTGAAGAAAGTACCTTTGCAAATGGCTCATATTCCAAATATTGCTTTAGACGTGAAGGTGTTGTGAATGTAAATGCATCAGGTTTTTCTTTTTCCATCAATTTAGTCAGTGATTCAATGTTTTTAGCTTCTTCATCATTAGCAAACACTAACGTATTTCCATATGTTAAACTCATGAAATCTGCTGTAAATGCAACAAATGAAACTGTAATAACTCCAATATTTTTCTTCATTTTAGAATATGCCTGATAAATGATATTTCCTTCATTTTCAGTGAATCCGTTTGTAACGTTTCTATGACTTCCCATCACTCCTTTTGGTAATCCTGTGGAACCTGAAGTATAAAGGATATATGCCAAATCATCCGGAGAAATTTCAACATCAGGATTTTCATCATTTTCCTCTTGAAGTAATTCATCAATACTAATTGCATTTTCAAAAAGTTCATTATTTTCAGCAAGGATGTAGTCCGCCTGACTGTTTTGTGACATGTAAATTATTCTTTCTTTTGGAAATGCCATATCAATAGGAATATAAGCACAGCCCGCTTTCAAAACAGCTAAAATTGCAGCAATCAAGTTGCTGTTTCTATGAAACATTATTACAATATTGCTTTTAGGTTTCACTCCTTTTTTAATAAGAGCATTGGCAATCCTATTAGCTTTTTTATTAAGTTCACCATAAGTTAATCTTTCGCCGTCTGAAACTAGTGAAATGTGGTCTGGATTTTTTTCCACTTGCTTTTCAAAACGTTTATGTATAAATGGTGTTTTATTTTCATGGAATTTGAAATCTTCATCTTCCTTTACAAGATAAATGTCCAATAAAGATGAATTTAAAATATCGATTGATAAAAATTGATTGATAATTTGATTAATACTTTTAAGGAATAATTTAATGTATTCGGCAGAGTATAATTGATCATTATACGAAGCAGACAATATGAACTCTTCATGATTTTCCAGGATATTAAGGTAAAAATCATACTTATATCCTAATGAATCTAAATCCAAATCTTTATTGAATGAATAATATACTCCTGATTTTAAGTCATATTCCTTAATCAAATCGTCAATGGAAAAATTAACATATTTTAAATTTTCTTTATAATCCTTTTGAATTTGTATTAAATAATCTTCAATTGTTATTTTCCTATTTTCAAAATTTGTAGTGAAAATTAAATTATTTTCATGAAATATCAAATTTTTATTGGAAAACGTGAACTTATTTAAGGCCAAACATGCCCCAGCTAAAAAAAGAACACTTTCAGTAATGCAATTTTTTCGACAAAATTCAATTAATTCATGTTTATTAATTTTAAATTCCTCAGTAACTAAATTTGGAGTTTCAATCCCACTTAAATCAGGATTAAGAACAGTACTTTCATCAAAATCCTTAATAAGATTTAAAAAGTATTTAATATAATTTAAATTTTTATCAATCATTTTTTATCACTTAAAATTATTTATTTGATATAAAGTATGTAATTTTTTAAATAAATAATTAATCTTTATACTATTTTAACTAATTGTTCAGTTTTAAAAACATTAATTTTAGCAAATTTTAATGATATTCAAAATAGCAAATAGTAAAGACCTATAGATAAACTAGTATTTATTATTAATCAACCTAGTAAAAAAAAGTGGTTAATTATTGTTTCAACATTCAATTTTTAAAAAAAAAGCTTTAAACAAGTAAATCAATAAAAAACGAGTTTATGAGATTTTTTAAGTTTAACAAAAGAAAAAAAAAGAGGAGTTCAGGACTCCATTTCCAGTCGGAAATTAGAATGCAACTGGTGAAACATTATTGTTTTTGTTGAAATCATTTAACATGGACATTAATTTAGCAGAATCCAATCCGCTTGAATTTTTAGCCCAGAAAACAACAATAAATTGATTACCGTCTTGACCTACGACTTCAGATACTCCCTGTGTTCCATGATCATAGTCAGTGAATTTTATGGTATTGTCAGCGTTTTTGCTGATTGCCATATCATCATCACCATAAGTGTATTCTCTTCCGTCGTGGTGAATAACATGATCAAGGACATCATCATTTTCCCTGTGCTCATAAATATCATCATTCACATTTTTATAGATGCAAACTCCCGCATCCTGATTTCCATTCGTATAAACCGAATAATATTCCCCACCATATATGCTTTTGTATGTATCGTCAACTTTAAAATCATTAACACTTGCAGCACAAGCGCTTCCGATTAAAAGAGAAGACACCAATAATAAAAATAATACTCCTTTAAAGTTCATTAAAATAACTTCTTTTACTGTTTCATGGATAAAAGAAAGCATATCCTAGTTATTTTATAATTTAAATTCAATTATTTATCGTTTTTATAATAATAATCGAAAATATCCTTTTGATGCTTGAAAATGAAGTTTCAATAGTTGCCATTGAGCCACTTAGTTTTTTAATAGGTTTTGACAATAATTGTCCATACATAATAACAGCCAATAGAGTTCCTAACTGTATTTCATTAACTGATAATGAGTAAACACCTGCCAGATAAACAGTTATATTACTTGCATTTATTAAAAAGATTGTAACGGGTTGCATAAAATTAGTAACATTTCGGGATTTGGTATAATAGTCAATTACAGTTTGGCAGATTTTTTTAAATCCTTTTTCATGGAATGAATCACGATTTGTGAGACTCTTTCAAAATAGCTCATTAATCGCCCCAAATGCTTCTGATAACCATCGTAATAGTCTTTAGATTTATAATCGCATAAAAAAAGCAAATGATATAAAAGAAACGGCATAAATACAAATCATTGAAATGACCGTATAAATTAACATATATAATCTGATTTGATAAGCAAATCGATATTCTTATTTTTAACACCGGACAAAGCCTTACTGAACAAATCAATTATTTCCATTTGAAATAATGTCTGAACGATTATTAGCGCAAAAATAATTAATATTGTTTTCCATTGGAATTTTAATGCGACACTCAAAAACTTTTTCATAATAAGTATAGTTTTTAATAATTAATATAATATACATTAAGCAATATTTGACATTCCAATCAGCAATGTCAAGTCAGGAGTATGCATCTTTGAGTCTGAAAAAGAGATTATTAGTATAAATGATTCTGATGCACGATTTATGAAAAATAAAAAAGGACAATGATAATTGATTATAACAGACAAATTCAGTATATGAATATAAAAAGAATCTAAAAAAATTAAATAAAAAGAAGAATAATTGTAATTCTTCTTTTTAGGAAGTGATAGTTATTTTGTTTGAGATGTATGCTCCATTATAACCTGAAGTTATAATGTATTCCCCGGCCATTAAGTTTATGTTTAATTTTGCTTCACCGTTTGCATCGGTTGTACGTGTATATAATACTCCATTCACATTGAATGTGATGTTTTGGTTAGGATATACTTTTCCTTGCCCATCAACAAGTTTAGCCGTGAATTTAGATCCGTCTTTGTATTTCATAGTTAAATCTTTGGCAGTTAATACCGGAAGAACTAAAATATTGTCGGAGTTCTGGCAACCATTGTAATCTGTAGTAATTATATATTTTCCAGGGCCTAAATTAATGTTTAATTTTGCTTCACCGTTTGCATCGGTTGTACGTGTGTAGAATACTCCATTCACATTGAATGTGATGTTTTGGTTAGGATATGCTTTTCCTTGCCCATCAACAAGTTTAGCCGCGAATTTTGATCCGTTTTTGTAGTACATAGTTAAATCATCAGTAGTTAATACTGGAAGAACTAAAATACTATTGGATTTATTGCATCCTTTGCAATCAGCTGTGATGAGGTATTCAGTAGGCCTTAAATTAATGTTTAATTTTGCATGGCCTGTTTCGTTTGTTATTCTTACATAAAACATTCCATTGATATTGAAGAGTACTTCTTCACCATCTTTTGCCCATCCTCCATCGTCTGAGTGAACACGAACAACAAATTGTGTATCATTTTTATAGTATTTGATTAAGTCCTCAGATTCTATTAATGAGAGCACAGTTATATTATAGCCTTTGCTTTCACCAGTTACTGTATTGTTTGCAGTAATGATATATTTTCCTGGGGAAAGGTTAATATTTAATTTTGCCCATCCGGAAGCATTGGTTGTACGTGTATAAAAGACTCCATGGATATTAAATTCAACATTTGCATTTGCTAAAGGATTACCATTGCTGTCCAGGAATAAAGCATGGAACTGTGTAGCATTTCTAAACATTTTTACCAAATCATTTGAATAAACAGTAGATTTGATTTCAATATCCACTAAAGTGGAAATTGAATATTCCTCAGTTACAACAAGCGCAGTATAATTTCCTGCATCAAGATTCAAACCAAGAGATGCCTGACCTTTATCATCAGTTATTCTGGAGTATGTAATGCCGTTTAGAGTAATATTGATTTTTTTGGATTTGAGTGGCTTGTCATTATCTACTAATGTAACAACCAATCTTTCAGGACCATGGTAATACTTAATCACATCCTGTGTAATCAATTCAATTCCATCAATAATGATTTTTTCATTAGCATTTACAGATTGATACTTATCATCACCAGAATAAGTTGCTTTTGCGTCATATTCACCTGAAGGTATTTGGTCTAGTGAAAATTCAGCTTTACCATTTTCTACAGGAGAAGTTAATTTTTCACCATTGATTTCTAAAATAACATTTCCTGTTGCATCTTCAGGCAATTCAACAATGACTTCATCATTATTCTGATGAACCTTCATATCCGGAGTAATTTTTGGAATTGTAATGTCTGCTTTTTCAGTTCTAGGATTATAATAATCATCACCAGAATACTTAACATCAGCAGAATAATTTCCAGGATCCAAACCACTTACAGTAATTGAAGCCTTACCATCCTTAACAGGCACAGTAAACTCTTTACCACCCACAACAACAGTAACATCACCAGAAACATCACTAGGTAATACAACATCAACCACATTATCCTTAGATTCAACAGTCATTTCAGGAGTCACTTTATAAATCTCAGCATCAACAACTTCACCATCATCAAAGTACTTATCATCACCAGAATACTTAACATCCAAAGTATAATTTCCAGGTTTTAAATCATACAACGGAATAATAGCAAGACCATCAACAACAGGAGATGAATAATCAACACCATCAATAGTAGTAGACACATTACCAGTCGCATCATCAGGAAGTTCAACAACAATCTCATTAACTTCAAATGAAGCATTCATCATAGGATCAATTTTCGGAACACTAACACTTGCTTTTTCAGTTCTAGGAT
>SUTF01000002.1:47615-78500 GCA_015063005.1 Methanobrevibacter millerae
CTCATTAACTTCAAATGAAGCATTCATCATAGGATCAATTTTCGGAACACTAACACTTGCTTTTTCAGTTCTAGGATTATAATAATCATCACCAGAATACTTAACATCAGCAGAATAATTTCCAGGATCCAAACCACTTACAGTAATTGAAGCCTTACCATCCTTAACAGGCACAGTAAACTCTTTACCACCCACAACAACAGTAACATCACCAGAAACATCACTAGGTAATACAACATCAACCACATTATCCTTAGATTCAACAGTCATTTCAGGAGTCACTTTATAAATCTCAGCATCAACAACTTCACCATCATCAAAGTACTTATCATCACCAGAATACTTAACATCCAAAGTATAATTTCCAGGTTTTAAATCATACAACGGAATAATAGCAAGACCATCAACAACAGGAGATGAATAATCAACACCATCAATAGTAGTAGACACATTACCAGTCGCATCATCAGGAAGTTCAACAACAATCTCATTAACTTCAAATGAAGCATTCATCATAGGATCAATTTTCGGAACACTAACACTTGCTTTTTCAGTTCTAGGATAGTAATAATCATCACCAGAATACCTAACATCAAATGTGTAGTTTCCAGGGTTTAATTCATCCAATTGGATTGTAGCTTTACCTTTTGATACTGGCGCAACGATTTCTTTTCCATTAATTGTTGTTTTAACGTTTCCTGTTGCATCGTCCGGAAGTTGAACAGTTATTTCTTTTAAATTTGCATTAACAGTCATTTCAGGAGTAATTTTAGATATTTCTGTTTTGGTTTTACCGCTAGCTTCAGTATAGTTTTTATCTCCGGAATATTTAACATCAAATGAATAGTTTCCTGGTTTTAAATGATAAAGCGGAATAATTGCAATACCCTCCACTACAGGATAAAACTCTTCTTTGCCGTTGATAATTGTGCTTACCTCACCTGTTGCATTTTCAGGCAATTCAACATTTATTTCATTTCCTTTACAGGTTACTTTCATTTTTGGAGTAGCCTTGTAAACTGTAAAGTTTTTAAACTCGGAGGTTCCAATGATATTTTTGTTACCCTCATTGGTTACCATTACGAAGTAATTTCCAGCTGCTAAATCAGATACTATTAAAGTTGTGGTATATGTATAAATGTTGAATAAAACATCTTCATTTTCATCGAAGATTACAACATTGAATCTTGCGTTGTAGTTGTCGTAGTATTCTATGGTTATGTTTTCACCATAGGTAATGTTTTCAATGTCGCCGATTTGGACATTGGATTGTGCTTGGTATATTGTGAATGTTGTGTTTTCTATGATATTGTTGTAGTCTGGGTTGTCATAGGTCACATTTGCATAATATTCTCCTGCATCCAATTCAGTAGTGTTGTCGTATCCGAATCCGTCTTTCACTTCGATTGTTAATTGTGTTCCGTTGATGTCTACGTTGTAGTATCCGTCAGCATCTGCAAGAATAATAATCAACAGTTCTCTTCCATATTCTGAATCCTCAACAATGATTTGGACATAGTTGTCTTTTGTTACCTCAATCAATCTTGAGGTTTCACTTCCTGTAATGTTTTCATTTCCTATGTTGGTTACTGTCAGATTGTATTGACCAACTTCTAAAGGAGGTATTACAAATGATGTTTCGTTTATAACTTCAGCAAATACTATGTTGTTTCCTGAATCAAAGATTATTACATTGTATTCAGCTGGGAAATCATCAGAAATGAATACTGTAGTATTTTGACCATAGGTAACATTTCCTACATTGATATCAACATTTGACTGTGCTTTTGTGACTGTGAAGTTATATGTTTCAATGACATTTATGTAATCTGGCCTGTAGAATGATACATTTGTAGTGTATGTTCCGGCAGCAAGATTCAATGCCTCTGAACCGTATCCGTTATCTACATGAATAGTTACGTTTGTTGAGTTAATGTATGCTGTGTATTCACCGTCTGCTGTTGCTGTAATGTATACTACAACTCCCTGTCCGTATACTGCATCATCTGCTGAGATTACAATTCTATTTTCTGCTGGAGTGACATTGAATTTGGTTGAATTTTTGCTTTGAGTTCTGTTTTCATCCCCAAGATTGACTACAGTCACGTTGTATGTTCCAACAGCCAATCCTCCAGGGATTTTAATTGAATTACTATCTATAACCCTACTGAATAAAATATTGCCCCATGCGTCGTATAAAGTAACATTATATGCTGAAGTGTCACCGGAAAATGTGATTGTTACAGGATCAGAGTATTTTACATCTGCAATTGGATTAATTTTCACTGTTGAGTTTGTTTTTAATATTTTAAATGCTTTTTCAGCACTAGTTGGTTCATATGTTTCATTTCCGTGGTTGAATACAATGATGTTGTAGTATTCATCGCTTGCAGGTAAATCAACTATCACATAACTCAAGTTGGTTTCATTATCATAGAACACGTGTGTGAAATCGCTGTTTGTTATTACAACTTCAACAAATGTTTTGTTTTTAACTTCAAATGATATGTTGACATTTCCGTATGTAAATTCAGTTCCATTTTCAATGTTGATTTTAACTTCACTTGGATAGATATGAGTGTTTGCTACAGTAAATTCATCCTCTTCTGAAACCTGAGTGTAATAGCTGTCTTCAAAGTGTGTAGCATTGAATGAATATTTTCCATCCATTAATGTATCGAAATTGAATACTGCCTGACCATTTGCATCGGTTGTTAAGGTTACATTTTTAATTACTCTGTTTTGACTGTCTTTTATTACAAGTGCCATATTTATTCCGCTTTCATTTGATGAACGTACAGGATTGCTGTCGGTTGTTATTTTTCCGTTCCAGTAAGTTACATTGGAAAATGTTATGTTTACGTCAGATTTTATGGCATTCATGTAGTTTGCGCCACCAACGATAGCTAATGTTAAAGCGGTGTCATTGATTTTGTATTCAATGCTGTCTGCATTTGCCTTGTTGTTAAGGAAAATGGAATTTTTAACAGTCACATCTTCTGCATCGTTGTATATTGCACCACCATCGGCTTTGAATGCAGTATTTAATCTGAATTCACAACCGTCAATAGTTATGTTTTTGTCTCCGCTGATTGCAATTGCACCACCGTCAGATCCAGTATTGTTTGTGAATTTGGATTTTTCAATGAGTACATTTTCATCTCTGATTAAGCGGATTGCTCCTCCAAAATACTTGTCGTTTTTGTTGTTTGTAAATTCACAGTTTGAGATGGTTAAACCTTTTCCGTTTTCATAAAGTACTGCTCCGCATGATTCCTCAGCTGTGTTGTTTATGAAATTGGAATTCAGGATTTTGACATCGTTTACACCGTCCATCTTGATGGCACCGGCATAGGTGTCTGTAAATCCGTTCATGAATGTGATATTGTTGAATACCACATTACTGGTGTCACTAATATCAAATATTCTGGATTTGCCTTGTGCATTGATTTTATGGCCGTTACCGTTAATTGTAATCGGTTTTTCAATTTTTATTCCATCAGTAATAGTGTCCAGGCCAATGGTGTAGATTACATCACGTGTAAGGTCGAAAGTTCCGCTTGCAGTATCAATCTGTTTTTGCAACCATGCGAAATCTCCTTCTGTCTGGGTGATGTTGAGCATTAAAATTTGGTTGTTTATTTTTGCGCTCACTGTTTCCTGTATGGCATTGGTTGTGAAAGATACAGTTGCCCTGTTGCTTGTAACCTCTTTATTTGTGAATACGCCATCTTTGTCTGATGAGAATTCAACATTCCAATTAGTCAGTTTTCCTGTGAATTCTTCTCCTTTATTGTTTGTAAAGTAAACGGTTAATTTTGAGTTGCCTGTCTGTGATTCTGTTGCATTTAAGTGTGCGCGTAAATATCTGTCATCTGAGATTATGTTATTACTTCCTACTCTGTGCCATTCGACTATGTATTTTGCGGTCTTGAAGTCTGGGTTGTTGTTCCCCCACCAGTTGTTGGCAACTGTTCCGTATTTTCCGCAGTTGAATACTCCGCTGTCACTGGTAGCTTTGTTGTGGAGAAATATGTTGTCCACCAAAGTTACTTTTGAACCGGATGAGTCGACATATATTGCAGCACCTGATCCGTGTGCTTTAGTTTCAGTCAAAGCGGTGTTTCCTTCGAAGTAACAGGACTGGAATGTGACATCATTTTTATTGTTTATGAATATTGCTCCTCCGTAGTATCCTGTATTGTTTATGAATGTAAGTCCATATGCATTATTTACAAAAGTTGAAGCATAAATCGCACCACCTTTATTTGCAGCTACATGATTCCATGTTTTAATAGAGTTGTTTATGAATGTACATGGATTATACTCATTAAGCCATACCAATGTATCAGCATGAACTGCACCTCCTCGATCAACTGCACTGTTATTTATAAAATTACATCCACCAAGCTCTAATCTGTTTATACTACAAATTGCTCCACCATATCTTTGTTCATTCCATATTTTAACATAGGTTTTTAAAGTAGCCTGATTGTTGGTGAAATTTGAGTTAATCACTCTAAGGGTTGATTTACCCTCATAATTAATTGCACCACCTTTTCTATGTTCATACCGACTATATTCTGCTGTGACTTGATTGTTGTTGAAATTACAGTTGCTTATCAAGACTCCTTGTGTATTTTTACTATCTATGTTGATTGCACCACCGGCTGATGAACGAGCAAGATTGTTTTCAAATATTGAATTTCTGATTCCAGTGGATTCTGCGTTGAGATATATGGCTCCTCCACCATTATCTTTATGATTTTGATTTTTTATAAATGTGGAGTCTGAAATGTCTAAAATGTTTCCATCACCCCAAAAGTAAATTGCACCACCTTCATACCAAGCGGTGTTGTTAATGAATGTACAGTTTTGTAAAGTATAAGTAACCTTTTCAGGACCGTCTACGTAAATGGCCCCGCCGTGTAATAATACACCATTTTTAAAAATCAGATTCTTTATTACAACATTGATGCCGTTACTTTCTTTGCTGTCTGATTGGAAAATTCCCGTATATCCTCTAGCATCGATGGTATGACCGTTTCCATCTATTTCTATGCTTTTTTTGATATTTATCACACCGTCATTTTCTTGTGCGGCATAGTCCTTTTCGAAAACGAACTTGTCATTTTTTTGAAATGCATCTTCCAATTCCGAATAGGTCCCCACATCAGCAGTTAAATTGTCATCATTACTTTTACTTAATATTTCATCTGTCTCTCCCGTCTGAAGATTGTCTTCAGTTACAGTTAAAATTTTTTCATCATCTGTTAGGTGTGTTTCATTTTGAGCAGCACTTGCAAATGAAATGCTCAGTAAAATGAACATTATTAAACTGATGATGAAAATCTTATTTTTCAGCCTAATATTTTTTCCTCCAATGAATTATACATTAAAAGTTTTATAAAAAAAAGTATATATTGTTTGTGCTATTTTCCTAAAAATTTGAACAAATATTTAAAATAACATAAAAAAATAGTTTATAGTGGATCCATTAACTTTCTGACAATTTCACCAGTTTTAAGCTCACAAATCGTAATGATAAGTTAGATTATACAATTTTTAATGTGAATTTTTAGTTGTATTGGTGATGGTTTATCATTGATTTTGTCATTTTTTAACTTGTGCAGTTATATATTTTCAATTATTGAAACTACTTTTGTCGCATGGTTTTTTGCTTTTTCTTTTATTTTATCCACTTCATCCGGATTGGTTCTTAATTCAAATGAAACTCCTCCGGTAAATACATAATCGACAAATTCCATTTGGCAAAGTCCGCACATTGATTTGATTGGTGGAAGATACTCTTCAATACCATAACCCATTATTCCATCCTTTTGATAGGCCTCTTCAGGTGCACCTGCGGTAAATGAAGCGATTAATTTTTTTTCCATGGAGTTTATCTCCAGTTGAGCCGTGTGACCATCCGTGTTCGAATGTGTCTTCCATCCATTTGTTCATGATTGACGGCATTCCATACCAGAATAGAGGGAACTGCAATACAATAATTTCTGATTTTTCCAGTTTTTCCTGTTCTCTTTTAACATCAATTTTATAATCCGGATATAATTCATCCAAAATACTTATTTCAGCATCCGGAAGCAATTTTTTTAAATCTTCCATAATCTGTTTATTTGCTACTGAGTCATTGTTTAAATCTGTGTGACCGGAAACTATTAAAACATTTTTCATCATATCACCCTATTTTTTACTAAGTAATTTCCCACCTACCCCAACATTTTCAGCCGGAAATTCATTTATAAATACATAAAAAGATTCTTTTGGAATTCCAGTAATTTTTGAAGCAGATTCTGTAAATTCTTCAACAATCTGTTCTTTTTGTTCTTCTGTTAACTGATTTATATCAAATGTAATTGAAGGCATATAATATCACCACATTATAAATTTAATTATCAACCATTATAAATACAAAAGGGTCATCAATGACACCTCCCGATTATATTTCCTTTTTAATTGGGATTAAATTGGTGATTGTGGAAAATTCATCATTACTTGGATGTTAAATCATTGAGTAGCTACCTCCTGCAAAGGTTGCAGAGTTCAAAACATTGATTCTTTTGAAAAACTATTTGTATAATGTTTAATATAGAAGAGATTGTAATGCAGCGTTATTCATTACCATATAAATAGGTGAGTATTATGACTGATAATTTAGAAAAAAATCAAAAATATTGTGAGGTAATTGATTCAAAAGTCAAATTAACCTCTAAACCTGTTGCAATGAAATTGATTCAAAGCGAAGAGGAAGTTCCTGAAGGATATGAACTGATTTCAGAAAAAGTAAGACACTGCGAAATGGTTAGAAAAGCTTCTCTTGGAGAAAAATTCTACAGTACCGTTGAAGAGCAGATGTGTCTTGGAGGAGCTGGAGCAATCGGCTTGAGAGACATGCCTGAAAAATTGGCGAATGGTGAAAAATACTTTTCCTTAGGCAGATTCAAAGACATGGAAACTGCTAAAAAACTTACTTCAAAGCTTTCAATCGTCAAAGACAAACACTGGGGCATGATTTACGCACCATTGGATGAGGCTGATTTTGAAGCAGACGTCATTGAGATAATAACCGAACCTGTGGGCGGAATGAAACTTGCTCAAAGTATCGTTTATGCTACCGGTGAGAAGATTAATCCTAGTTTTGCAGGTATTCAATCATTATGCGGAGACGCTTTTGCAAATCCTTACATTGAAGATGGAATCAACTTTACATTAGGCTGTGACGGTTCAAGAAAAGCAGCAGATATTAAGGACAATGAAATGACCATCGGTATCAGCGCCTCAAAAATAGATGAAGTGATTTCAGGATTAGAGTCCATGGCTTAATTCCAGATAGTCATCATAATGGTTAATATTCAATAATTCCTTTTTATTTTTTTCTTTTATTCCATAGAACGTATAGCCGTCAGCAAATATTTTTCTAAGTATCGGATTTAGGTTGTCATCCTCATTTTTCAGATAGTTCATCAGATTGAGTCTCGGTGCAACAAATGGCATACCAAGACCTTCTGCAGTGTCCAATAAACCTGTTTTTCTTCTTCTTAGGATGGATATTGTCTGAAATGGGTTTTCACATTTTTTCAATACTTCAATCATGTTGTTGAAAGTGTCAGCTGAAACCGTGGGCTGGTCGCCGGTGACGCATAATGCAAAATCCGAATCAATATTTGACAATCCATGATACAATGAAGTTGATAAACCTACATCACAGGGATTATTTACAATGAATTTGACAGAATCATTATAATCATCAGAAATAGCATCCATTATTTCATCACTATAATGTCCGAGTACCACAATACATTCATCAATATTTGCAGATAATGTATTGTCTATGGTTGTCTCTAAAACAGTCTTACTGTTAAAAGGCAATATAAGCTTATTTTTCACTTCAAGATTTCTCGAAATCTGATCCTTTCGCATTCTGGAATTCTTTCCGGCCGCAGTAATAATAGCTGAAATTGACATGATAAAAAAAAAGAAAAGATTAGGTAGATGAATTACCTATATCCTGAGAAGTTGTAGTGTTTGTAGTCATGTTGGTAGTGTTTACCTGATCAGTTGGAACATATCTGATGATTTTTGCCATAATGGCCATTCCAGTACCTGACCCTTCAGTCCACATTATGATTTTAACAGGATAATCGTGAGTATTGGTTACCTTGATATCACTTGCAGGATTGTAACCGAACAATACTGCATTTTCAGAACCGTCCATACCAACAGGCAAACTGAAACCTTCACCCAATACAGCTGCCCTTAAAGCTCTTGCAGGTGGACATACACCGTGTGCTGCACTTCCTCCAGGAGCTGAAGCGTCAGCAGCGGATCCGAATGAAACATAATCATGTCCGTTACCTGAACAGTTAGGTGGAATGACGGTATTATTCCAAGCTTCAACAAACTGTCTGGCATTGAATTCCCTTACGCTGTCACCATACTCAGGGTGAGAGCCTAAATAGGTATAGTAGTTTTCCCCAACCACTTCAGTGGTATTACCCATATATAAAACAATTGGAGAACCTGCGGGATAAGCGTCAACATAATCTGAAACTTCTTTACCGAAAATACGTTCCACATCATCATAGCTAATGTTGTTTCTTCCATCTGAAAATCCTACAATACCTTTCTGTAAAGTAAAGTTGGAGCCTACGCTTGCATCATTGTTATACCAGTTTACAATTGATGTAGCATTGTAGAAGTCATTTTTGAAAGGCAAATCCTTAATTTGACTTGTTGGAACGGATTGTATAACTGTACCATTCTCAACAACATCCACACCACTTTCAGTTTTAGTCAATACTTTATACGGACTACTGTAACCCCATATATAATTATCTGGAGCTTTAACAGCTAATTTATCCCCATTAAGAGTTAAATAACCCGGACCTTCAAATCCATAGGCATTTCCATATGAATCAATACCTTCAGAAGCAATGGATGTAAAATCAAAAGGCACATAACCTGTAGTCAAAGTCATTAAAATACCTTTCAAATCAAGAGTTGAAATTTCATGGACAATAAAAGACGGATTGGAAAGAAGTGGAACTTCTACCGGTGGCTTATCATCCAGAACAGAATCTCCAGCAAACATGGACTGACCTATAGGCAAATCATAAGCTTCTGCAAATGATTTACCAGTATATGAAGTATGATTTACAAATGAAAATGCGAATAACATTATACAGACAACAAATAAAACCAATACAATTTTAACTGATGTATTTCTCCATTTATAACTCATTATTACAAACACCTAGCAAATTTACTATTATTATAAAATATGTATTTTAATACTATTTATACATAATGTATCATGACAACTTTTCTGAGATTAGCTTTATTCTCTCCTGAATATTGATAATGGCATCCTGACCATTACCTCCAATCAGCATTGCTTCTTCATGAGAGAATTCCGCAACATAAGCTATAATATCATCCAGAGAAGTGGCAGTGAGCACTCTTCCACGATATTTCAGATAGTTTAAACGATAAATAGTTAAATCCAAATTATCATCCAGTCCAGGGAAAATAACAATTACTTCAGGATTGTATTTAACAGCTTCATCTATAATATCAAGCCTGTGGGTTTCATGAGGCCTTGGAGTACCAATGAATATTGCGTAAAAGTCCTTTTCACCTAAAACAGATTTCAGTGCATCAGAATTGTCAGTCTTGCCGACATAAACTAAAGAATCATTAATTTTATAGACATCTAAACGTCCGCTTACCGCTTCAAAATTGGCTAATGTTTGCTTTATGATGTCTTTTGAAATTTTTAACTCACCTGCAATGGCCATGGCCAAACCTGCATTAAGCTTATTGAATTTACCGAAAACTCTAAGTTCGTCCTGATATTCAAAATAGGATATATGCTTGCTTGCAACTTCCTTGAAATTGCTGTTGAAATCCTGATTGAAAGCTGTAAAGATTTCCTTATCATTGAAAAATCTAACCAATGCATCCTTATAATTGGCAATGGTCTTGTGAACATCCATGTGGTCATTTCCAATGTTGGTTAAGCCAACGATGTCAAAGTCAAATGCATAATTGCAAAAGTCCAGGGTCATGTCACAAACTTCAACAAGGACAATATCATAATCCCCATTTTCGGCCTCAAGCATCAAGTCATAATAGCCTGAAAAGCCTCCGCCACCGTTTCCACCGACCAAGACTTTTTTTCCGGCATTTTCCAAAATGGATTTCAGCATATGGACCGTTGTGGTTTTGCCATTAGTTCCTGTAATGCCTATGGTAAGTATTTTTTTATGATTGGATACAACATCGCTTAAAAGATGGCCTTCACTCAGGAGTTTATTTGCAAAAGATCCTCCGAACATGCTGGGACTAATTGCAATTGCATCACACTCATCAATAGCCTGTGAATTTGTAAATCCCAAGTCCAATGTCAATGAATCTGAAACAATGGAAAATGTTTCTCCACCATCTAAAAAATTTAATGAAATACCTGGTAATTCCAAATCAGATAAATCAATATTACTGTTTAAATCACTAGCATAGACATCCCATCCATGTTTTAAAAGTGAGTTAACTGCCTTTTTACCTTCTACACCTAAACCTATAACCGCCGCTCTCATAAAAAACATAAACCTTAAAATAAATTATATTAAATATATTATTAATTTAAATATTTTATAAAATATATTTTTTGATTAGGTGAAAGAATGTTTGAAGAGGATAAAGACGATAAAATTTATAATTTAATCATTACAAATGGGATAGATAAAAACAGAGAATACGGTCAATTTACCGAAAAGCTATTTTCAAAAACTGATTTCCTATGGAAGGAATCAATGTCTCCTGCATATGCAACCGCCGGAGAAGAATTCTTTAAAAAAGTAGACAGAATCATATTACTTGCAGGATTATATAAAGACAATAAACAAACTTTTGATGATTTGGTTGAAGCAGCAGAAAAATATAATATTCCACTAGTACTTGTAAGACCATACGGACTTGAAGAAGTACCGGAGGAACTAGAAAAAAAGGCTGCCACCATTGTAGGATGGAATGCTAACTGCATTGTTGATTCCATTAAAAATTCCGATGAATTAATGGAAGAATAGTAAATTTAGCTTACTATTCTTGAAATTCCATTTTCTTTTTCTACCTTAATTAGATGATCAGCTGCACTTTCGAGCTGATTTTCGTGTGTAACAATTATCATTTGAGGCAACAGAGACATTTCTTTTAATAGATTAATTAATTCCTGTCTTCTTGCATCATCCAAATGGATTGTAGGTTCATCCAACAAGATAGTTTCCAAATCCCCTTTAGCCATGGATTTAGTGATACCTAACCTTAAAGCTAATGCAATAGCTATTTTTTCACCACCACTAACCATTGACATTGAGGATTCACCTTCAGGACCTCTGACTGTGACATTATAATCTTCATCCAATATCAAATCAGAATAATTGAAATTAAAGTCGTCAAAGAACTCTTTAGTATTCTTCTGAATAATCGGTCTGGAATTGTTTCTCAATTCTTTCTGAATACCGTTTTTACTGTATAATTCACGGATATTCCTTAACAAATCAAGATATTTGGAAATGTTATCATATTCCAATTGGAACTTTTCATTATTCTTGATTTTTTCAGACAAGCTATTATGAACATTAATTAGTTCCCTGGCTCTTCCTTTGATTTCTGACAGCTCATTGCTAAAGGATTCATGTCTTCTGCTATACATCTCATCACGATAAATAATCTGTTCATATTTTTCCTTATCATAAGTTGATGCATCGATTTTATTTTGGATAATTTCCAATTGATTGTTGGAAACCCCAATGTCCTCCTTAACTGAATCAAATTGACTGGAAACTGTAGCTTTATTTTGAACAAAACCTTTGAGCTGATTATACTGTTCATTTTTCTCTTTTAAATCATCAATACGTTGTTTAAGCTCTAAGTTATCCATATCACCACTTAAATGTGGATCATTGTCAATAGCTAACTTAATGTTTTTGACATGAGTGTCAATCTCATTTTTAACTTGCTTCAATTTATATTCTGATTCAGTCTGACTGCCTAAAACATCCAAAGCACCTTTGGACTGATTATAGTCATCATGATCCTGTTTGTAAAGTTCACGATTTTCCTTTTCCTTGGATATTTCTATTATAAGTTCACCGAGCTTGTTTCCAATATATTCCTTGGAGTCAAGACCTTCATCAATTTCACTTAAACGCTGAATGTCCTTTTCCAAATTGGAGAATTTATATTTGTATTCCAAGATTTCTTCAGACAATTTTTTAACCTTAGCTTCTTTTTCCTGGAAACTTTCCTTGTTTTTCTCAAATAAACGAATAGTTTCCTCATTTTCACCGATAGCTTTGGTATTTTCTTCAATTTCAGTATTATATTGATTTATTAATTCCTCTTTTTTGGCAGCATCAATATCTGACTGGCAGACAGGACACTTATTATCGACATTGGCCAACTCTTCCAGCGGCTTTTCACAGGAGGTAATTGCCTGTTTGAATGCAACGATAGCTTCATTTTTAGAATTAATGTCATTGGTCAAATCCTCTATTTTAGTAGAAATCTTATCTAAAAACTCATTAGTGGTATTTCCCAATTTCTTCAAGTCATCAACTTCAACAAGGTCCTCTTGGGAAATTCCAAAATCAAGCAATTTTTCTTTGGAAAGAGAGAAGAATTTTTCAATATCATTTCTATCAGATTCTATTCTTTTCAAAAGATCTTTCTTGTCCTTTTCAAGCTGTGTTAATGCAGCCAATTGCTTTTCAAATTCGACTTTTTGATTATCAAGTTTTGATATCTTTTCATCAGATGCCAAATAATCATTATATCCTTGCTTTTTAGCGTGAAGGAGTTTCTTTTGCTCCTTGATTGAGTCTATCTTATCTTCAAGTTCAATTTCGGATTCCTTAAGATTTTGAATACTAACTACAGATTTTTCAAAGTCCAAATAAACATCCAATTTAGAGACATACTTTTCCAAACGGGAAATTTCCTCTTCGGCTTCACGTATCTTATCAAGGTTTTCCTGAAGAACACGCTTGTCGTTTTCAAGTTTTTCCAAAGTTTGCTTTTCATTAGTAAGATTGTTCATCTGAGTTTCGTAAATTTCCTTTTCACGTTCCATATTACGTTTGCTTTCGGAAATTTCTTCAATTAACTTTTTAACCTCTTCTATTTGAGATTCCAATTCAAGACCACGGCTTCTCAAATTATTCAGCTCTTCTGTTTTCTCATCGAACTCCTCTTGAAGAGCATCCTTGGAATATAGCTTACCCTTGATTTCTGACAACTTGTTCTCATATTCGCTTATCATTGGTGCTAAATTTTTCCAGGCCGTTTCAAGTGAATCAAGACCTAGCAATTTACCTATTAGTTTCTTTTTATCTGCAGGCTGCTTATCCACAAGTTCTGCAATTTCACCCTGCCTTACATAGATAGCATTCAAGAATAAATCAGCATCCATATCCAAAATTTCCTTGATATAAGCAGATACTTCCTTATCCCCTGAACAAAGAGACATGAAGTCCCCTTCACTTGAGGTTTTAGTCAGAAGCCTTGAGGTTGATTTGGATTTGTTCTTATCTCTCATTATCCGGTATTCCTTACCTTGAGATATGAAATCAAGCTCAACAGTCATTGAATCCATATTATTGCGAACCAAATCACCTAATTTTCCTGCAGTGTGTTGTTTAAACAAAGCAAAACTTATACCTTCAAAGATGGAGGATTTACCGGCACCATTTTCTCCTACAATAACGGTGATTCCCTTATCAAAATTAATAATTTCAGTCCCATAGGATTTAAAATTCCTTAACTTTAAACGTTTAAAAATCATTTTTAATCCTCCTCTTCTTCTTCAGCAGCAAATTTCTGCTTATAAAATTCATCAATCAGTTCTTTAGCTTCCTCATTTTTATCCTTAGAAAGAAGTCCATATAAATCTGTAGCGAATTTTGTTATATATTCATCATCATAGCTTTCCAATCTGGAAGCCAACACTTCAACAGCACCCAATGCATTTTCCTTATCGATAATCAAATCGATATTTTCTTCACCAGGAGTGTTGAACTTAGGCCTTACCATCAATGTTAAGTCATCAAGCTCCTCGTTAATTACCTCATAAGCGGCATTTGTTGATGTTACATTGTTTATAGTAAGATTAATGATCGGTTTTTTGTCAAAATCCTTAATGGTATTTTTAATTGAATCGATTTCACTAGTCAAATTTTCAAAATCAATGGTTTTATCGATGAATTCACGTGGAAGGTCAATTTTAATTCTTTCAACAGAAGGCTTTGTAGAATCCAAATCAACGATTACAAAACCTTTTCCATTTCTTCTATAGTCCTCAAGTTCTGTTGTTTTCCAAATTTCACTTGATCCAGGATATACCAATTTTCCTTTACCGAAATCATCATTGATATAATTGTGAAGATGTCCCATTGCATAATATGTGAAATTGTCAGGAATCTCTCCAATTTCCAATTCATACTGCAGATTGAAATATTTGTCAACGCCCTGATGCAATACCAATATGGACTTTTCATGATTGGCTGCTTTTTTGGATAATTCCGCTAGCTTGCTTTTTAAAACCTTATCCTGTGAGGAGGAATGGAATGGAAAACCAGCTATAAATACATCCCCATACATGTAATTGGTGTTGATTGGACTGATTACCTTTAAGCCAAACTTCTTAAACAATACCTGTGGAGGAATAGATCCTTTACGCATTGCAAAATCATGATTTCCTGCAATTGCATAAATCGGAATATTGGCATTCTTAAGCTTTACCAAACCTTTTTGGAATGTCAAAAGAGCCATTGGAGATGGTCTTGAACTGTCAAACAAGTCTCCACTGTGTATTACAAAATCAACTTTCTCTTCTATTATTCTATCAATAATCTTTTCAAACACTTCATAAAAGTCCTTTTCTCGTTCAAACAAACCAAATTGACGATAACCTAAATGAGTGTCTGCTAAATGTGCAAATTTCATTATATTACCTTTTTAAAATTTTGTATATAACCAATTTAAACACTTGTAAAGTATTTAATTATGTATAATTTTCATTAATTAATTATTTAAGGTTTATGTTACTTTGAGAGCAATATTGACCTTAACTAATAATCATAACAACCTAAATCATCCATTTCCTGTTCCTGACGTTTGAGTTCATCATCTTCCTTTTTGTTGAAGTTTGCTAACTCGCCTATGATGTCCAAATCACCGCCGGTTCGGCGACCTTTGAACTCATTAATCTTAACCAATGTAGGAACCTTGGTCATTAAACCTAAAACAATAGCTTCACCAACATTCAATGAAGGCAACTGATCAATCAAATCCCTTGACAGAGATTCTGAAGCAGACTGAACATGTCTTTGGTCTTCAGGCTCAACTAAACGCAAGATAATCATATTATTCATCTGGGACAGCGCATCATGGTCAACAGTTTTTGGAGATTGACTTACCAGACATAGACCCAATCCGAATTTACGTCCTTCCCTTGCAACCCTTTGAATCCAATGTTTGGACTGTGAATCACGCTTGTTTGGAGCTAGAATATGAGCTTCCTCTATAATGTAGAATACAGGATGGTCCAATGTATCATTTGAACTTCCATGGACAGCATTCTTTCTTCTTTGAAGTGAGTTTCTCATGATGTGACTTACAAGCACCTCTGCTACTGATTCGTCAGTCTGGCTCAAATCCAATACATTTGCATGGCCTATTTTGATGCTTGTTAAAATATTACCCTTATTGCTGTCAAAGAGGTTGCTGTACTTATCCATTGAGTCTTCAACCTTGTTGATTACATCAATTATCCTTTTATCTGTTTTGGTTGAGATGTTTCCTTCCTCATCATATTCAACATCCTTGTACAATATGTCAACAATAAGCTGTAAAAAGTCAGAGGTATGTGCAGTTGATTCTCTAATCATTTTTTGAGCCTTGTTGAAGGCCTGTCTGAAAAACCTTTCCTGAATCACTGCAGAATTTGGAATGCTGACAAGCCTTTTGATTTCATAGAATGTCATGTATTGAGGATTGATTTTAGGCTGAATCACATTGACATTGCCGTTTGGGAAATTGGCGTCCCTGTACTCCCCATGCATGTCAAAAACAAAGACAGGGACATTGTATCCAAGCAATTGGTCAATCAAAACTGCAACTGTGTTTGATTTTCCCGCACCAGTCATAGCAAGAATTGCCAAATGTCTATTTAAAACTGGATTTGCCTCCACATTAACTTCGATATCGCTTTGATTGACCAGTGTTCCCAACTTAATAGGATTTTTAACCTTGAAAACATCATTCAATATTTCCTTATCAGCAAGCTTTATTGGCGTTCCGGGAAGAGCAGGGGTTCTAGGCAATCTCAGGTTGTCATTGACATCACCAAGAAGTTTCACTTTTCCCTTGATGTAGTAATCCTTTCCACCAATGCGAGCAATTGTCTGGATGGCTTCAACATCATGCAAATCAATGTTCAATGCATCGTTTCCACGAACAAGGCTTTCAACCATTCCCAAGACTTTCTTATTGTCATATTCAACAATAACATATTCGCCGACCTGCGGCATCTTATCTGAAATAAACGTTAATTCTGATAATGATATTTCACCTACACAATAACCTACTACCATTCTATCACCTCTTCAATTGTTCTCTGTTTGTTGTTTCATAAATTCTACTGATTTTTAAAAGTTCATCCACATGATTATTTGTGATTACAACATCATTGTGGGCCTTGTTTAAAAGGTATGGGTAGCCCTCTGCGGAATCTCTTTTAATTATTTCAATAATTTCTGTAATTTCATCCTCATCCTTGACATAATAAGGCAATTCCACTTTTAAAACATTCTTGTTTTCCTTTAGCCTTACATAAAATATCGTAAACCATAATTCATTGAAAAACTCATCATAAACCGGAAAAGGAATAGCTGTGCTATCTTTAACTTTTTTATAAATTATCTTTGATATTCCCTGCTTTTCAGTCAGCTGGTCCAAAATGCCTATATCCGGTGCCTTGCTTCGGAACAAATCATTATTTGACGAAGTTTTGGATATTGAAATGATTTTATTTTTCTTATTCAGAATCTGTTTTAAAACCAATAGCTTCTCTATTGATGACAAATACAGATTATAGACATCATCACTTTCATAATCCTTAAATCCATCCACATCTTTTGATACATGAGCATAAATATTCCTTTTAATGTTAGGAAATGATAAATCTAAACTAGACAAATCATTGATATCATCCTCAAATAATTTAACTTCACCAGGAGTTAATTTTTTCATATCAGATGGCTGTTTAGCGCCTTTAGGATAATGGTTTTGCAGGTCACCTAAAATAGACCCGTCAAACAAATAATAATCGACATCATATTCATTGATTGTCTTGAGGCAGCATTTGAGCTCAAAGATTGACATGTAATTGGGAATCAATTCTCTTAAAAAGGGAATATGATCCATTTCAAATATCTCTGACTGTTCTATATTTTTCAAATCACCATTATAAATTAGAGCTTCAGCAGATACGGGACAATAATTGAACATCAAAAACTTTTTAATGTTGAAACTTCCATCACCGGCAGCAATGGAAAATTCCTTTTTGCTTTTGGCAAATGGTCTGTCAAACCACTTATCCTTCAAAGAAAAATCCTCATTTTTTTCTGGCTCTGGTTTAAGATAAATTCTGTTATTCAGTGCTTTAACATATAGCGATTTTAACATAATATGTAATTTGTCAGTATATATAAAAAAAATTAGTGGTAGAGCAGTTGACAAGTATTAAAAAAAAGTATGTGTAGAGTAGTTTACCTACTCCATTGAAGCCTTTCTGATAGCTCCAGTCAATTCTTGAATTTTTGATTTGACATCATCAGTTTCCTCTACAATAGTTCCGGTAACTATGACATCACCACCAGCTTTGGCTGCAGTGTAAGCTGCTTTTGCATCACGAATACCTCCGCCGACAAATACAATCATGTCTTCAGTAGCTTTCTTGGTGTATGCAACCATTTCCGGAGGAATAGGTTTATCAGCACCGGAACCTGCTTCAATATAGAAGAATCTCATTCCTAAAAGTTCAGCTGCCATAGCATAAGCTGCAGGTATCTTAGGCTTGTTTCTTGGAACAAGCTTTGCATCTCCAACCCAGCCGACAGTTCCGCCAGGCTCTGCAACCATATAACCCATAGGCAATGCTTCGATTCCTGATTTTTTAACTGCAGGTGAAGCAAGAGCTTGTGCACCAATAATCCAATATGGATTGTTGGAATTAAGATAACTCATAAAAAATATTGCATCTGCATATTTGCTTACACTGCTGGTATTTCCAGGGAAAATAATTATAGGAACAGCAATGTTTTCTGACAATATTTTACATGTTTCATCAACGCCAATATTATCAACGGTTGACCCACCAATCATGATTCCATCAGTTCCGCCTTCAATGGCCTGTGTTGCAATTTCCAAAGCCTCTTCAGGTGTCTGTTCATCCGGATCAATTAATGTGAAATGAATTTTCCTTTCGTTTAAAATATTTCTAATATATTCTTCAACATTTTTCATAAAAATAATTTTATTTAAAATTATATATTAATGCTTTGATAAGTGCATTAAAAAAAAGCAGTTTCATCACAAAAGAGTTATTCAAAAATAGAATTGATATAATGAATCTGAAAGAAAAATTTAGTTTAACTGATTGTAAAAATAAGAATTTATAAGTATAAAAAAATAGATTAAAGAAAAGAGAATATGTCTATCCTCTTGGTTCTTTAGCTTTGTATCTTAAACCTTTGTAACCACATTTTCTACAAGTTGTTGCACCAGCAGGGTTACGAGCGTTACATTTTAAGCAGATTTTAATATTGAACATTCTGTTTTCTGCTTCTTCAAATCTAGCCATTAATAACTCCTCCTTATAATAATGAAATCAAATGAAATAATCGTTATGAATAAAATAAGAGATTACCATAATCATAACTATTAATAAATTATATTAAATTAATAGTATTTAAAGTTTTAGATATTTCTACCAATTTAATAGTAAAAAATTAGGAATATTCAAAAAACAAACAATATTATGCAGGAATAGATTTTTTTATATATAATTGAATTAATAAATAGACATATAACTAATTTGTGGAGAAATCAATAGATGGCCAAAACTAGAATAGAATGGATTGACCTTGTAAGGGCAATAGCTATACTGACAGTTCTCTATATCCATGCAACCGATGGAATATATATCATTTCATCAGACGCCATAATGAACTATACGTTAGCATCTAGGATATTTCAGTTCGCATCCCTTTTCATAGGCCGTATAGGCGTTCCATTCTTCCTAATGATAACCGGTTATTTATTGCTCGACAGAAGCTATGATGATGAAAGAACCAAAAATTTCTGGAAAAACAACTGTAAAACATTGATTATAGTAACCCTGATTTGGGCGGCAATATATGCAGTTTCACTCCAAGCAGTAACAGTCAACAGCGCCAGCGTCAATACAGTTGAAGCTGGAAACCTGTTCTTTAGCCACATGTGGTATATGCCGATGATTATCGGAATGTATCTTTCAATGCCATTTGTTGCAAGTGCGCTAAAGCATTTCGACAAAAAAACAATCTTCCAGGCACTTGTCGTATTTTCACTTCTGGCCTTTGTAATGCCATTCATAACAACAATATTTGATATGGAAGGCATTAAAAATGTAACCATACAATATTCACTGGGTTTCAGTGGAGGAGTATATGGAATCTACATAATTCTTGGATATCTGGTTAAAAAAGGAATGTTTAAAGACATTTCAAAAGCCAAGCTATGGATATTGGCAATAATTTCATTCATAATATGTCTAGGATTCCAGTACTATGCATTCACCAAAGGATATGACTTCTTCCTATGGTATGAGTTCCCATTCATATTGCTTGGTTCATTTGCACTGTTTGAATTGTGTTCCAGAATGAAAAGTGTCAGGTTTTACAGTGGAGTTAAAGTACTGTCAAAATATTCATTTGCAGTATTTTTAATACATAACCTTTTCAGACTCCCATTGCTTCCATTAGTAGTGATGATTCCGGTTACAGAGCCTTTAAAGGCAATAATTCTTTGGATTCTATTAATAATACTCAGCTTTTCTGCTGCAGCAATCATCTATAGGATTCCAAGATTCGGAAAATATATATTGTATATGAGATAATCTAGATTATCTCATGTTTTATTTCTTTAAAAGCATGCCATGCTTCAGGCATCGGAAACATAGGATATATGTGAAAGAGGCCCTTTCCTACAACCAATCTGAAATCAACACCGCTCTTTTCAAGTTTTTCGCAGTATTTTTTAATGTCTGAATAGAATATCTCATTTTTCCCTGCAAAAATAAGCGTCCTGGCGAGATTAGTGTTATCACCAAAAAGTGGACTTACCCTATAGTCCTTTGTATCCAAATCACCGGCCCATACCTTACCTATTTCCCTAAGGCCAATATCACCTAAAATAGGATCGTTTTGACTGTCATACTCACCGCTCATTGAAATGTCCACCCATGGAGAAAATACGACAATATTGGCTGGCTGCTTTAGGTTTATCACGTTTAGATGCTGGCAGAATGAAAGCACAAAACCTCCTCCTGCAGAATCTCCCATAAGAACAAGATTGTCATCCATGAACTGCCTGTACAGACCTTCGACAATTTCAAAAGTTTTCTCGAAGCTATTGGCCGGAGCCAAAGGATATACCGGTGCGATAACATATGCATTAAGCCTGTGTGCAAGAAGATAGCAGTAAATAAGATGCTGATAGTTTATTTCATGAAGAAAAGCACCGCCATGAACATAGATTATTGTCCTGTCTGACTTTTGCCTATTTCCAAAGGCAAATACTTCACAGCCATTAATATTGGTGCTTTTAAATATTCCATTTGGAGGATTGCATTCAGTTTCACCAGCCAAACGTTTGGTGACTATATCCAGCGAATCCATATAATCAAACTTTGAATTTTTAAGAATCCTTTCTTCGATTTTTGACATTAATGACATGATTATCCTCAGATTACTTATTGATTAATAATTTTTTAAATCAACCTATTTAAATGTAGATATACAAATAGATATATCATGATTAAGTTAGCCTATTTGAATGTAGAAAATCTCGATTTGGAAAAATCATACAATCTGCTGCCGAAGGAGAGAAAGGATAAGGTGGATTTCTACAGGTTTGACAAGGACAAGAAATTAAGCGCAGGTGCCTATCTTCTCCTGAAAAAACTATTGAAAGAAATCGGCATAGATGATTTTGAGATAAAAATAGGAAAATATGGTAAGGCATACATATCCGACCAAGAAAATATTTATTTCAACATGAGTCATTCAAGCAAATTCGTTGCATGTGCAATTTCCGATAAGGAAGTTGGTGTAGACATTGAATATAATGACCCTACAATTGATTTAAACATAGCCAAGAACTACTTCTATAATCAGGAATATGAAAGCATCATGAAGTCACAAAATCCGAGCGATGAATTTTTTAACTATTGGGTTTTAAAGGAATCATACATGAAATATACTGGATTGGGATTTAATTTGGAC
The DNA here is from genome assembly GCA_015063005.1 of Methanobrevibacter millerae. Classification (GTDB taxonomy): domain Archaea; phylum Methanobacteriota; class Methanobacteria; order Methanobacteriales; family Methanobacteriaceae; genus Methanocatella; species Methanocatella millerae_B. The sequence goes on from SUTF01000002.1 coordinate 69,239, forward strand.
TTGGATAGCTTTGAAATAATATTGGAAGATGAAATTACCCTTAAAAATGACAAAAACAATATAAAGTTCAATCTATTTGATTTATATGAATATAAACTAGCCATCGCATCATCATACAATGTAGACGAATGCTTTGAATATGAAATCAGTGAAATATATTAAAAATAAAAAAAAGAAGGAGTTTAGTTAAAAACTCCCTTAAACATTTATTCTTTCCTACGTCTTAATCCTAAACCAGCGAACAATAATGCCATAGCCAAAATTACAAATGGATTACCAGTTGCTTTGCTATCCAATTTGCTTTGTTTAGCTGGAGCATCTTCACTAGCGTTTTCAATAGGTTTTTCATGTTCAACGACTTCAACAGTTACGCTTGCAACAGTTGAATTGGCATCAAGAATTTCCTGACTGCAGTCTACTAAAACAGTGTTTGTAATGTTTCCTGCTTTTGTAGTCTTAGCAATTATGTGGAGAACTTTGATGTCACCTGAATTGAGATTACCAACAGTCCATATTCCATTTCCAGGATTATATGCGCCGTTTCCATCATCTGATGTGTATTGCAATCCATCAGGCAAGAGGTCTTTTACAGTAACGCCGGTTGCATCAGCAGTTCCCCTGTTGACAACAGTTATTGTAAACTCGACAAGATCACCTAAATCTGTTTTGGTTGTATTTGAAGTGATAATAACTTCCAAATCAACTTTAGGAACAGGTTGAACGTCAATAGTGACATTGGTTTTGCTTCCTGATTTGTTGGTATTATCCTCATTGGATACAACGTCCACATTATTGGTAATTTGGCCTACTTTATCTGTTAGAACTTTAATAGTTAAAGTTCTGGTTTCATTAGCGTTGATTGAGCCAACTGTCCATACACCAGTATTGCGGTTATATGCGCCGCTTGAATCATCTGAAATGAAAACAACACCATCAGGCAATTTTTCATTTACAACAACGCCTGTTGCATTGGATGGGCCTGCATTGACAACAGTTATTACATATTCAATGACATCTCCAACCGTTGGAGCAGCATTGCTTACTGTCTTGGTTACAGACAAGTCCACTAATGAATGTACGACCATTGTAATTTCATCATAGTTGTTTGTAAGGTCTGAATCGTCTTCGCTTGAAGATACAGTGCCGTCAACAGTTATGTTGCCGTCACGAATGACAGCAGCTTTGATAGTTGCTGAAACTTCCTGATTTGCATTCAATAAATCAATTGAAAACTCACCGTTTTCATTGACTTTTAAAACATCAGACAATGAATAGCCTAAAAGACCGGTTGCGAATTTGATTTCATCTGAATCGATTGAAATGATTCTCAATCCGTTCAAGAAATCTCTGTTAAGCTTACCGACTATACCTGTTGCATCAGACGGGCCGTTATTTCTAACTTTCAATGTGATAATCACTTCATCATTGATGTTAGGATTTGTTTTATCAACACTCAATTCGATAGCGACATCGACAAGGTCGCTTACATGGATTGGAGTTCCGCCAGTAGTGTTTGTTTTGTTTTCATCGCAGGTAACGTTTACGGTATTTGTTAAATCGCCGCTTCCCACAGCAGTACATACAACCTCAATGGTTAAGTTTTCACCGGCAGCCAATTTTGAAACAGTCCAGGTAGCCCTATTGTCTACAACAACACATTCAACATTACTGGAGACGAATTTTAAACCGTTCGGTAATTCATCAACGACAATAACATTGGTTGCGTTGGAAGGACCGTTATTTGTAACAACAATATTGTAACTTACTTTGTCTCCGACATATATTGCGGAAACATTAGCAGTTTTAACAACAGTTAAATCAACTACAGGTTTAACTTCAATTTCATCTGTAGTAGTATTGTCGGTTGAGTTTTCACTGCAGGTAACATTAGCGAAGTTAACGGCCGGACCGTTGCTTACTGCAGATGCAACAACGTAAACACTAACGGAAGAATTGCCTTCCACTTTATCAAGTGTCCATTTAACATTTTGACCATCATTTACATAGGTACCGTTGGTAGAAACAAATTTCAAGCTTTCAGGTAACACATCTTCAATTTCAACATTTGTAGCATCAGACAAACCGCTGTTTTTGATTGTTATGGTAAATTTGATGTTATCACCGACAAATGCAGCAGTTACGTTAGCAACTTTTTCAATTTCCAGTTTTACATCAGGAAGAACAGGAATATCATCGGATACATTATTTACAATAGTGTCATTCTCTTTAGCATAAGCAACAACACCATTATAGAAAGTACCATTATTCACTGCCTTGACAATGACAAATACTTCAGCAGATTTGCCTGCTTCAATCTTATCGATAGTCCAAGTAACTTCACGAAGATCACTTCTATAATTACCGCCTTCCACATAATCGAATGCTTCAATTATATAGTCAGTTACGACAACATCGCTAGCATCAGACAAACCGTTATTTGTAACAACAATAGTGAACTTGATTAAATCGCCCACAACAGCAGAAGTCACATTAGCCTTTTTAATGATACCCAATTCAACATTAGGATTTACAGTGACATTGTCACTGGTCTTGTTGACAACAGTATCATTTTCACTGCTATTAGCAAATGCAGTGTTTGCTAAATTACCTGCACTGGTGACATTTACAACAAGAATAACTTCAACAGCATCACCTGCTTCAATCTTATCGATTGTCCAGGTAGCTTTACGTGCATTCTCGTCATATGCATCAGCACCGGAAACATATTTCACATTTCCAGGTAGAATATCCCAAACATTAACATCATTGGCATCAGACAAACCATTATTATAAACTGAAATGGTATACTTGATTAAATCACCAACAACCGCTTCAGTGACATTTGCCTCTTTAACAATGCTCAATTTTACATTAGGGATGATAGGAATATCATCGGATACATTATTTACAATAGTGTCATTCTCTTTAGCATAAGCGACAACACCATTATAGAAAGTACCATTATTCACTGCCTTGACAATGACAAAGACTTCAGCTGATTTGCCTGCTTCAATCTTATCAATAGTTAAAGTGACAAAACGACTGTCAGAATCATAGTCACCGCCTTCAACATGTTCGAATGCTTCAACCAGATAGTCAGATATGACAACATCGCTAGCATCAGACAAACCGTTATTTGTAACAACAATAGTGAACTTGATTAAATCGCCCACAACGGCGGAAGTCACATTAGCCTTTTTAATGATACCCAATTCAACATTAGGATTTACAGTGACATTGTCACTGGTCTTGTTGACAACAGTATCATCTTCACTGCAGTTAGCAAATGCAGTATTTGCCAAGTCACCTGGAGCAGTTGCATTAACAACAAGATAAACTACCTCTGAGCTATCAGAAGCAATACGTTTAATTGTCCAGGTAGCATTGCGTGAAGATTCATCGAATGCATCTGCACCGGAAACATATTTCACGCCAGCAGGCAAGATATCCCAAACATTAACATCAGTAGCATCGGACAGACCATCATTAAATACAGTAATAGTGTATTCGATTAGACCGCCGACAACGACCTCAGTAACGTTTGCAACTTTGACAATTCTCAATTCCACATAAGGATCAACAGTAATATTGTCGCTAGTACCGTTCACATTAGTTTTATTTTCATCAGCATATGCAACAGCAGTGTTTGCAAAAGTACCGTTAGTTAAAGCTTTAACTGTAACAGTAACATTTTCAGAACTTTGGGAAGCAATACTGCGAATAACCCAAGTAACAGTACGTGTAGCATCGTCATATTGACCGTCATCACTGGATTCTATGTGACCAAACTCTTCGCCTAAAACATCTGTAATGACAACATCACTAGCATCGTCAAGACCTGAATTTGAGATTATAATTGTAAATACAATTTCATCTCCAACTTTTACGGCTGAAATGTCTGCAACTTTAGTTACATTCAATTTGACATCCGGTAAAACATCAGCATCAGGAGTTTGATTAGTAACAACAGTATCATTCTCATCTGACTTAACAGTAACATTATTAGCAACACTACCACTAGCAGTCAAACGAACAACAACAGTCAAAGTAACACTCTCACAAGAAGCAATAGACTCAATAGTCCATCTGCCATCATTATCATACACTTTACCGTTTTGATCAACACAACTGACAATCATACCATTACCTTTAACAGTATCGTTAACAACAACATTAGTAGCATCAGATAAACCGTTATTAGTTACAACAATGACGTAAGTAACATCATCACCAGTGTAAATCGGAGTTGAATTGACTAAAACCTTAGTTACATCCAATTTAACGTCAGGTAAAACCTCAGCATCAGGAGTTTGATTAGTAACAACAGTATCATTCTCATCTGACTTAACAGTAACATTATTAGCAACACTACCACTAGCAGTCAAACGAACAACAACAGTCAAAGTAACACTCTCACCGGCACCGATAGACTCAACAGTCCAACTGACACCATCATACACTTTACCGTTTTGATCAACACAACTAATGAACTCACCAGCACCAACAACAGTATCATTAACAACAACATTAGTAGCATCAGATAAACCATTATTAGTTACAACAATAACGTAAGTAACATTATCACCGACATAAATCGGAGTGGAATTGACTAAAACCTTAGTAACATCCAATTTAACGTCAGGTAAAACATCCGCACTAGGAGTTCCATTAGTAACTGGAGTATCATTTTCATCTGATTTAACAGTAACATTATTAGCAATAGTACCATCAGCAAGCACATGAACAGTCACAGTCAAAGTAACATTCTTACCAGCAGCAACAGAATCAATAATCCAACTGACACCATAATACTCATTGCCATTTAGATCAACACAACTGACAATCTCACCAGCACCAACAACAGTATCTTTTACAACAACATTAGTAGCTTCAGATAAACCGTTATTAGTTACAACAATAACGTAAGTAACATTATCACCAGCATAAATCGGACCAACAGTAACTAATTCCTTAGTAACGTTTAATCTAACGTCTGGTAAAACCTCAACATCAGGAGTTTGATTAGTAACAACAGTATCATTCTCATCTGACTTAACAGTAACATTATTAGCAACACTACCACTAGCAGTCAAACGAACAACAACAGTCAAAGTAACACTCTCACCAGCAGCAACTGAATCAATAATCCAACTTTCACCAGTATACATTTTACCGTCTTGATCAACACAGCTAATGACCTCACCAGCACCAATAACAGTATCATTAACAACAACATTAGTAGCATCAGATAAACCGTTATTAGTTACAACAATGGTGTATGTAACATTATCACCGACATAAATCGGAGTGGAATTGACTAAAACTTTAGTAACATTCAATTTTACATAAGGATCAACTGTTATATTGTCACTAGTACCAGTTACATTTGTTTCATTTTCCTTAGCATTAGCAACTGCAGCATTTACAAAAGTACCGTTAGTTAAAGCTTTAACAGTAACAGTAACATTTTGAGAACTGCGTGCATCAATGCTGGAAATTACCCAAGTAACGGTACGTGTAGCATTATCATAAGTACCAGTGGAACTTACGTAAGCAAACTCATTGCCTAAAACATCATATACATTGACATTTGTAGCCTTGTCAGTACCTAAATTGGTTATTGTAATTGTAAATACAATTTCATCTCCAACTTTTACGGATGAAACATCTGCAACTTTAGTTACATTCAATATAATTACGTTTCCAACGACAATAACTTTGGTAGCATTGGATTCTGTTGTGTTTTCACTAGACATTACAGTAGCATTATTAGTATAAGTACCTTCTTTTGTAGCGTTTACAATGACATAAACGGTTACGGATTCTCCGGCAGTGATATTTTCAATAGTCCATGTAACAACACCATAAACATATTCACTATATTCTGAAGAGTTTACATAGCCGAATGCATCTTGAAGTTTATCTACTATTTGAACATTTGTTGCATTGGATTTGCCATTGTTTGTTACGGTTATTGTAAAGTTGATATATTCTCCAACTTTTACATAAGTAGCATTGGAATCTTTTACAATATCCAATTTGACATATGGTCTGACTGTAACATTATCACTGGAACCAGGAACATCTGTTTTGTTTTCATCAGCACTTGTAACAGCAGTGTTTGCAAAGGAACCTTCTGATAAAGCCTCTACGATAAGAGTTACATTTGCAGATTTTCCGGAAGCAATACTTCCAACATTCCAAGTCACATTACGTGAAGTCTTATCGAAACTACCTCCTTCGATATAAGCAAACTCCTTGCCTAAAACATCAGAAATGACAACATTGCTTGCATCGGATTTACCGTTGTTAGTAACAACAATAGTAAATTCAATCCTATCACCAACTTTAACTTCAGTGAGATTACTGGATTTGGTCAAGTTCAACCTAACATCAGGACTGACAGTAACATTATCACTAGAACCATTAACAGGAGTCTTATTCTCAAGAGAACTGACAAATGCAACATTACTATAATTACCAGATTTAGAAGCAGTAACAACTAGAGTTACGGTTTCAGACTGACCTGCTACAATACTGGAAATAGTCCAGGTAGCATTGCGTGAAGACTCATCAAATGCATCAGCGCCAGATACATAACTAAACGCATCAGCTAAAATATCTGAAATAACGACATTGGTTGCATCAGATTTACCGTCATTAATCACAGTAATTGTGAAAGTAACATTATCGCCAACTTTAACTTCACTAGCATTAGCAGATTTGGTCAAGTTCAACCTAACATCAAGACTGACAGTAACATTATCACTAGAACCATTAACAGGAGTCTTATTCTCATTAGAATTAACAAATGCAACATTACTATAATTACCAGCTTTAGAAGCAGTTACAATAAGAGTAACACTCGCAGAAGTATTAGCAGCAATAGTTTTAATATTCCAAGTCACAGTACGTGAATCAGAATCATAATCACCACCATCCACCCTAGTAAATGCATCATCAATAATATCTGAGATAACAACACCAGTAGCATCGGATTTACCGTTATTAATCACAGTAATAGTGAAAATAACATTATCGCCAACTTTAACCATATTAGTGTCAGCTACTTTAGTTAAATTCAATTTTACATCAGGATTAATGGTTACATTATCTGTAGATGCATTGGTTGGAGTTTTATTTTCATCTGAAATAACAGAAGCAACATTTGTAAAGTTACCAACAGAGATAGCAGTAACAGTCAAGTTAACCTTAACATGTCCATGCGGACCAATGCTTGAAATAGTCCAAGTCACATTACGTGTAGCAGCATCATAAGTACCACCAGATTTCCACTCAAATGCTTCATCCAAAATATCCCAAATAACTACATTTGTAGCATTAAATTCTCCACCATTATTTACAGTAATGATAAAAGTAACATTTTCACCGACAAAAACAACATGCTTATCAACTGACTTGATAACAGTGAAACCTACACTTGGATCAACAGTAATATTATCACTGGAACCATTAGTAGGAGTTTTATTCTCATCAGACTTAACAAATGCAACATTACTATAATTACCAGCCAACATAGCAGTAACATTAAAAGTAACAGACTCAGATTGACCAGCAGCAATACGTGGAATAACAAAAGTCACATTATGAGTATTCACAGCATAACTACCGCCGTTTTTCCATACAAACGCATGATCTAAAATATCCCAAACAACAACATTAGTTGCATCGGATAAACCATTGTTCTTAACTGTTATTGTGAATTTGATTAAATCACCAACAACAGCACTAGTAACATTAGCCTCCTTAGTAATATTCAAAACAACATTAGGATCAACAGTAACATTATCACTAGTCTTATTAACAACAGTATCATTCTCACTACTATTAGCAAACACAGCATTAGACAAATTACCAGCAGCAGTCACATTAACAATCACATAAACCTCAGCAGACTTACCTGCCTCAATTTTTGCAATAGTCCAAGTCACATTACGTGAAGTCTCATCATAACTACCACCTTCAACATGTTTAACACCAGCAGGCAAAATATCCCAAACGTTAACATCAGTAGCATTTGATAATCCATTATTAGTAACTACAATAGTGTATTTGATTAAATCACCAACAACAGCCTCAGTAACATTAGCCTTCTTAGTTATATTCAATCTGACATCTGGTTTAGCAGTTACATTAGTACTATTAGCAGGAACATCAGTAGCATTTTCTGTTGAATTAACTACAACAGCATTGGCAACAGTACCATTAGAAATAACTCTAACAGTCAACCTTAAAGTCTTGCTTTCAGTAGAGCCAATTGTGCCCACATTCCAAACTTTAGTGACATTAATCCATCTACCATCACCAGTAACACCAGTTACTACAACAAGGTCAGACAATTTTTCAGCCACATTAACATTAGTTGCAGTAGAATTACCATTATTAGTCACAGTAATAACGTAAACAATACTATCACCAACATAAACACTAGTAATTCCATTTTCAATCACTTTAGTTATATTTAATCTGACATCAGGATTAATGGTTACATTATCTGTAGATGCATTGGTTGGAGTTTTATTTTCATCTGAAATAACAGAAGCAACATTTGTAAAGTTACCAACAGAGATAGCAGTAACAGTCAAGTTAACCTTAACATGTCCATGCGGACCAATGCTTGAAATAGTCCAAGTCACATTACGTGTAGCAGCATCATAAGTACCACCAGATTTCCACTCAAATGCTTCATCCAAAATATCCCAAATAACTACATTTGTAGCATTAAATTCTCCACCATTATTTACAGTAATGATAAAAGTAACATTTTCACCGACAAAAACAACATGCTTATCAACTGACTTGATAACAGTGAAACCTACACTTGGATCAACAGTAATATTATCACTGGAACCATTAGTAGGAGTTTTATTCTCATCAGACTTAACAAATGCAACATTACTATAATTACCAGCCAACATAGCAGTAACATTAAAAGTAACAGACTCAGATTGACCAGCAGCAATACGTGGAATAACAAAAGTCACATTATGAGTATTCACAGCATAACTACCGCCGTTTTTCCATACAAACGCATGATCTAAAATATCCCAAACAACAACATTAGTTGCATCGGATAAACCATTGTTCTTAACTGTTATTGTGAATTTGATTAAATCACCAACAACAGCACTAGTAACATTAGCCTCCTTAGTAATATTCAAAACAACATTAGGATCAACAGTAACATTATCACTAGTCTTATTAACAACAGTATCATTCTCACTACTATTAGCAAACACAG
>SUTF01000002.1:78510-131888 GCA_015063005.1 Methanobrevibacter millerae
AACATTAGGATCAACAGTAACATTATCACTAGTCTTATTAACAACAGTATCATTCTCACTACTATTAGCAAACACAGTATTAGACAAATTACCAGCAGCAGTAACATTAACAATCACATAAACCTCAGCAGACTTACCCGCTTCAATCTTAGCAATAGACCAAGTCACATTACGTGAAACAGCATCATAACTACCACCTTCAACATGTTTAACACCAGCAGGCAAAACATCCCAAACACTAACATCAGTAGCATCTGATAATCCATTATTAGTAACCACAATAGTGTATTTGATTAAATCACCAACAACAGCACTAGTAACATTAGCCTCCTTAGTAATATTCAAAACAACATTAGGATCAACAGTAACATTACCACTAGTACCATTTGTCTTATTCTCATTTTCAGTACAGTTTGCAAATGCAACATTTGTATAATTACCTGCTTGTTTTAATTTAACAATCAATTCAACAGTCACTGGCATACCAGGTTCTATTTTATCAATTGTCCAAGTAACTATATTAGATGCAATAGATCCTCCATGAGTAGCAGAAACAAATTCAAATGCACTGTTAAGCTCATCAGTAATAATTACATTAGTAGCATTAGCAGTACCAGTGTTGTTTACAACAATTGTAAATTTGATTTCATCACCAACAACAGCTTTAGTGACATTAACTGTCTTGTTAACATCTAAAATAACGATATCAGATTCATTTACTTCAATAGTTACATTAGCACTATATTTGTTTTCAGTACCATTGACTTTGGTTATGTTAGCATAATTTGTAATATTACCTGAACCTCTAACCTTAACTTTAATGGTTAAAGAAACTGTTTTGTTCCATGGTAAATCAAATGCCCATAAACCACTAGCAGAATCATAATTGGTATCATTAGCTGATATGAATTTTAGTCTTTTATCCAAAATATCATACAATTCAATGCTGATTTTTTCTGGAGGCTGTATGATTACACGATTAGGATCAGTATAATCAGTTAAATCAATATTTGAAACTGTTATTGTGTATTCAATTTCATCCCCAACGTTTGGTGTTGAATTTGTTACAGTTTTAGTTACATTGATTTCACACTGAGCAACATCAAGGTATAATGTTTGATAGTCAATAGTTGAACTTACATTATGTTTAATGAAGTTATTGTTTGAATACAATACATAATCCTTATTAATGATTATTGCTGAATCATGACTAAATCTACCTACAGATTCATCAGCAGTTTTATTGGTTGCATTGTAAACAACAGTTCTTTTTGCAATATTGTGGTTCAAAGTGTGATTTTGATTTTCACTCTGATTATAATAGTCTGCTAAGGTTGTAGTTAGGTTTATGCCTTGTCCTACAAAAGGTTCGTTAGGGTCAGTTATGAAAAACTTCATGATTACCCATGTGTCAGGCAAATATGGATTACCTCCAGCACCTCTTTCAGGAGCATTTATTTTTGCCCTGTTTTCACCATAGTTAATGAAAGGCCTGTTATGTCCCCACCAATTGAGTTCTAATGAATCTACAGTGCTGTCACCGATTGCAACATCACATAAGTCACCCCAATTGTTACCTACACCGTTACCAATAAGAACATTGTATTGGATAAATCCATTTTTGGTATATATTGCACCACCTGAATAAGTTACATCATTGTCAATGAATATATTTTCAATAGCAGTAGTATAATTTAAAGAGTAAATAGCTCCTCCAACACCTGCATGACAGCTAGTGAAATTATTGTAGTATGCATAAGTATTGTTTGCATAGATTGCTCCACCGTTATCTGCATATCCAGTACTGTTGACAAGATAAAAATTACTGTAGGCTACATTTGCAACATTTGCATTAATAGCAGCACCGTATGCTCCACTACCATTAATATGTGTGAAGTTTGAATTCAATACATTAACATAGTTACCGCTTAATGCACCATGTTCACTCCAGAATGATGAAAGATTTTCAAAGTTACAGTTTACAACAGTCATGTTTTCAGCGGTGTAAATTGCCAGACCATGAGAGTTTCCGATAGCATTTTCAAGTTCACTGTTTGTAATGTTACAATTTTCCACATATGCATTTTTAGCATAAATGTTTCCACCATAAACATTGTTACCTGAAAATGTATTGTTATCCATTGTTGTATTATACATTGTAATGTTAGAATTAGTACATATTGCCATACCTCTAGGCTGAGCATCATATGCATGGTTGTTAGTAATAGAACAGTTTTCTACATACATGTTGCCATTAGAGAAAATTGTACCATTGAATTTACCGCCCTGCCCCATAGTACCAATAACATATGAGTTTGTAAGGTTTAATGTGGAATTAGAACCTAACGCTCTTCCGTTGATATCTCCACCACCAATGTTATTGATAAAGTAGGTATTGTTAACAACTGTTGCTCCTTCACCAAATACTACACCATGAGAGTTGTCTGTGAAATTGCTGTCATAGATAGTTAATGTTCCACCAACATACATTGCACCATAGGTTTGTGCTCTGTTGTGTGTGAAATTTGAATTATAAATTTCAGCATTACCCCCAGCATGAATAGCTCCACCAAAACTGTGATCTTCCTTGTTGATTTTAGTGAATGTGGAGTTTCTAACTGTAATATTTCCTTCTGTAAATATTGCACCACTATATTGTCTGAATAACTGATCTCCAACTTTCATGTAAATTGATTCTACAGTTGAGTTTTCGACATTGACATTTCCTTTTGCATATATGAATCCACCGTTACCGTTGTCCATATCTGCAGTAGAACCGTCCACTTTTGAATTGAATAAATTTACATCACTTTCAGTGTAGATAGCTCCACCTGCAATGTTAGCAGAGTTTGATCCAAATGTAATATTTTTGAGATTTACACTACCTTTAGCGTAAACTACACCACCATAACTTGATGTAGACCAGCCTAATTCTCCATTGGATGAAATGTCTTCACAATCATGAATAGTTACATCACCATTTGTATAGATTACTCCACCTTCATTTGCAAAATTTGCATGAAGAACCTTCATATTTGACATTGACAAATTACTGTCTTGGCCGAATATATAAAATACTCCACCTTTACTTTCACTTACAGGATATCCGTTATCATGTGCAGTTACATTGTCAACAGTCTTAATATCTTTTGCATATATAGCACCACCAATATGACCTGCATTTGATTCAAATGTGGAATCAGTTATGCTATCTATTGTACCTTCACTGTAGATTGCTCCACCCTTATTTTGAATAATATTGAGTGAAAAAGTTGAATTCTTTATTTTTGTATTTGAATTTTCATTATTTATGTAAATTGCACCACCATCAGTAGCGTAATTTAGCTCAAAAATTGAATCTTCGATTAAGTCTATTTTACCATCAGTATAAATTGCTCCACCTTTAGGAGCATAGTTATTATCTCCTCCGTTAAATATAGAGTTTTTGATTGATAAAGTTGTGGAAGATCCAGCTATGTAAATAGATTTACCTTCATTTGCCGCATTTTCCTCAAAGTAACAGTTTTCTATTAAATCAATCCCGCCTTCAGTATAGATTACACCACCTTTAGAATTACTACTTGCAGCTTTATTTGCTATAAAACGAGAATTGTTTAGAAAAACATGCCCTGTTGTATAAATAACACCATTATTTTGAACAACATTATTTGTAAATACAGAATTGTTAATAAACACATCTTTGGATGAATGTATTACACTACCGTTCCATTTTACATTAGAGTCATAACCTCTTGAGAGGTCATTGCTGTCAAAGGTACAATGGTCGATATTCAGGTTTCCATTTGAATTTATCGCCGGCAAATAGGTAAATGGTGCATTCCATCCTTCTAATGCCGCAGCATGTTGTATAGTTAAGTTCTTTAAGGTTACAGTTACACCTTCAGATATATTAAATAATGAAGATGCACTAGCACCATCAATAACAGCACCATTACCGTTTATTATCAAGTTCTTCGTTATGTTTATTCCAGATTTTGGATCATTTCCACTGTATTTATAATTATATTCAAGATTAATCTCATCACCATCAGAAGCTGAATCGATTAAATTCTTTAAATCAGTGTATGTTTTAGTTTCACTAGGCGCTAGAAGAATGCCATTATCTTCAGCACTAGCTAAAACATTAATATCAGTATTATCACTAGCAGATACAAATTGCATTGAGAATAACGCGATAATACATAAAATCATAATAAAATATTTTTTATTTTTCAAATTATCACTCCATTAAAATATCTTTTAACATTCAATACTTTCTGTAAATTATCAAGGGACCTTTCATATGACCCCCTTGCTAATAATCATACTGTATATTAGTCTTGAAATTCCAATTCTTTCAATGATTTTCTCATCGAAATTAGCGAATAAACATTTATTTACCCATTTACTTTCATAAAATTCAACCCCCTCGGGAGCTGAATCAGGATTTTGACTTTCGGTTAATACAAAAATTGTAATTAATTTATGCATTACATCTTTAAGTTTCAATTTAATCCCCGTTTTATTTAATAACGAGAGCTAAATCAAATTAAACTTAATACCAGAATCAAAGAAAAATAAGATCAATTTAATCATCACAAAATCCTATAAGTAATATAGCCGATCATTATCATGCGTTAAAAACGTAAGTTATAACCAATTTTATTTGACTATATGCATTAATAAAGCACTAAACCAAATTATACCAATCATAATTTTTTGTTAAGGTAAATTAACTCGAAATTTTGATTCATACTAAATTTAATATAAGATTTGCTCATCAAATGATTATAAATCAATATATTTTTATTTGAATTCTTTTGAAATTGAAAGCGATTTTTAGCGAAAATATAATCTGAAATAATAATATTTCATATTAAATCCGCCGGATTTCAATCACTATTTCAATTTTTCTTACTTTGAGCCAAAAGGTAACATAATATTGTTAAAAACAATGAATAAACAGTTATTTTTAATGAAAGCAAAATGCCTTAATCATGCCAATATTGACTCTAATGAAAGGTTTATTAATAAAAGTATATATAAATATTGCATTTATAAAAAAAGCTTAAATTAGCTAAAAGACAATTAAAAATAGACTAAATTAAAAGAATAATTATATTAATATAAATATATAAAAATAAACTGAATTAAACAAATAAAGAATAGATTTAAGAATTATTATACACACAAATAAACAAAAAAAGACATAAAATAACTAAAAAATAATTCAAGAATAAATTATATTTATAGCAATTAAAATCATTAAATAACTACAAAAAAATAAGCAATTAAAAATTAAAGTTAAAATAATAAAATTAAGAAAAAAATAAGGTTATTTATTCAGAGTCTTTAGACTCCAAAAACTCGTTTTGAATTTGGACAACTTCAGCACTTGTATCTGCCCCAGAATAGCTTTCAAGCAGGTCATGATTAAGCTCTAAAAAAGTATGTCCCCACTTGAAACCGTTTAAAATATCTCTTGCCTCATCCTTGAAGCGAGTGATGTATAATGTGGCAGATATTGCCTCAACTGTGGATAATATGCATGGCTTTCCATAATTTACGGGATTTGTCGCTATTAAAAATGGAAGTGACCTGTGGTATTTTGATAAAGAAAAAAATTTTTTAGAGCTTGACACTTCGTTCCATGAACAGTCAAGCCCTACAATGCCTCTTCTCTGTACAAACCTATAGTCTTCGTAGGATACAGCCTTTTCAGCATAAGGATTTAATACAATAGCTCGGCTGGGAATCTTATTTATATTATAAACCAGCCTGCATTTACCAAGCTTTTCCATTTTGATGGAAGTGCATTTCTTTCTATCGCATTCGTTTGCATGAAAAACTGTAATTCTCATTTTATCCTTGTACCGCTGATAGGTTTCCTGCATTTACCTGACGTATCAGGTCGATTTGCTGTTTGAATTCATCATCACTCAATCCGAATTCCTGACTGACTGAAGGCACATTGCTGCTTTGCTTTAAGGATATTGTCTTGAGCAGCGGTTCAATGTATCCTGTATATGATTCACCGAAGGTATTCAAAGTGAAATTTACCTTGTTCAAATCACCGAATATTGCATAGATAACATATCCCTGTGATTTCTGTTGTGACTGACAGATTATAATACCCATGGACTGGTTTGAACTTACATTTGTAGTGTTGTTGACTACTGGCATTGCCTCACCAAAGTATATGTTCCAGTCAACCCCATTGTATGAGCGGTGATCTGGACCTTTAACTCCCTGGAACCTATAAATCTCCATCAGTGCAGAGGAATTGTCTAAAGTGGTCAGGTTGTAAGTGATATTGTGCTCCTTGTCAGTGTATGAAGCTATGAATGATTCATTGGTATTTGCCTTTTCAACATTGCCTATAAATGAACCTGTCATGAAGTCTGTTGTGAATGCAGTAGTCGGGCCATTATTGTTTAATGCTCCGGTTGCAAATACAACGGCAAGGATAGCTATAATCACTACAACCACACCAATTATTATCATGTTTTTCTTTTCCATTGTAAAACTCCGTTAATTTTTTAACAATAATAATTATAATAAAAGTATTTAATATAAGTTTACTTCAATATTATATTAGAAGTTCATTCAGGTGATAATAATGGATAATAAAGTTCGAGGTATTTTGATTGGCAGGATGCAACCTATCCACAAGGGCCATATTCAGGTTATTAAAAAGATTTTAGAGGAAGTCGATGAAATCATAATTGGTATTGGCAGTGCCCAGCTAAGCCATGAACTGAAAGATCCCTTTACTGCCGGTGAACGTATTGTTATGGTTAGCCAGGCACTTGTTGAGGAAAATATCGATCCGAGCAGATACTACATCATTCCTATGGAGGACATCAACTTCAATGCAATCTGGACAGCACATGTGAAGATGATGACACCGCCTTTCAACATAGTCTATTCAGGAAACCCTCTGGTAAAGCAGCTTTTTGCTGAAGAGGGCTATGAGGTGAGAAATCCGCCATTATATGATAGATTACACTTATCAGGAAGCGAAGTGAGAAGAAGAATGCTTGCAGATGAGGACTGGCAGGAGCTTGTAGCCGACTCAACGATTGAAGTGATGGATGAAATCAACGGAGTCTTAAGACTGAAGAATTTATCAGTGAAGGAGATAAGTGACTTATAACAATAGTTATATACCATTATGATTATAGTAATAAACGAGGTTATATTATGGTTGTAAAAGTAATCGAAGGCAAAGAAGACAAAGTGACAATGCATGATTTACTTGATGATTTGAAGAAAAATACCAAAATAGATTATTGCGGAGCTATTTTTTCCTTTGAAGGAATAGTTCGCGGAAAAGAAGAGAACATGGATTTGGAAAAATTAATCCTTACAACTCCAGACAAAAAAGAGACTCAAAAGGAAATTGAGGCCATTGTAGAAAATGCAAAAATCAAATACAATGTGGCAGAAATATCCGTTGTACACTATCTTGGAGAATTCTACACCGGAGACAGCCTGTTTTTAGTTGCAGTTTTAGGAGGTCACCGCGGTGAAAGCCTTGATGCGCTTAAGGAAGTAATTGAAAAAGTCAAATTTGATGTGGAATTCAAAAAAGAGGAAATTTCCAAACAGGGAACAAAAACAATCCTAGCAGGAGGATAAATTGAGCATAATACTGATAATTAAGCTGTTGATATTATTTTTTGCTGTTTATTTTACGATGAAACACTTAAAATTCGTTGTAGTATTGATATTGCTTATAATAATATTATTCATTTTGCCTAGCTTTTTAGGCTATTCAAGCTTTATTTAAAAAAAAGAGATTAAAAAACTGGATAATCCAGTTTATTTACCGATAATAACTTCAGTAGATTTGATTATTGCAGTTACATCATCACCATCTTTTAAACCTAACCTTTCAGCAGACTCTTTGGTAATGACAGCAGTAATAGTGTTAGGTTCTGAGACTTCGATTTTGATATTAGCCATAACAGCACCTAAATCGACATTGGTTACTTTTCCTTTTAACTGATTTCTTGCACTTAATTCCATCCTAATCACCTTATTTACCAACAATTACTTCAGTAGATTTAATCAATGCAGTTACGTCATCACCATCTTTTAAACCTAACCTTTCAGCAGACTCTTTGGTAATGACAGCAGTAATAGTGTTAGGTTCTGACACTTCGATTTTAATATTAGCCATAACAGCACCTAAATCGACATTGGTTACTTTTCCTTTTAACTGATTTCTTGCACTAAGTTCCATGAAAAACACTCCTATCTATTTACCAACAATTACTTCAGTAGATTTGATCAATGCGGTTACATCATCACCATCTTTTAAACCTAATCTTTCAGCTGACTCTTTGGTAATGACAGCAGTGATAGTGTTAGGTTCTGACACTTCGATTTTAATATTAGCCATAACAGCACCTAATTCGACATTTGTAACTTTTCCTTTTAACTGATTTCTTGCACTAAGTTCCATTAAAATCATCTCCAATTAGTTGTATGTTAATATGTTATATCGAATTGTATATAAATGTTTCGTTTTTTTTAAAATTAAGAGTTTTGAAATCGATTACAGAAAATGCTTCACATCGATAAAATCGAAATGAAATAATATATAAACGAGTATATTCAAAAATAAATATATGAAAATCGAAATGGAATCAATAGGGACAATTGAGACAGAATTTACAGAAATTGAAGGAATGCCAATACAGCCGACAGGAGCAAAAGGAGTAAAAGGATGTATTGTCATAAAAGACAAATATGCAGATGGTCTTAAGGATTTAGAGGATTTTTCACACATCAATATTTTATATTTGCTTCACAAGGTTGACGGCTATTTGCTCGAAGTAAAGCCCTTTATGGACAACGATACACATGGAGTATTTGCAACAAGATCACCTAAAAGGCCAAACCGCATAGGCTCATCTGTTGTAAAAGTAGATAAAGTTGAAGGAAACAAGGTATATGTCTCAAACATTGATGTATTGAATGAAACACCACTTCTGGATATCAAACCCTATGTGCCACAATTATATGAAGACACCATTGACGAGCTAAAAATAGGATGGTTTGAATCCAATCACAAAAAGGCCAAATCACAAAAATCAGATGATAGATTTAAATAGGAAAGTTTTAAAAACTTCCCTTAAAATTCTTTTTTTCTTATAAGCCATTAATGGCTGCAACAATCAATTGAATTGTTGATTCCACGTCATCCATGCTGCATACACTTACAGGAGTATGGATATATCTTGTAGGGACTGATAAAACACCGGTCGGAATACCTTCACGGGTCAAGTGTATTGCAGTACCATCTGTGGTTCCGCCGTCACTGACTTCCAATTGGTAATCGATATCGTTTTCGTCCCCTGCATTGATGAGTAAATCTTTTACGGATTGCTGAGTCAATATTCCACGTCCGCTTGCATCAGCCAAAATGATAGCTGGACCTTTACCCATTACGACAGGTGCCTCTTCAGGCTTGATTCCAGGATGGTCACCGGATAGGGTCACGTCAAGTGCAATAGCCAAATCAGGATTTAATTTGAATGCTGAAGTTTTAGCTCCTTTAAGACCTACTTCTTCCTGTACGGTTCCGACACCGTAAACGGTAGCTCTTGTATCTACTCTTTTTAAAACTTCCATCATGACATAACATCCTACACGGTTATCGAGAGCCTTACCCATGATAAGGTTATTTGGATATTCGACAAAAAGGGAGTTAAATGTCATTTTGTCTCCAATGCGAAGCATCTTTTCCGCATCTTCCTTGTCCTTTGCACCTATATCGATGAACATGTCATCCGCTTTGACAACTTTGTTTCTTTCTTCAGGTTTTGTGACATGAGGTGGTTTTGAACCGATAACTCCAACAATATCCTCTCCAACGCTACTGTGGATAGTTACAGTCTGATTCATTAACATTTGATCGTTGATTCCACCAATGTTTGAGAATTTAATAAAACCGTTATCGTCAATATATCTAACCATCAAACCGATTTCATCCATATGGGAAGCCAACATTACAGTAGGTGCCTTTTTTTCACCTTTCTTGGTAGCAATCAAGTTTCCCATACTATCGCGTTCAATGGTATCAGCTACATCTTTTAATTCTCTTTCAATAATTTTAGCGATTTCTTCTTCGGAACCAGATACTCCTGGCGCTAAAGAAAGTTCTTTCATTAACTCCATCTTATCACCATTTATAGATTTTAATTTTTTTAGTATATAAAAATTATTTTAATGCCTGAATTCTATTTTTTGCAACATTTCTTACATATTCACTTTCATCATTGACAGATACATCCTTAAGCACTTTTTTACTGACAATCTTTTTAACGCAGGCTTCCCTTACTCTCCAGGATTTGTCCTTCTGCAGGATTTCAGTCAATTCGCTTTGGCTTCTGATTTTGGAAACGCATCTGACTGAAATATCCTCATGAACATTTTTCTCATAGATTTTTATGATAATGTTCTCATCATCAATTTTATTCAGGGCATTAAGGCTGAATTCAAGGTCTTTGTTTGCCAGTATAATTTCAACAAGAACCTTCAAGTCGTCGATATTGTCCAATGTATCCTTTCTTACTGACTCAAGTTTTGCCTCATGCAATATCCTGACATATGCGGATTCGGACTTTATGTTTTTCATTGCCTCAACTGCAATGTCCTCATGGGTGGTGTTGATGGCAATGTTTACAAAATCATCCTCCAAGGTCAGGTTAGGGTTTGTCACCGCATGAGTTCTCACGAATGAATCATCATCATTCAACGCTATGTCAACCAATACATCACTGTCTGTTATCTTTTTGACTGCAGTCTGGCGTGAAAACCTGTCTGAATCATTGCGTGCAACATTAATTAAAGTTTCCTGATTGCTTATCTTTTTGATTGCCTCGCTTCTCACAACACTGTCATCATCATTAAGGGCAATCTCACACAGAAGGTTTTCATCATCAATGATTTTAACCAAATCAAGCCTGACATCTGATTTCTTGGAGTTTAATACCATATCACTAATCAGATTCTTGTTGGTGATTTTTTCAAAAATGATGTTTCTGATTTTTGCATTGTCCTCCTCTTTTGCAATCTCAACCAACTTTTCCTCATCGGAAATCTTATTGATGGCTGCAAGCTTGACTTCACCGTCAGAATCTGTAAGTGCGATTTTTTGAAGAGTATCCTCATTTGTAAATGAATCCTTTTGAATAGCTGCTTTGCGAATAGACTTATCCTTTGCCTTGAAAACCAAATCGGTCAGGATTTCCTCATCTGTGATTTTTTCAAGAGCCTCCTTTCTGTATTTCTTGTCTTTAGCTTCAATGGCAATGTCTTTTAGAGTATTTTCATCTTCTACCTTGTTGAAGATTTCAGTTAGCTGAGGGGATTTTTTCTGGTTAATTACCATTTCTGCAATGGACTTGTTGTTTTCTCCCAGTCTTTCATAGGCAAAGCTTCGAACATCATAGAAATTGGAGTTTTGAGCCGCATCCCATAAGAGGTCTTCATCTTCCAACTTATTTGCAGCCATCAATCTTATTGCCCTGTCCTTTACGTTCTTGGCCAGGTCAAGTGCAACATACTGGTTTGTAATATTGTTGACCGCAACCGCCCTTTCGTTTCTGTTTTTGCTTTTCATTGCAATTTCCTTTAACTGCAATTCAACTTCAGGAATTTCAATATCAGTTGGAATCTCCTTAGTCTTCTTTTCCTTCTTTTTGTCTTTTTTAAATCTATCGAATAATCCCATTTTAAGCACCTATTCGTAATTAACCTCTTCATACATTTTCATTAGAAAGTCAGCAAGTGAAACAATATCCTGCCGGTTATGTTCTATTATTGGAATCATCGGCCCAATATTGTTTTCGCTAAGATAAGTATTATAATATCCCGGAATGTACTGGCCAGGAACGTCATCAACCCTTTCAAGCCCGAACTTATACTTTTCAATTGTCTGCAGTTTGCAGTCCGGAAGCTCATCCCTCCACAGATACTTTGCAAAATACATGAGGTCTATGTGTGCCAAGTCAAAGTCAACGTCAAGCCTATGATATCTGAGCCTGTTTTTTATGAAGGGAACATCAAATGTCTTTCCATTGAACGTCACATGTACGGAATTTTCATCCAGATGTGAGAAATATGCATCAAGAACTGCCGGTTCCTCCTCCAGATTTCTCAGGAAATATTGTGAAGAAATTATTTTATTTCCTTTGATTTCGGCAACGCCTATAAGTATTATGGCAACATTGGAAAGTCCCAGAGTTTCTATATCCATGAACTTGAAGTCCTCTGCATCAGGAATGCTGACGCACTTAATCAGATTGTCCTTGCACTGCCTGCCATACTTGTTTTCATTTAGCAATTCAATTATACTTGAAAAGGACATATCATCAATTTTTTCAATGAATTTCTGCGCATTGTCCTTATATGAATCATGATGTAAAAGTGAATCAATTGTGAGATAACCCTGACTTTTTAATTTCTCCTCAGTTTTTATCCCAATTTTGGGAAGCAACTTCAGATTATGATTCATCTGATTTTTAAAGTTATTTTCAGCCAAATCAAAATCAATCTTTTCCTTTTGAACAATCTGTAAAGTTTCACCATATTCCGTTTCTATAACTTTACTGCCTTTAATATCAGTTAATTTTTTGTTTTTATATTTATCCATTAGCTGTTCTTTTAAATCATTGTAATATGCAGGCGAAACACTTTTATATTCATCAAAAGAAAAGTTTTCTGAAGATGGAGAATTTTTAAGTATTGATTTAAGCATATAATTTTCATGTTCTAAGTCTTGCATCATTTATTTAATATATAATTGGTCAGTTATAAAAATTGTTAATAAAGTATAATTGAATTTTTATAAAATTTAATCAAGTTTATATATTAAAAGATACAAAGTATTATTTGGCTACGCATAGTAGCTAGAGATGTAGATTAAAACAGCCAAACTTTAAAATTCATTTCTCTAAAAAAAGCTTGTCAAACAAGTGATTAGGTGGATAATGCCCATTATCTGCCTAATATCCCATTAAACATACTACTTTTTACTTAAAACTCTTTTATAACAATATTTTAAATTTTAAAGAAAACTATATATTAATTTTTGAACATAATTATTATTGGGTAATTTTTATGAAACTTAAATTAGGGATAATTTATGGATTTTTGATTTGGCTTTTAACATTCATAATTTCCAATATCAT
The DNA here is from genome assembly GCA_015063005.1 of Methanobrevibacter millerae. Lineage (GTDB taxonomy): Archaea > Methanobacteriota > Methanobacteria > Methanobacteriales > Methanobacteriaceae > Methanocatella > Methanocatella millerae_B. The sequence goes on from SUTF01000002.1 coordinate 91,716, forward strand.
CCAGCCGGTGATAATAGAAAATATAGAATATGTTAATATACTCGTTCCCCTAAGCATCATTATAGTTACAGGATTCTTTGGAATACTTTATATCAGAAACATTAATGAAAATGAGGTAATTGAAGGAATTAAAGTGGGAATCCTATTTATAATAATCGATATAATATGTGACATGATCTTTTTTGTCATACCACATAACAATAACATTTTGATTATGAATTACCCTACGCATGTTGTATACATGGCTATCATAATATTGACAATAACCACATTGCTTGGCTATTTGGCACAGATGAAAATTGAATTAAAATAAAGAGGAAGTATATGATATCAAAAGCTCATCCACGTTATGAATCTTTAGTGTTAAGAGAAAAAATTGTTAAAGCTTCAAAAGAGGGATATCTTGCTGATTCAGCTATGATTGCCCATGGAAGAGGTGAAGCCTTTGACTATTTGCTCGGTGAAAAAACAACATTGCCTGCAAAAAGGGCTATGTATGTAACCGTTGCACTAATGCTTTTATCAAAAAACCCTGTAATTTCAGTTAACGGCAATACCACCGCACTTGCAATAGAAGAGGTAATCGAATTTGCAAGGACTGTAGATGCAAAAATCGAAATAAACCTGTTTTACAGGACTGATGAAAGGGTTGATAAAATTACCAAACTCTATAAAGACTACGGATATCCGGAAGTTCTTGGAAGCAATGACGATGAAATAGAATACATCAACGAAATCAAAAACCCAAGAGCTTCAGCAAGCAAAAGCGGAATATACAGTGCCGATACCATACTGGTTCCTCTTGAAGATGGAGACAGGGCAGAGATATTGTCCCGAAGCGGGAAAAACATCATTACTATTGATTTGAATCCCCTTTCAAGAACATCAAAAATGTCTGATGTGTCCATTGTGGATAATGTAGTTCGTGCATTACCGTTCATGACCAAAATAGCTGGTGATTTGAAATCACAAGACAAAGACTTTTTAAAGGAAATGATTAAAGAATTTGACAATGAAACCAATCTAAAAGACTCATTAGAATTATTTAAAATTAAAGAGGATGAAAAATGAGAGTAATGGGAATATCAGGATTACCTGGATCTGGAAAGAGCTTTGTATCTGAAATCGCAAGCCAAAAAGGCGCGATGATTGTAAGCATGGGAGACATAATACGTGAAGAAGCTAAAAAACGTGGAGAATCCACAAAGGAAACAGCTCAAAACTTGAGAAAAGAACATGGGGAATATATCGTTTCCGAGTTGACCGTCAAAAAAATCAAGCAGATAAGAAATGAAGGTTTCAGCTCATCAATAATTGTGGAAGGTATTAGAAGCCCATATGAAGTCAATATGTTTAAGGAAAACTTTGAGGATTTCATCATACTCTCTGTTTTTGCAAATCCGGACATACGCTTTGAAAGAATAAAATCAAGACAAAGGGAAGACGATACGACAGATTATGAAACATTTGTATCAAGAGACCAGAGAGAATTGGATTTCGGAATAGGTGATGTAATTTCCCTTTCAAATAAAATAATCATCAACGAAGGTGACCTTGACACCTATCTGGAAGAAATAAATAAATTTTTAGAAGAATATAATATCTAATTATTTTTCTTCTAAAACCGCTTTTTTTATTATAAACAAACCGCTGTCAACCTGCCATCGCTTTTCATATTCAAGGACATTTACCCTTTTTTTGAAGATTGGTCCGTCAACAACGAGGGTTTCAGCCTCTCCTCCTTCAAAAGCAATGTTCAAGCCAACCTTTTCATTCAGCTTAAGCAAATCGTCTATGCATTTGTCATCTATTAGACGGCCAAGCCATTTCTCGTCAAGACCATATGCCGCAACCCCGCTGATTATGACTTCAAAGCCAAGGGATACGATTTGTCTCATATAGTCAAGTTCATTTACATGCCAATATGGGGAGACTACCTTCAATCCGCATTCATCTCCCAATTTTTCAATCCTGGACTTTTGATAAACAGAGTAAAGTGCACCTGTATATATGGCCTCAATGCCCAAAGTTTTAAGCTGATTGAATGCATCTTTCAAATCTTCAAGTTCCGCTTCCTTAATCCCATCGGTTTCAACACTGATGATTGGAATATCCATCGCCTCTGCAAGCAAATCGGTGAGGTGGATGTTTGGAACATGAAACATGTATGACTCGTCATTTGCGGATTTCATGGCAAGCAAATATTGAACATCCTCACCGCTTTTAAGGGCATTATAGACAGCCATGGTACTGTCCTTACCGCCGGAAAATAAAACTGCGACCTTCATGGCTATCTTTTCTTTTTAGTTCGTAAAAATCTGTTAAATCTTCTTTTGCCTACAACAAATGAGTCGAAGAAAAGACCCAATATACCGACAACGAAACCGACACCACCACAGACAAGAACAAACTCTGTGTTGGACAACATTGAAGCATTCGTACTATTTACACCCTGCTGAACGGATCCCTCCACGGATGAAGCCACAATACCCTTTTCAAGTAAGAATGACTGTACCTTATCCAGTGATGAAGATGATATGACCAGTTTTGCGTGTATTTGAGCATATGAAATTGAATCACCGAAAACCAGTTTATACCAGTCTGAAAATGATTTTAAAGCTTCAGATGAAGAATAATTGTCCAATGCAATGTAAATGCTTCCATCAGTTCTGTTTACAGTATAATTTTTGAAATGGGTATCAACATTGCCTACTGCATAATTGAAGTACTTGTACTCCGAATCCGAGAATTTCCACATCGGTATGGTGATTCCCGTTTCTTCAAAGGATTTAAAACCTTCCATTTGTGACAAATCACTTTTCAGCTTATTGACATCCGTTGATGATGCAAGATCCAAATACAATGTTTCCTCATTTCCAGGCATAATCTTGTGAACAGAGGTTGCAACCTCGGGCATGTCCGAATAGATTGGGCTTAAGAAAAAGGCTCCCCCCAGAGCGCCAATGAAAAAAGCAACAACTAAAACCAAGGCCATTTCCTTTTTAGGCATGAATGGTCTTAGCATTCCTATTGAGAAAACGAATATCATCAATATAATAAATAAAACTATATAAATAATAGCAATTACAATATCCATTAAATCCCTCATTTAAATAAGTTTAATTAATTATTTAACTAATAACCATTAAATAAGTTTGGATTTAATATTTCTTATAGATAATCATTTTTTCTTCACCCATTGGCCATTCCACTATAATTTTATTTTCACCCTTATCAAGATTGAGCCCTCCTGAATTCAAATTTGAATTATGATTCAATGTAATTACTTTTGACTGTCCGTCACTTAGCTTTAGTGAAGCTGAAAGATAGGAGTTAGCTATTCTGACATAGGCTACTTCATTGACATCAAGATAAACAGTCTGTTTTGAGCCTTGGCCTTCGCTGTAAACCTGGCTTATTGCACTGGACAGTTTTGAAAGTTCGGATTTTACATTCAGAGTATTTGATACATCACTTGTCCTTTCAATAGCTATGTGAGACAAAGGCAATGTGAAAGCTATTAAAAGAATTAATGAAATTGCAAATATCAGCATATATTCGAGAGAAATTTGTCCTTTTTTGTCCTTAATCATTTAAATCACAAAAATTATATTTTTCAGAATTATCATCGATAAATCACCATAAAAGACTGCGATTATAAGTCCCATAAGAATTGATGGAACAAATGGAAATCCCATCTTGACGGAGATTTGATTAGAGATAATTCTCTGAGCGTTCATTATTTTCAAAAGATACATATCCGTATCAGTAATGCCTCCTGCAGTTGCCGTTTTAAAATAGTATTTTGAAATAGAATCATCGGATCTATAAACCTTCAGGTTAGTGTTTCTATTGTTTTCAATAAGTTCCCTGACCTTTTCATTGTCGAAATAGAAATTATTTACCATCATCCCCTCCTTCAAATCAGAAACGTTTATGTGCTTGTTGAAGCTGCTTTCAATCATTATCTTCAGGCTTTTGAAATTGAAAAATCCCTTGAATACTTCAACATTTTCATTGAATACATCATTTTTTATAATCAGATAAATCAGCAAAAGAATTAAAAATGGAAATGAAACCAGAATGCTGTTTACCATTACAGTAAATGAGAACGGATAAAATGACACAACTGGAGAAATGTCAAAAAATGAAGTACTTACACCAAATGGTATAACTGATGCAATAGATGATAACAGCTTTACATCACCACCACCCCATACGTTCAATTGCCATAGAAGCAAAGTGACAGTATATGTTATAGACCATGAAATTATTGAGAATAAAATGAATTTAATGTTACCTGTTATGAATGTCAAAATCAGATTGGACATGAAACCAAAAGCAAGCAAAACATAGTTCAACCTATTGGGTACAATACCACTTTTAATGTCAAAAATGCAAAAGACAATGCAGAAAATTATTGTAACTGTAATCTGTATTAAGCAAATATCGTCTATAATCATGGTTTAAACTTTCTCAAAAAGAAGTATATTAATTAGATAGAAATTAAACCGGTTATATTGTATGGGAAGGTTATACTGTTTTAAAAAGTAAAAAAATTAATTTTTAGAATGCTAATAAATAGCTTCTAAAAATGATTTGAATAATGGATGTGGCCAATTATGCCAGGATTTGACATCAAATTGCCCAAATACTCAGGAATTATAGCCAACGGCATCCAAGTTTACCAAATCTTCCAAAAACGATTTTTAGAATACTCATGAATAGCTTCTAAAAATGATTTGAATAATGGATGTGGCCTATTAGGCCTGGACTTGAATTCAGGGTGGAATTGACATCCGACTGCCCAAGGATGATCTGGAATTTCAACTATTTCAACCAGGAAGTCATCCGGACTGGTACCTGAAATGATTAAGCCTTTATCTGTGAGTTCCTGCCTGTAATCATTGTTGAACTCATATCTGTGCCTGTGACGTTCTTCAATATCAATCTTGCCATAAGCCTCATGAGTCTTAGTTCCTTCAATGATTTTACAGTCATATGCTCCTAAACGCATGGTTCCACCCATATTCTTGATTTTTTTCTGTTCTTCCATCATGTCTATGACCGGATGAGCCAAATCATCGTCAAACTCTGAACTGTTTGCATCAGGATATCCGTTACGCCTTGCAAACTGGGTAACCATGGACTGCATACCCAGACAGATTCCGAATAGAGGAACATTATTTTCAATAGCATAGTCGACGGCATCCAATTTTCCTTCAAATCCACGTTCTCCGAATCCTCCAGGAATTAAAATACCATCAAAACTATCCAAGATGTCCTTGTCAAGCTCTTCAACATCCGAACTTAAGTATTCAATATTTGCCTTTACGCCAATGCTGGCTGCAGCATGCTGGAGGGATTCTCTTATACTGATATATGCGTCTTCAAGCTCAACATATTTTCCGACAATACCTATGGTTACGCTAGGATCTTCGATTTTAAGTGATTTTACAACTTCCGCCCAATCGTCCAATTTGGAGGAGTCAGGTGTGATGTCCAGACCGATTCTGTCAACAATGAGTTTACCTATATTATTTTCTTCCAAAACAAGAGGCACCTCATAAATTGAACCTGCATCAGGAGTGTTGACTACCGCATTAACATCAACGTCACAGAAGTGAGCGACTTTCGCTAAAAGACCGTCATCGATGTGTTCCTGTGATCTGCAAACGATTACGTCAGGGTTGATACCCATACTTCTCAATTCCTTGGTGGAATGTTGTGTCGGCTTGGTTTTGAATTCACCTGCAGCATTCAGGTAAGGAATGAACGTAACATGAACAAACATTACATTTGCAGAGCCTTCCTCGTTACGCAATTGTCTTAGCGCTTCCAAGAAGGGTTGGCTTTCAATGTCTCCAACAGTACCACCTAGCTCTATTAATACAACGTCATAATTCTTTTTCTCGGAAGTTTCCCTAATCATTTCCTTAATACGATTAGTGATGTGAGGAATAACCTGTACACATTCGCCCAAATATCCTCCTTCCCTTTCTTTTTTAATGACAGATTCATAAACTTTTCCAGTGGTAATGTTAGCGAAACCTTCAAGTTCAACATCTAAAAATCTTTCATAATGCCCTAAATCCAAATCGGTTTCCATACCATCATTAGTGACAAAAACCTCCCCATGCTGATAAGGATTGAGAGTTCCGGAATCCCAGTTCAAATAAGGGTCAATTTTAATAGCGGATACTTTTAAACCATATGATCTTAAAATCCTACCCATGGAAGCTGAAGTAATTCCCTTACCGATAGAACTTACTACACCTCCAGTAATTATAATGTATTTTGTCAGAAAAATCCTCTCCATAATTAATTATTAATGTTATAATTTTAGTTTTTCATAATATATATAATATTGGAGATTCAAATATAGGAATATAAAATAGGGAGATAAAATAATGAAAATTAAAATCATATTGATTTCATTGTTTATCATTTTCATTAGTATTAACATAGTCAGCGCTAATGACTTAAATACTACAACAGACCTAAAAGAAACCGGAGATAATGACATTATCACCACTATAACTGGAAACGACTTGGTAAAATACTATAAAAATGATAGCCAATTTGAAGTAAATGTTTATGGAGAAAATGAGAGTAAGTTAGAAAACGGTTTTGTAGACTTTACAATCAATGGAAACACCTACAAAAGGATTGTCAGCAACGGAACCGCAAAGTTAAATGTAAACCTGAATCCTGGAGTTTATCAGATAACAAGCAAAAACTGCTATGACAACACAACCATCAAAAACAAGATTACCGTGCTGAGCACGATTTCATCATCCGATTTGACAAAATATTATAGAAACGAATCACAGTTTTACACAACGATTTTGGACAATCAGGGAAACCCAAAAGCCAACGCCAATATAAAAATCAATATAAATGGAGTATTTTATAAGCGTACAACAGATGAAAACGGTACTGCTAAATTAAATATCAATCTGAATCCTGGAACATATATACTGACAGTCGAACGTGAAGACAGTGATTTGAAAGTATCCAATACGGTCAAGGTTTTATCAACACTATACTGCTATGACTTAACCAAATACTATAGAAACGCATCTTATGCAACGGCAAAGGTATTGGATGATTGTGGAAATCCACTGAAGAATACAAATATCACATTCAACATAAATGGAGTTTTCTACACTCGCAAAAGCAATGACGAAGGAATCGTTAATTTAAATATAAATTTAGCTCCTGGAGACTATGTCATGACTGCCATACACCCTAATACTCAGCAAAAATCATCCATGATTAAAGTATTGCCAAAATTGACACTGACAAACACATACCTATGCTATTCATCTTCAAATACTTTTGATGTGAAATTGGTTGATAATAATGGAAATGCAGATAAGGGCAAAACAATCAGTTTTAACATAAACGGATATATCCTAAAAGCAACAACAGATTCCAACGGAATAGCAAAATGCCCATTATCAATTCTCAAGAAAGGAACATACACCATAACAGCAACATATGATGAAAACATAATATCACACACTTTTCCAGTCGGACCGGGATCTGTCAGCGTCATAAAAAACATAGGAAATCCTAATGCCAAAAAAATAGCTTATGTTGTTGGACTTCACCCATTGGAATATCAGACACACGATACTCTCGTTAAACTCCTGCCAACAATTCCTGGATTTAATTACTGCTATGACATTTATGTAGTCAAGGTAACTGAAAATGTCGGTCACTACGGTGACGGAGCAGGAGACAACAGTCCCGGAAGACAAAATGGACAGAATTTAGCATACAAATATGTATACCCTCAAATCATTAACGGAGGATATAAGTTAGCTATCGATGTTCACTCAAATGTCGGTGCTTACCCATACAAAACATTCGTATTCAGTCCGGTTACCGGAGGATTGGGTGAACAATATGGAAGAACAGTTGCAAGAAGTTGTTCAAATGTAGTCTACTACCAATTAGGCCACACAACCAGCGGACCATACCTAACGATTCCATTGAACAATCATGGAGTTCCAGCATTCTACTTTGAGGAATACAGTTTCGCAAGCCAAGCACAAAAAGATGCTCATATGCTACAGCTCATCTATGGAGTGGACGGATTAAAACTATAAACTTTTATTTTTTTTATTTTAAATATTAAACACCACATATATATCACCATTAACATTTAATTAAGGAGAATAATATGACAAAAAGAAAATACCTGATAGCAGCTATATTGATAATTATTTTAGGTGTTGGCATAGTCATTATCAATGACAATAATCTATTAAACTCAAATCAGACTGGGCAAAACACACAAAATGCATCTGCAATCACACGAGAACTAATTGCAAACTCATCAGACGATCCAGGTTCCGTTGAAGTCATAAAAAATATTGGAAATCCGAATGGCGAAAAGATAGCATATGTTGTTGGAGTCCATCCTCTGGAACATGAAACACACGAAACACTGGTAAATCTACTTCCAAAAACCGATAACCTGAACTACTGCTACGACATTTACATAATCAATGTAACAGAAGATGTAGGCCATTACGGAGACGGCTCATCAGACAACAGTCCCGGAAGACAAAACGGACAGAATCTAGCATACAAATATGTATACCCTCAAATTGTTAATGGAAGCTATAAAGCAGCAATCGATATTCATTCCAATGTAGGAGCATACCCATACAAGACATTCGTGTTCAGTCCGATTACAGGAAGCCCAGGAGAAAAATATGCTTCAGAAGTTGCAGGCAAATGCGAAAACATCAGCTACTATTCACCTCCTTCCACAACAAGCGGACCATTTTTAACAGAACCATTGAACCAAAATGGAGTTCCTGCATTTTACCTTGAGGAATACAGTTTTGCAGACCAATCCACAAAGGACATGCATATGAAAGAACTGATTAGTGCTGTAGACAGTTTGAAATTTTAAGTAGGATTTGATAATCTTACTTTAAATTTACAATAAACTCTTTTATGTACTTATCACAGAATTCCCATGTATGTTCACCTTCATCACCAACAAATGTAGCATCAACATCACGAGAATTTAAAAACCTGTAAAAATCAGCGTTCTTTTCAAAGAGAAAATCATCTATTCCGCATGCCATATATATTTCAGGAATATCTTCACAGTTGTCAATCAGGTATTTCGGATCCTTGTCTGAACCCTTAACCTCATCGAGATTGCCGAAAATTGATTCATAGAATTGTCTTGAGTACAATACATTGTGATTGTCGCCATAATCTGCAATGTCATCGGTTATCAGTGCTGCTGAAATCATTCCTATTTTAGAAAAATTTTGACAATACTTCAAACCGTTTCTTAAAGCTCCATAACCGCCCATTGAAAAGCCTGCAATGAATGTGTCTTCACGCTTTTCGGATAATGGAAAGATGTTTCTTGTAATGTCAAGCAATTCCTGACCAACGTATTCGCCAAACAGACGATGTGATTTAACATCATCCAGATAAAAGCTGTTTTCACCACATGGAATTACAATAGCTATCCCATTATCTTCAGCAAATTTCTGGATTGACGTATTTGCCAAAAAGATATCATCGCTGCCGTAAAGTCCATGAAGCAGATACAATGTCTTATATGGCTTTTCAACAATCTCTTCAGTATCATTTAAGAAATGTATATTGTCTGCGGGCAATATCACACTGATTGATGTTCTCCTCTGCAGACTCTTGCATTTGATATCTCCCCTGAACAAAACCATACTAATCACTTTTCAAGCAGTTCATCCAATTTCTTGTTTATCTTATCCAATTTCTTGTCAAGTGCCACCTGATTATCCATTATAATCTTTTGATTTTTACTTAAAGACAGTTGATTTGCAAGCAATGTCTCCAAATGAACAATCATTGCATTATCATCTTTTCTAAACATTTAATCACCTCTAAACAGCCCTGTACTGCGTCCATTTATTTGAAAAGTATCTGTAAAGATAAAGTGCCGCTCTCACATACCAGTCAATGAACATTGCTATCCATGTTCCGAACACTCCAACGCCCATCCAGTCAGCTATGATGTATGACAGTCCAATTCTGCAGGTAAACATTACAGCCAGGCTTATGTACATCACTGATTTTGAATCGCCTGCACCTCTAAACATTGCAGGAAGCGTAAATGCTATCGGCCATATTATTACTGCAAAAATACCGTGCCATATAACCATTTCAGTTGTCATTGCTGCAGTCTGGCTGGACAGCTGATAAATTTCTAAAATGAACGGCAGCAATGCGAAAATGACAATATTGATTATGATATGTGAAATGAATACTATTAATATGATTTTTTTGTTATAAAACCTTACTTGTTCATAGTCATTTGCCCCAACACATCTTGAAATTACAGCTGTGAATCCCAGATTAATTGCAAAACCTGGCAATACCGAAAAAATTCCTATCGCATAGCCTACAGAGTTTGCAGCTATCGCCATTGTTCCGAATGTTGAGACAAGGCTCAAAACAAGTATGCGGCCTAACTGGAACAATCCGTTTTCAATACCATATGGAATTCCCACATTCAATACATTTCTCAATATTAGCCAGTCAAATTTGTGCTTAAGGGTTCTTTTGATGTGAAGGAGATAATTTTCATCCAGAACATAATACAATATTGCAATAGCTGCAATGAAACGTGAAATGACCGTTGGAATGGCCACTCCTTCAACTCCCCATCCAAGATAGTAAATGCAGAATGCGTTTCCCACAACATTCAGGACATCACATACAAGCATGATTTTCATTGGAAGGGATGCATCATTGGTTGTTCTAAAAATTGCAGCTCCGGCATTGTATATTGCAATGAACGGTATTGAAAGAGCTACAATCAGCAGATAAATGTCTGCATTGGCCCAAACATCAGCTTCAATCTGGCCAAAAAGAATTCCTATCAAAAATGATCTTGCAATAAGAACAATTAGCATGAAAAGAGTTGACGATAAAGCTGAAAACCACATCAGCTGATTGGAAGCATTTCGAGCTTCATCTATTTTATTATCACCCAAATACTGTCCGGCAATTACAGCACCGCCCGTTGCCAGCGCTGAAAAAGAGAAAATTAAAAGCTGCATTAAAAAGTCAACCAGTGAAACTCCGCTAATGGCCGCTTCACCTAAGGAAGCCACCATTATGGAGTCCGCCAGTCCTACAAAAAATTCCAGAGCCTGTTCTATCAGCAGTGGTATGAACAGATAGAACAGTGCTTTGTTTGAAAACAGATAACCTTCAGGAGTCTTGAACAGATTCATTTCTACCTTATAAAGTTAGTAAATTCCTTAGGTTCTTCAATAAGTTCAATACCTTGTTTTTTACCCGCTTCAATACATTTCAAATAGAATGCCATGTTATGAGCAAGTTGCCTCATTGTACATATTCCTTCCTTATCCTGCATTACTTCCTCAGGAGTGTTTCCGTGAACCATGTTCCAGTAATGTGAGGAAATGATTGGCATTTGAGAAATTCCCAAGTATTTGTTTAACTGGTCATAAGTTGCGGTTGTTCCGCCTCTTCTTGCAGAACATACCACTGAACCTGGCTTGTGCTGGAATATTCCATTGCTTGAATAGAATACCCTGTCCAGAAAGGAAGTAATCTGGCCTGAAGCACCTGCATAATATACAGGTGAGCCGAATATGAATCCATCTGCATCCTTTGCAATTTCATTGAATTCATTTACCTTATCGTCAAAAGCACATTTTCCAAGTTCAGAACATTTACCACATGCAGTACATCCCATTATAGGTTTAGTACCAATCCAGAATATTTCAGTTTCAATGTCATAACCGTTCAATACTTTTGTAATTTCAGATAATGCTGTGTATGTACAGCCTTTTTTATGTGGACTACCGTTTACCAATAATACTTTCATATAACTACTCTCCCTAATTTAAAATTCATTCATCATTCTAGATAACAATTTATATCCGTCCTGCTTTTCAATAGAACCGGTCTTTACGCCTTCCTCGTCAAAGGATGTGCAGTCATCACCGGTTTTGTCTGATGCATAAACCACCAACGGCACGTCATCTCGGGTGTGTGTTCCGAGTGAAATCGGTGTCGGATGGTCAGGCAATATTGCTGCCCTGAAGTCTTGGCCTTCCAAACTGTTGATTATAGGGCCAACAATGAATTCATCGATTCTTTCAATTGCCTTTACCTTTTCATCTATCAGTTGGGCATGACCTGCTTCGTCAGGCGCTTCGATATGGATGAACAGTACATCATGAGTTTTTAAGGCATCAATACCATATTCTCCTTTTGCCTTGTAATCGGTATCGAAAAATCCTGTTGCACCAGGAACATCAATGACATCAAGGTTAGCGAATATTCCAATTCCCTTAAGCAAATCGACACCTGTGATTACAGCACCAGTCAACCCGTAAGTTTCTTTAAAGTCAGGTAATGCAGGAGTCAATCCCTGTCCCCAAAGCCATACCATGTTTGCGGGACATTTTCCCTCAGCAATTCTTTTCTGGTTGACCTCATGGTCTTTCAATACTTCCTGAGCCTCATACATGATGTTTCTCATTTTGATTTCAAGATCATCATTCCATGTGGTGTATTCCGTCAGGTTTTCTCCTGCAATGTCATGAGGAGGAACTGTTTGCATGTTAGCCAATACTTCAGCATCCTTTTCACTGTCGCATGAGTATACGAAAAGGTGCCTGTAGCTTATGCCTGCATAGAACTTGCCCTTGAAGTCGTCATATTTTTCATTGAAATGTTCGTTTAATGCATCCATCAGAACAGCTGATTCTTCTGAGGTAATGTGTCCTGCATTGAAGTCTTCCATAGTGTCGTCCTTTTCAGTTATGGTATTGCATCTGAAAATAACATCTGTTGGAGTAGTGTCGATTCCAACGCTTCCTGCTTCAAGAGGCCCACGTCCAGTATAAAAATCAGCCGGATTATATCCGAAGATGCTCATGTTTGCAACATCTGATCCAGGAGTATACCCATCAGGAACGTTATTTGTAAAACCGCCAAAACCATTTTTAGCCAATTTATCAATGTTTGGAGTTTTAGCTACTTGAAGTGGAGTTTTTCCATCTAATTCATCTATCGGAAGGTCGCTAGAACCATCAGGAATAAAAATTACATATTTCATATTATCAAAGTCCAAAAAAAGAATAAAAAATTAGTATTTGAGTTTTAAAATACTAATTACATCAGTCAACATCGCAGATGCAGTTTCAAGAGATCCTGCACCAAGTCCCATTACTGTTACATCGCCAGCCAAATCTGTTTTGATATTGGCCATGTTTAAAGTACCGCTTAAATCATATGCACTGCCCTTTTTAACTAAACGAGGAGATACTTTTAGAGTATCCTTGGATACTTCAGCTATTAGCTTTATTAAATAACCGTCTTTACCTGCAAGCTCAATAGCTTCTGAAGTGATGTTTGAAATACCTTCTACTTCAACATCATCATATGTTGCATCAACTCCAAGCAATGAATTTGCTAAAATAACTGTTTTACAAGCAGCATCGATACCTTCAACATCCTGAGTCGGATCAGTTTCAGCTATACCTAACTCCTGAGATTCTTTTAATGTAATGTCATAAGGTGAACCTTCAGAACTCATTCTTGAGAGAATATAATTTGTAGTACCGTTTAAAATACCAGTTATGGATTCAATGCCACATGATGAAAGTGTTTCACGAGTAAAATTAATGATTGGCATTGCTCCGCCCACACTTGCTTCATACCTAAATTCAACACCCTTGTCTTCAGCAGCACCAACTACCTGCTTGAATTTAAGTGCCAAGTGTCCCTTATTGGAAGTTACAACATCTTTGCCTTGGTCAAATGCTTTATATGTTAATGACAATGCTGGTTCAGCGGTTGAAATGTTTGTAGGAGTGGCTTCCATCAACAAGTCATATTCAACAGCATCCAAAACATCAAGGCCTGATATTTCAGTACCATCATTCGGATAATTGGACAAGTCGCCTCCACTGTTTTTGCTGTGAATAAGCAACATTTCATCCAAACCATCCTGATTAATAGCAGAAGTAGATGAATCTGCAGCAGCTACAACCTTTAACTCAACACCATACTTATTTTTAATCATAGCTTTCTTTAATGCGATAGCTTGGGCAATTCCTTGACCAACAGATCCAAATCCCATTATAATAATTCTACATTCTTTCATAATAATCCCTAAACCTCATTAATCATAAGTAAATCTTTTTCTTGACAGATTTTTTCAATCTCATCAAATGCAATTTGTTTGTTACCGTAATCCACTTCCAAATTAATTAATGCAGTTGATTTTTTCTCACCATCCAACTTAATGTCAAACCCGACTACAAAAACACCATCAAGCGCATTAATTCTATCAGTGGTATCTCTTACATCCCTATCAACAATATGACCAATCAAGATTGTGCTGATTAATTCCTTATTGATATAACCATCCTTTTCAATAATGGAAATATTTAATTCATCAAATCTATCAATCACACGATTGAGGTTTTCTTTTTCACCTTCCAATGTAAGTTGAACAGGAATTTTGCCGTTTTCGTTTTTAGCGTCTCTTTTATGAATCACTGTGACTAAATTAGCACCTAAACCACTAATTGGTTCCAATATGGAAACTAATTGTCCAGGAACATCCAAAAGTTCAAGAACCAAGTTCATTCTCATATTACTCACCTTAATAAATTAAATCCAATCAGCTTTTTTAACTTTAAGATTACCGTCTTTGTCGATATGTGCATTTCTTAAAATTTTTTCAGGATTTTTCTCATGAGGAACATCTTCACGAGTTAAGTTTAAATTATCAGTAATATACCAGGTTTCTTCTGAATCCGGAATATTTTCTAAAGTTTTTGAAAATTCTTCTATAATTTTTTCTGCATCTTTTTCAATAGACATAAAATTATAACTCCTACATAAATAAATAATATTTATAATTTGTTTTTCAATATTTATAAACTTAAAGATTGACTAAGCTATCCAACCTGTTCCCATTCATTATTTCCAGTGTGTCTCCAGTAATTTCCATCAGGACCAAGCTCAACCTCACCTGTGTAAACTACACTTTGAGACTGTTCTGAATAATATGCTCCTGAATCCCCAGAGCTCTGAGTATTGGATGTGACTTGCTCCTCGCTAGCAACTTCCTCCACAGGTGAATCGGCAACAGTGAAACTACGCAACAATTTACATCCGTTATACTGGCTGTTACCCTCATAGGTAATATTTACACTATATCTGCCTCCGGAAACATTAGTCAGGTTTAGAGAAGCCTCACCATCATTTCCTGTTTTAACTGACTGGTTTGCAATCAAAGTACCATTTGAGTCAAATACGGAAATAGCTACATTTTCACCAGCTATAGGATTATTGCTTAAATCTGTTAATTTAATTTTAATTGAATCATTTGCATTTAACGTACTGTTAGAGAGAATCTTGACTACAGAATCCTCTTTTGAAACGGAATGACCTGAAAAAGCCAAGACGGCTAGGCCGGCAACCAGAATAATAATTATCAACAGTACAATTATTCTATTATAATTCAAAAAAACCACCCCATAATTCTTATTATCTATTTATTATCAAAAAAGTATTTAAAATATGGGGATTGAATTTAAAAAAAAGAAAAAAATAAGGTTTTTGAAACCCTATTGTAAAACAAACCCACCATTAGGTGAGATTACTTGTCCGGTTAAATAGTCGGCGGTTAAAATGTATTCCAGTGCTCCAGCAATCTCTTCAACCTCACCGATTTTACCGAGAGGGATTGTTGCTGCAAGAGCATTCAATTCATCCTGGTTTACTCCCCTAAGCATATCGGTCATAATCATACCCGGAGCGATTGCGTTGACGCGAACTTTTCTTGGAGCAAATTCCAAAGCCAATGCACGGCATAAACCGATTACACCAGTTTTGGCAGCACAGTAATCCGCCTGGTTGATTACACCAGTCAAACCGCCGACAGAAGCAGTACATACGATTGAAGTTTCACGGTCAACCATGTACGGCAAGGTCAAGTGACACATGTGCATCATACTTACGAGATTTGTGTTGATGACCCTTTCGTAGTCTTCAGGCTGCAAGTCAATGAAGTTGCAGTTATTTGTAATACCTGCATTGTTTACTAGTGCATCGATTTGTTCTCCAAATTCAGCAACAGCTGCTTCAACCAATTTTTTGCAGTCTTCAAATACGCTTACGTCTGCCTGTACGGCAATAGCTTTAACTCCATATTCAGATTTGATTTCTTCAACCAAATCTTCAGTCAACTGTTTGGATGAGTCGCTTCTGTAGTTGATTGCCACATTGTAGCCAAGTTCACCTAACTTTAATGCCATCGCTTTTCCGATTCCTCTGGAACCGCCTGTTATAATTGCATTTTTTGCCATATTTATCACCTATCTTTTGTAATATTATATTTATTGATTAACATTTTTAAATATGTTGAATATTATTCATAAATTAAAAAAATTCTGATATAAAATTCAACCATAATTGAAAATCAATGAATTCATAAACTACAATTTTTTAATAATTTATCAATATCTTCATCATATAATTCATCATAATATGTGATGAAATCTTTTTTAGGAAGTATTTGGTTCTTTTTGATAATTTTTAGCCAAAGCAATTCAGCTTCTTTTTTAGAAATATAATTCAGTTCATATAATTTGGACAATACAATAGATACAGTAACAATTGGAACATCAAATTGATTACATATCTCAAAAATGTCATTAAGATTATTGCTTGCAACAATTCCATTATTTTCTATAGCTAATGCCATCGCTGATGACTCACCCATACCAATAGCTTTTCCATTAGTCCAATATCCCTTATTAATGCATAGATATTTAGTATATTCTGGAGAATGAAATTCTAATTCCCTAACTTCAACTTTATTTTGATCAATCAATTTATTTAAAGTATTTTTAACAAGTGATGGTGATTTTTTAGTAGTTAATTCATTGTATACTGGTGATGGAACAATTATTTTTGAAAATAGATTAAATAATAATTCAACTTCACCTATTTCTAAAAAACAGATTAAAAAATCACTATCATAGAAAATAGGTTTACTATTCAAACTATCACCCATTTAAATGTTATAGATAATGTCTTGGCGAAAAACAGAAGACAAAATATCTCGTTTTTTTCCTTTAGAAATTTTTTCATCAATATAACACTTTTCTGTTAATGGAATTATTTTTCCTAAAGAAAAAAATTCATGATTTTCATCAGATTTTAAATATAAATCCACATCATAACCTCTCAATTTAGCTTTTTTAACAATATCCTTTTTAAAGTCCTTAAATTCCTCATCATTGATTAACCCATCAGATTTCAACCTATCCAATAATACATTATGACTAATTTGATAATATTGCTCGCATTTAATAATATCATCAATAGACCATTTTTCAATATCATTAACGCTCATAAAATCATATAAAGCATATTCAGGCATTAATAGTCCGGAAGCAAATTCATTAGCAAAATTTTCTTCTTTAGACTTATTTTTAAAATCACACATTCCAAAATTTTCATTATCAAACAATAAATGATAAATCTCATGAGCTATTGTGAAATTCTGCCTACCTTTTGAGTGATTAGAATTTATTAGAATTAATGAATTATTTTCATTTTTATAGCAGCATCCTCCAAAATTTTCCTTCAAAGGCATCCAAATTAAAGTCAAGTTATCTATTTTATCAATAACTGTTTGAAGTAAGTTAATTGGAGTATAACAATCAAAACCCCATTTTTTTCTTAGCTCAACAACTTTTATCTGCGTCATCCTATCCATTTTTAACACCATTTTCCAAATTCGCTAAAAGATTTAAATGACCCATTACCTCATTAACTTTAGCAATAGCATTTAAATCAATATCAGATGTTTTATTAATAACAATTACATCTTCAATATCATAATCATCAGTCATTCCCAAGAGATATTCATGAGAACATCCATACAAATTACATATCTTATTGGCCAATGTCAAGTTCAAATTCCTCTTTCCATTTTCTATTTTTGAAAAATTACTTTGATCTATCTCCAAATAGTCAGCCAATTGTTTTTGCGTGAAATTATGTAATTTCCTTAATTTTTTTAATCTAATGCATGTGATATTATTATCCATCAAATTCACCTAATTAAAATATGACCTTAATAAGTATTAAAATTTGCTATAAATTAAGGTCATTTAAAAAATTATAAAAATATAAATCAATGCAAATAGTTATAATCAACAAAAAAAAATCAAAAATTACTTCATTTTGTTAATTTAAAAATATATTATCTTAATTAAAAAAATAAAATTAATATTAATAAATACTAACTAAAATATTCTTTAATATAAATATTCAATATAGGTGATGGTTAAATATTTTTAAGAAGCTATCCGAAATACTTCTGAATCTTTCTTACATAATCTCTGGTAAATAATAGCTGTATAAGACTTCCAACAAAGTTTGCAACAACAATACCATAATAGACACCCATTTCACCAAATGAAAGGAACATCCAGATGAAAACAAGAGTCAATATAATCTGTTTGAAGAAGGTAAATCCCAAACTCAAATCCCCTCTTCCGAAACTCTGCAGGATGCATCCTGAAATGATACTCCAGCTTGCAAAAATTACATAAGGACATAGAATGATTGTAACATCAGTAATTTGCTGATTAAGTCCTGCTCCTCCAAACAATAATGCCAAATATGGAGAAAATACAGCCAATATAATACCCATTGCAATACAGCCTGCAAAACCAATCTTGTGAATATAATTGAAAGTGCTCATGATTTCATCAGCCTTTCTGGCACCAAACAATGCTCCAAATACGCTGATGGCACCTGTTCCGAAACCTACAGGAAGCATTATACCAATACTGATCAGCCTCCAGACTGTCGTATAGACTGCAACCGCATCGGTTGTTGCAACCATTACCAGAATGACATTGACCACCATTGAAAACAGAGACATCAGTATCTGCTCCATACTTGCAGGAACACCAACGGAAATTATATCCCGGTAGATGGACATGTCTGTTGAATAAGATTTTACATCAATTGCATTGTCCTTTTTGACATATGACCAGTAAAGATACATCAAAAGACCTATGAAGTTTGCCAAGACCGTAGCGATAGCAGCACCGCTGACACCCATTCCAAAATTATAGATGAATATTGGGTCTAAAATAATGTTCAATGCAGCCGCAACACCAATAGGCAATGTTGCCTTAACTCCCTTGTTTTCAGACCTAAAAATTCCACAATAGATATTTTGAATGATTATTGTAAATCCGCCCGCTATAATCCAGACACCATATTCATGGGCAAGACCCAATACATTGGCTCCACCGATAGCTATCAATAATGGATCCAAAAACAATAGGATAAGACCTGGAATTACAATACTTACTATAATACTCAATACAACACCGTGCGTTGCACTGTTTCCAGCGTTTTTCATGTCCCTTTTACCTATGAAACGGGCCACGGATGAATTCACACCTGCAGACAAACCGATACCTAAACCAATAATGATGATAAATAATGGAGTCACGATACCAATAGCTGCAAGAGCATCAGCACCAAGACCTGATACCCACATAGCATCTGCCAAATTGTTTATCATAGTCAAAAACAATGATAAAATCATCGGTATGCTTAAACCGATTATACTTTTTTTAGGATTTGTAATTAATTGTTCTACCTTCATTAAAAAATCTCCAAATAATTAAAAAAAATAGTATGTAAATTGCTAAAAAGTCAATAAATCCTTTTTGAGTCATTTAATACTGAAATGACCTTATTTATATAAAGCATGACTTGTATAAAATAAGAACCATAATAACTTAATTGAAAAAAAGTATATAAATGTTTTGAAAATAAAAAAATAGAAAAATACTATATTATAAGATAATACACTACATTTCATTCTAGAATGTATAATGAATTTTTATCTGATACAACAGGTACATCCACTTAGAAACTCATCAATTTCCATATCATTCAATTCATCATAATCCTCTTCAACAAGACTTTCCTGTTTTTGAATTTCAAGTTTGACAAGTTTGCTTTTAATGCTGAAAAAATCCTTGATGAATTCTGATTTGAAATTGACAACATATTTGGAATTAGACTTGATTAGTAATCCGTATTCAAGAAAATCATCAATGAACCTGTCCAGAGAGGATATTGAAATTTCAGAGCCCACAGCCAATTGCTGTTTTGTGAACTCCTGAAAAGGACAAGAAAGAACATAGTCAATGACCTTAACCTGCGGATGATTACCTAAAATATCCTTCAAAATTAATCACCGGTATTAATTTATACATTTTAAAAAAAATCTCAAATAACTAAAATCCGGAAAGCCTGCTAATACCCGAAATTTTGTCAAAATCAGAATCAAATGAAACAATATTTGTGACATTATTTTTTTGCATAGACTGTAATATAGTACAATCGGAGAAATTAATAGATTTATTGTAATATTTAAATAAATCAATAGCCTCAGAATAATCCTTTTCAGATAAATACTCCATCCTATCCAATGAAAATAAGATATCAACTACAAGCGAAATATCATCATGATAGTTAACATTATTCAAACTATTGAGTACTTCTTGAATAACAGTAATATTAATCATTTTTTTCTCATCAGCAAGTAATGATTCAATATTTCTGGAAATATTGTGATAAGAATCATTTTCTAATAGCAAACCTAAAATATATGAGGTATCTAAAAATATCATATTAATCAATATATCTTGTTTGTGATAATTTTTTTAATTCAACAGCATTGAAATTGGATTTAACATCAATTATTCCTGTTATTTTTTTAAGTGTATCATCACCCTCAGGTTTATCATGATCAAGCAACTTTTTAAAATCTTCAGGATTTGAAACTTTGTCTGGAATTACATTATCATTATCAAGACCCTGGGAGATATATTTATTAGCCAATTCATTAATATCAATGTTAATCAAATTACTTTTTATGGATAATCTGTCCATCAAATCACTTTCAATTATTACATTATTCATCACAAAGACGTCACCATTTTTATCTCTATACAAACCCTCTTTAATATATCTATGAATTAATTCCGTTTGTGTGACCTCACTTTCAAAACTTTGAAGCTTTAACTCTTTTAATAGATTTTTATCAAAGTTAAAACTAGTTTTCTTTGTTGAATCTTCTTTCATACCCATACTTTCAAATCCATAAGTAATCTTTAATTAAAATATGTATTTTATAATATATAAAGAAATAGGTAAATATTCATTTACCTACAATGAAAACATTATCAGAAAAAGTTTCCCTCATCATCCATTCCCAGAGGAAAGCTAACACGTTCAAGCCAGTCATCACCTGAAACTTCTTTGACTATCTTTTTAGATAAACAATTTTTAAACAATTTCCTTGAATATTCAATGCGCTGAGCGATTAATTCATTTGAAATTGAAAATGCATCCTCAAATCCATCAGGAAGTTGAAGCAACAGTATTTGTGTCTTATCATTCATCTTACAGATATCCAAAACCTTGAACTTTGAATTTGCCTTTGCAGTGTGTATTCCCCAATCAGTATCCTTTTCGAACTGTGACAAATCAGCCATGGAATTTGACAGTATCAAATAGCGGTGCGTTGTAGCCATTCCCCCAATCTTATCGGTAGCATCCACAAATGCCTTTTCAGTTAAAATCTGGCCTATTTCATATTTATCTGCCAGTTCATCAGACAGATTGCAGTCCCTTGCAAAGAATTTGCTTTGACTTAACGTTGATGAGACAACCATATACTCAGGAGACTGTCTGTCATTCGGATTTCTTTCCTGAGGATTTTCATAAGGATTCTTATGTTTTAGATATTCAGTATACTCCCAGTCAATCAGATTTTCATTTTCATAAAGTCTTTGAATCTCATCCCGAAGCTCCATCAATGCAAATCCAAGGAGATTGTCTTTGCCGCCCCATTCATCATCTGAGATATAAACCAATGACTTGTTGCCTGTGTCAAGGAGCTTTTGTTTTAGTGAATCATCCTGCATGAACTTGTAGTAGCATGCATTCAAAAGAACCGTGTATTTCAAATTGTTCCAATAATCAATTTCATCACAGGTAAGTTCAAAGCCCCTTTTTAAAGCATTCAATGAGGTATATATTGGATCTGCCTTGTCAAACAGACTATACTTTGAAGCCAGAACAGCATGCTCGATGCTTTTGAAGTGAAAGTGATTGTTCCTGAATTCCAAATCCCTCTGCTCGAATGTTATGAAATCATTTATCTCAATCACGTCTCCACTGATTTGTGAGTATTTAGCCTCACCATAATCCCTCCAGAGATAGCCAAGCAAAGGCATTCTTTTAAAATCGGATTTTCTTGAATCGAATGACCAGTTTTGAGGCTTTGGAAATAGCTTATTGAATTCAGCTGTGTGCCATGGCTCGTTCATTGCGTAATCCTCACCATACCCCATTCTCCATCCTATAGTATAAGGATCCAGTTCAGGATAGACCAGCCATCTTGGAGCTGCAAACTTTCCATCATCTAAAAATGGCTTTTCTATGACTTTAGGAACTATTAATTGTTCAGCAAGACCATTGTCAAAAATATCGTTATCTTTAATAAAATCAACTCCCAAAAAATTAGAATAAATTTCTATATTAATATATGGTTATTAATCTATATAAAAGTTGTGTATATTTCAATATATAACTAATTTTCAAATTCCAAATGAGAAATTACAGCATTATGTTAAGTTCAATTAATTTTAATTTATTTGACAACTTAAAAGGAAATGAATATTAATTAAAAACCAGTAATTATAAATAAAAAAATATAAATTTTTATTAAAGGAGATGTGTAATGAAATGGTTTATACAATCGAGGAAATTAAATATATTGCAATTCCAATTGCTAAAATGTATGGTATAACAAGCATAAGTCTTTTTGGATCATATGCAAAAGGGAATGCAACACCAAATAGTGATATAGATTTTATCATAGACCAAGGTGATTTAATAGGAATAGAATATTTTTCATTATTAGATGATTTACAAGAAGCATTCAATTGCAAAGTTGATTTGATAACAACAGGGTTTTCCAATAAAGAATTTTTAAATAATATAAAAAAGGATGAGGTTTTAATCTACGAACAAAAAAATTAAAACAGAAAAGTTTTTAAGGAAGTTCTTTCTGATGAAAATTTTGAATATGGTACTTATGAAAAAGATACACTTAAAAAGTTTTATACAATTAAACCAACTCAGACAGATCAATTTCCTTGATTATCTTTTTTCTCAATATCTTATCTATTCCAGTTCCATATTGGGCAGCCTTTTTGGGCCTGTAGGCAATTTCTTTATCCAAACCCTCATTGAATGCAAATTTCCTCAAGACATTCTTTCGCAAAACATCCTCTGAACCGGATATCTTATTTTTAACAGGCAGATTGATTGCATATTCAACTAAATTATTATCCAGGAAAGGCAATCTTATCTCGACTGAGTTAAGCATTGAGCAAGCATCGTCACGCTCCAGGTTGACATGGTACATGTTTGATATGTCCTCACGGATTTCCCATTCCAAATCACCGTTTTCATAGCTTTTAAGATATCTGTTGTATCCGCCGAATAGCTCGTCTGCGCCCTGGCCTGAAATGGCCACCTTCAAGCCATCTTCATGAATCATTCTTGTTGCAAAGTAAGTTGTTAAACCAACACCAATCTTCATCAGGTTATCATCACCTATTGCATGAACCACATCACCCAAATGCTTTTTAATCAGTTCAGGAGTTACAGTCTGTGTCTTTAAAGGCAGACCCAAGTACTCGGAAGCATATTTGGCGGCCTCCAGATCCTTTGAGCCTTCAGAGCCTACTGCATATAATGTGATGTCCAGCTTTTTGTTGCATGATATCTCCTCCAAAAGCAATGCCAAAATCGAACTGTCAACACCCCCCGAAAATATTACACCGAGCTTGTCTAATCCTTCCACTCTTTTGGAAACACTTAACTTTAATAGCTTGTCTAACTTAGATGCATCAACTTCCATAATTTTTTCATAAATGTTTTGTGCTGGAGCTACATCATCCCAGTTAAAAAGTATATTTTCTGGCTTTAATGTTTGAATCTCTTCAAAGCCAAGCTCATAGAGACTGTCTCGAGAAGATGCAAAGGCACACAATTCGTTACTCACTGCATAAAAAAGCGGCCTTACCCCCAATGAATCACGGGCAATGGCAAGGTTTTCACCATCCCAAACAGCAAAGGCAAAATCTCCATCAACCAGATGCAATGCGGACTGGATTGCACTAAGCAAATCCTTCTTATTGTAAAAATCAATCAGATTGACCAATGCCTGGCCGTCAGATACAATCTCATCTTCACACCCGACCTTTTTCAGGAAGTTTCTGATAGTATTGAAATTATACAAAACTCCATCGAAAGCCATAACCAGATTATTCTTTGATACAGGCTGGCAAGGAGAAATTCTATCATATGAATCATAAATATCCAATAAATTATAACCAAATCCAATTTCATATTCATTATCATCCTTGAAAGTATCCAAATCAATATCTAATGAGATTTCACCCAAAAAGACACCTGATGAATCTGGACCCCTATTTTTGGATGCATTTAACATTTTAATTATATCATTTCCCTTAAAATTACCCTGAAGGCCAACTATTGAACTCATAGTAATAACTATTGGACTAATATCTTAAAAAAACTATCCCAATACCTACATGTCAAGACAAAATTACCTCACTAAAAAATATAACTGCTCCATTATTTTATTGATTTAAGAGAGTAAAATTGTTTAAATTAAAAACAAAGCATATATAAACTATTAAATTCAATATGATATTGTTTATTACAATTTTAATATATAAAAGGTCATATAACATGATAAATCGAAAGAAAGAAATAGATGAATTGGTTGAATCAATGATGCAAAAGACAACAAACAATCCTCGAGATTACTGTTTTAACTACATTGTAAGCAGATATCCGAAAGTATCACATGAGGTGTTTGGATTTCCGGGAAAATTCATCAAATCGCTAGACAGAATTGCCTACAAAGAAGACGGATCGAAACTGGAACTTGATATAGCAGAATTGGTTGAAAAAGACGAATTCATCAAACAAAAATCAACAATAAATGTAGAACATCAAACAACACCAATAGAATATGGAAAAATAGATCCAATATACGACTACAAAATACATTTGATTCACGAAAACAATCTTCCTTCCACATCTATTGTAATTACATCAATAGAACAGGAAAAGCAAATGAAATGCTATGAATCACAGAACAATGTATTCAATGTCTACTATATCGAGGTGAAAGAAAAGGACATCTGCGAAAAATTAAATATATTGAGAAACATAACTAACAGTGAAGAAATTTCACAAAAAGAAGCAATCTACTTCACATATATTGTTATCTTTGTTGATAGGAATATAGATAAAAGAATAGTTGAAGAAATATCCCACATATTCATGCATGTGAAGATGAACAGTTACCTTCGATTAGACATACACCATGTCCTTAAAATAATGATTAAAGAGATTTTTAAGGATAATAAACAGAAAACCAGGGAGTTGTTAACCATGATAACCAAAACATTGAATGAAAAAGAATTTTGCGAATTAACACGAGAAGAACAATTCAAAGCCGACATAGCACGAAAAGACGAACTAATAGAAAACAGAGACGAAATGCTCGCCAAAAAAGATGAAATGATATCTGAAATAAAAACTGAAAATGAAAAAAAGATATCTGAAATAAAAACTGAAAATGAAAAAAGGATATCTGAAAAAGATAAAGAGATATCTGAAATAAAAACTGAAAATGAAAAAAAGATATCTGAAAAAGATAAAGAGATATATGAAAAAGATAAAGAGATATATGAAAAAGATGTAATGCTAGCCAAAAAAGATGAGGAACTAGAAATATTAAGACTCCAAATAAAACAACAAAATTCAAAACAATGATAAACATCAATTTATCATAATAATTAGAACACACAAAAAAATAACTATCACCACTACACCACAAAAATAAATAAAAAAAATCCCAAGAGTTGTTAACCATGACAAACAAAAAATTAAACCAAAAAGAATTTTGCGAATTAACACGAGAAGAACAATTCAAAGCCGACATAGCACGAAAAGACGAACTAATAGAAAACAGAGACCAAATGCTTGCCAAAAAAGATAAAATTATATCTGAAATAAAATCTGAAAAAGATAAAGAGATATCTGAAATAAAATTTGAATATGAAAAAATAAAAATCAAAAAAGATATTCAGATTGCAATAAGGGATGCTGCAATAATATTGCTAAAAATCATGCTTGCAAATCAAAAAAAGATTTGTGAACTTCAAGATGAAATGCTCAGATTATATTCACTACTAAAATATCAGAAAAAAACTCATTAATAGATTCGGATAATTCTCAATTTAAAGAATATCTTCACCACACATGAAAAATATAATAGGAATAATTTAAAAAATTATTATTATAATTATACAAATGAGGTAAACTATGAAGAAATTTCACGAAAGAACATTAGAAGTACATGCAGGAGAATTTCCTGATCCAGTAACAGGTGCAAGAGCAACTCCAATTTATCATACAAGTTCCTATGCATTTGAAAGTGCAGATAAAGCTAAAAAATTATATGCTTTAGAAGAGGAAGGACACATCTATACAAGAATTTCAAATCCAACTTCAGAGGTATTGGAAAAACGTGTGGCGGCAATAGAAAACGGTGTTGGAGCACTCACTCAATCCACTGGAATGAGTGCAATTCTACTAGCTATCCTAAACATTGCGGGAAATGGAGATGAGATAGTTTCATCCAATAACCTATATGGCGGAACATACACTTTATTCAAAAACACAATGCCTAATTGGGGAATAAAGGTCAATTTTGTTGACACTCATGATTTGGACGCATACAGAAATGCAATAAATGAAAATACAAAGGCAATATATTGTGAATCCATAGGCAATCCTCAGCTTGACATTCCTGACTTTGAGGCGTTGGCCGAAATAGCTCATGAAAATGACATTCCATTGATTGTCGACAACACTTCAGCCATCACGATGGTGAAGCCAATTGACCATGGTGCTGACATTGTCGTTCACTCAGCAACCAAATTCCTATCCGGAAACGGTACAAGCATGGGCGGTATGATTGTAGACGGCGGAAACTTTGACTGGACAAACGGCAAGTTCCCAATGTTTACAGAACCTGACGAATCATATCACGGATTGATATACTCAGAAGCCTTTGGAAACAAAGCATATATCATGAAGGCAAGAGCTCATTTGATGAAGGATTTGGGAACAGTAATGAGTCCATTGAATGCATTCCTAATAATACAAAGTTGCATGACATTATCCTTAAGGGTCAACCAGCACTGCAGCAATGCATTGGAAATTGCTAAATTCCTTAAAGACCATGAAGCCGTATCATGGGTCAACTATCCTGGACTTGAAGATAATGAAAACCATGAAATGGCTGAAAAATACCTTAACGGAAACTACGGCTGTATCGTTAGCTTCGGCATCAAAGGCGGAATAGAAGAAGGTAAAAAATTCATTGAAAGCGTTGAGCTTTTAAGTCATGTTGCAAACATTGCAGATTCAAAAACCCTTGTAATTCATCCTGCAAGCACAACACATTCCAACATGACAGAAGAAGAACAGCTGGACAGTGGAATTACACCGGATTTCATCAGAATGTCTGTCGGTATCGAGGACGTTCGTGATTTGATTGAAGACATTGACCAAGCACTAAAAAAAGCAATTGAATAAGGGTTTAAACCCTTATCATACTATTTTTCTGAGCAATACACTTGTATTGTTTGAATTTCCTATCGGAAGAAGCATTACTTCCTTGTGGAATCCTCTTAGAATCGTATCGGTTAAGGGTGCGTAAAGGATTGCCCTCATACCGCTGTATGTTCTGACAAGAACAGGTGTTTTTTCATCAACTATTTCCCAGACATTTGAAAATACCCTGTCTTTAGGCTCGGCAAATGCAGCAACCATCAGAATGTCAAAATCAATATCTTTCAATAATGTTTCATCACCGACAAGTATTTCTATTCCATCATCAAGCCCCAGTCTTTGGATAACTTCTCTTGACAGTTGGGCAACATCCTCCTGAATCTCGATTCCTATGCATCTGCATCCGAATTTTTGCCTGAACAGTATTAAAGTTAACGGCAAGGGACCACTTCCAACAAATACGAATGTCTTGTCCTCATGCCAATGAGCCAATTTTGATTCGTTTGTAAGAAGTCCCTGGTATCTTTCATAGAAATGGAATGTATCAAGGGTTGCTTTGGGATCATCTGATTCAATTATTTCAATTGCATTGCTTGACTCCAGACGGGCTCCGATGTATAAATAGAATTTTCTGATTAGCTGCAATGCCTGATTCATCTTCTCATCATCCAGAATATGCTTTGCTGAATCAAAGTCTATTGTTTCATCATGAGCTATAACCTCTATTTCATCAAGCAATAATGTTATTTCATCCAAATCAACACTATCCAAATCAGCTATTTCATCAATACCATAACTTTCCAACTTTTCAGCAATTTCCTCAATTTTTGGCCAATATTTCCAGCAGCTCATATTATCACTTAATTAACTATATAAATGAAGTAGTTAATAATCTTTTATGAAAAATTAATAATATAAATAATAAAATTAAATTAAAAAATATTATTCAATAAAAATTTAATATTGAAAAATCATATTATAGTTATTTACTTAATTTTTTTGATAAATGATTTTTATTGAAATTGTTTTCACATTGAAAAATTGCTCTGAAAAAAACAAATTATATAAAGTAATATGATTTATATCAATTAAAAAATTACTTATATTATATATTGCCTAAGTATAATTGTTAATAAAATTAACAAACCGGAAAGTAATCCGGAGATAGCTTGGTAATCCTTACACTACTAAAATGTGTAATAGCCCAAGAATTTTTACCAAATCCCGCACAATAATTTGGTAAAATACTATAAGCATGATGATATTTGAAAGCGAAAATCTTACATTAAGGCCATGGATGGAATCGGATGCGGAATGCCTATATCATTTCGCCAAAAATCCGAATGTGGGTCCAATAGCCGGATGGCCACCACATGAAAGTGTAGATGATAGCTTAAACATTATAAAAACTATTTTTTCAAAAAGAGAAACCTATGCTATTGTCAAGGATTCTATTCCAATCGGATGTGTGGGATTTCTATTCTATCCTGACACCAATCACTTCTGGGGCGATGAGTCAGCCGAACTTGGATATTGGATAGCTGAAGAGTACTGGGGCAACGGATATGCTGTGGAAGCATCTGAAATTCTAATAGAACACGCTTTCAGGGATTTGAATATAAAAACAATATTTGCAACATATAAAACTGAAAACAACAGATCAAAAAGAGTACTTGAAAAATTAGGCTTCAAATATTACAATGAAATGAAAAATGAGAATTATTTAGGCGAACTCTTTGAAGAAATCGCCATGAAGCTTGAAATCTAAATCATTGAGATTATTGAATATACCGTCACCAGAATGACCACAGTCAATATTACGATTGCTCCCAAAGGAACTCTCTTCCAGGACAGTCCTGCCGCAACAACAGCACCAATTAGGCCTATATACCATAGCTGACTGTCAACTGTCAATACACCGGGACAGATCAGTGCTGCAAGAGCAGTGTATGGAATCAGATTAAGGAATTTCTCGACTTTAGGTCCAAAATTAAGCTTGTCAACGAAAATTGCAGGAATCAGACGTGGAATGAACGTTACAATAGCGCATCCTAAAATAACCAGGTTAATATCAATCATCTGATGCCTCCATGAATGAATCGTCGACTATATACATTCCAATTAAAGCTCCAATCAATGTTGACAGAATCAATGACCAGTTGCCAACAATGAACTGCAATATCACATTTAAAATAGCCGTTATTACAACAAGCAAGCCTAAACGCTTATTGTTTTTGACTGCAGGAACCAAAATTGCTATAAACAGTGCATATAGGGAAATATTAAAACTGTTTGTAACAATTACCGGCAAAAAGTCCAAGACAAATACCCCTATTACGGCACCTAAAATCCATGACAGCCAGGAAGTCAGAGCCAAACCTATGTAAAACCAGGATGAAGATTCCTTTTCAAATGAAAACAGAGCAAATGATTCATCAGTAACCAGGTGAGCAGATAATATGTTGATTGGAAGGGAGTTTTCTGTCATCTTATTGTAGACAGCAGTATTCATTACCATATACCTTAAGTTTACAACAAAGTTTGTCAATATTATGGCAAGAGCCGTTGCTCCGTTTGCAACCATTGTTGCACCAATTATTTCACCGGCACCGGCATAAACCAGAATGGAAAATGAAACCGTCTGAAATGGATTGAATCCTGCTTTAAGGGCAAGTGCAGCATATCCTATACCCATTGGAATGTAACCGAACGCAATAGGAATGGCACTCTTACACCCAAACAAAAACTTATCCATTCTAGTTTTAATAATAAACACCTAAAAAAATTAATAAAAAAAAGTTATGACAACATATTGTTAATGTGGTCATTTGTAATTAAACCTTCAACAACAAAATCCTCATCAACGACAGGCAAACATGAAATATCAAATTTACGCATCATTCTAGTGATATCCTCAATGGAATCAGTCGAATAGCAATACTTGACCGTTTTTGTCATTATATCTTTAAGATTCTCATTATTCGTTGCAATTGACTTTGACAAATCCCAGCTTGTAACGATACCTATGAGCTTATTGTCATCAGTCACAACAGGTATGTGGGTAACATTCTCGTCAAGCATTAGCTTAGCTGCCTTTTTGACATTGTCCTCTTCCCTGATTGTTGGAACATCAGTTATCATCAAATCAGCAACAATATTGTCTGACAGGAATTTTGACAGAAGATAATTCAACTGGCCTTTTTCAAGCAGGAATGCATCATGGCCATAGTTGGACTTGATTTCTGAAAATGATACCTCCACATCATTTGCATTGAGCGCAGTTACGATTTCGGTACTTTGCTCAGTAGGGTAAAGCCAATCGGAATCCACTGAAATGACCTGCATTTTACATTTTATATCCTTAAATCCATCAATCAATGAATTGTTAACGGCCAAATCAAATAAATCAACTGCCTTTGTGATGTATAGGTAACTATTGGCATCAAAACGCTTGACAAATGATTCACCCTGATGATGCAGGTAGCTTTCAACCTGGAAATCCATGGAAAGGTCATAGCTGATTTCATCCTTATCCTGCAAGTCACGACCGAATTTGATAAACATTGACTCGTCACTCAAATAAGTGATGTGAGCAATCATACGTGCAATGGAAAGACCATTTTTAGGAATCTGGCCTGTACCGTAATAGTTTCCCTGTTTCCAGTTGGGATCGGAAACTATTGATTGGCGACCAACCTCATTGAATGCAATCTGCTGAGGGGATGACCTTGCGGTTGTAGCTATAGGAATTGCCTTTTTCATCATTTCAGGATAGCTTACAATCCATTGAAGAACCTGCATTCCTCCCATTGACCCGCCAATGACAGCATAGAGCTGAGTGATGTCGAATGAGTCAACCAATATCTTTTGAACATCAACCATATCCTTGATGGTTATGACCGGAAAATCAACGCCATATTCATAGCCCGTGTCCGGATTGATTGAATTAGGACCTGTAGTTCCCTTACATCCACCCAATACGTTAGAACAGATTATAAAGTATTTTTCGCTGTCCAATACTTTTCCGGGACCTATGATGATTTCCCACCAGCCTGGTTTTTTATCTCCTTCATGCCAACCTGCAGCGTGAGCATCACCTGTCAATGCATGACAAATCAAAATGGCATTGTTCTTTTCCTTATTAAGTTCACCATAGGTTTCATAAGCTATAGTGATATTGTCCAATGATTTGCCACTTTCCACTACGAAAGGATCATCAACATTCAAATATTGAGTTTCAACAATACCGACAGAGTCCTTATCCATTAAAATCACCTAATTAACTGTAAATTTTTCATAGCTTTTTTTGCAGCTTCCTGTTCTGCTTCTTTCTTATTTTTGCCCATTCCAGTTCCCATCTTTTCATCATCAAGATATATTGCCATTACAAAGGTCTTGTCATGAGGAACGCCATGCTCTTCGAGAAGTTCATAGCGAATCTTGGTCTCGTGAGCATCACAGAACTCCTTGATTTCGGATTTGTAGTCATGGAAGAATACCTTTTCCTCATCAATATGCCTGAAAATGATTTTGGCAATGAACCTTTTTGTAAATGCCAAACCCTGATCCAGGAACAGCGCTCCTAAAAACGATTCGAAAATGTCTGAAGTGATTGAGAGAACCTCATTATCCGTCAGATTCATCTCATCAACTGACACCTTCAGATAATCCTTCAATCCAAGTTCATGGGAATAGTAAATCAGTGCTGACTGACAGACATAGTTTGCCCTCAATTTGGTCAGCTTACCTTCACCATATTTAGGATATTTCTTATATAGATACTCTGAAACGAGCATATTTAATATTGAATCGCCTAAAAACTCTAAACGTTCATAATCATATTTAATATCATGCACGGTTGCATATGAACCATGCATGAAAGCCATTTTATAATAGTCTTCATTTTTTGGTTCGATATCGAACCTTTCATATAAATTCATGTTAAGCCCAACAATTAAAATATATGATATAAATTATTGTTTTTAATTTATTTAAACTTCATCATATATAACAATTGTGATATAATACTGTTCAAATGCTCTAGCTCTTTGCTTAAATAGAAATTAAGATAAAAGTTCAATCAAGGATTTGGTAAAAATGATATTGAATTGGAAAGAAGAAATAACAAACATTGACCCAGACATGAAATTTAGAGCACAAGGCGGATGGCTTAAAACCGTAGAGGAACTGGATAAAAGTGTAACAAACGGATACTCATTAGTTGGAGATTTCGTAAAGGCAGGAGACTTTGAGGCAGAATACTCAGAAGGACTATACCTTGACTGCAACAAAGAAGGAAGTGCCAAAAAACCTCAAACTGATTACAGATTATTTAGATTTAGGGACGGTAAGGTAAGACTGCTGGATTTAGTCATTGATGCCCAAAAAAGCTGGGCACAGGACTTTTGGGATGCAGTGGAAGATGAAATTTAAAAGAGTTAGCTGAAATAGCCTCTCGGCATGAATTTAGAAACCCTTTTAAAATTCTTATATTCATCTTTGGAGGGATTGTAAAATTCCTCAAGCAAAAGAATAATATGATCCGTGTTTTGGGAAAAGTTCTTTTCCTTCCCATCAATTATTCCCCTGAAGTTAACGCTGAAATCACCTGTACCTGCAATATTCACATTAAACTTGTCTGAAGAATTGAAGCCCTCAAAAAATCTTTGAATTTCAGCAGTTTCAAAAAGTGGAGCCTTGATGTTAAAGGCCAGCAGCTTGTTTTGACCCTCACGAAGCCTGACATAATTTTCAGGAATTTCAATGGATTCATCACCATTCATTTCCGTGATTCTAATGGAATTTTCATACATGTTAACACCTACAAAATGTGATGTAGCGTGCAACATTCACAAGTCGGGTCGAAATAGCTTTGCTTAGGCATGTCCTGAGCAGGCTCAACCAATAGGGAAATCTGAAAGACGGCTTCAGGATCTGTGGAAATCTTTTTGGAAACTGTAGATAGGCCCCGATAGTTAACCGGAATATGGCCAGTTTGGGATATGTTATAGAAAAGAAGCTGACCATCAGTCAAATCAGCGAAAAATTCCTCAAGTTCCTTAACTTTCTTTGGAGATATGCTGAAGTTAATACCCATCATCTTGTCCTGCCTTTGCTTGATGCCGACATATGCAATGTTAACCGCTAAGATATCTCCGCCATCTTTTGTAAAGACTATGCAGTCATCTAAATTAATATTTTCCTTTTGAGCTAAATCGTTTAATTCAGACATAATATCACCATAGTTATTTCAATTAAAAATAAGAAATTAAGAGTATATAAATTTAACCATGCCTAAAAATTGTGATGATAATTGTAATTAAAAAAAAGTGGTTTGAATGAAGATTAATTTAATAATCTCCAATAATTTTATACCAACTTAAACTAATCTTTGCCTAGTAGTTGGTTTTTTGTTTTGCCAGCTGTATCTTCTTAATTTACTGGATCTACCGAATCCACAAGAAGCACAAACTTTTTTACGTACGTGATAAGTGTTTTTACCACATCTTCTACATCTGATATGGGTCTTTTTATTCTTTTTACCCATTGATGGAGTTCCCTTTGCCATTGATACACCTCCTACATTATTTTAAATAAATTTAGTTATCTTAAACAATTATTGAATAATATTTATGGTGAAATATAAACAATATTGTCTCCTCTAATGAGGACAACACCTAATCTTCTAGTAACTTCTCCATCTTGTAACTCTTCAGCATCGTTGAGAACTAAGTTCATGTGTAAGTCGAAGCTTTTGAGTATACCTCTGAATTCACGGTCTCCTTTGAGTTTGATTAAAACTGGAGCATCGATAGATTTTCCTAATGCATCAAGTGGTCTTTGAACATTTTGTCCGCTCATTATATCACCTTATATTACCATTAATTGTATTTTTAAATTAGTTTTTGAAAGTAATCGTTGATTTTAACAATTACCTGTATTAGAAATAATATAATCAAGTTAAGATAAGACAAAACCTAATTAAAACTAATAATAAATTATATGCTCTTACTAATATATAAATGTTAGTATTTTTTAACCAAAAAATAGTAATCAAATGCTCTCTTGCATTTTTATTATATAGTTTATTGGTTCAAACATAAAAATGCTATGGCATTTGAAAAAAAAGAATACTCTGACCTATTAATCTATATCCTATCCCATTGCTATGACAAGCCCCATGTTGGGAAAACAGTTCTTTCAACAACAATGTATTTCATTGACTTCAACTATTATGAGGTTTATGGAAAGTCTCTGACAAATGAAGAATACGTTAAATCCAAAAAGGGGATAAAGCCAAAGCACTTCAACAAGATTACAGATGAACTGATAGAAAGAAAGAAAATTTACTTCAGAAAAGTTCCATACTATCACACAACACTGCACAAGTACTACCTAAGACAGCTGCCGGACATCCATTTCAGCAAAAAGAAAAACAATCTCATTAATTCAACGATAAAGCATCTTATTACAAAAAATGCAACGTCAATACTTAAATACGCAAGCAGGGATCCTCCATTTCAAATGGCCGACTACAACGAGACAATAGACTACAATAATGTATATCTGAGATATCCAAGATATTCCATTAGAAAAAAATTTATTAATTTATAAAATCAAAATAATATTAATTAATCAAAATTAGGTAAAAACATGGCAATTAAAGTTAAAAAAAGAAATTTCCTAAAAAAGAAAAAAATTAAGCAAATAAAAAGTGAATTGGGAGAATACGGAGGATTGCTTGAAAACAAGAAAAATGTAGAAATCCTCGAAGCGGAACCGAATTCATTCATATTGGTTGACGGCGAACCATACATCATAATAATTAACGACAAGGCATTCCCTACACTAAAGGCAGCTCTTGCCAATGAGATTGACGGCAAAACAGTTACCGTTGATATGGGTGCAGTGCGCTTTGTAACGAACGGAGCAGACATCATGAGCCCTGGAATCGTTGCTGCCGACGAAGGCATTGAACCAGGAGATATTGTTTTGATTGTTGATGAAACACACCACAAACCATTGGCTATTGGAATAAGCCTAATAACCGGTGAAGAAATGGTTGAAAACGATTCAGGAAAAGCAATAGAAACCAAACACTTCGTTGGAGACGAAATATGGAACTTTGAAATATAGGTGATTAATATGGCTGAATTGAGATACAGAGCAGGAAATATAAGAGACCCCGGAGTTCACAAAATCGGAATAATAGCACTTGGATCACATTTGGAAAACCACGGTCCGGCACTTCCAATAGATACCGATTCCAAAATCGCATCACACATTGCATTCCAATCAGCACTCAAATCAGGTGCCAAATTTTTAGGAATAATATTTCCAGCATATGAATTGGATGAAATAGACCATGGAGTGCATGTTTCCCTGGACGTATTGAAAGAAAATGTCATAGAAACATTGAACTCAGCCAAAAAATTCCTTGATATAGAAAAAGTTGTCATAGTAAATGCTCACGGAGGCAATTTACCATTACTTGCTGAAATATGGGATATTGAAGAGAAAACTGACATGATTGTTGTTATGAACAATAAGATAATATCCTGCGAAGGCCCTCATGCGGGAAGCGGAGAGCTGTCAATGGGAAAAGTCTTAGGCATAATAAATGAAAAAGAATTAGAAAATCAGGCCGATGTGAACAAATACATTGAAGTAGGCCTGCACGGCTTTAAAAAAGCACGTGAAAATGATCCAAACATCGAAGAGGGAGCACTTGACGTTGAAGAAAATGGAGTGTATGTTGACGAGGAATACGGCCAACAACTCTTTAATTTAGCAATCGATACAGTTCTCTTTGATGTAGAAAAACTACTTGATTTTTAAGGATGATCAGAAACTGTTACAACTTGACCATCACCACTTTCATGTGAAGAAGAACTATGTGGAGAAGACTCCTGTGAGGAGGAACCTTGTGAAGACGAACTTTGTGAGTGATCGGTAGTCGTTTCAACCTGACTGGAAGAGCTTTGAGAACTACTACCACTATCAGAATAAGTTTGAACCTGACTACTGCCAGAAGAACCAGAACTACCACTACTGGAAGATGTGGACAGATTACTTAATAACCCACCATCTTGAGTCGTATTATTTCCAAAATTAAGATTTAAATGATATGTACCTGTCATTGCTGCAAAAACACCTGCAAAACAAAATGCAATAACGGCAACTATTAAAACAACTAATACAATAGCAGAACGACTTGACATATTTAACACCTTAAAAATTATATGTCAAATGTATAATATATACTTTTTCATGAAAAAAATGCAATAATCAATAATAGTGTTGAATTAGGTGTTATTTTATCAAAACAAGACATATAACATCATTAAATATGACAGTAAAATTGAAAATTCAATTATTGAAATCGGATAGATATATAAAATTTGAAAATATAATTTAATATAATGAAAACGATAGCAAAAGCAGTTCAAAGTGAAATAAATGTCAAAAAATCACAGTTCATATGCCATTTATTTCCGACCAAAAACAAAAGGGAAAGCAAGGAAATCATATTGAAAGTTAATGAGCAATACAATGATGCTACACACAACTGTACTGCATATATTGTATCTGATGGCGAAGGATTTGACGATGACGGTGAACCTGGAGGAACCGCAGGAAAACCTATGATTAATGTTTTGAGAAAAAATGAACTGCACAATGTGACTGCTGTCGTTACGAGATATTTTGGTGGAATCAAGCTTGGAGCAGGAGGACTGGTCAGAGCATATTCAAAATCAGTCCTTGAGGCAATAAATGAAGCTGAAATTCTTGAAGTGGAACTGTATGACGTTTATACTCTTGTTTTTGAATATTCAGATATCAAATTGGCGGATGGTGAAGTGAGAAACAATAATCTGGAAGTGGTCAATAAGGATTATTCAGATAAGGTCTCATATGATGTGGTATCAAAGGATTTCAGAGATATTGAAAAGATATTTGAAAAATACAACGGTAAAATTAATGTCAATTTTAAAAATAAAGAAGTTCTGGTTAAATAAATTATAAAAAAAAAGTTTGGTTGAAGAACAAATACCTATTGTTCTTCGAAATTACTAGCGTCTACACCGCACATTGGGCAGGTGAAATCATCTGGTAATTCATCAGCTTCATGAACGTATCCACATACTTTACAAACGAATGCCATAATTATCTCTCCTTATTCTATTTTAGAAAACATATCTTTTGTTGCTCCACACATAGGACATTTGTAGTCATCTGGGAGGTCTTCAAAAGCAGTTCCTTCAGCGTCATCATCGTATACGTATCCACACATATTACATTTCCATTTAGCCATAATATTTTCTCCTTTATATTAAATGCCAAAATTGGCTCATCATATTTATTTTTTGGTTTTGTAATATATAAACTATTCTACTTCTTTAAACATTGATTTACCAACACCACATTTTGGGCATTTAAATGCATCAGAAAGCTCAGAAAATGGGGTTCCCGGTTCAACTCCACGTTCAGGGATACCTTCGTCCTCATCATAAATATATCCACAAAGTTTACATTTCCATTTTGCCATATAAAAATCTCCTTTGTTTTATATATTTATTTTAGAAAAAGATAATATAAATAGTTAATTGGTTAATTTAAAAAAAGAAAAAAAGAAAAGTTTAAATTTTATTTTTTAAACCTTCTTAATGGTATTATTGCAAATAAAGCTAAAAGTAATACAATAATTGGATTACCAGTAGTTTTATTATTATCAATAATTGTTTTAGTTGCTTGTGTAACGTTTTCTTCCACAACAGTGTCATTGCCTAATACCTGTGTGGTATTAGATGCTGAAGTTATATTACCGGTTAAATCGGATCCAGCGATTACTCTATTGGTAATATTGCCTGTTTCTAAAGTATTGAAGAATACTATGAAGCTTGCAGATTCACCAACAAGTAAAGTTGCATTATAAGTGAAGGTGTAGCCTTCCCTTGTCCATTTATCACCAGTATAGTTGATAAAGGATAATGCGGATGGAACTTCTTCGATAACATAAACACCATTCAAATCACAGTCCCCCGTATTTGTAACAGTAATAGTAAAGCTTACTGTTTCACCAATAGTTACAACAGGATTGTTGATTATTTTAACAACACTTAAGTTAGGATGTAGCTCATTTACACAAACAGTATCATTAGCAGATTTGTTTTCGCTAGTAACTGTGTTAGTTAAGTTACCGTTTGCTGTAGTGTTAAATACTAATATGATTTCAGCAGTTTGACCAGGAGTTACTAGTTGTTTTAAGGTCCATGATAAACCATCGTTCTTGTTCCAATCATTGTTTGGATCAATGAATGAATCATAAACCAATCCAGCGTCTGGAATGTCATTAAATGTAATGTTTGTTAAATTGGTTTCACCAGTATTATTTAAGATAACTTTAAACATTACTTGTTCACCTTCTTTAACAGTGTCATTTAATGCGACAACTGAAATTTCATAAGCACGAACCAATACGCGAACGTAATCGATATCAGTGTTACTTTCAGCTTCATCTGATGTAGCAATTACTTCATTATCAAAAGTACCTGGCACATAAGTGTCATAAACTGTTCTGAATGAAGCAGTTTCACCAGGATTTAATATTCCAAGATATCTCCAGGAACGGGTAGTTTCACTTGCTTGAAGTAAACCATTTTCAGATAAATCTCCAGTTATTTCAATCCATAATCCGCTTTCATCAACTAACTCACTGTAACTTAAACTACCTATGCCAAGTTGACTGACTACAACACGAGTCAATGGAATATCTCCACCGTTAAATACTGAAATATTGAATACTACTTGGTCACCGACAATAACAACTTTGGTTACTGCAGTAATATTTACATTAAGACCGGATTCAACAATTGTGTAGTTCAATATGATTTCAGCACCATTGAAGTTATCATCACCAGAATAGATTACTTTGACTGTGTGATTTCCAACTTCTTTTGGAACGTATTCCACTTCTTCACCGATGTCAGTTGTAATAACTGTACCATCATCAAAGATGTATGTAACATTACCTGTTGCGTCATTATCAATGACAGAACTGTTTAAGTATATCGGTTCTGTTAACGCAGTTTCATTTGGAGTTATGGTTGCATTGAATCCAGCATCAATTGGAGTAACTTCAACAGTAATAGTTTTGTTAACACCATTAAAGTTATCATCACCACTATAAATCACATCAACAGTATGATTACCAGTTGAATTAGGAGTATAAACCACAGGAGTACCCACAGGCACAGTCACATTAGAACCATCATCAAAGACATAAGTAACATTACCAGTAGCATTAGGATTAACAACACTACTATTCAACACAGTAGAATCCTTATAAGGGAACAC
>SUTF01000002.1:131898-134342 GCA_015063005.1 Methanobrevibacter millerae
ACATAAGTAACATTACCAGTAGCATTAGGATTAACAACACTACTATTCAACACAGTAGAATCCTTATAAGGGAACACAACAGGAGTAGCATTAGCATCAAAACCAGAATCATCTGACTTGGACACATTAACCTTCAATATTACAGTCGCATTATTAAAGTTATCATCTCCACTGTAAACCACAGTAATCTCATGCTCACCAGCAGACTTAGGAGTATAAACAACAACCTCACCAATATCCGCAACAACAAGATCAGTACCATCATCGAATATATATGTCACATTACCAGTAGCATCCTCAAACTCAACAGATGAATTTAACTCAACAGACTCTTCATAAACAACATCAGTCGCATTAACAGTCGCATTAAATCCAGCATCAATAGGAGTAACCTCAACAGCAATAGTAGTCTCATCACCATTAAAGTTATCATCACCACTATAAATCACATCAACAGTATGATTACCAGTAGAGTTAGGAGTATAAACCACAGGAGTACCCACAGGCACAGTCACATTAGAACCATCATCAAAGACATAAGTAACATTACCAGTAGCATTAGGATTAACAACACTACTATTCAACACAGTAGAATCCTTATAAGGGAACACTTCCGGAGTTGCATTAGCACTAAAGCCAGAATCATCAGATTTAGCAACAGTAACATTCACATAAACAGTAGCGCCCTCAAAATTATCATCTCCACTGTAAATAACTTCAATAGTATGATTTCCAGCACTTAAAGGAGTGTAGTTAACAATTTCACCAATATCTGCAATTACAGGATCAGTACCATCATCAAAGATATAAGTAACATTACCAGTAGCACCCTTATCACTAACAGTACTATTCAAGTTAGTTGAATCACCAAAGATAATAGAATCTGGAGTAGCATTAGCATCAAACCCAGCATCACCTAAAGTAACATTAACAGTCACGACAACAGTAACACCATTAAAGTTATCATCACCACTGTAAACAACAGTAATATTGTGAATACCAGCAGAATTAGGAGTATAATTCACAGTTTCGCCGATATCAATATTTTCAACTGCAGGAGTATCATCATCGAAGTAATAAGATACATTACCAGTAGCCTTAGGATTGGATACAGTACTATTTAAAACAGTAGAGTTTCTGAATGGGAATACATCCGGTGTAGCATTAGCATCAAAACCTGAATCATCAGATTTAGCAACACTAATATTTACATATACGGTTGCACCTTCAAAGTTATCATCTCCACTATAGATAACAGTAACAGTACGATTACCTGCTTTTAATGGTTCATAAGGAACAATTTCACCGATATCTGCAACAATTGGTTCTGTACCATCATCAAAGATATAAGTAACATTACCAGTAGCATCTTTATCGCTAACAGTACTATTCAAGTTAGTTGAATCACCGAAGACAATAGAATCTGGAGTAGCATTAGCATCAAATCCAGCATCACCTAAAGTAACATTAACAGTTAAAATAACAGTAACATTATTGAAGTGTTCATCACCACTGTAAACAACAGTAATATTGTGAATACCTGCTGAAGTTGGAGTATAAACTACAGTTTGACCAATTTCGATATCTTCAATAGGGTTAGTACCATCATCGAAATAATATGATACAGTACCAGTAGCATTAGGATTAGATATTGTACTATTCAATACAGTTGAATTTCTGAATGGGAATATTTCTGGAGTTGCACTAGCATTGAAATCTGCATCGGCAACGGTGACATTATTTGAAGATCCATTGTTATTAGAATCATCTGTATCATTTTCATTAGATTTTACACTAACTACATTGATAACATTTCCTTTTCCAGTAACTTCAACAGTAATGTATAAAGTAGCATTCTGACCTTTAGCTAAATTACCTACAAACCATGTATTAGTCTTATTATCAAATTTGGTTCCAACATTTGAGTTGCTGTCAAGATATTTGACTAACGGAGATAACTCATCAGTTACAGTGACATTTGTAGCAGTAGACGGACCATTATTCACAACAGTAATTGTGTAAAGTAAATGTTTACCTACATCAGCTAATGTAGTATTGACAGTCTTATTAATGCTCAAGTCAACTAAAGGATTAACCGGAACATCAGGAGTCTCATTAGAAACCTCAGTATCATTTTCCTTAGCAGTAACAACAACACCATTAGCAATAGTACCATTAGCAAGCACATGAACAGTCACAGTCAAAGTAACACTATCACCAGCAGCAATAGAATCAACAACCCAATCACTACCAGAATACTCTTTACCGTCTTGATCAACACAACTAACGATTTCACCACTACCTTTAACAGCATCAGTCACTTTAACACCAGTAGCCTCAGAAACACCATTATTGCTAATCACAATAACATAAGTAATATTATCACCAGCATAAATCGGACCAACAGTAACCAACTCCTTAGTAACATTCAACTTAACATCAGG
>SUTF01000002.1:134352-246106 GCA_015063005.1 Methanobrevibacter millerae
ACATAAGTAATATTATCACCAGCATAAATCGGACCAACAGTAACCAACTCCTTAGTAACATTCAACTTAACATCAGGATTAACCGGAACATCAGGAGTCTCATTAGAAACCTCAGTATCATTTTCCTTAGCAGTAACAACAACACCATTAGCAATAGTACCATTAGCAAGCACATGAACAGTCACAGTCAAAGTAACACTATCACCAGCAGCAATAGAATCAACAACCCAATCACTACCAGAATACTCTTTACCGTCTTGATCAACACAACTAACGATTTCACCACTACCTTTAACAGCATCAGTCACTTTAACACCAGTAGCCTCAGAAACACCATTATTGCTAATCACAATAACATAAGTAATATTATCACCAGCATAAATCGGACCAACAGTAACCAACTCCTTAGTAACATTCAACTTAACATCAGGCTTAGCAGTCACATTATCTGAAGAAGCATTATTATTAGAATCATCAGTATCATTCTCATTAGAACGAACAAAAGCACTATTAACAACAGTACCATTACCAATGACCTTAACAACAATAGTCAAAGTAGCATTTTCGCCTTTAGCCAAATTACCAATAAACCATGTATTATTTCCATCATTAAATTTAGTACCAACAGTAGAATTACTGTCAAGATATTTAACTAATGGAGACAATTTATCAGTCACAGTAACATTAGTAGCCATAGACGGACCATTATTCACAACAACAATAGTGTAAGTAATATTCTCCCCAACATAAGAAGAATTAGAACTAACAGTCTTATTAATGCTCAAATCAACAACCGGATTTGCAGTTACATTATCTGAAGAAGCATTATTATTTGAATTATCAGTGTCATTTTCATTTGCAGAAACGATTACACTATTTTCAATTATTCCTTCAGAAATAACTTTAACTTTTAATGTTAAAACTGCATCGTCACCTTTTGAAAGGTTGCCAATAAACCAAATATTTGTTGTATCATTGTAAATTCCATCACCAAATGATTCATAGAATTCAACTAATGGACTTAATTTTTCTGTAACATTTACACCAGTAGCATTAGATGGACCATTA
Organism: Methanobrevibacter millerae; assembly: GCA_015063005.1. Classification (GTDB taxonomy): domain Archaea; phylum Methanobacteriota; class Methanobacteria; order Methanobacteriales; family Methanobacteriaceae; genus Methanocatella; species Methanocatella millerae_B. Next base: position 135,421 of record SUTF01000002.1, read on the forward strand.
TTAGTTACAATAATAACATAAGTGACTATATCACCAACTTCTGCTTTGGTATAATCAACAGTTTTTTCAATATTTAAGTCAATTATTGGAATTACTGTGATTTTTGATTCATAAGTTGCAGAACTGTGATTGCCATCAACTTTTGTAGTAACTCTAAGAGTATAATTACCCGGATTTAAATTTGCAATACTAATATTATTTGTATTGTTTTCACCGGAAATTATGGATTTACCATCTTTTAATACTTCAAAAGTAATGCCAGTTGCATTTTTAATTTCTGCAGATAAATTAACTGTTTGTCCATGATTAATAGTTACATTATCAACAACGACAGCTGATTTTGCTGGAGTTACAACTACCTTACAATTATCTGTTGATGCATTGTAATTACCATCCCCTTCGTATTCACCTCTAATCAGATAAGTTCCAACAGGCAAATCATATAATGTTATGCCTCCGTTGATTTCAGATTCACCTACTTTAGTAGACTGGATATAATAGATAACTTTTCCTGTTGCATCAGTTGCATTAACAGTAGCAGTTACATATGTAGATCCACCATATACAAAAGTATTAGGTGTAGCATTTACATCAAATCCATCATCAACTATTTTAAGAACTACAAAGTGAATATCCGCAGATTTAGATTCATAGTTGCTATCACCACTATAAGTAGCAATAACATAACGATTACCAGTAGGTATATCAGTAGCAACTAAACTGGAATTAATATCTGAATGACCTATAACCTTACCATTATAGAAGTACACATATTCTACTGTTCCAGTAGCATCACCAACATCTACCCAAGCGTTTAAGGTATTATTCTGACCATGATAAATCTTATCATAAGTTGCATTAGCAAAGAAGTTATAATCACTACATTTACTGACTTTAAATACATCATAAGCAGAATCATTGTTGTAATTTGCATTACCTTCAAAACTTACAGTTGCATTGTAAATGTTTGCAGGTTTTTTAATGCTTTTAACACCTTCACCATCTTTAACTTCAACTTCAACAGAAGTACCGTTAATGTCCACTACATATTTACCGTCCACTTTAGAAGTAACAGTAATAGTTACATTATTCGGATAAGTTGAATCAGTCACATCAATGGATAAATTAGGATCTGCTTTAGCTACATTAATAGAAGAGATATTTTTAACAGGATTGTGATTACCATCAACAACAGTAACTAAATTAACTGTATAATTTCCAGCATTCAATCCGGAAACGCTAATTACCTTACCCGAAATAACATCACTTTTAACAATTCCTGACCCATTGACAATCTCATATTTAACACCAGATGCATTAACATAAGAAACATCAATAGTAATAGGATCGCCATAAGTTACACTAACATTATTCGCTTTTACAGTAGAATTTGCTTTAGTTACAGCAATATTTCCTCTGCCTGCAGTAGCAATATGATTATCATCAACATTAGTTGTTACATCAATTGTATAGTTACCTACAACCAAGCCTGAAATAGTTATTGAATTACCATTAATTTTAGTTTTAGGAGTGATAACATTTCCATTTTCATCCCTAACAGTAACTTTAACATCACCAGTTGAATTAACAGTTGTTACATTTATGATTACATCATTTCCATAGACTTCAGATACATTAGGAACATTGACTGATGAATTAGCGGCATTAACAACAATTTTAGCTTCTCCTGTGTATTCATTATAGTTATCATTAACAACAGTAGTAACTTTGATTGTATAATTACCTGCATTTAATCCTTCAATATTAAGTGAATCTGTAATGTATCCATTATCTACTACATGATTGTTTTCATCATAAATTTCATAATAGCCTGAAGTTGCATTAGTAAGAACAACACTGACTTTTGCGGCATCACCATATTCAATAGTATCTCCAGTAACATCAACAGTAGAATTTGCTTCAGTTACTTTAATTTTTGAAGTGGATTGGCTTGATTTATGGTTTTTATCGACATTAGTAGTTAACCTTAATGTGTACTCTCCAACATTCAAATCAGAGATACTTAAAACATCTGAATCAATGACACCTGTTTTAAATACACCACTACCATTAATAAGTTCATATTTAATGCTTGTAGCATTATCTGAAGTAACATTTACTTTTACAATATTTCCGTAAACTTCAGTTACATCTTTTGAACTTACACTGGATCCTGCAGGTGTAACTTTAATAGATGAAGTATTAGTCACAGACTTATGATTACCATCAACCAAAGTAGTAACCTCTAAAGTGTATTCACCAACATCCAAACCACCAATAGTAATAGAATCACCATCAACAACAACATCAGCAGAAACAACACTAGAACCATTCAAAACACGAACACTAACACCAGTAGCATTCACAGTACCAACACTCAAAGTATAACTAGAATGATAAACCTTCTCAACATCAGGAACAACCACAACAGAACCAGCAGGAGTAACCTTAACAGAAGAAGTATTAGTCACAGACTTATGATTACCATCAACCAAAGTAGTAACCTCTAAAGTGTATTCACCAACATCCAAACCACCAATAGTAATAGAATCACCATCAACAACAACATCAGCAGAAACAACACTAGAACCATTCAAAACACGAACACTAACACCAGTAGCATTCACAGTACCAACACTCAAAGTATAACTAGAATGATAAACCTTCTCAACATCAGGAACAACCACAACAGAACCAGCAGGAGTAACCTTAACAGAAGAAGTATTAGTCACAGACTTATGATTACCATCAACCAAAGTAGTAACCTCTAAAGTGTATTCACCAACATCCAAACCACCAATAGTAATAGAATCACCATCAACAACAACATCAGCAGAAACAACACTAGAACCATTCAAAACACGAACACTAACACCAGTAGCATTCACAGTACCAACACTCAAAGTATAACTAGAATGATAAACCTTCTCAACATCAGGAACAACCACAACAGAACCAGCAGGAGTAACCTTAACAGAAGAAGTATTAGTCACAGACTTATGATTACCATCAACCAAAGTAGTAACCTCTAAAGTGTATTCACCAACATCCAAACCACCAATAGTAATAGAATCACCATCAACAACAACATCAGCAGAAACAACACTAGAACCATTCAAAACACGAACACTAACACCAGTAGCATTCACAGTACCAACACTCAAAGTATAACTAGAATGATAAACCTTCTCAACATCAGGAACAACCACAACAGAACCAGCAGGAGTAACCTTAACAGAAGAAGTATTAGTCACAGACTTATGATTACCATCAACCAAAGTAGTAACCTCTAAAGTGTATTCACCAACATCCAAACCACCAATAGTAATAGAATCACCATCAACAACAACATCAGCAGAAACAACACTAGAACCATTCAAAACACGAACACTAACACCAGTAGCATTCACAGTACCAACACTCAAAGTATAACTAGAATGATAAACCTTCTCAACATCAGGAACAACCACAACAGAACCAGCAGGAGTTACAACTACCTTACAATTATCTGTTGATGCATTGTAATTGTCATCCCCTTCGTATTCACCTCTAATCAGATAAGTTCCAACAGGCAAATCATATAATGTTATGCCTCCGTTGATTTCAGATTCACCTACTTTAGTAGACTGGATATAATAGATAACTTTTCCTGTTGCATCAGTTGCATTAACAGTAGCAGTTACATATGTAGATCCACCATATACAAAAGTATTAGGTGTAGCATTTACATCAAATCCATCATCAACTATTTTAAGAACTACAAAGTGAATATCCGCAGATTTAGATTCATAGTTGCTATCACCACTATAAGTAGCAATAACATAACGATTACCGGTAGGTATATCAGTAGCAACTAAACTGGAATTAATATCTGAGTGACCTATAACTTGACCATTATAGAAGTACACATATTCTACGGTTCCAGTAGCATCACCAACATCTACCCAAGCGTTTAAGGTATTATTCTGACCATGATAAATAACATCATAAGTTGCATTAGCAAAGAAATTGTAATCACTGCATTTACTGACTTTAAATACATCGAATGCACTAGCTGCAGTATAATTTTTATTTCCAGCAAAACTTACAGTAGCATTATAAGTATCTGCAGGCAATTTTACAGTATTTGTTCCGACACCATCTTTAACTGTCACATCAACTTTTGTTCCGTTGATATCTACAGTATATGTACCATCGACTTCGCTTGTTACCTTAACGGTAGCAGCATTAGGATAGGTAGTGTCAGCTACATCAACTTTCAAATTAGGATCTTTAGGATTAACAGTAATTATTTTACTTGTTTTAGTGGAATTATAATTCTTATCACCATTATATACTGCAGTGATATTATATTGTCCACCAGCTAAGATTCCTAAATCCAACTTTTGACCAATGTCTAAAGTATCTAATTTTTTGCCATCAATGTAATATGTTATATTACCAGTTGCATCACTAGCTACAGGAGTAGCAATGACTGCATCGCTTTGACCATATGTGAGAGTTTCCAAATCGGCAACTAAATCCAATTCAGTTTCTCCTTTAAATACAGTAAATTCAGATTCATTTTTAACATAATTGTGAGTGGAATTTCCATTAAACTCAACAAGTACATCATATGTGTCTGCATCCAATTTGTCAACAGTAAATGAACCTGTACCATCGACTACATTAACAGAATATTTCTTATTGTTAATAGTTACAATATAATTTCCATCAACGTTAGCTGTAACAACACCATTGGAAACATTAGGATATGTAACATCAATAGCATTTACTTTAACATTAATGTCAGCTTTGACAACATTCACAATAACTTCATTACTTTCACTCGGACCATATACATTATTACCATCATATGTGGCAGTTAATACATATTTTCCTGGAGCCCATTTCTGAACTACATTACCATTTGCATAGAAGTTTTCAATTCCAGAATCACTTCCATTTATCAATAAACGAACAGCACCACTTGCATCATTTGGAGTAATGACATTTGCAATATTAATATCCTTACCATAAGCGATTGTCAAATCTGTAACTCCATTAGCTGTTAAGGAAATTTGACTTTTTGCTAAAACTTCCAAACCAGGAGTTGTAGATGAATCACTTTCCATATATTTTTCAGTTCCCTTGTAATTAGCAGTGAATACATAGTCACCATCTTCAGCCGGTGTGAATTCATATGAATCCCCTGCATTTACAGTTGCTATAAGCTTGCCGTTAGCAAAGATTTCAACTTCACCATCACCAACAACATTTGTTCCATCTCTTACACTAGTAGATATAGTAACCTTTTCATCCAAAACAATTCTTGATTTATCTAAAGAGATAGTTGTTTGAGTAGGTATCTTATTGACCATTACCCATAGCATTACAGTTTCAGATGAATAATAATCATTAGCATTATATGTTGCATATATTGTACGATTACCAGATAACAATGGAGTATAATCAAAACTTACACCAGTTGCATATGTCTGAGTAGGAGTCCCATCATCAAATACATATGTTACAGTTGAAGTGGAATTTGTACCGGAAACTGAACTGATGACATGAGTAGACTCATCATAATAAATAGTATCTGGACTTAAACTAGCAGCGAAACTTACATCACCTTTATATATATTGAAAGTAGTTGATGCACTAGCAGCTGCCCATTCACTATTACCACCAAATGATACTGATGCATCATAATTTAATTTAGGTGGAAGTAAATCAACATTAATAGTTCTACTAGTCTGACTAGATGAAAATGTAAGTGAATATGATTTTCCATTAATCACTACTGAGTAAGTACCAGGGGCATTTGTAGTAACAGTAGCCACTGCCCTACTAGGGTATGTTACACTAGTAACACTAATACCTACAGTAGGTGTCTTAGGGTTAACTTTCAAGTTTACATCATTGGATGTGCATGGCTGATACAAATTAGATACATCACTAGTATCAGGAGCATATTCAGCATAAAACGTATAGTCCCCACTACTTGTAGGAGTATAATCCAAATAGCTATTAGGTGCACTGGTTCCAATTTTAGTACCATCAGAAAGATAATAATTGACAGTACCGACAGTTACAGCACTGCCAGAAGTAATTCCAACCACATTAGGTGTTAATCTAACATTATCACCGACTGTGATAGTATTCTTATTAATAGCTAATGAGATTGAGCTTTTATGATATACATAAAACTCAGAGATAGTTGCATGACTAGAACCCTGAGGGTTTATATCAAGTCCACTTGCAGCACTAGGATTGTCAATAGTATATGTAAAATACTGTCCATTATCATGAGGAGTCATCTGATATGTTGTACCACCGACAGTAATTTTAATTGTCTTAAAAGAGTTTTCAACATCGATGATGATTGTAACAGGACTACCTTCAACTGGATATAATGGAGCCCAGTAAACATGAACACCTTGTGATCCACCACCAGAGTAAGTATTACCACGACTTACTTCCGGATAAGTTTCAAGCAATGTTCTAACTGTATCATGGAACGGTTCCAAATCATAGGTATGAGTGTAAGTTAAAACATCATCATTGTTAGTTATACCTAAAATTTCATCAAATACAATTGAATTTTGGTTAACGTAATATTCAGAAAGCTTTAAATTAGAGTTAAAAGATAATTCTTCTTGTGGATTAATTAAAGAGTTTTGTTCATTGGCGGATGACGCATCACTCCTGTCCACACACTCATTTTTTGTTGTACCTAAATCAGAATCATTATTATACGAAATTTCATCAATCCGAGAACTTAATGTGTCTTGTGAAATATCAATACTGGGCTGACTATCAGACGTACTAATTTGATGTGTTAACACCGAATTATCCACATCTTGAGCATAAATCAACCCCGAACCAGATAATATGAAAATTAGACTAAGTAGAATCAATAATAGCTTACCTTTTTTGATATTTTCACCTCCCTTTACAATCAATTATTAAAAAATAGATAAATGAAACACATAAAAATCATTTATCTGTATAATATTTAGGTAAACTAAAATATATAAATGTTTAGGTATGCCTAAACAATTTTATAAAAAGCGAACGAAAATGACAACGAAAAATAGAAAAAACAATAAAAAAATAAGTAAAAAAAATTAAATGAAATATTATAATTTATTAGGAACTTTCAAATGGTCTGGAAGTGGCTTGATTCTTGCAGGAGTACCTATAGCTAAGTAAAATGGTGGTACACTGTGAATAACAATAGCTCCTGCAGCTACGATTGATCCTTCACCAACCTCAACATTGGAAAGAAAAGTTGTGTTTCCACCTATTGAAGCTCCTCTTCTTATTCTTGGACCCTGAAGCTCATAGTTTATACGCACAGGATATTTGTCATTTGTAAAACAGGCGCAAGGACCTATAAACACATTATCTTCAATGACGGAGTTTGTCGGAATGTATACGTTGGACTGAATGCTTACGTCGTTTCCAATGATGACATCACCTTCAATCACAGTGTTTGTTCCAATCAATACGTCATCACCGATGTTGGTATTTTCCCTGATTACGACATTGTGGCCTGTTCTGAAATTGTCACCTATGACAACGTCATTATATATTATTGAGTTTGATCTTATGGTATAATTGTTACCGATGACCGGCGGCTTTGAGCTTGGAGAGTATTCAACACCAAACTGGATATTGTCTTTAGGATTGAACTGCAAAGGAGAACTTGGCTGAGGTCTTTCATCAGCAGCCAAGGTGTCATATTCATCACGCATTTCCACTGGAGGAATCTCCCTTCCTATAACCTGCGGCCTTTCGATATAGCTTGCAGGCTCCTGGCGATAAACGGGCCTTTGCTGAGGCTGCCTTTCAGTCAGTCTTGAATAGTCGAATTCATAGTCTTCAGGAATGCGATTATTCCTCTTTTGTGGCTGCCTATCCTCAAGTGATGATGAAAATCTTACCATAATATCGAACCCTTAGTTAATTAAATTAAATAAATAGATATTTTAATTTATATTATTCATTGATATATATAGTAATTGGTTAATTTTTAATAATTTGAATAAAATATTATATAATATGAAAGTTGCAATAAGATACTATACAAAAACTGGAAACACCAAAAAGCTTGCAGAAGCACTTTCCAGTGCAATCGGCGTTGAAGCATTGACTGTTGACAGTCCATTGACCGAAGATGTCGACATATTATTCTTAGGTAGCGCAGTATATGCAGCAGGTGTTGATTCCAAGATCAAAGAGTTTATACAAAATATAAATGTAAATGTTGGAAAAATCGTGAATTTCAGCAGTGCCGCACTGATAGAATCCACATACAAACAAGTTAAAAAAATAGCTGAAGACAACAACATCACCATGGCTGAAGAGGAGTTCCACTGCAGAGGAGCATTCAAATTTGTCCACAGAGGCCATCCAAACGACGAAGACATCAATAATCTAGTAAACTTCGGAAAAAAGATAGTTGCACCATAATACCCCTTACATAGTGACAAAATCTTTAAATAATCTTTAAGCTAAACTAATATTAACGAAGGTGAAAATATGCATTTAAAAGATTTACTTGACGATTTAGGATTAAGATTAAAACTACCGCAACATTGGTTTTCAACTGACATCAGCAATGACTTTGAAGAAGGAAAACTCATCAGAAACGATGACATTATAGTAATTGAAACAGAAAACACAGACAAAAAAAGAAGAATAACAATCGATGTAAACGATGGAATGTCCATTGTCACAATTCATCCTGACGGAAAGGAAATCGGCGTTAAATACCTTGACAACAAAGACGATTTCGAATACATCGGTAAAATCAGCGACCTTAAAGATTAGATTTTTCCATATAACTACTTTTTAAAACCAATCATCACCAAAATTTTATTATAGATATGAATTACTTTATCTTCATACCTATAAACCAAATATGAGACGACAGTTCCAATGATTGCTCCTGCTATAACGTCAAAAGGATAGTGAACACCACAGTAGATTCTTGAAAACGCAACCAAAAAACAGCAGATTATTAAAAGTACCCTCAATAGTTTATCCTTATATTTGAAAATCAAGACACCCAAAACGGCAACCGTTGAAGTTGTATGGCCTGAAGGAAATGAAGCAGGATCATCTTCAACAATCAATAAATGAACATCACTAAGTGTTACGAATGGCCTTGGCTCCAAAACCACATATTTTAGGATAAAAGCAATTCCACCTGCAACCAATAATGATACCAGACACAGCAATGCAATTTTTTTGTAGTTGTCCTTATTGAAAATGACTGCAAGAACAAATACTGCAACACAAATGATAAGCATTGCCTTGAATCCACCCAAATGTGTGATAAACGGCATTATACTATCAAATAATGGATTTTGTAAATTGTGATTAATGAAATTAAATAAGTCAACATTTATCATTAAAAAACCTCAAATAATATATTAGTTTCTTAATTTAAATATTTTACATATCTGGTGGGACAATGTACGATAAAAAGTTCATTTTAGATGAAGTTAACAATATCAGACGGGAAATCGGTCATGATGAGGCTAACATTTACATTGAAGACATATATTTCAATGAGGATAGCAATGAATTATGGATAATAACTGAAGACAGACCTGACAAGTCCGCAATCATTGGAAAAGGCGGTTGGGTTGTTGGAAAGCTCAGAGAAAAGCTTAACCTTGAAAGCATCCATGTTGAAAGTTATGGTGATTTTTTAAACAAGGAATATAAATTAAAATTATCAAAACGAACTGTTGAAAACCTCGATTTGAATCTAGTGGGTGTTGATAATCTAAAAAAGATAATTAATGACAAGCTGGACAATATCTACAGCTTCAACTATGAAAATTATCTTGACAACAATAAGTTCGATGAATCTGAAAATACTGAAGCGGTCGTTGCGCTTTCAGGTGGTGTTGACAGCAGCTTTTCACTTATTTTGGCAAAAAGCCTAGGTTTCAATCCGACAGCAATAACAGTTGATCCGGGAACCATAATCCTTCCAAACCAATATAAACAGAACATAAGAATGCTTACAGAAAAGCTGGATGTCAGGCATGAATATCTTAAGGCAAACTATCAGGACGTTATCCAGGAATCATTGAGCGGAAAGCTTCATCCCTGTGGAAGATGCTCAAAAAATACCGGTGAAATTGCAAAGCAGTATGCGATTGACAATGAAATACCAATAATCATCTTTGGTGATATGCTTGCAACAGGTACACAATGCATAAATAAACAAGGCGATGCATTATATCGATTGAACCTTCCAGCAAGTTTATCAACTGGCAAGCAAGAGATAAAATCCTTAATCAGAAACTATAATTTAAAAGAGTTTAAAGGATTCGGCTGTCCACTTCTTTATGAAGTCCACAGGAAATACCCTTCAATGAAGAAATATTCCATACAAAGGATACTGAGAGAAACCCGATCATCAGCACTTGAACCTGGTGAGGCATTAGACTTAATATGGAGTTTCTACAAAACAAGATAACATGTTGCATAAGATGTGTCCCAGATGCGGTTCAAAAAGAGTGAAATGGATTATTCCCCAAAACTGGTCAATGTGGCAGTGTTTTGACTGCGACTACACTGGCCCAATCATAGAAGGAAATGACGAGCTGGCCAAAGAAATTCATGAAGCATACCAAAAATCACAAAAAGATGATTAAAAAGAAATATTCAGCCACCAATGGAAGCTGAGCTTACATGAATTATATACAATGTATTCCATAAACAGCCAAATATTGTCCAGTTAACCATGTTATAAATTACTTATAACAATACTATCTTTATAAAAAGGAATATATAAAGTTTAGGTAAACCTAAAAAAATAAGTTAAAGGAAATTAAATTCCTTTTTTTTCAAATTCTTCATTTAAAAATACTTTAATATTATCACGAGCTATTTCAACCATTTCTGGAGCTGGTCCGCCAAGAACTCGTCTAATTTTAACATTTTCAGTAGGATTTAAAGCATTTTGTATTAACTCATCAGCCAATTCCAGCTTGTCGAAACCCAAATCTAGGGCAATATCGTCAATGAACTGGGAAGTGATATCCTCTTCAGCCATATTATTTGAAGTTGCCTCATTTACAATACGGCCAACAATCTTATGAGCAGTTCTGAAAGGAATATTCTTTTCACGAACCATGATGTCTGCCAAATCAGTTGCAGTTGCAAAATTACGTCCCGCAAGCTCAGCACATCTTTCTGTATTGAATTCAACTGACAATAACATGCGAGTTACAATAGACAGTGTGTCCTCAGTAACCTTTAAAGCATTCCATAAATGAGGAGTGATTTCCTGCAAGTCACGATTGTATGTGTATGGAATAGCTTTGAGAATAGTTAAGATAGTGACAAGTTCACCGTTGACGATTGTTGATTTTCCACGTGCAAGCTCTGCAACGTCCGGATTTTTCTTTTGAGGCATTATGGATGATGTTGATGAATACTCATCAGCCATTTCTATAACACCAAACTCGTATGTACTCCACAAGATGAGTTCCTCACAGATTTTGGATAAAGTGGTACAAAGAGCAGTCAAGTCAAAAACTGTTTCAACAACGAAATCCCTTGCAGAAACTCCATCCATTGAATTTTCAAGATAAGCGTCAAATCCCAATAGCTTGGTGGTCAATTCACGATTTATTGGAAAACTGGTTGTTGCCATTGCAGCGGAACCTAAAGGATTCAAATTGACACGTTTGTAAGTGTCTTCCAAACGTTCATAGTCCCTTTTTAATGCCTGAACATGTGCCATCAGATGATGAGCAATAGTAATTGGTTGAGCATGCTGAAGGTGAGTGAAACCTATGAAAACATCATGCAAATGCTCACCTGCCATTTCAACGATTCCTTCAATAAACTCCAATATTCCAATCTGGATATCGATGATTTTTTCCCTCAATACCAATCTGATATCAGTTGCAACCTGGTCATTGCGTGATTTTGCCGTATGCATATATCCTGCCTGAGGTCCGATTTTGGAAGTTACATAGTTTTCGATAGCCATGTGCACATCTTCAACTGAAGGATCAAAGACCAAAGCGCCATATCCCTCTTCCTTAAGCTCATCGAGCGCACCTAAAATATTATCTGCAATTTCAGCATCGATAATTCCCTCATGCTTAAGCATGGAAGTATGTGCAAAATTAGTTTTAATGTCAGCTTCAAAAATTATTTTGTCTGCATCCAAAGAAGAAGTATATTCAGCAGCCTCATCAGTCATTCCTGTTTTAAATCTACCGTTTCTTATATTATCCACAAGAATCACAACTTAAAAAAAATTAAAAAAAAGAAAAAAGATTTAGTTAAAAATCTTATTTTTTCATTTCAGTGTATCCGCATTTACCACAAGCTACTCTGTCACCATGGTCTGCCATGAATACACCTTCACCGCAACGAGGACAAATTTGGTTTTTTCTTTCAAGTTTGTCGCCATCTACTTTGTAAAGATCTGATTTTCTTACCATTAAAATCACCTATTCTTCTTCATCTTCAGCTGGTTCAGCAGCTTCAGTGTTTTTAGCAATTACATGTTTAGTTTCAATGTATTCTAAGTCTTCTACGGTGTCGTAAATTTTAGCATAACCTACTGCTTTAGGTTCACCGTAGTGTGGTTGTACATTATCTACAACGATTAAATCTTTTTTAGTATTTAATAAAGCTACTAATTTAGATTTAATGTCTAATACTTTAGGAGTAGCTTCTCCATCATAATCAACATAGAATTTGATTTCTTTTCTATTAAACAATTTATTTTCTTTTTCTTCAAAAATATCAATTTCCATAATTAAGCCTCACTTAATTTTTATTCTTCAATAAATGCATCAATCAACGTTTGAGCTTTATTTATTGTATCAGAAACTTTTAAAACAACTAAACCTTCATTAGGTTGACCATATAATATGGTTGTATCCTCACTAGCCATCAGGACACAAGGAAGAACTGCAAGATCTTCTTCCCCGGCTACATCGATTACGTAACATTCGCCATTGCCACATAATTCAAGAGCCTTGCCTATGGTTTCCCATAGATCATCCGTAATGTATCCAGCAGGATTTTTAGCCTTTAAAATATTTTCCGTATGTATAACATCATGATCGTAATTTTGTCTTTGAACTAAATTATCAATTATAGCAAGATTAGGATAAATCTCATGCTCAATGAGATTAGCAAAAGTTGCATCACCTACAGAAATTAAAAACTCGGAAGATTTAATCTCATCAATCGCATCTTCAAATTCTGGATATAATTTACCTAAAGGTTTTTTAAGTTCAATTATTATATCTTTGTTTAATTCTGCATCCAAACGTAACACTCAATCACTACCTAACTCTTAAACAGTATTCTCCAGGAATTTTAATATTTAATTCACGAGCAATATCAGATTCTTCAGGATCAGTAATAATTAAAAGACCACTCCAATTGTCGGAAGTGGGATTACCACATGACGGACAACGTTCATTAGCTGATAACATCTTACAAACAGTACACGCCTTCATAATTAAGCCTTCTTACTTTTTTGTTTAGCCTCTTCAATCCATTCAAATCTACCTAAATTATTTTGTCTCATAGTAAGACCAATTTTAGTATCTTTAACAGAATTGTCTTTAAGACTGATAGCTACGGTTCTTGTTCTAACCAAATCTCCTTCATCTAAAGTTTTATTAGATTCTCTTGCAAGTAAAGCTCCTCTTTTAGGATCATAAGTAATGAAATCATCAGTTACTTGTGATACGTGGACTAAACCATCCATAGGACCAATTCTAACAAAAGCACCGAATTCAGCTATCTCAATAACTTCACCATCAATAATTTCTTGCTGTTCAGGTTTAAAGAAAATTGAGTTGAAAACAACATTATGGTATGAAGCGCCGTCACCCATAATGAGTTTACCTTCACCAAGTTCTTCAATTTCATTGACACAGATGAACAAACCTAAATTCTTATCCAAACGACCGTCATAAGTCTCATTCAAGGTTTCGATTGCAACCTTATCGCGAGGCTCATCAAATCTTCTTGGAGGTATCCTCACCGTATCTTCAATTTTGACCTTGTAGTACAAAATAATCCCTCATCTTTTTTATTTTTTTATAATAATTTTGATTAATCTAATAAGTTTAATATATTTTATATCTTACCGTCAACAGTTATATAATTTTTTTGCCTCAAATAGACAACAGTAATTCCCTTAGCCTTTGCACGTTTTTTCAATTCAATATCATTTGTAGCTAAAACTTCTGAAACTCTTAGTAACGCATCATCCACAGTTTCGTTTTCAAGCAATGAAATATCCTTTATTTCAACTTTTGAAGAATTAGCTAACTTTAAGGCTAAATTAGCATTTAAACGTATTTTACCTTTGTTATTTCTTTTCAAACCCTTCAATTCATTGATAACAAAGCTTGGAGTAGTTAATTTGTAAGAAGGTAATACTTTTTCAAGTTCAGTGATGATATCCACATTGAACTGAAAAGGGACCATAAAAAAATTGGTATCAATTACAACTTCTTTTATGCTCATTATTGCCCTCAAACATTATTGAATAATACCGTAACCAATTAATCTCCAACGTGCACCAACACGACGGGATAACGCTACCCTATCACCTGGACTAGCACATACAGGCAATTTGAGAGTAACATCAACAATATCCTTTTTGGCTGATGTAACAACACCAATTGTAGTTGTAGTACCACAATTAATCATTAAAGGTTCTTTGAGTTTAATTGGAGCAACATCACGTTCCTCTTTGGTACCTACTACTCTGTCAAGCAAATGGGATTCCATAGTAAACGCATCTAAAACATCAGGCAAGGTTCCTTCTTCACCGGCTACTGAACCGGAAAGGGAATCTGACTTGGTTAAAGATGGATCTAACTTGGTTGCAATACCGACAAGTCCTCCAGGACCAATCTCTTCAACCTGCTTTCCGTTAGCTTCAAGGCCAATAATCTCTGAAGTAAGATAGATTCTCTGATTATTGTTGTTAATGCCAGGTCTTATTTCAATGGTATCTCCAAGCCTTAACTTACCTTGAACCAAAGTACCACCAATAACTCCGCCCTTGATTTTATCAGCACCAGAACCTGGCTTGTTGATATCAAAGGATCTTGCAACATGCATTAAAGCGCTGCCATCCAATTTCCTTTCAGGAGGTTCGATATTTTTAAGCATTGCCTCAATTAATATATCCATGTTAGCTCCTTGTTGAGCAGAAACTGGTATTATCAAAGCGTCTTCAGCACAAGTACCTTTAACAAACTCCTTAATTTCATTATAACTTTCAATAGCTCTTTCTTTTGAAACAATATCAATTTTATTTTGAACTACAATAACATCCTTAACACCGATAACGTCAAGTGCCATTAGATGCTCTTTGGTTTGTGGTTGTGGACAATGTTCATTTGCAGCAATTACTAAAACTGCTCCATCCATTATAGCAGCACCGGATAACATAGTTGCCATTAATGTTTCGTGACCTGGAGCATCAACAAAAGAAACTTTTCTAATCAATTCAGTTTCACTGCCACAGATTTCACAAACATCAGAAGTAGTGTAACATTCAGGCTCTTCGCATTTAGGACATTTCTTGAATTCAATGTCTGCGTAACCTAAACGAATTGAAATACCTCTTTTAGTTTCTTCACTGTGAGTATCTGTCCATATCCCTGATAATGCTTTGGTAAGAGTAGTCTTACCGTGGTCTACGTGACCAACTAAACCTATGTTAACATCTGACTGTACATTCACAGATAACCACCTTTTTTAATAATTTTATTCAACATAAAAGTAAAAATAAGAAAAATAGTAGAACTATTCTTCCTCTTCTTCTTCACCAGCACCAAGAATTTCAGCTATTGGTTTTGATCCTTCATTAACAACAACACTGTTAATTTGTACTATATCATCAGCGATAGTGTTACCTCTTACGGTTTTTCTCCTTTTGACACCATCAGCTTTAGGGTGATAACCAATACCACCGGTTAATAAACTTTTGATTCTTCTAGTACCAGGAACATCTTTTTTCATGGTAAAACCATTTTTATCACTACCACCAGTGATTTTTAAAGTATAACCATCTAAACCAACAATTCCACCATCAAATTCATCACCGATAACTAAACCGTTGAGAGATTTAGCATCTTCAGCTTCAATTTGATAAGTTTCTGCCTTATTAGAAACAACTACTTTGAATGCCATGGTATTCCTCCTTATTTTTTATTTATCATCATTAATTATTATTCAAAAAGACCGAATTTTCCCCAATCAGGGTCTTGTTTACGTTTGATTTCTAAAAATTCATGTAAAGTCTCGAATTCATCTTCAGTTAACTTGTCCTTGAATTCTCTTTCTATGAACTTGTAATGTTTTTCAGGAATATCGATGAATAATTCATCCCCTTCATCGAAATCTTTTCCGACTACAGCATCATCAATAGCCATAGCGACCCTTTGACCTCTGGAAATGTCAGGTAATGTTTCGCCCTTATCTTCCATACTAGCAATTATTCCAACACTATCACCATTTTTATTAATTAGCTTTTGACCTTGTTTGACAGTTCCGCTCAATGCTTCAACACCTATGATTGCAGGTTTGCTCTGACGGAACACCAATTTTGGAAGTGACATGAATTTTGCAGGTTTGATAATTGCATCATAAAATGCTTTCTTACGAGCTTCCTCTTTTTGCTTAATCCAATCTTCGTAATCTTCAATGATTTGGTAAATTACATCACCTTTGAAAAGCTTGATGCCTGAATTAGCAAGATCTTCTTCAGAATTTTGAAGAACATCAACATTGAATGCTATTATAGCACCATGTTCCTCATTATCATTTAAAGCAATTGAAGAGTTGATTATATCTCTACGATTTACATCTCCAATATCCGCTGCACGAATAGGAATATCCAATTCCTTCAACAACTGAACAATAGCTTCAAGAGAACCGAGAGTATCGGCTTTTACCAAAATACCTTCATCATCGGTATTGATAGTAATGTCTTCAATCTCTTTTAAAAGCTCCTCTTCAACGTTTTCATCATCATTTAAAACCCTTAAAGGAGATCCTGAGATAACATCATCCAAATTAGGAGCAGCTATCTTTATACCTGCAGCTGCAACCACCTCATCAAATTTTTGGAATTTCTTTTTGGAATCTCTCATTTCCTCTAATGGAAGAGGCCTTAAAATAGATCTAATCTTAGTGGTCAAGACATCATTGTTGGATGTCATTAAAGCTATTTCATCGTTAGTTCTTAAAACACCATCATAAATGATACTATCAACTGTAAGTCCAAGTCCTGTTTCTTCTTTAATTTCCAAAACAGTACCTTTAGCCGGAGCATCCTCATTAATTTCAAGCTGCTCGGTCAAGTATTCCTGAGCAAGACCTAAAAGCATAGCTAAAACTTCAATGATTCCTTCACCTGATCTTGCACTTATAGGAATAATGGTAATCTGTGAAGCGAAGTCACTGACCCTGTCAAATCTTTCGGATTGGAAACCTTCCTTGTGAAGTGTACCTACAATTTCATAAACCTTAGTATCTAAAGCTTGCTTAACACTTTGAGCCTGATTATTAAAGGATTCTTTAAATGAAGCTCCTTCATGTGTCTCCCAACCGAAAATCATATCTATCTTATTAGCTACGACAATGAACGGTGTCTTATACATCTTAAGAATATTTAAAGCTTCGTAAGTTTGTGGTTTAAATCCATCATTAATATCAACAATCAATACTGCCAAATCAGCTAACGCTCCACCACGTTTTCTTAAGCTGGTAAATGCAGCGTGACCTGGAGTATCAATGAAAAACAATCCCGGAATCAAATCCTTGATTGTTAATGCTGAAATGAAATTTCCACAAATTTCGTCTATAGTATCGTTTGGAATTTCAGTAGCTCCAATATGTTGAGTAATACCGCCTGCTTCCTTATCTGCAATAGTACTTCCTCTAATATAATCTAACAAAGTAGTTTTTCCATGGTCTACATGTCCTAAAACGGATACAATAGGGGATCTAATTTTCATAGTATCTCTTTAAATAATATTTCAAATTTATTCATAAATTAAATTGTTATCAACAATTTGATAATCGCAAATTTCATCTTCATTAAAGAAAAGACCAATTTCTCTTTCTGCAGAAGCCGGAGAGTCTGAAGCATGAATAATGTTTCTTCCAGTATCCATTGCGAAATCTCCTCTGATAGTTCCAAGATCTGCTTCTAAAGGATTAGTTGCACCGACTAATTTTCTGATAGTGGTGATTGCTTCTTCTCCTTCGATAACCATTGCGAGAGATGGTGAAGAAGTAATGTATTCAACTAAACTTGGGAAAAATGGTTTATCAGCATGTTCTCCATAATGAGTTTTTGCTAACTCTTCATCAATTTGCATTAATTTTACTGCTACAATTTGAAGACCTTTATCTTCAAAACGAGACAAAATTTTACCCATGAGACGTCTTTGAACAGCGTCCGGTTTCATCATAACAAAACTTTTTTGAATCATTCTTTAACCCATTTAACTTTTCTTGGAACTCTTCCGAGTTTAATCATATTCTTTTCACATTTGCTGCTACAAAAGAAATAAATTGAACCGTCTCTTTTGACGTACATCTTTCCAGTACCTTCTTCTATTTCTTTTTGACAGAATGAACAAGTTCTCATGTTCTTACACCTTCTTAAGGAGTCTTAATTTCCTTAGCTTCTCTAATTGTATCAAGTAACATTAAAATGTCGCCTTCTCTTACAGGACCCATAATGTTTCTTGTTAAAATTCTTCCTTTATCTCTACCATCGAGGATTCTGCATTTGATTTGCATTACCTCACCAGTCATACCAGTTCTTTTTAAAACTTCAATGACTTCAGCAGGAGTTCCTTCTTCCATGTAAATCACCGTATGATCGATTAAAAGAATTTATCTATTCTTTTAATTCAGCAACTTTTTCTACAATTTCAGCGACAGCAGCTTCAGCATCACCAGCATCTACAATACAAGCGGAAGCGGTACCAACGGTTAAACCTGCAGCTCCACCAACTTGTTCTTTGGTAGGTAAGTAGACGTATGGAATTTCTTTTTCATCAGCGAGAACAGGAATGTGAGCAACGATTTCAGCAGGATCAACATCTTCTGCGATAACAACGAGAGCTGCGTCTCCTCTTTCGATAAATTTAGTTACTTCGTTAGTTCCTTTTGCTACTTTACCGCTTTCTTGTGCGGTTTGTAATGCTTCTTCAGCTTGGTTAGCTAATTCTTCAGGTGTATCAAATTTTACATAAATTGCTTTTGCCATAAATAAACCTCCTTTTTCATCTGGCTATGCCATCCATCGGCTTATTATAATTCCTTGAATTATAATAATTGTAATTATATATAGTTATATTATTTTTTAACTATAGAAATTACTTAAATTATTCAAATGAAGAATAATCTAATATAGTTTTTAATAATACTAATTCTTGAATAATTCATATATCACTAAATATAACTCCATTAGAAAAAAATAAGAGGAGTTAAACTTTCAATACAAATACTTCTGAATTTCATATAATTTTTAGCAAAACTAAAAATAAAAATTTAGTAATTAATGAAATAATTCTAGAGAACTAGACATTTATTATATTTGTTCTCATCACATATAAATGTTATTAAAAATAGTATAAAATTATATAAAAAAAGCGTTGTTAAAAAAAAATAGTTTTAAAGAAAAAAGATAGTAATTAAAAAATTACTATCCACTCTTACTACAGAATACATCTATTTAATTGCTAATTTGATATCTTCTGCTTTTACAGTTTTTCTGCCAGCGTGGCGTGCGAATCCGACAGCTTTTGCTGCGATTTCGTTACCGTAATCTTCGATTGCTTCTGCTAATGCTTCTTTAGCGTCATCGGATACTCTAGCTGCACCAGCATTTTTTAAGATTCTGCCAACAGGAGCAATTGGTAATTCCATATTTTCACCTCATTTTTTTATACTAATACTTTAAACTTCACTATATATAAATCTATTGGTGAAAAATGGGTAAATTTCGATAATTTCAAACTAATAAACTACACTTTTCAATCATTCATAAGGCAATAATTGAAAGATAATATATTATTGTATAAGTAAGTTATATTAAAAACTAGAAAAAAAATTTAAAAAAATGTAAAATTAAAGATGAAATATTAAAAAGAAAAAATTATTTATTCATCAATAATTTCCTTAAGGTATCTATGTCTGCATCAACCTCTGTTGGCTTGGTACAAGCATCAATAGCAGTATTAGGATCTTTAAGTAAATGTCCGGTAACTACACAAGTTATAGTTTCACCTTTATCGATTACTCCCTGATCAACTAATTTTTTAAGACCAGCAATTGAAGCTGCAGAAGCAGGCTCTACACCAATACCTTCGGTTCTTGCAAGCAATTTTTGAGCATCTAAAATCTCTTCATCGCTTACGGTTTCTGAGTATCCGTTAGAATCATAAATTGCATTCAATGCCTTGATGTCACTGACCGGTGCACCGATACGGATTGCAGTTGCAATGGTTTCCGGATTTTCAACAGGCACAACCCTCCTGTCACCTTTTCTAAATGCATTTGTAACAGGACATGCTCCTTCAGCCTGAATACCAGTCATCATAGGCAAGTCCTTAACGAATCCGGCATTGTAAAACTCAGACACACCTTTCCAGATAGCGGAAATGTTTCCTGCATTACCTACAGGCAAGATAATCCTGTCAGGTGACTGCCAATCCAAGTCCCTCAATATTTCATAACCTATTGTCTTTTGACCTTCAAGTCTGTAAGGGTTTATTGAATTCAACAGGTAAAGATGTTTTTCTAATGCAAGAGCAGTCATTGCTTCGAGAGCTTCATCAAAGTTACCGTTAATTGACATTACTTCCGCACCATGGAACATTGCCTGAGCCAATTTTCCCAAAGCAACCTTTCCAGAAGGCAAAAATACAATGCAGCGTGATCCTGCACGGGCAGCATAAGCAGCAAGGGAAGCTGAGGTATTACCTGTTGAAGCACATCCGACAGTGCTGACTCCCAATTCCATAGCCTTGGTCATTCCAACAGTCATTCCCCGGTCCTTGAAACTTCCGGTAGGGTTTGATCCTTCAACTTTAACATATAAGTTAACGCCTAACTCTTCACCTAACTTATCACATTTGCAGAATGGGGTTCCTCCCTCATCCAAAGAAACTATTTTGCTTTCATCTACTGGAATGCATTCTTTAAATTTCCATAAGGTATCTCTTCTACCATCAAATATATCTTTAGAAACATCAATGTCACTGACGAGTTCAAGTACACTTCCACATTTTTCACAGGTGTATATCACTTCGTCGTCATCATATTCTGCTCCACATGAAACACAACGTATCATAAATATCACTAAAATAAATTAAATTTGTATATTAATAATTTAAATTAAATAATATAAAAAATTATCTTAAAATTAATGTCCTAACAAAAAATTGGCAATATTAGTTGTCAAGTAGACTTCAACAAAACCTGCAATTATCATAAGGATTACCGCAACGATAAATATCAGACAAGCCTGCCTCAATTTATCCAAATTATTAGTAATCGAATCTTTAAAAGTCAAATCCTGCCTTATATAGCTATTTAAAAATTTTATTAAGAAATTAAAGAGAACCAATCCTGATGCACATGCCAGGGCGCATGAAGGCATCTCAAAGATTCCATGAGGCACTAGAAATGCCAGAACACGAAAGAGATTGTCCTGAATGGCGGCATAATATCCGACGAAAAATCCGTTATATGCCAGGAGTACTACAGACAGACAGAACAGCAATCCATATATGAACATTTGACAGATTATCCGAATATTGTTTAAAAAGATATCTGCAAAGGTCAGCTGAATTACACCTGTTTCCACCTTTTGAGTCAAATCGTCAACTACAGGATGGAAATAACTATATAAATAGGGTTCCAGGAAATATCCCAAAACTAAAGAAAAAATAAGAATGAAAAAAGAAAGATAAATAGCTAATTTGTTTTCCAAAAAAGCTAATTTTATCTCGCTATAAAATTGTTTGAGCAATTTCAGCTGCCTCAACCTGTTTATCCTTTAGATCTTCAAAGTATTCCTTCATAAGCTCTGAAGTTCTCATCTTACAGTCACCGCAACGTAGCTGTCCGCTCAAGCATTCCTCACGAATCTTGTCGAGTTCCCCATCATCATCTATAAGATGGTATACAAGCATTTCATAGATTACGCACTTGTCAACTTCACCGCCCAATTCTTCCTGCTCCTTAAGGGACTCTCTTCCACCTGTTTTTGCGGTTTTCACCTTCTTGGCTGCAACTTCAGGATCTTCATTAAGATAAATTGCAGTATTCGGCTTTGAACTGCTCATCTTGTCTCCGGTCAAACCGGTAAGGAACCTGTGATATGTGGAAGCTGGCTGAAGGAAGCCCAATTCCTCATTCAACCTATGTGCAATGTCCCTTGTAAGCCTGATATGAGGATCCTGGTCAACTCCAACAGGAACAACAACCTTTTTCGGACCTCCGAACTCTTCGATTTGAGGAAGCAAAATGTCAGCCACCTGCATCAATGGAGCCTGAACATGCGCAATGTTTGTTGAGTTGTCAAATCCGTAAATTGCATGCAATTGAGAAAAATTGGTTTTTCTTGATGCCTTGAATTCCAAATCAAACAATGACTTGTTTTGTGACTGCAAGTATACGTTGACATTATCCCTTTCAAGGTCAAGTCCCAATGCAATCCAGTTTGTGAGGTATTCTTCAACTGCAATCTTTCTTCCCTTTTCAAAGCTCATGTCCCTTGCGGCATATGATTCCAAGTCTGCAATAGGAAGTGACAGCATTGCACCTTTCTTTTGGTACCATATCAGCTGGTCGACTACCATCTTATGGCCTATATGCATCTGTCCACTTGGCATCATGCCTGTTACAACTGCAAAATCCTCTTTTTTATTGATTAAATTATTGATTTCATTGAATTCCCTATGTCCGAATACGACTCCTCTTTTCATAAGTCTTTGAGGGTCTTTTATATCCCCAATCATATCTGAAATTTTTTGAATTCCGAATTGATTGACTAACTTGTCATAATCTACACTTGTTGATGCCCATGGATCAATCATATTTTTCACCTTATATCACATAACTACATTAAATAAAATACTTGATTAATAATTATTATAATAATACTCTGAAATTATTAAAATATAATATCTTTCTTAAATTAAAACTATGGTCTTGTCCATTCCACATTATAGTATGTTATATCAAAATCATCGTCAACAATAGCCAGCAGAAGTTTCTTGTTGACACCATGTGAAACCCTGACATAGCTTGCAAAATCAAGCACATTGATGTCATGATTGTCATATACTATCTTAACTAAAAAATCGGAATGCCCTTTACCTGGTGAGCGACCCCTATCATAGAGACGGAAATCAGAACCATACTTGAATCCTGTTTTGATAACATATCCCCTGTCTTTCAAGTCACGATAGACAATATAGCGACCATAAAGATTTCTTTCTTTTAAAAGATCGATGAAATATGAAATGCTGCATAAGATATCATCTTCATAAACATCCAAACGATCCTTTTCTAACAAATAACAAGCTTCAATTAAAGAAAGGTTTAACGTGTCCTCTTCAATTTTACCAAAAAAGCTTTTTTCATGTAAAGCAATTGGCCTTTTGCTACCTTCTTCTATTTTAATTGACACTATTTCATTAGATAAATTACCACGCATTAAAACACCTAAAAAGAAAAAAATTATTTTAACGCTTTATATTATGGTGCTGATGTTATATAAAATATTTGATTTAATTAATAAAAAAGAGTTAAGGGAATTTAAACCCTTATAAAAATGTTATTTGCCATTTCCTGCGGAAGGGAGAAATCCTGGTCTTCGATGCTTACTGAATATTCATTGCCGTCAGTATTATAATAATGTAAATTATCACCAACAGCAATACCATAATCCGCAATACTATCTAACAAATCATCGTTTCCACGAATGAATGAAATGGTACCTTGGGTTTCAGGATTTAGCTCAGAAATTGAAAGTAAGTTAAATTTCCTATTTATAACATTATCAAAGTCCTTTTCAGAGAAACATTGCTGACAGCTGTCAAAATCCAAATCACATGCAGGGATAATATTATTGTCTGGACATAAGTCTGGATGATGCAACATAGTACACAGTGCCCTTTCAGCCTCATCTGATAATGTATGTTCCATTTCACAGGCCTGGTCGTGAATGTTTTCCTCTTTGACTTTTAATATATCCAATAAAAATTTCTCCAAAATCCTATGTTTTCTAGTGATTTTTTGAGCAATTTTCATTCCTTCATCAGTTAAAGAAGCACCCCTATATGGAGTATAATTAATATAGCCTAAAGCTTCTAATTTTTTAAGCATTTGTGTTACACTACCAGGAGCTATTCCCAAATCATTGGAAAGAGTGGTAGTTGATACTTGTTCTTTATTACTCCCATTTCTATAAAGAACTTCCAAGTATTCTTCTATATTTTCACTAATCTTATCATCAGCCATGAAAAGTCCACCTTAATCTATAAATAATAATATATTTACTTTAAGACTATAAAAAAGTTTTGGTTAACCTAAATATTAAAACGAGTAATTTTAAAAAAAATAAGAAGATAGTTAATAAAATTAATTATTAACCAATTTAAAGATTTTTTAATGCATTATACCTAATATGGTAAAACATCAAAGGTTCCTCTGTTAGTATATGAACCAGTGTTCCAGTTGTTAATTACACCGAAAGAGTTTCTTGTACTGGTTGGATCTGCATTAATCCAAGAGCCACCAATCAAGAATTGAACCCATACGTGTCCATATGTGGAACCACTTGAGAAAGTACAGTAACCTGTAGCGAACCTTACAGTCATATTGACTGACCTTGCCATTGCAACAAGCAATTGAGCTTGGTCACAACAGTTACCGGAACCTGAGGTTAAAGTACCTTCAGCACCTTTTTGAGTATTATAATAGAAGGAATATGAAATGTAATCCCTTACATAGTTATACAAGGCAACAGCTTTATCCCTTTCAGTAGATAATCCTTTAATCAATGATTTTGATAAATCAGATATGGATTTTGATGAAACACCTGAATATACTATTTTAACACTAGAAGGCAAATCACCATTTTCTGAATAGTAATTCAATATACGTGAGAATGAATCCAACAATTCATAATAGATGATTTTACCAACAGTGGATGAAGCATAGTTAGGAATCCAATTGTTATCTATAATAAAGTTAGTAACCCTAAGTACAACATCCATATAATCTTCTTTGGAAAGTGAAGCATCAATAACATCACCAGATGGGGTTGACGGACCGCCACTAATCTCTTCAAGAGCAATATCCTCAGTAGAGGATGCATTAATCTCAAGAATAGCATAACCCATCAAGTATAGGAACTGTTGTAATGTGTATTTACCTTCATCCAACACAATATATTCTGGAGTATCTTCGTTTTCTTCAATATATGCTTTTAGATAAACTGCACCATCAATAACACTCGCTAATGAAATTTCATCACCTGTTTTACCAGGAGTTACAGGAACTGATTCGGACAATCTAGTCAATGTATAATTTGAAGTTGAGTCTTTTTCATGTCCAGTGACACCACAGAAATCGGAATCACAGTGATAACATGTTAATTCACCTTCAACAGAACCTTTTGGATTGATAAGCAAAGTACCATAACGGTCACATACCGGACAGTAGTTCAACCAGGTTGTTGTATAATTTTGATATGAATATTCACTGGTTGAATAGCTTGGAAGCATGTTGACTGTTAAAGTAGGATGATCCAAGAAATTATTGACCAAAGCAGTTGACGGTAAAGCTTCATTTGCATCATAATAAGCCAATATTCTAGCGTACAAGTAAACTAAAGTTTCATACTTGACATCACCCATAGATGTTGACATGAAATTCGGAGCCTGATTGTTTAAAATACAATAGTCATATACAGCAAGTGCAACATTCAACATTTGATCAGTATCAAATTGAACGTAAATATCATCTCCAGTAGAATTATCAGGAGCTGTTACGATATGTGCAACAATTTCTGATGTTACCTGACCGTCTAAGCTCAATAGAGCCTGAGTCATCATTGCTAAGAATTGAGGAACAGTATATGTATTATCACCAACAGTAACACTGGAAGGTAACTCCAAATTAGCTTCAATTGATTCTTTTAAATCAGTAGCAGCAGCCAAAACATCATTAACAGTGATTTCATCACCATAGGATGGAGTATCTAAGCTACTGAAATCAATGAAATTGGATAAACCAAATCTGAATAATATTACACCATCTGCACCATTATCTAGACATGTTTGTGCATCATTTGTAAGTTCTGTTGCCAATAATTTAGTCAAATCATTATCTGATACATAAGACTGTAAACCAGACCAAACTTCAGCACCATTTGAATTTTGTACAAACCATTTGGTTGTTGAAGCAAGCCAGCTAGTACCTGCATTATAATTTCCTTTATATTGCATTGGCACAATTACATCCAAGTATCTTGTAATAGCTGGAATATCCTGACCATAATAATATATATTATTTGTTGTTTCAGGCATTACAGCAGCAGACATAATTATATTTGGATTTACTTCACGACATGCAGCAGTAACCTGCTTTACAAATTCTGTAATCGCAGCGGCACCACCAGATGTTTGATAAGCATTTCCAGGATATCTTAAGTAATCCATATGAACACCAGCAACACCAGTTAAACCAGCATAATATTTAGCTTCATTGATTACCTCATTAAAGTAAGCTGTATTGACTGATCCGCCAGATACAGGGTTTATCCATGAACCATCATAGAACGCTTGCATCCATATGTGAACATTGATACCATATGAATTTGCGGATTTAATCCAAGATAAAACAGCAGATTCACCATGAGTAGTGAATGCATAGAAGTTTAAGAAAATGTCAGTAGTACCTTTAGATGATAAGGTTGCTAAATCAACATTATACATGTCCCTACCGAATACCCAATATCCGAATCCACTGCTATCTGTTTGAGATTTAGTAACAGCAATTGTAGTTGAGCCTTCGCTAGGAAGATAATCATCATCACCCTCATATTTATATGAAACTGAATATGAACCAGCACTTAATGATCTGGTTAATGCAGCAATACCTGAAGCATCTGTAGTTACAGCATAATCTTTAGAGGATATGGAATACACAACTTCACGTTCAGACAAAGGAGTATTATTGCTATCCACAAGTAATACCTGCAAGTTAACATCACTATCACTTACAAAACTTGTAGCGGATTTCCAAGATAATGAAGTTGCAGATCTAGCTTTTACGGTAACATAAGATTCACCGCTTGCAGAAGATATTCTATCTTCACCGAGATAGTAATATTTTATAAGATATTGACCTGCGTTAAGATTAATATTGATTTTAGCTATACCATTATCATCAGTGACTCTGGTATAGTTAACTCCATTAATGTTAAATATGACATTTCTTTGTGGAAGTGCTATATCCCCAACTTTAAGGGTAACATCAAATGATTTTCCTGAACCTTCACCAATTGTGATATTTTGACCATCCAATATAGATGTATTACCATCAATTACAGTAATTTCGTATAAACCTGACATTTCTTTATAATGTGTACTATTAAACTTAGCTAAAATGTCATAAATTCCAGGACGTAAGTTAATCTTTAAACTTGCAGTACCGTTTTCATCAGTATTTCTGGAGTATGATTTACCATTAACAGTAAAGTATACTGGTTGGCCAACTATAGGAACATCATATCCATCAGTAACAGTAACATTAAAGCTTTCACCAGCATGATAATATATTATAGCATCACTTGCATCAAATACAGTATCATATTGATCTCTTATAGTAATAGTATTGGTTGTTTCTGATGATTTATACTTATCAAGACCATAGTAATAATAAGTTACATTATGAACACCAGTAATTAAATCAATACCAGTAAATGTAACTACACCATTATCATCAGTATAATTAGTATATGTAGTGCCTGCAATAAGAGTAACTTCCTGACCAGGTATGGTATAACCTAATTGATTATATAAAGTAGCATTAACTGTTACATTATCATCAGCATAAAATGAATAACTATGAGTTTCAATATAAGTTGCAGAAGAACCAATTACTTCAATAATATTTGAATGAGCATAATCATCATTAGGATTATATGCAGTAATAATATATGTACCTGGTTCTAAGTTAATGTTAAGTCTAGCAACACCAGTAGCATTAGTGGTACGTGTATAGAATACACCATTAATATTAAATGTTATATTAGTATCTGCTAATGGAGAACCATCACTACCTAAGAAAGTAGCATAATATTGATTATTGTCACGATATACTTTAGTCAAATCATTGCCTGAAATAGTAGGCAATACAGTAATATTATTAGAATACATGAATTCAGTTACAGGATGAATAGCAGTTAATATATATTCACCTTCATGTAAGTTAATATTAAGTCTAGCAACACCACTTGCATTGGTAGTACGCGTATAGAATACACCATTAATATTAAATGTTACATTTGTATCGGCCAATGGAGAACCATCACCATTTAAGAATTTTGCATAATATTGAGTACCATTTCTATAATATTTTACAATATCCTCACCTGATATGGTAGGATAAACTGTACAGGTAGAAGTTGTTTTTGTATCTATATATTCATCGCTACCTGCATAATATACATTAAAATCATAAGTATTAGGATTTAAATTAATTGCAACGGAAGCCTGACCATTACTGTCTGTGATTCTAGTATAGTTTACACCAGAAATTTCAAATACTAAACTTTCATTAGCTAGGACATTACCATTAATATCACTTAATGTAGCAATGAATCTTGTTCCGTTCTTATAATATAAGTCTATATTTGGTGCATCGATTACAACAGCTGTTTTTGTAGTTTCATTACTTGCACCAATTGTGTTATCATTTAAATTAGTATCAGCGTTGTTAATTGATAAACTATTTGAATCTGATCCTACACCCATATTATCTACTGACAGCAATTCCATTGAGGAATCTTGTCCAGCATAGGTATCATTAATACTTACTTCACTTGCAGAAATAAAACCAATCGATAAAAAAGCGATTAATATTATCAATGCTAGATAAATTCGTTTTTTCAAAATATTTTACCTCCTTATTAACAAATTTAACAACTATGAAAAAAATCTAATTTTTCATTATGTTTATACTATATTAAGAATATCTTATATAAAGTTATTTATTTAATTAATGGCCGTATTCAAGAGTAATTCTTAATTTTATAACTTAAAATAAGTAAAAATAAAATATTAAGCAATATTATTTGTAATTTATAGCCTAAAAGATTAAAAAGAACTAATTTATACTATCAAGATAAGGAATATTATGAAATGTTAAAACATTAGTAAAATGCTTATTAAATCAAATTCGATAAATAAATCACTATTAAAATTAAAAATAAGTAATATAAATAAATATTTAATATAAATTAATAATTTTAATCAATATAACAGTAAAACAAACAATGTAAATCCAATTTAAATCAAATTTTGAAAAATTGAAAAAATAAGTAAAAAAAATATGAAATAAACAAATCAGATAATGATTTGTTCATCACATGAATATTAACGACCGACAGATGCGAAATATCCTCCCTTAACAAATTGGTTAATAATACCTTGAGTCGTAGGATATGCACAATATTTTATATTATTGGAATATAAATAATCATCAACATTTCTGATTGACGGATCAGTACTGCTGAAGTCATCATCCCATGCTCTGTCAGCAGAATAACCTCTGAAGTCCCCATAACGATACGGGGCCATACCTGCAGGATTTGTCCATCCGGCAGTATCCCAAATTGGAACACAGACAACATTTTTAGCTTTCAATAGGTTTTGGACATAACTTGAAGCAAGTTCCCGTATAGTACCTGCACAGAAGCCATTATACAAAGTAATAAGAATATAATTGTTAGGAACATTGTAATAATCTTCATAATGAGAATTACTAAAGGTATCACCAACAGTCACATCCCAGCCCGCTTGAGATAAGGCTCTTGCTATATCCCATTTTTTAGCATCAGAACCGCCATCAGCATCAATGAATACCTTATTTCCTTTTATAGAATAAGCGTTATCCGCAGTCGTACCATAATTTAGTATCGGAACACTTTTAGAGGAAATGACATAGCCATAATTAGGCAATGTTCCAGCATTGTTTGAATAGAAATTCAAAACATTATTCAAAATGACCAAATAGTCATCATATCTAAGAATACCCACACTTGTAGAAATTGTATTAGGAACCTTATTGTTATTATTCATCCATGAAGAAAGTTCTTTAGATAATTTTGTATATTCTGCTTTTTTAATCAGACCTGAATAAAGAGTCTCACCCACTATCGCATCAGGACTGCGAATTCCATTGATAAGCACAACATCATTTGGATTGGAAGACACAATATGGGCAACAGCCTCATTTATCATATAAAATGCTTCATAAAATGTCAATCCTCCAATTGGAGATTCAACTTTATCCGGAAAGTCGTTATGTGACAAATAATAATTCCTTAAACTTTTTGAAACAGAAATGACATTATTAATGGATATTTGAGTAGTTTTCAATTTAATTAATATTGAATTTGATATCATGGCTCCATTATATGATGAAGTTATAATATAAACTCCCTTATCCAGATTAATATTTAATGAAGCAACACCATCACTGCCAGTAGTTCTGTTATAAAATACTCCGTTGATGTTGAACGTGATATTTTGACCTGCAAAATTATTTCCTTGACCGTCAAGCAATTTAGCCTTAAATTTTGTTCCGTCCCTATTAATCATTGAAATATCATCGGCACTCAAGATTGGTTTTACAACTATATTATTGGATATGCTGCTTACACCATACATAGCAGTAATTATGTATTTGCCCGGTGCCAAGTTAATATTCATTTTAGCATGTCCTGATTCGTTAGTTTTTCTTTCATAGATTACTCCATTAATATTAAATTTAACAATTTCATCAGATCCAACTGCATTACCGTCATCCCCAATTATTTTTACGACATACTGGGAATCATTCTTGAAATATTTGACAAGATTATGATTTTCACTTATTTTGGAAAGGACAAGGATATTGCTTGAAGCCATGTCTCCATTAAAGGGGTTAGTGGCAGTTATAATATAGTTTCCCGGAGAAAGGTTAATGTTTAATCTAGCTGTACCATTTTCATTAGTCTTACGTTGATATAATATCCCATTAATGTTAAATGAAACACTTGTGCCATTTGCTAAAGGAGATCCATATCCATTTAAAAATTTAGCAAAATATTGGGTATCATTGCCTTGCATCTTAACGATATTTTGAGAAGAAATAGTGGACAATACTGTAATTTTATTAGAATACATATAATTTGTCTTTGGATGTATGGCAGTTATTGTATAGGTATCAGGCTTTAAATTAATATTTAATCTTGCAATACCAGTGGCATTAGTCAAACGAGTATACATCACCCCATTGATATTGAAAGTAACATTTGAATTTGTTAATGGAGAACCGTCCCCATTTAGAAATGTAGCATAATACTGAGTTTCATTTCTATAATATTTTATAACATCTTTACCTCCAACGGTAGGATAAATATCACATTGAGAGGTTACTTTAGCATCACAATAGAAATCATCACCTGCATAATATGTGATCAAATCATAAGTCCCAGGAAGTAAATTGATTGCAATTGAAGCACTACCGCTACTGTCTGTAGTTCTTGTATAGTTTACACCAGAAATAGCAAATATTAAACTTTGATTTGCTAACTTATTGCCATCAATGTCAGTTAAGGTAGCTACAAATCTTGTTCCGTTTTTATAATATAATTTGATGTCCGGTGCATCAATAGTCACATCTTTTTTTGAAACATTAACTGCTGAAATCGCATCGGTTGACAAGTCTGACCAGACACCATCATCAACAGACAAAGAATTTGAAGAAATTTGAACATAAGTATTATTTTCACTTATTTCATTAGCAGAAACAGAAGCAATAGATAAAAATACGACAAATATCATCAATAAAAAAATCATTTTTTTCAAAAATTTTACCTCCACAATATAATGATTCAGAAAAAACTGAAAAATTCTTATTATATATAATATATTGAAAAAAATGTTATATAAATTAATTTATTTTGAAAAAAATAGAAAAAAGGATGTAAATAAAGTTTACATCATTGGAGGCATTCCGCCCATACCACCCATACCACCCATTCCAGGCATAGGAGGCATTCCACTATCATCATTTCCAGACTCGTCTGCACCAGTGGAATTGAGTGCATTTCTAGCTGCAATCATGTCGTCTATACGGAGAATCATTTCAGCAGCTTCGCCAGCAGACTGAAGAGCTTGAACTTTAACTCTTAAAGGTTCGATAACTCCAGCATCTTTCATGTCTACAACTTCACCGGTAAATACATTGATACCGATAGCGTTTGAGTCTTCGTGAGCAGCTTTCAAATCAGCAATTAAGTTAATGGTGTCTAAACCTGCATTTTCGATTAAGGTTCTTGGAATAACTTCTAAAGCTTCAGCATATTTTAAAATAGCTAATTGTTCTCTTCCACTTACGGATTCACCATAATCTCTTAATTCTTTTACTAAATCGATTTCGCAAGCTCCTCCACCAATGAGAACTTTACCTTCTTCAATGGTAGCAGCAACTACACCTAAAGCATCATCTAAAGCTCTTGCGATTTGTTCGGTTACGTAACGGGTACTTCCTCTGAGCACAATGGAGGATGCTTTTGGATTTTCACACTCTTCAATGAAAGTCAATTTGTGGTCGAAGAGTTTTTCAAGATATACTTTACCTGCATAACCTAACTTGTCTTCAGATAAGTCTTCGATATCAGTTACTAATTTAGCACCAGTAGCTTTTTCGATTCTTTCCATATCAGATTTTTTAACTCTTTTGAATGCCATGATTCCTGCTTTTTTAAGGTAATGTTCTGCTAAATCATCAATTCCTTTTTGACAGAACAATACGTTAGCTCCAGAATCAACAATTTGATTTACTAAATCCTTAATCATTTCTTCTTCATTATCCAAGAATGCAGCAAATTGATCAGGTGAAGTGATATCAATTTTGGTACTGGTATTGATATCTTTCAATTCAATAGGATATTTCATGATTGCAATTTTTGCATCTTCAACAACTTCAGGCATGTTTTTGGATAAAGGAGTTTTATCGATTACAATACCTTCAGCCAAGAATGAATCTTCTACAGAATCACCTGAAACTCTTTGGATATTAATGTTATCAATGTCAGATTCGCCATCTTCTTCAATTCTTAAAGCAGCGTCAACAACTAATTCTGCTAAATGTTCTTTTGCATAATCTGATCCTTTACCACTCATTGCAGTTACAGCAACTTTTTGAAGAGTTTCTTTATCGTCAGCATCGATTGCAATTTCGTTTAAGATTTCTACAGCTTTTGAAGTTGCGTTTCTAAATCCTTTAACGACAACGGAAGTAGCAATACCGTCTTCTAATAATTCTTCAGCTTTAGCTAATAATTCACCAGCGATAACAACAACAGAAGTAGTTCCGTCTCCAACAATTTCTTCTTGTTTTTTAGCTGTTTCCACAAGCATACGTGCAGCTGGTTGTGCAATATCCATTTCTCTCATTATAGTTGCACCATCATTAGTGATAGTAATATCGCCCATACCACTAACGAGCATTTTGTCCATTCCTTTAGGACCGAGAGTGGTTCTTACAATACCTGCTAATACTTTAGCAGCAGTAATATTCATTCTTAAAGCATCTCTTTTAGAATATCTTTCGGTTCCTTCAGGAAGAATAAATATTGGTTGATTTGCCATTTATTTTCACCTTTAAAATTAATTAATAATATAATATAAAAATTAAGAATTATATTTTTATACATTATTAATATTGATTTGTGGTAATATAAAAAGATTACTTTATTAAAGCAATTTTATATAATATAATATATTATGTATCAAAAAATCATTGAAGATATAAAAAGGAACCTTGGTGAAAACAACGATTTGAATCGCAAATACCTGATATCCCAAATCGACATCTACAAAAACCATGAATATTCAACAGAGATAGTAAAGGAAATCTCCAGAATGATTTGGGATTGCTTAACACCACAAGAGCAGGAAGAGTTCGCCAGAATCATAGAGGAGGAAAATCCAATTAAGGAAATACTGATTGAAGTCGAATTTTATATTCAAAACAATGACTATGAAACCGCTTTGGAAAAATTGGATACCTTCATGAAGACAAATCCGAAACTATACGAAAACGACAAAGTCAATGAATACCACAGTTTCCAAAACCCCTTAGAGGAATTGATTTTCAATGAATTTATAGGATGCGAAAAAGAGCTTAGATACATACCGGACAACCAGCCGATTGAGGATTTATATTATGCTTATGGATTTCTCCTGAGAGATGCATCACGTTTGGATGAAGCTGAAACTGCCCTAAAAGAGGCGTTGAATCTGAATCCTGTTTCCACAAAAATAATTTTGGAGCTATGTGACATCTATAAAATGAGAACTCCAACATTCAACAAGTTCTATTTCTACAATATGGACGCCCTCAGATATGCATATTCAGGATATGAACTTGCAAGAATCTATAAAAACTTCGGATTCTATTATTATGAGGAGGGCAACATCGAACTGACAATAGCCTGCTACAAGTACAGTCTAAAATATGAAAATGATCCTTTCACCAGAGAAAGGGTGGAGTTGATTGAGTCAAATAAGAAAATCACCCTATCAGATGAGGAATGCATGGAATACATGAAAAGCAAGCATATCAAATGTGGGGCAAACCCGTTCATTGTTGAAAATATGGAAAAATTGGCAGCAGAATACGAAAATGACAATCTTTATGACCAGGCATTGTATTTCTACAGGCTTTTATACAGCATCGAAAAAGATGAAGAAACTTTCAAAAAAATAAAATCCCTGGATATGAAAACTAGAAGAGTCAAAAGAAAAATTTAATTATAATTATTATATAATATTATATAGGTGATTTTAAATGTGTTCTACCGGTGGGCCAATGGCCGATATTGATTTGAAAAAATTGAAAACCAAAAGATACAGATGTTTAGACTGTGGAAATGAATTTAAAGGATTAGGCAGAAAAGTTGTCTGTCCTTCATGCCAAAGCGACAACGTCGAATCAAAAGAATAAATAAAAATTTATTCTTCTTTTTTTATTTTTGTGATAATTATGAATATTGATTTTAACTATGATGAAATACTGTTTCTTGAGGGAGAAAGCGGTACCGTAGGCATTGTAAAGGTAGCTCATGACAACAAGATGCTATTCATAGCCACTCAAGACAACGAAGAGATAGTTCAATTCCTTGAAAAGGATGACCTGATAGCTGTTTCAAATTTCAAAAAGGATAAAAGAGCAATAAGATCACAGGCATATCTGACTCGTGAAGAAGACTCACCAATCGTGATTTTAAATAAGAATCATCCTTCAACAAAAAGATTATCACAGGTATTGTCCGTAGGCGAAAAGGTAAATCTAAACTGCAATATTACTCCAGGAACCCATCCTGAACAAGATGTATTATGTTCATGTGACTCATTGTCTGGATTAACAATAAGCAAAACCTCAAAAGGTGTCTCATTGAACAGAAAACATGATAAATACACTATTGAAAGGTTTTAACATGACATTTGACTTTGAATTAATATACTCATTGCTTGGAAGGCTAATAATTTTAATCATCATATTAATTATAATATTATTTATAATACTGTTGGTGTTTAGAAGAATCTTTATAAAAATGGGAATTGTAATATTTCCAAAATTTTTCTTATTCCTAATCGATACATTGTACTCCCCATTCAAATCAATAGCTAGACTCATAAAGCTAGATGATCATCTGATTGATGATTTAAGCATTCAGATAAGAAATGACATCAACAAGAAGAAATTTGAAAACATTCCTGCTGAAGAAACATTAATCTTTTTGCCGCATTGTCTAAGACATAGGGATTGTCCTGCAACACTTCAAAAAGAGGGAGTTAACTGTACCTGCTGCGGATTATGTTCCATAGGAGCTATCAAAAAGAAAGCAGAGCCAATGGGATATAAATTATATATTGTTCCGGGGTCAAGCTTTGTTAAAAAGATTGTGATGGAAAATAAGTTCAAGGCAGTCATTGGTGTTGCATGCCATGAGGATTTAAATCAGATGATGATGTTGCTTTCTGACTTTTGTCCAGAAGGAGTGCTGCTTAAAAAAACAGGATGCTATGAAACAAAAGTGGATATCAGTGAAGTATTAAAATTAATAAATTCTAAAAACCATCATAATACTTCATAAATTCCAAAGATTCTTCAGTTTCATCAAATTCATCAATGAATGATTTCAAATCATTGATAAACTCTTTTTTTCTTTCAGTTAAATCTTTAATTAGAGAATAATCCTTTTTTACTGCAATATTCATTATAATATCATCAGTTTCCAGATTAATCTCAGGTAAAAGTAACTTATCCACATCTTCCATTTTAACCCCTTCCTAATTCTTGGTGAGCTCTTGCTAAATGTCCTGCAGCTAAAGCACCAACTAATGACAATTCACCTGCGAGAACTGTACTTGCAACAATTTCTGCAAATTCTCTAGCTTTGCCGGAACCCGCAACTCCAAGAATATTCAATCCTTCATTTGCAACTTCAAGGCTTGTTCCACCACCTACAGTAGCAACTGGCAAATCAGGCAAGTTAACAGAGAAGTATAAGTCCCCATCACGTGCTTCAGCGGTTGTAATTCCCAATGATCCTTCAACAACATGAGCTGCATCCTGACCTGTGGCTAAAAATATGGCTGCGACCATATTCGCATAATGGGCATTATAGCTTAGACTTCCGCTGATTGCTGATCCGATTAGATTTTTAGCGACATTGACTTCCTCAATCGCTTCAGCAGTAGTTTTCAATTTCTTGCTTACAATATCCTTTGGAATTAAGATATCTGCAACAACGCTTTTTCCTCTTCCTTCAACCATGTTGATGGCTGCAGGTTTTTTATCAACGCAGGCATTGCCGCTTAATGCAATATGGCGAGCATTGGTTTCACTTGCCAACTTATCCAATATCTTTTCAGTAGCTATTGTAACCATATTCATACCCATACTGTCTCCGGTTGAGTAAACGAAACGTGGATATATGTAGGAACCTGCTATCAATATAGGATCTATCTTAAGAAGCTTACCGTGGGACGTAGTGGATTCAGCAATTTCCTTTAATTCATCGAAATTATCAATAAACCATTGTTTTATCTGTAATGACTGGGTTGCATTTTCAGTCTTGATAACCGGTGCACGGGTCATGATATCTGAGATGACATGTGCATTCACTCCACCTGAAGCCGTAATAGTTGATGCTCCCCTATTGATTGAAGCAACCAAAGCTCCTTCAGAGGTTGCAAGAGGGATGAAAACTTCACGTTTACAGTTATCCCCATTTATTTTTAACGGACCTGCAATTCCCATAGGCAACTGCAAAACACCAATAGAATTTTCAATGTTTCTAGCTGAAGCCCTTTCCATATCCAAAGTATAATTGGAAATATTATCCAAATTGATGGAATATTTCCTTTCTAGAAATTCACGTCTGATGTCTGTGGCCTCTTTAGCTGAAACTTCACGGTCAACCTGGTAAAGTTTCATTTCACCATTCAATAACTTATCAATAATTTCTTGATTATTCATATTATATTTCCTTTTTAAGTAAATCTACAATTTCAGATGGCATTTTTGCTACTTCTACACCAGCATTATTTAAAGCTTCGGTTTTACTTGCAACAGTACCAGTGTTTCCTTGAATAATAGCACCTGCATGACCCATTCTTTTTCCAGGAGGTGCAGTTCTTCCTGCAATATATGATACGACAGGTTTGGTCATTTCATTTTTAATGTATTCTGCTGCTCTTTCCTCAGCATTACCACCGATTTCACCAATCAATACGACAGCTTCAGTGTCGTCGTCAGCTTCAAATCTTTTAAGAATATCTATATAATTTGTACCGATAACAGGGTCTCCACCAATTCCAACACAGGTACTTTGACCGATTCCTGCACGGGTGAGTTCACTTGCAATCTCATAGGTTAAGGTACCGCTTCTTGAGATTACTCCAACACTACCTTCATCAAAGATATGGGTTGGCATGATACCTAATTTACCGACACCAGGAGATATTACACCAGGAGTGTTTGGACCGATTACAGTAGTTCCCATCTGATCAGCATATGCCATAATCTCCAAACTATCATGAATAGGAATATGTTCTGAAATGATGACAACCAAATCCAAATGTCTGATGGATTCAAAAGCAGCATCTTTAGCAAATTTTGCAGGAACAAAAATTATTGAAGAGTTGATATCAGTTTCTTCAGTAGCTTCTTCAATAGAATTAAAAATAGGAACTCCTAAGAATTCCTGACCTCCTTTTCCAGGAGTAACACCTGCTCCAATTTTTGTATTGTATTTTAACATTTGTTCTGTGTGGAAAGAACCTTGCTTTCCAGTAATTCCTTGAACTAAACAATTTGTATTTTTATCCAATAAAATCATATTATACCATCCTTAACGTAAAATTCTTGTTTTATTTTGAAATGGAACCGCTAAATCTATAACATTGCCATTCATAAGTGCAGTAGCGGAAAATATTACGCTACCAGGCAATACATTACAAGTTGTTCCTCTTTCAACCAAATATGTATTTTTATTTCCAAGCGCTGCACCAATCATTGCACTTGCTATTACACCAACAGATTCTATATTTTCAACAGTGGCCACTACAACGGGATCATCAGTTTCAGAAGAAACGTATCCTACACCGGGAATCTTTTTGGTTTTTGCTTCAATCAAATCAGACACATCAGTCAGATTATCCATACCCCTAGCTGCCTTAATGGCTGAGTTTGCAACATCTGCAACAAAAGGTTCCCCGCCATAAGTATCAAAACCCAATATGATTGCATCAGGATAAAACCCTGGACGGAAACTAGCTTCGGCGTATGATATTCCTTCCCCTGCTTCGGATTCGTCTTTTGAAATTCCAGATAAATCCCCTAAGTTTTCAGCACAATCCCTTAAAATATTAACGATACCCTCGTTAACGATTTCAAGCAAATCATCTTCAACAAAGGCGCTGACAACAACATCGTCTCCAGTAATATTGGTTAGAGCTGCTTGTTTAGCACCGAGCTCTTTAAGTTTATGTAAGTTATTTTCAATATTTTGCGTCAATTCTTTACTACAGGAAACATCATTTCGAGAAATGTCAGCTCCAATAGCTGTAATTTTCAAAATAACACCTTTAAATTTCAATTTGATAAATTAATAAAATAATAAAATTTTATCTGTAATATATTTATGTTAGTTAATTTATTTAAATATGAGTCATTCCAATCGAATTTTTAGAAAAAATTAATAAATAATTACTATCAAAAATAACATTGATGTATTCACAAACAAAAATAGCTATTCCAATTTTTCAACCGAAAATTGATGGAGTAATAGAAGTTGCAAATGACTGTATTAAAAAAGGTGCAGATATTCTGGAATTTAGAATCGACGCACTTAAAAAACCTGATTTTAATGAAATTAAACAGACCATTGAAGAAATTAATTTTCCAATGATTGCAACCAATAGAATTTCAACAGAAGGAGGATCATTCAAAGGATCCGAAGAAGAAAGGATAGATATTTTATACAAATGTTGCGACTTGGTCGAATATGTGGATATAGAACTTCAAAGCGATGATGAATATATTAATATGATTCATGATACTGGAGTTAAAACTATCGTATCTTATCATGATTTTGAAAAAACTCCTGAAATTGATGAAATAACTTATATCGTCAATAAAGAGCAAGAACTTGGAGATATTGCAAAAGTAGCATTCATGCCTAATGATTTAGATGATACATTGAAGATACTGGCAATATTATCACACTGTGAAAATACAATAGCTATTTCAATGAGTGATTTGGGAAGCTATACAAGAGTTATGGCATCCAAATTTAATTCTCCAATAACTTTTGCTGCAGGCAGGGATGCTACAGCTCCCGGTCAAATTGATATAGAAACAATGAAAGCTTTACTAAATATGGATTTGAATATTTTAGATTAAAGGTGGTTTTATGGTCAAAAAAAGCACTTTAATTATAGGTGCCATAATATTAGTTCTACTTATTTTTGGAGGATACTTCCTATTTGCTGGAGAATCCGTTAATGTTTATATGGATGGTGAAAATATTACTTCGCAGATGAGCATTTCGCCGTTTGCGGGTGTTGATACTAATAAATTAAATGAAGAAATTTGCAACTATACTTCTGAAACAATGAACAGTACAAATGGAACTGCTCAAAGTTTAAAACAAGGAATCTTAAGGATTTGTCTTGCACATGGACTTGACAATGTGAAAGTTCATCTTAACTCACCATTGGGTGAAGATAAAATACCAATCCAATTCCATGTTGAAGGATTGTCAATGTATCCTACATTAAAAGATGGTCAGACGGTTTTAGTTGAAAAAACAAATAGTGTTCAAGTGGGAAATATTGTAGTTGCCAATTCCAGCCAATACGGCAACATCATTAAAAGAGTTTCTAAAATAAACGGCAACCAGGTATATTTAACTAGCGACAATACTGATGTTGACTACGAATATGTGAATGGTACAATGTATGAAACCAAAGGAATTACCACTTGGGTTAATATGAAAGATATTTATGGTGTGGTGGTGCAGTACTAGACTGCACGATCACCTTCCTCACCAGTCCTTATTCTGATGACATTGTCCACAGGATAAATGAATATTTTTCCATCTCCAATATTACCAGTATAAGCTGATTTTTTTATTGCATCCACAATTAAATCTACACCTTCTTCTTTTACAATGATTTCTATACGAGTTTTTGGAATTAAATCAATACAATAACTAGATCCGCGATAAGATTCTCTTATTCCACGTTGACTTCCTCTTCCTTTTACTTCTGATACATTCATTCCCTCACATCCTACTTCAGAGAGGGCTTTTTTGACATCCTGATATTTTTCCTGTCTTATTATTGCAACAACACTTTTCATTTGTATCGCTCCTAGTTAAAATTGTATGCAGATTCTTCGTGAAGGTTACTGTCAAGTCCTCCAATTTCTTCTGTTTCATCGACTCTGATTCCACCCATTGCTTTGTCAAGTATTTTAGCAATTATGAAGCTTATTGTAAATGCATAGACAATAGTTGCTATTACACTTATAATCTGTACAACAACCTGTCCAGGATTTCCATATAACAATCCTGCAGCTCCATTGATTGCAGGCACTGCAAATATTCCTGTTGCAATTGCACCCCATATTCCGGACATACCGTGTATTCCCCATACATCCAAAGCATCATCATAACCCAATTTTGCTTTAAGTACATTTATTGCAAAATAGGATACAAATGGAGCCACAGCACCTATAATCAATGCCCCAAATACATCAACGAATCCTGCAGCAGGAGTAATTGCCACCAAACCTGCAACTGCACCTGATATTGCACCTAATACCGTTGGTTTTCCAACAATGAATGTATCCAATATTGTCCAGACAATCAATGAGGTAGCTGCAGCAACATTTGACACTATAATTGCATTTGCTGCAAGACCATTAGCAGCAAGTCCTGATCCTCCATTGAATCCCATCCATCCAAACCATAGCAATGCTGCTCCTAAAACAGCATATCCAAGATTATGTGGAATTAAAGAGGCATCTTTCCTTTTTCCAAGAACTAATGCAACGGCAAGAGCTGAAACACCTGAATTGATATGAACAACGGTTCCTCCTGCAAAGTCCAAAGCATTCATCTGCATTAACCATCCTCCACCCCACACCCAGTGTGCGATAGGGATATATACCAGACACGCCCAAATAGGTATGAAAATAATCCAAGCTTTTGTTTTCATCCTTCCAACAAGTGCTCCTGAGATTAATGCTGCAGTCAAACCTGCAAAGGCACATTGGAAAACTACAAAGACTAAAGTGGGAATTGATCCTGTTAATTCATCCAAAGCGATTCCATGTAAGAAGAAATTTGTTGGAGAACCTATGAATCCATAGATTGAAGGTTCACCGAATGCAAATTGATATCCGAAAATAACCCATATTACACTCAATATTGAAAATGCAATAAAAGTTAAAAAGATTGTATTTAAAACGTTTTTTCTTTTACTTAATCCTCCATAAAAAAATGCTACAGCAGGAATACTCATCAATAAAACTAAAAGAGTACATATTAAAACCCATGCTGTATCACCTGCACTGAAAATATCCATAATATCTTTTCTCATTATCAAATTTTTTATTAATTTTATATAGTCGGAAGACGGCTTCCTACTTCCGACATATTTATATTATCTCTAATGGTATATAAATATATAGGAAATATTGAAAATATTGAAAAGATTAAATAAAACTTAAAATATAAATAAATTACAAGTAAAGTTTTAAATTAAATTATATCAAAAGTTTAATATCTAAAATTAAAATAAAAAATGTGTTATTATGAAACAATCAATCAAAGTGAATTTATTAGTCTTTCTGATAATCACAGTAATCGCATTTGTTTTAAGCTCTGCATTTGCCAGCGTAGTTGTTATAGACAACTCAAACGCTAAAAAAATTACTGCAATAGAAAATGACTCATTTGAACCTCATCAAATTAAAGATGTGCCAGTAATAATTCCTAAAGTTGAAAATAAAACGCAAACTAATAACACTACATCAACCTTTGATAACATAACTTCAGAAATTATTGAAGTGGCTGACGATACATGGAATAGCATAATAGGGTGACTAAATTGATCGGGAAAAGAAAATTCATAAGAGATAGCGTTTATGGAGATATTGAATTATCCAAATTCGAAGTAAGAGTAATGGATATGCCCCAATTCCAACGTATTAGGCGAATAAAACAGTTAGGATTAATCAGCCTAATCTATCCTGGAGCAAATCATACTCGATTTGAACACTGTATCGGTACAATGAATTTAGCATCGAAATTAGCCACCAAACTTGATTTAAGTGATGATGAAATCGAATTGGTTAGAATGTCAGGTCTCCTGCATGATATTGGACACGGCCCTTTTTC
This sequence comes from Methanobrevibacter millerae, assembly GCA_015063005.1. Lineage (GTDB taxonomy): Archaea > Methanobacteriota > Methanobacteria > Methanobacteriales > Methanobacteriaceae > Methanocatella > Methanocatella millerae_B. The sequence goes on from SUTF01000002.1 coordinate 178,724, forward strand.
ACATGTATCTGAAGGCGTACTGTCATTTCCACATGAGGAGCTTACAAAATACGTGATTGAAAAGACATCACTCCATGATTTGCTTGATGAAAAATTCAACACCAAAGAAATTGTTGATATTATTAACGGAAGAGGTCATTTAGGTCCAATCATATCCGGAGAATTGGATGTCGACAGGATGGACTATCTGTTGAGAGATTCACACAACACAGGTGTTGCCTATGGAGTCATTGATTATGAAAGAATCATATCAAATTTAAAATTAGATGACGGATTGGTTTTGGATATCAAAGGGGTTCAGGCTGCAGAAGGAGCTTTGGTGTCCAGATACTTCATGTACCCAAGCGTTTATCAGCACCACACAACAAGAATAGTCAATTCAATGTTTAGAAGAGCGCTTAAAAGGGAAATCGATTCAGGAAAAATCAATGAAAATGACATGTACAAATATGATGATGCAGATATTATTTCCCTTTTTAGAACCAGTGATGATGAGATTGTCCGTGATATGATAAATAGGCTTGACAATAGGATTATTCCAAAAAGAGTGAAGACAATAAGGCTGGATAATTTTAAAAATCCTGAAAAACTATATAAAATAGATCAAAAAGCCCTCAGGAAAGCTGAAGAAGAGATTGCTGAAGATTTTGACATGGATAAAAATTATGTTTTCATAAATATTGCGGAATATCCTCGCTTTGATGAAATGAAAACCCAAGTCAACGTTGATGAGAAACTCTATCCATTAACTGAAATTTCAAATATTATAGGCGCATTGAGTAAAGCAAGATTCAACATACCTGACATCAGCATTTATATTCCTATTGAAGAAAAGGAAAGATTTGATAAGTTAAAATTGAATCATTACTTGGATTTGCCTGAAGTGGACAGAGAAAAATTCCACGGAATTCACTATGACCAAATTAAGCTATTTTAGGAGAATAATATGATAGTAGTAGCGATAACCGGAGCAAGCGGAGTAATTTATGGAATAAGATTGCTCGAAGCCTTAAAAGAACTGAAAATAGAAAATAGTTTAATCATAAGTGATGCTGCAAAAACTGTCATCGAATCCGAAACCGATTTTGAAATAGAAGACATTGTTAAATTGGCGGATAAGTATTATGAATTCAATGACCTGACAGCATCAATAAATAGCGGATCATTCAAATTTGAAAGTTTGGCTATTGTACCATGTTCCATGAAAACATTATCATCCATAGCTAATGGATATGGAGACAATACCATTACAAGAGTTGCTGACGTGAGTCTAAAAGAAAGACGATGCACAGTTATTGTTCCAAGGGAAACTCCCCTTAGAACGGCACATATAAAAAATATGCTTACCTTATCACAAGAAGGAGCTATAATTTTACCTGCAATGCCGGGATTTTATTCAAATCATGACACGGTAGATGATCAAATTGATTTTGTAGTCGGTAAAATATTAGATTCCTTAAACATTGAAAATAATTTATTTAAAAGGTGGGAATGAATGTTAGAAGATATGGATTTTATAAAATCATGCGATGTTCCAGGACCTACAAAAGAGGCTATCAGAGCCATAATCCTTTACAAGTCTGATGTGAAGGATACGGACAAAGTGGTTGATGTGGGCTGTGGAACCGGAGGAATTACATGTGAATTTGCCCAAAGAGCAAAGGATGTAACCTCAATTGATATTAATCCTGAAGCTATTGAGATGACTCAAAAGAATCTTAAGAAATTTGGTCTTGGAGATAACGTTACATTAATATGTGATGATGGAGCCAATGCAGTCAAAAATATAGATAATATCGACATTGCCATTGTTGGGGGCAGTGGCAGACAGCTAGAAAATATTTTAGAACTGATTGACTCAAAATTGAATTCAAAAGGCCGAATCATCATTACAGCAATACTGGTTGACACGAAAGTTGAAGCCGTTAACAAACTGAAAGAATTGAACTATAACCCAAAAATCATGGAAGTCAACATTTCAAACGGCAGAGTTCTTGACCGTGGAATTATGATGATGAGTGAAAATCCAATAGCTATCATATCAGCTAAAAAACGATGAAAATTGGAGATTATAAAATGGATGACCATAAAAAATGGAAAATTAAATTTTCACTGGTAATGGTTATAGCAATTATAGTTATTTATGGATCCAACATACTTATTTTAAAAGATCCGGAACATGTAATATCATACATCTGGACACATTTAGGATTCATTCCAGTAGATATTCTTGTTGTAGCATTTTTACTTGATGAAATTATAAGCAGAAAAGAAAAAGAAGCAATGATGGAAAAATTAGATATGATTATGTCCACATTCTTCTCAGAACTTGGTAATGATTTAATCAAACAATTAAGCTCTGTAAATGCACACAAAGCAGATACCAGCTACTTGGAATCTATAAAAAATTGGAGCGACAAAGACTATGAAAACAGATTGAATGAAATCAAAAACATTGACATTGGATTTAAAGCGGATGTTGCTCCAGAAGATAGAGAAGCTTACTTGACTGACATGAGAAACTTATTAGTCAGCAAAAGAGAATTCATTGTTGGTTTAATCAATAATCCAAACTTACTTGAAAAAGAAGAATTTTCAGGATTATTAAATGCCATTCTTCATTTAGATGAAGAGCTCGAGCACAGACCTGACTTAGGAAAAGTCACTGATGTCGACTTCAATCATTTGAACGGAGACATGCAAAGAATTTACAACAAATTGGTTCACGAATGGATTTACTACTTGAAATACCTAAACAAACATTACCCATACATGATTGCATTAATCATACGTACCAATCCATTTGATGAAACTGCAGATGCATACGTAAAGGAATAAAAAAATGAAATCTGGCATTATTTTATGTGGAGGACAAAGTAGAAGAATGGGTCGAGACAAAGGATCTCTCATTATTAAAGATAAACCCATGATAAAATATATACTTTCCACATTAAATAATGAAATAGATGAAGCAATAATTGTTTTAAATGATAGTGAAAGGATTGATAGATATATGGAATTTATTAATCCTGACGACTATTCATACAGTGTAAAATTTATAGAAGACAAAATCAAAAACAAGGGTCCCATTTCCGGTATCCTGACAGGACTTGAAAACATTTCATCACAATATGCAATAGTTTTCCCATGTGACAGTCCAAACGTTAGAAAAAACACCATACGAACTCTTTTTAATGAAATTACTGGTGATTACCAGGCCATTGTACCATACCATAATCCAGAGAATAAATTAAAAACTTCAGAACCTCTGCATTCAATATACAGCAAAAATATTATTCCAATAATTAATGACTTGATTTTAAAAGATTCACTGCACATCAAAGGAATAATAGAAAAAATAGAAACGAAATTCGTTTTAATAGACAATAAAAAAATATTAAAAAAAGAATTTGAAAATCTTAATCGTCCAGAGGACCTAAAGATATTCGACTAATTCTTTTGTTTTTGAAATCGCAGTATTTACAGCGGAGAATATATCCTCTTTGGTTAATGGATGAGCTCCACCTTTCTGCATAGCACAAATTCTACCTTCTTTAGTAACTCCAACATTTAAGCGAGCACTTGCAACACGTTCTTCAGATAAAGTTGGGTCTAAAACCATTTTATCACCTATTTTAACGAATGTGCACATAGCCACTTCATTGTTAATAGGTAAATCGAAAGTGTTTTCCTTATCGATTACAACTTCATCATCGACTACGGTTGCAGTTGGTATTTTAGTACTTTTAAGTGCAGCCATTACAGCTAATTCAGCAGTATCAAAGAGGTTTCCACAATTGTCAATTACATGCAAATCAATGAAAAGCATCCATACATGTTTGCCTTCTTCAACACATAATTTATCCAATTCAACCAATTCACTTTCACGAATACCTCTGTCGACTACACGTGCAAGTTCAATAGAATCGTCACCAGGTGGTCCAGGTTCAAAGGTAGGATCAGCCATAGGCAACATTTCACAGTTAGTCATTAATACTCCAAGATCAGGAGTGTCTGGGAATGGACTGCCTAATTGTGGTTTAACACCAACAATAACTTGAGTTCCACCTATTTTTACTCTAGCAGAACCTTCAGCTTTAGAAATAACATCAGTTTCGATTGAAATATCCCTATATTCATCAAGTGCCCTACCATCTTCTCTTTTATCGTTAAAGATAAGGTTTGTAATACTTTCTCTTGTAATTTCTGGTACTATATCCATATTAAACACCTATTCTGTAGAGTATTTTTTCATTAATGCTTCTTTTTGAAGCTCACTAACTTTCATACATCCTTCCATAGCCAAGTCAATAGCTTGTTGGAATTCTTCTTCAGTTAAATCACCGTCACTTTGGAGTAAAGTAATTTCACCAGTTCTTGGCATGATTGCAATAGGAACATCAGCCTGACCTTCTTTATCTTCCACTTCAGACAAATCAAGCACGACTTGATCGTTGACTTTACCTGCAGCACATCCAACAACAATATCCTTCATTGGAACTCCTGCATCAACAAGAGCAACGGAAGCTGCAGTAATACCGGCACAACGGGTTCCACCTTCCGCTTCAATAACTTCAATATAAATATCAACCATGGAACGTGGATAATTTTCCAGCATTAAAGCTGGTCTTAATGCATCAGCAGTAATTTTTGAAATTTCAGATGATCTTCTGTCAGGACCTGGTCTTTTTCTGTCATCAACTGAAAATGGTGCCATATTATATCTGCACCTGATTACACCAGTATTAGGTTCAAGTAACCTTCTAATATATGATTCTCTAGGTCCATAAACAGCAACTAAAATCTTGTTTCCACCCACTTCAAGATAAGCAGAACCGTCAGCACGTTCAAGAACACCTGCTTCAATTTTTATAGGACGTAATTCATTGTACTTCCTACCATCCTCTCTAATCATCTCAGACATCTTAATCAACCTCATAAATAGAAATTATCGATTATTTAAAATAAATGAATTATTTTTTGAGTTATCACTATAGGATAAATTTTTGTCTTTTTTATTTTGGTTTTTCTTTTTTAGCTCTTCAATAACCGCATAAAAATTAGGTTTATCCTCAGTTTCCTTTTCATCTTCAGCTTCAACTTCAGCTCCCTCAGTTTCATCTTCAGCTTCATTTTCTTCTTGTTCAGCTTTCAATTTAGCTTCAGCTTCAGCCTTTTCTTCTTGCTCTAATTCTTCTTTAAAGTTTTGAAGTTTAGGTTTTTCCAATACGAATTCTTCTTCAGTTTCTTCAGCAGGCAATTCGCCGTCAATAGCTAAACATAACTTGTTTTTAATTTTATTGGTTAAACCTGAAGTATGAGCTTCAACTTCAATAGTACGGATAATTTCACGGGTAAGCTGTTCCATGTCTTCATTTCCTTTAACCCAAACAAGACCATTTTGACCAACAACTATTTTACAGTTAGTTTTGTTTTTAATCATGTTGATCATGGAACCTTTCTTACCGATTAGTCTAGGCACTTTGGTTGGTGAAATTTCAACAATGATTCCGCCTTTAAACTTACCTAAACCACGGCCTTTTAAACCAAGTTTAGCTTTTTTAACTTCATCGACATCAATAACCCTTAAAAAGAGTACATCTCCAACATCATATACTTTATTAAGTTCTTTTTTATCCCTACCAAATACTTCAAAAGCAGGTAAAATTCCAGAATATGGAGAGTTAATGTCCACATCCCACATTGAGAATCTAACATCATTAATCTTACCGATTACGACATCTCCTTTTTTAGGAACATATTTGCTTTTGAGGGGGATTACTCTAATTTTCTTATTTCTTAGAGAAACTAATCCAATTAAAGAAGAGCAGATTTTGCCGTCCTCTTTAAAAGTTCCCCTTCCCGGATAATATTCATCATCAGCCAATATTTGTCCAGGAATTACTAAATTTTTATCTTCCACATATATCATAAAAATCCCACTCTATGAAAATGATTATTTAATAGTTTTTGTCTCTGCTTCACCGCTTGAAATCTCAGCCATTTTAGCAGTGAAGGAATTTTGAAGACCACCAGGCATTTCAACAATGCCAATCCAAGATCCATCCTGTTGCCATTCCTCATTTATGATTTCGCCAAATCCATGAATAACAGAATAAGCACTACCTGCGGCAGAACCAGGTAAACGAACAGCAACTTTAACTTTTTCAAATCTAATAGGAATAAGTGGTTTGATGGCTTTAAGAGCTGTTTGAACTTGCTGATTTACAGAAATAAATGGGTCAAATCTTACTTTAGCCTCATCACATGCATTTTCAATTCTTTGAACAGGATGAGGAAGCCCATTTTGAGGATTAATAGCTTCTTTAGCTATTGTATTGATAACCAACTTTCTTTTATCAGCCTGCATTTTTCTTTTTTGCTCTGCAGTTAATTGAACAGTTCCTTTTTCTAGGATTATTTTAGAAACTTCAATAGGATCTGTAGTTTCAAAAATTTTATTCATTGCTTCTTCAGAAGCTTTATCTCCTTTTTTAGAGTCTTTAAAAATTTCTTCAACAGCTAAAAGATCTTCAATGGCAACGTCCTGTCCATCAGGATTTCTAAACTCAGCTGCCAAATCAGGGTCAACTAAAATTTCAAAATGTTCACCACTATACTCATATTTAGCTATTATCGCTTCATCCACATTTACCATTGAAATATCTCCCAACTATCAATAATTAAAAAATATTTATTCTTCTTCACTTTCTTGAGATTCTTCAACTTCCTCTTCCTCATTTTCAGCGAGGACATCTTCGATATAAGAAGCGACATCATCTTTAGAAAGTTTTACGTAGTTACCATCTTCTTTTTTAATGACAGCTATTTCAACATTGTCTGAAGTAGTATCATGTTCTGTAGCTTCATTAATAGCTCTGATAGCTAAAGCGATAGCATCATCGATGGATAAATCATCACTATATTCTTCTTCGAAAATTTCCATTGCAGCAGATCTTCCGGAACCAATGGCGGTTGCCTTGTATTCAATCAATGCTCCACTAGGATCAGTTTCGAATAACTTACATTTTTCATTATATACTCCACCAATGATTAAAGCGGAACCGAATGGCCTTACTCCACCGTTTTGAGTATATAACTGCAACATGTCACATAATTTTTTAGATAAAGTGTCTACTCTAATTGGTTCGCTGTATGTGATCTTATTAATTTGTGCTTCCACTCTTGCTCTTTCGACTAATGCTCTTGCATCAGCTACAAGACCGGAAGTTGCTGCACCAATATGTTCATCTATTTTAAATAGCTTTTCGATAGATGAAGATTCTACTAATGTAGAAGTAGTTCTTTTATCTACTGCTAAAACAATACCATCAGGGCATTTAACACCTATAGAAGTAGTACCTCTTTTAACAGCTTCTCTTGCATATTCCACTTGGAAAAGTCTTCCATCTGGGCTAAATACAGTAATAGCCCTATCATATCCAGCATTTTGTAAAGGTTGCATAATATTACCTCACATTTAATAAATATTTATAAATATAAATTCTAAATTCAACTACTAAAAAATACAAAATTAAAACCAAATCTCCATGAAAAGGTACTTTTAATTTTAATCACGAAATATAATTAAAATATATTTTTCTTTTTTCCATAAATCCAATTGATATTTATATATTTAATATATTAATAAAGTTTTCTATTTTAAAATAACAAAAAGTAATTAAATGAATTTAGAGCATCCTTTTATGGTGCCTGAAATACCAATACATGAAATGGAAATCTGTTTTCTTTTGAAGTTATTTACCAATGCCAAACTGGATCTGACCTCATCCTCAAAATCCCTTTGACATCGCAAGATTGCCTTATACTCATTGAAAAAAGAAATCTCATCATTTTCAATTAATTCAATAGTCCATAAATTGAAATTAGCAGTATTATTCTCTCCCTGGAAACGAACGCAAGCCTCCCAAACAATGGAAGTGAAATCGTTCTTGGTCAATTCCTCATCTGACAGGATATCCAAGACAAGATAGTGATTATGTTTCCTTTGGGATTTAGGAAGGACCTTAAGCTTCATTAATCAACCACCCTTACACCTGATAAAATCAGATTTTTTCTATCGCTGTTGAATTTCAAAATATTTTCTGCAGTTCTAAATGAATTATCAACCTCAGAAGCATCCAGTCCCGTCTGTGTAAAAACCGCTTTAAAGTCCTGGACAGTTCTTATATCAAAAATGGATTCTGCACCTGAAGACAATATCAAAGGAAAATCATACTTCTTATGTAGGCGGTATATATCCCTAAAGTTTGCAAGAACTTTAGACCTATGGGTAAAATAAGATTTAAGGACATCTATAAAAAAAAGTTCAATAGCCACATTATTGTCCTTAGCCTCACGAGCCAAAATATGATTTAAACCCGCATCATACCTTTTCAAATAGGGTCTTGACAAAACATCTATCTGGACATTTTCAAGGGAAGTTCTGTTGACTTTCAAATCTCCTCCCAAAACAGATATGCATGAGGCCTTGTTTCTATACTTGCGTGTGATTTTTCTGATTTCAGACGGATTATTTGATTTAATGTATAAAGTATAATCAAAATCAATCAAATCGCTTAACTTATCTTTTAGCTCATCCTTAAAGGTTAAGGCATTAGCAAAATCATTCTGATCATATGAAAAATTAATATGGCTCCAACCATAATTATGGGCCTGAACAGCCAATTTTAAATTTTCATCACAACTGCTGCCCTTAACATTTAAATCAAACATAATAATCATTTTAATATTTTATATTTAATTAATTTGGGGAAAACCCGCAATAATTCCCTTAGAAATTAATGTTTATTGTTTTCCAAGGAGGTGTTCACATCTAATTGTTAATTTAGATAAGCATTATATTTAAGTTTAATCGTGCTGATGATTTGGTGTTTTTGAAAATCAGTTTTTGGTTAATGTCTATATTGCGGGAAATCCCGCAATAATCCCATTTAGACATTAATTTTTTCTTCTCAATATGAGGCGTTTAATCCTCTGTAATATTATTTATATTATCTTCTATTTATGTTTAATTATTTTTAAAATAGACAATTGAATAGTGTTCCTCTAAGCAAAAAAGCCAACCATGAAAATAATGGGATTATTTTCTAAAGGTCTATCATCGATACGGATTATTTTCAACTGTCCATTCGGAGGTGATAAAAGTAAGCTATTATCTCATATTAATGTAGGATGCATTAATAGCTTTTAATATTAGAAATATATTAAAGCAATATGTTCCTACTATGAAGACAATTAACTCCACTTAAATCACCTCCTTTTGAGAAGAAAAAGAAGATAATAATGAACGAATTGTATTTTAAAAAATAAATAACACAAATTAAATCAATCATTTTATCATTCTCAAAGTTTTTTAAATTTGGCGGCCTTTGGAGATAATAAATATGATTCAAGAAGTATTTATAGCTTGTTGAGCTCACTCCTAAGAATTGTCCTCACTAATACATGATTAATAAGCTTTACGGTTAAAAAAAATAAGTGCGGTTAAAAAGGTATCCGAACCCATTTAACCTGAAACAGTTACCTTGTTTGCGGCGTTCATGCCGTTATAGCTGGAAGTTATTATGTATTCGCCGGCCATTAAATTGATGGCTAGGCCTGCAACTCCATTTTCATCGGTTATCTTTTCATAGAATACTCCGTTGATGTTAAAGGTCACAGTCTGGTTCGGGTAGGGATTTCCCTGGCCGTCCAGAATCGTGGCGTTGAATCTGGATCCGTCCCTGTATGACATCACCAGGTCATCGCTTTTTATAACGGACTTTACAGTAATCTTATTTGACGCTCTCAGGCCGTTGTAATCGGCTGTTATGATGTATTCGCCCGGTTCCAGATTGATGTTCATCTTGACGTAGCCCTCATCGTCAGAGTATCTTTCATAAAATACTCCGTTGATGTTGAAGGTTACCTTAACACCTGCTTTGGCGTAGCTTGCGTCATCTGCAAGTATCCTGACCTTGTACTGCGAAGCGTTTTTATAATACTTGGTCAGGTCATTGTGCTCGGCGTAATTTGTCAGTACAGTGATTTTATTTGTGTACTGCTCGCCGTTTGAAGGGTTGATTGCCGTAATCACGTACTCGCCGGGGTTTAAATTAATGTTCAACCTTGCAACGCCATTATCATTAGTAGGCCTTTTATAGAAGACTCCGTTGATGTTGAACTCAACTTCTGTGTTTTTCAAAGCTTTTCCCTGAGTGTCGATGAATGTGGCGTAGTACTGTGTGCCGTTTCTGAATATCTTGGTAATGTCGTTTCCTAAAATCGTTTTAAGAACGGTTATGCTTGCGCTGGTCTTTGCATCGCCGCATTCACACATTACCGGATATGTTCCACTGTTTAAGTTGATTGCTATTGATGCAACTCCGTTGGAATCCGTTGTTCTTGTATATGTCTGGCCGTTTACCGTTATATCCACGCTGATTCCAGGTATCAGCCTATTGTTTCCGTTTGTCACTGTTACGCCAAAGCGCTCAGGGCCGTGATAATACTTGGTCAGATTGCCTGCGGATAACGTGAAGTCCGTATTTGCGTCAACTATCAGAACTCCGGGCTTTACGTTGTAATTTGAAATATCGGCTGATCCTGTAACGTCATATGTTCCTTCAGCCAGATCGCATTGATAATAGTAAGGCTCCCCATCCATGTAATAACGGATTATGGTAGTTTCCTTTGTGGTTTTAGTGTCCCTGTTTGTGAATTTAACATGGATTGTGATGCCTGATTCAAATCTTATTACATTACCGTTGTCATCCTGAAATTTACATATCTCAACTATTGAATTCGGCACTGCAAGGGTATTTGCAAAAACAAGATTTGATTTTACTCTGGATGGTGATTCCCCTTCGGATATCAGGATGTCATATTTGTTGTCTGCAGTCATTTTGTTGTTGCTTAACGTCACGCTTGATTCGGCATAGACAAAGTAATCATTTTTGTTTGAGGCAAAGTTGCAGTTTGTAATGCTTTTCGCTTCACATATGGCGGTTGCGCCGTCTGCGTTATTGTTTGTAAAGTCGCAATGGTCAATATCCACCAAGGAATCAGCCCTTATTGCACCTCCGCTTCCTTCAGAGACTGTGTTTTCAACAAAATTGCAGCCTCTGATTTCATTTTTCAACTGTGAATCCATTGATCCTGACATGTATATTGCCCCGCCTGTCATTGTTGCAGAATTCCTTTCAAAATGATTGTTTGAAATCAATACTTGGGAGTAGTATCCGTAGCCGTCATCATTATACAGAACAGTTAAGGCGCCGCCGTGGTATTGGGCGGAATTGGCGATGAACCTTGATTCCGTAATTGTGCATTTGCGATAGTTTTGAGAAAAAATTGCTCCTCCGCTTCCCATAAATTCTTCTGTTCCCAACGCATGATTATTTTCAAAAACACAATTGCTTACCGTTCCTCCTTCCATAAATACGGCACCGCCTTCGTAACTTGCACGATTGTTCTGGAAATTGCAGTTGTTCAGGTTAATAACCTCTCCGTAAATTGCGCCCCCTTGGTCTGAAGCGTAATTATTGAGGAAATTACAGTTGTTTACATTAATCACCGATTCGCCGGCAGCTGAACATATCGCACCTCCTCCGGGAAGATGGTATCCTCCAGCATATCCGTTAGTATATCCTGCGACAAAAGTGATATCGTTAAAGGTATACGTTTTATCACTATTTACATCTATAAAGAATATTATTGAATGTCCTCCAGCGTCAAGGGTGTGTCCGTTCCCGTTTATGGTAATTGATTTTGTAATTACAATTCCCAAATCTGTAAATCCTGAATTGTAGGCATAATTCTTGTCTAGAGTAACTATTGAGCCCTCCCTTGCCTGATTGATTCTGCTTTGAAGTTCACTAAATGATCCTAGAGGGTCAGCTAACGTTTCATCAGTTTCGGGTAGTTCTATAATGTCATTTGCATCATCGGATGCGGTTAATGTTTCATTCACATCATCTGCTGCCGATACGCAGCTCAATGATATCAATATAAGAAATGAAATTAGAATAATCAATCTTTTCATTAAATCACCATGATTGATTATATGTTTTGCATGAATATTAAATGTTATTAGTTTTTGCTTAATGTCTATATCATTTCTATTTAATTTTACTTATGTGGGGTTTGTAAGAAAAAAAGCTTTTACAAGAACGTTTCACTTGAACCTCCCCGACCTTTTAGAGGTCGGGGATTCGCAAACCTAAAAACATATCAATGTTTTTTAGGGTATTTTACTGCACCGTAGTCCCTACGGCCATTCTAATCCTTTTTTAAGGATGTTTTTTGAAGCATTAACATCACGATTATGATGAGCATTGCAATGTGGACAGTCCCATTCCCGTATTCCAATATTTCCTATTCCTGCTATGTTTTCGTTTTTCTCACCGCATTCGCTGCAGATTTGTGTAGATGGAAAATATTGAGGAACTTTTATGAATTCAACACCATCACGTTGACATTTGTATTCTAATTTCTCTAAGAAAGTACGTGGAGCATTTAATTGTACTTTTCTGCTGAAATGTCTGTTGCGATGCCATGCAATTATATTTTCATTTTGAACGGCTATGAAAGAAGAATTTTTAACAATATATGTTGTTATTTTGTTGTAATAATCATTCCTTTTTCTTATTAGTTTTTGATACCATTTGTTTAATTGTTTTTTTGCTTTTTGGTATCTTACAGATCCGGGTTTTCTGTGGCTCATTTCATTTTGATATTGGATGATTTTGGCTGCTTCTTTTCTCAGGTCCAGATTGGGTATCTCTTGTGTGTTTGAAAGAACAGCTAGTTTACTGCATCCAATGTCTATTCCTACTTGTTGTAGTGATCCAGTGATTTTTTTGGGTATGTGTATGCGTTCGATATTGAAAACAGCATAATATTTATCATTGACTTTTTTGACAGTTACATGTTTGATTTTTACTGTTGGGTCGTTTTTGTCGCTTCCACGGTGAAGCAATTCCCGGTATTTTTTGCTGGTTTTGAATTTCACCAATCCCAGTACCGCAAGTTTTATTTTATCGTACACATATTTGTCTTTTTCTATTCTCACATTGTTACGGTTGTTTATTATGCGGAATGTGTCTTTATTGTTTTTCTTGCTTTTATATACTGGATGTTGTGCTTTTAGATTTACATTATAATAGTTTTTAAAAGCACTTATAAGGTCTATTTGTGACTGCTGTCTGCTACTGGATTCTGCTTTTTCCAGAAATGAATACTCCTGTCGTAACATATGTAAAATAACATCACAGGATTTTTTATTGACGATTATTTTATCAACATCATAGCCATAATGTAACAATAGGCGTTTAAAGTCGTTGATAAACTCCAATTCTTTATTGTAGATAAAACGATATATTCCAATATTAGACTCAACAGCACTAATATTAACAATCTTTTCACATTTATCATTCATATCTGCTTTTGCAGGATAAATCCTAACCTCAATATTCTCTTTGACAACATTCATACGAATTTAAAATCACCATATTCTTTTTTTTATAAATGAGTATGACCCACAATTTTAATATTAATTAATATATTAGTATGATTATGTGATGATTTAAATAAATAGTGATGAAAAAAGAATAAAATTTTAAGTATTTATATCATTTTGGTGAATATATTTGTTTATTTTTATGATATTTGATGCAATTGTAGTTAATTTTGCTTGTAAATCCATTTGATTCACACCTCTTGCTCTTGCTTGTCGCATGTTCAAATATTCTTTAGACAGTGCAAATGGTGATTCTGCTTTTGAAAATCGGGGTCGATATATTTCTTTTCCCCGTTCAGTTTCCATCTTTAAAAACATTTCTTTAGCCAAATCCCCTCCAAAATGAGTAATTACACGTGCATCAGCAGATTTACAACATTCATCATGATCAGGACAATTTTTGCATATTTTAGATGAAGTATAATAAAATGTCTTTGTCTGACCGTTTTCATAATGTTTAGTATTGTGCCGTGGCAGTTTATGACCATTTGGACAAGTACAGTAACTATAATCATCACTAAAAGGGAAATTATACTTGGAAAATTCCCATATTTCATCAGGCGATTTTTTAAAAAGTGTTGCTAATTGTTTATTTGGAATATATGCATTCCAACCTCGTTCATCAATTTCTTCAAGAATTTCATCTTTCCAGTAGCCATTATCAGCAACTAATGGTAATTCACTTCCAATTTCACCATATAATGATTCATATTCATCAAATACTGGAACAAACATTAAATCATCCTTAGGATAAGATGTTGCCATAGAATATAAAGTTAATCCAGAATTCATCTCAACAACATTATGAACCAAATAACCACATTCACTGTACTTCTTTTTATTATAATGCTATAAAGATTCATTATCAGTTAAATTAACAGTACTTTGACCGCTTTTATTTAGATTATCCAAAGAGATTTCAAGATTTTTAACTACTTTTTCAGGATTTTTAATAGCATTTTTTAATTGTTTGCGAGCAGGAAATTTTAGTTTCTCATCATCTAATTTTGATTTAGCATAATCAATAACCTCCCGATAATACTTTTCAAATTCTTCATCATTATTTAAATCAATAGGGACTTCATAACCTGAATCATCACCTAATAATTCATCATCTTCATCATTTTTTAAAATAATTTCATACACAGTTTCCAATATTGCACGAATCTTTTTTTCACTAGCAACATTAAATGAAGAAGCATGAGCCTTAACAGTTGTACTGTCCAATGCTAAAGACCCAATTTTTAACATTCCAATATTTTGAGCAAATCTATTAACTTCTACCAATGTTAAAACAATAACATCTGCAAATTCCTTGTAAAAACGATTAAAAGTTCTGAAATCCGGACCATCAATGCCACATAAATACATATAAGGCAAATCAGTCTTTACACGACGACCCAACTCTCTTCCAGACTTTACACCATCAATATATCCTTGAACCACACCACGCAATAACACACGAGGATGATAAGAAGGATTTCCAGGAGTATCCCAATGGGCATCTTCCCATTCACTAAAATCAATACGTTCAACAATTTTTTCAACTAAAAAACAAGGATGATCATTAGGAATAAAATCCATTATATCATCAATTGAAATCTTATTACCAATAGTATCAGCTCGTATGGCCATAAAAAAACACCTAAAAACATGTTAATTAACATATTATATATTTATTTTTATCCAATATAAAATTAACCATCAAATAATAAAAAAAGAAAAATAAGTAATACTAAATTATAAAAATATATGAAAATTGTGGGTCAAACTCAATTTTACTAAAAAAAGAAAAGTGATTTGAAAAAATCACCAAATGTTAAATTATTGATATCTATAGAATTCAACTTGCCAGCTTACAGTCTCATAATAATCAATTGTAAATGTTTGAGGAGAAGATGAGGTATAAGACAATGAATTTGACCTAGTTGCAACAGCACTATTTGAACCCCAATCAACACCTGCAGATTCACCGTTAGAACCTGTAACATACAAATGATTTGTTGCATAGTTCTTAATTGGATATGCAGACAATTTAATCATAATCTGACCGGCAGGAACACTAATGGATTGACTACCACTGCCCGAACCGGAATAAGTTCCAATAAGCTTCCACTCTTTTGAAGCACTGGAGCTTGAAGAACTTGATTGAGAAGTTGTCTGTTGGGAATCACTACCAGTAGAAACGGAAGATGTATTTTGAGAACCACTGCTAGGTTGTGATTGTGAGACACTGCTCTGGGCATTATTATTTAGTGCAAAGTATCCTATAGTTACTGCTAAAACAAGAATTATAATAACCAATGCGGCAATAATCACTTTAGAATTGGAACCTTCCTTTTTTGGAACAGGCTGATCTAAACTTTGTCCGCATTTACTACAAAACTTAGCAGAATTTTTATTTTCAAAACCACAGTTACTACATTTCATGAAAATCAATCATTTAAAAATGTTTTTTATATATAATAATATAGTCGATTCAAATAAAATAGATTTCTATAAATGTGAGTTAAATATGGAATGAATGTTTTTAAACACCACATTAATAATTGATAACAATTGGTCTAAAAAAATATGTAAAACATATGTATTTATTGTGTTTAAAAAAAAATTAAACATATATACAATTACTTACTAAGATAATAAACATTCAATCAATCAATAGATTATATTATGAACTATGAAAAAATAGTTAGCATTTTAAACACAAATAATAACCTTTTTAATAATATTTAGATGAAGTACAAATTAGTTCATTAAAGTTAATATATATACAATAAAAGTCATGAAAAAGTAGAAAAATGGTAAAATCTTTTATATTAGAAAATATAAATTAACTACTATGAGTAAAGAAAATGACGAGCTTTTGAAATTAAAATCTTATGTTCAGATTTCTAAATATAGAGAAAAAACATTAAAATCTATAGGAGACGACGTAAAAATACCAACAAACATTGCAAAAGATAGTGGTATTAGAACAAACCACATTTCAAAAGTGCTCAGCGAACTTAAGAACAAAGAGATTGTTGAATGCATAAATGAAGAAGCTCGTAAAGGAAGACTTTACAGATTAACAGACACTGGAAAAGAGGTTTTAGATACCATAAAAGATAGCGAAGAAGATTAAACCTAATCTTCAAACTTATTCTTTATATATTCTAATTCCTCTCTTGCTTCTTCATTATTATATAACCTTTTAAAGAAATCAACCATCAGCAAAGTAAACATTCTAATTTTAACAATATCATCCAATTCCACATCATCAAGTTCCAATTCTTCAACTTCAAAAAGAATCTGCCTGTTATGATTAGGCTTATCCTCCCTAAATTGCAATTTGATCAGTTCCCTTAACTGTTCATCAATATAGATATCCAAATAACCGATTATGTCCTTTGCATAAGATATTATAATAAGCAGATATTGCAGATTATCCTCAATGTCATAATTAGAATTCAATACCAAATCATTGAAAGAAGTAAAATTCAGATAGTCATGAGGAATGTATCTGTTTTCCACAGTATGTGCAAAAAATTCATTAATCCCGATTAACTGAGGGGAAGATAAAAAGACATCCACAAAAGCCTTTAAAGTAGATGATTCGTTAACATTTAAAATTTTGCATAGCATGTTTACCGTTAACTCAAAAAGCAAATAATGGGCCAATTCATGTATAATGGTTCCAATCTGAAAAGAATCATCCAAACGGTCGTCAAAGAAAATCATTGTATTTTTAAAAGTTCCATGATTAATGCCGCTGGATTTAGGAATAACAGAAGTGAAAACACTTGCAATACGAATAATTTTATCCTTAGGTGTTTTTCCATTAATCGACACATAATTCAATTTTCTAAACATTCTTTCCAGGATTTCATTATACTCAACAGAAGAAACGTTTGCATTATCCATCTGCGCATAATTATATTCACTAAACAATACATCAAAACTATCGATGGTTATTGGAGTAATTTGCTTGCCACAATTAATGCAATAAACATGAGAATCAGGATTTTTATATCCGCAGAACGGACAGATATTCTCTTCAAGAATATAACATCCACAATGTGTACAGTATTTATTATCCTTTAAATTAAATGTTCCACAAACATTACACTCTTTCATTTAAATCCCATTCCAGAATTTTTTAACTGAATTAACCGTATCAGAAAATACCTTTTTACGAGTTATAGCTCTTTTAATATCCTTACCACAATATGGGCAAAAATCAGAATTAAAATCTAAAATTTTTCCGCAGCTGCACACAATTTTAGTCTTCAGTGTGCGCTGATGATTCAATGGCCTGTTGCATGAAGAACAAAATTCTTTATTTAAAGGATTTCTTGTACCGCAAACACAAATAATCTCAGTTACCTCTTCATTCAAATCATTGCCACAGTTTAAGCAAAAATCAGCTGTCAAATCATTTAAAACAGAACAAACACATAACTTTTTCATGCCGTTAACGTTTTCAATCCTATCCAAAGGAAGACCGCAATTTTCACAAAATAAACTGTTTTGATCATTTTCCTTACCGCAACTACAAAAAATTGGGTCATCATATTCAAGATTATAATTCAGAAAAGTATCATCAGTTTTTTTATCTTCATGCAATTTACGGCCACACATCTCACAGTATTCGCTATCCTGAGAGTTGACAGCCCCGCATTCACATATAATTTCATCGTTTACGAAATCTTCAATGTTCCATCTTGGCTTAACATGATTTCTTACAAATCGAGATATTCCCTTTTCAATTCGTTTTACTCCACAATGATGGCAAAATTCATTATCAATCTTGTTTAAATAGCCACAGGAACATATGTCATATTCAAAATCAGCTTTAGTATTAATATATGGTGAAAAATCAATGGGGAAATTAAAAAAACCGATGTTGTGGATTGGAGGAGTGAATATGTGATTATCATCCCCATTCTTGAAACTGGTTTTCATGCCACAGGAAGAGCAAAACTCCTCATCATAGCATAATCTCTTTCCGCAATCAGGACAATAATTCCAAAACTCCATATTATCAAATTTAAATTTTAGACATAGATTTAATCTCATTGATTATTTCGGACAGTATTTCTTCACCCAAACCTTCAATATACTTTACTGACCCAGCACATTCGTGACCTCCACCATCCACACCGGCAGAAGGCACTTTTACAGCCAGATTTGACACTATATCATTTACATTAAATCCAAATTCTGCATTTACTGCATCAGTAGCCCTGAATACTCCGAAATCAGGCCCATGACCTAAAGTGACGATAGGCTTGTCTTCACCTATCTCATGCAACATCCTGTCATGAACGAAACCGCAGGTCTTTCCAGGAGCAGGGAAAGTGAATTTATGAGCATATTTTTCAACGTCAATAATATTGAAGTAAATTCCATTTTCAAATTGAGTCCTTTCAATATTTGGAAGTACAGCTTTGAGTTGAGTATCAATTCTTTTCTCATATTCCTTGTATAAAGCATCAATCAATTTATAATGCTTATCAAAATTATCAACTGCTAAAATAGTATCCATGATTCCTCTACCATTCATGAATCTTAGGAAATATGATTCAAAATCAATACATTCAGCCACTTTTGCCAAATGTTCTTTTGTAAAGTCCTTTTCATAGGCAAGTTCAAGATATTGATAAACTTCACCGCATTCGGCACGGTCTCCTAAAGCTGCAATAGCAGGCAAGTGCTGAATTAACTGTTTGATGTCAGGATTGATTATGTGTGCAACCTCTGCAGCCAAAGCACCTGCAGTCAATTGGGAATCTCCACCGACCAGGTAAGGATTTACATGAGTATCAACGTATTCGTCAACTGCAACTGTTGCGCCCACAATTTCACCGTCTTCCTCTTCCACGCTCAACAAGTCTCCCGGAGAGTGGTGGTCTATTACAACAACTTCTATATCATATATCTTAGCCTGCATAAGGGCTACAATATCCTCTTCAGTTGAACCGTTGTCCAATAAAACGATTAAAGGCAATTTCTGACCATGTCTTTCCTGGTCTTCCAAAGCAAAGGATAAATCTTTTACAACATCTTCAAGCTCATAGAATGGAGCTTTAGATGGAGAACGTTTGAAATAATAATACTGTGCATCATTGCTAGGATTTATTTCTTCAATCAAAGGAACTACAGCCTTTTCCATTGCAACACCTGCACAGATTCCATCAGCATCATTGTGATGTCTAAGCAAAATTGTCCTGCCGTCAAGGATTGCTCTTCTAATCTTGCGGGCAGCTTCTCTCATCTTAGGTTTAAGTTTATTTAAAATGTCACTTTTGACCAAGAAATCGACCTCTTCAGGTTCAGCTTTTGCATTTAATGCATCGTCAATTAATTTATGTAACTGCTCTTTTTTAGAACCGTCAAGTTTTACCATTGAAGATGACTCAATTTGTGTCTTTCCACCATGCTGATTAACATCACCTATGATTTCAACTGCATCACCTTCAACAACTTCAGGATATGCCCTGACACCTGCCTCATCAAAGGCGGCAACTTCAGCAACGCCACTTTCGTCAGTGACAGTAAAAATTGTAGGACCGGAAGTCTGCTGAACCTGCAGGACTTCAGCGTCAATGCGAACCATTCTGCCCATTTTGGTTTCCAGATCTTCAATGACCGTACGTGGAATGGATTTCGTTAATTTAATAATTCTATGATTTCTTACATAAGCTGGGGCAAAGTCAATTTTGCCTTCTCTTGATTTGATGGATGTGATGAACACTATTACTTCTTCACCGACGGAATATCCTGAGACTTCTCCCCTCATCAAACCCCAAACATTATTGTTTAAAGTAATGAAAGCACCGTATTTTTCAATTCTGGTGATTTTACCTTTATATAGCTTATCACGATCCATATCCCTCATTTCACATAAAGGATCTAAAACATAGACATCCTTAACTTCATTTTCACGGGCACGACGTTTTTCTTCAGCTTCTTTTTTCTCCTTACGTTTAGCTCCGCATTCCGCACAGATATCATATTTTTCATTTAAAGGCTTGCCGCAATCACGGCAAACATTAATCTGGCCTGTACCTTTACAATTAGGACAGTCCTCATAAACTTCAACCTGACCTTTTCCATTACATACTTCGCATGGAATATCTTGTTCCGCACCTAAATCAAATTTAGCTCTAGCATTACTATTTACTCCTTTAAAGTGATTTCCCACGTCGAAGGAATCATCTTCATATCCTGTTCCTCCGCAGCTAGAACATTCCTTATAATCTACAACAATAGACCCGGAACCATTACATTTTGGACAATTCTTTTTCAATTTAAAAACCTCATTTAAATAAATCGGGATTATCTTTAACTAAGCCATTTCTTACGTTTTGGAATTCCAAAGCATCATTCATGAACTCATTAGCTTCAGATGCGTAGCTATTACCAGTACTGTTCTGATAATTCTTATAATAGTCAATAGCTTCCAACAAGTCACCTGTAGCATTCATCTTAAGTTTTAGCTCTTCCAATAGAGTATTCACATAGCTTTTATAAACATCATTGGTATTCGATGTAAAATTATCTTTTATTCCAGACAATTGGGAAATACTCTTATTAAAATTATTTGATGCTGAAATAGCTTTATTTTTAGATTCATCATAATTTTTATCATTTAACAAATCAACAGCTTCATTATAATCTGAATCGCCAGAAACAATACTATCACTAATATCCGGCATGACTTTATTGATAGAATTTTCAGTATTATAGAAATAAATCACTGAAACTGAAAAAATAATTAAAATAACTATAAAAATTATTACTTTAGTATAATTTGACACATTATATTATCTATAAAAAGATATTATTAAAAGTTGTTATGAAAAAAATAGTGAATAAAAAAAGAAAAATTTTAAGATAAAATCTTAAAATCTATTCGCTGGACCAGAGTCCGTGTAAGTTACAGAATGCGAATGCTACTACATCATCAGTGGAGTTAACAGTGAAAGTTGCTTCTGCAACATCTCCAGGTTTGAAGCATTTTGCGTATTGTTCAGCGCCTGCTTCAACAACTAAGAATTGAATGTAGTGATCATCATCCATTGGGTGAGCTGCTTCACCGACTTTTACTGTTACTTTGTCGCCATCGATTTCAACAACGGGTTTGTGTTTAGGTGCTTTTTCACCTTCAGTTTGTACTGGTATTTTAATCATGTGAGTGTCACATGTGTCGCCATCGTCTTCAACTAATACTTGGATAATACTACCACAATCATCGCATTTTAATATTTTTGCCATAATATACATCTCCATAATTTATTATAAATATGTATATTTACATAAGTATTTAACTTTGATGGGTTTCATAATAATTTTCAATTGCAGCTTGAAGACCGTCAGCAGCAAGATTTGAACAGTGCATCTTAACTGGTGGAAGACCGTCCAATTCATCAGCTACATCATTACGGGAAATCTTTAAAGCTTCATCCAATGTTTTTCCAACAGCAATTTCAGTAATCATACTGCTTGTAGCAATAGCTGCTCCACAACCAAAGGTCTGGAAAGAAATATCTGTAATCTTGTCATCATCAACCTTAATGTAGATTGTCATTAAATCCCCACAGGTAGGGTTTCCAACTTGTCCAACACCATCTGCATCTTCCATTGGTCTACAGTTTCTTGGGTTTGCAAAATGATCCATTACTTTTTCACTATAATCCATATTAATCACTCCTATTCTCTACCTACAATTTTATTATAATCCAAGTCATTATTCCATAAAGGTGACATTTTTCTTAATCTTTCAACAGACTGGGCAATAGCTTCCACAAATTCATCAATGTCAAATTCACCGCTTTCAGGGGCAAGTGATATTCTTAAAGATCCATGAACATCAACCGGGTCAAGACCTAATGCCGTTAAAACAGGTGAAGCTTCAAGAGTTTTTGATGAACATGCAGAACCTGTAGAAGTCTGATATCCTTTAGCATCCAAAAGAAGAATTAAGGATTCACCTTCAATAGCTTTAAAACGGAAATTGATTACATTAGGCAATCTTTGGTCTCTATCACCATTCAAATAGGATTCTGGAATAGTATCTAAAACTTTTTCGATAATCTCATCCCTAATCTTGGACAGTTTTTCAGCATGTTCGTCTAACTGACTACATGCAAGTTCAGCTGCTTTTCCAAATCCAACGATGCCTGCAACATTTTCAGTACCTGATCGGATTCCTCTTTCCTGGCCACCACCATGAATGAGAGGAACCAATCTGACACCTTTTTTAATATATATTGCACCAACACCCTTTGGTCCGTTAATTTTATGGGAAGATACGGACAACAAATCAATGTTTTGTTTTTCAACATCAACTTCAACCTTTCCAAAAGTCTGAACAGCATCAGTGTGGAATAGAATCTTATTTTCACGTGCAATCTTACCGATTTCCTCAATAGGCTGTAAAGTACCTATCTCATTGTTACCATGCATAATGGTGATTAAAATTGTTTCAGGAGTAATGGCCTCCTTCAAGTCATCAATCTTAATAATACCATTTTCATATACTGGCAAATAAGTTACCTTAAAATCTAAAGATTCTAAAAAGTGTAATGTCTCTTTAACTGCAGGATGTTCAATTTCTGAAGTTATGATATGTTTACCTTTTTTCTGCAATTTAAAAGCTACTCCTTTGATAGCTAAATTGTCGGATTCTGAACCTCCACTAGTAAAGATTATTTCATCTTTTTTAGCATTGATGGAATCAGCTATTCTTTGTCTTGCCTCTTCCAATGCTTTTTTAGATTCACGACCGACGGAATATAATGTGGAAGGGTTACCGAATTCATCTTTTAAATAAGGTAACATTTCTTCCAATACTTCTGAACTAATTTTTGTTGTTGCTGAATTGTCTAAATACATCCATATCTCCCCATTTATTATATTAAATTTTAAATTTTATCTAAAGCTTGACTTAAATCATCAATTAAATCATCAGCATCCTCTAAACCGATAGACAACCTGATGAAGTCAGGAGTAACACCGGTTGCTTCTTGTTCTTCAGGGCTTAACTGCTGATGAGTAGTACTTGCAGGGTGAATCGCTAAACTTTTAGCATCACCAATATTTGCAAGAATTGAGAACAAATTCAAATGCTCAATTACTTTTCTTCCTGCTTCCTCTCCACCTTCTACACCGAATCCTAAGATACCTGCAAAGTGATCTTTAAGGTATTTTTTATTGGTTTCATAGGTAGGGTGTGATTCCAAACCAGGATAGTTTACCCATTTTACTTTTGGATGGGATTCCAAGAATTTTGCCACTTTCAATGCATTTTCAGAATGTCTTTTTACACGTACATCCAAACTTTCAAGACCTTGCAAGAAAATGAAACTGTGTACAGGTGCTTGTGTAGCCCCTAAATCTCTTAACAATCTTGCTCTTGCCCTTACGGTAAAAGCCAAATTACCGAGTTCAGGCACATCACCAAATGCATCCCAAAATACTAATCCATGATAACTTGGGTCAGGTTCTGAGAAGTTAGGGAATTTTCCATTGCCCCAATTGAATTTACCTGAATCCACAATGTATCCTCCAACAGCAGTTCCGTGTCCGCCAACGTATTTTGTTGCGGATGCTGCAATTACATCAGCACCATGTTCCAAAGGTCTGACCAATCCCACACCAATGGTGTTGTCCACAATCAATGGAATATCATGACTGTGTGCAATTTCTGCCAATGCTTCAAAGTCAGGAACATCTAATTTAGGATTTCCTATGGATTCGCAGTATATTGCTTTGGTTTTTTCATCAATTGCATCTTCAAATGCTTGCAAATCTTGTGAATTGACAAATTTAACTTCTCTTGCCAAATCCTTAAAGGTATAGTCAAACAATTGGTAGGTTCCACCATAAAGATTGTCTGCTGAAACTATATTATCTCCAGGCTGAGTGATATTCAAGATTGCATATGAGATAGCGGCAAGACCACTTGATGTTGATAAGCCAGAATGTCCGCCTTCTATAGCAGCGATTCTAGCTTCGAAGACATCAGAAGTTGGGTTGGTAAGTCTGGAATAAATTTGACCAAACTCTTGAAGGGCGAATCTTCTTGCAGCTTCGTCTGAATCTTTAAATACATATGAAGTCGTCTGATAAATAGGTACAGCTTGAGCTCCGGTTACCGGATCTGGTTGTTGACCAGCACGGACACCTAAAGTCGCTAATTTATAATTTTTTTCATTTGTCATTTAATCAAATCCTTATAAATTTTTTTTAAAATATGTCACGTGTTATGATGACAATATAACAATAGTTATTTTTTATATATAAATGTTTTGATTTACCTAAAAAATTAGGCATGATAAATAAACATTGTTATATTATAACATCTGTTATTTTACTATATAAACATTGTTATATTTTCTTGGAAAATTGAAAAAATAATTCATATAGTATCTACAAAAATTGAAATGGAGAGTGATTATATGAAAACTATAGCATTAATCGGAAGTCCAAGAAAAAATGGAAACTGCGATCAATTAGCTTCCAAGCTACTTGACAGCACAGAAGGATTTACTAAAAAATTTTACTTAAACGAAGTCGACTTGCAATACTGTAATGCATGCCAAGCATGCAAAAAAGGAGACTGCGTAAAAGATGATGACGCAAGAAAAATAATAGATGAAATGTTAGATTCAGACATTATAGTATTTGCATCACCAATTTACTACGGTCAAATGTCAGCACAAGCAAAAACAATTGTCGACAGATTTTACATGATTTCACAAAATCCTGAAAAATCTCTAGAAGGCAAAAAGGTAATCCAAATATTTACACAGGCAAATCCTGGAGATGCATTTGACGGATATATCAAATCATTAGAAGCTATGCCATTCGCTTATATGGGAATGGAAGTTATTGATACAATAGTTGCAAAAGGTGCTGCCGGAAAAGGCGAAGGCATTGAAGATGCACTTAAAAAAATAGAAGAATTGGAGATTTAATCTCCGTTCTTAATCACTTATTTCATAACCTAAGTTAATTAACTCATCACGTATTTTATCAGACAATTCATATTGTTTTGCTGCTCTCAATTCAGATCTGACATTTGTAATTAATTCAAACAAATCATCGGAACCTGCAGAAGTTTCCTCTAAAGCAAAGTCAATACCTAAGATTTGAGAAACATCATCTAAAAATGATTTAATAGCTATTTTATCATTATCTGATAGTTCAACGTTTTTGCAGTCATTAATTAGAACAAATAAAGATGCGATAGCTTTTGGAGTGTTGAAATCATCGTCCATACTTGCAAAGAATTCATCACGAGCTACTTTTAAAGCTTCCAAATCTGATTCGACATCGCCAGACCCAACATCCAATGATGAATAGAACTTTTTAATCTTTTCCAAACTTTTTTCAGACTGGTGAAGGGAATCTTTTGAAAAATCAATAGGGCTTCTGTAATGAGTTGACAATACAAAGAACCTGAATGTATCGGCATCCCAATCTTCAAGTAATTCACGAATGGTAATGAAGTTATGTAATGACTTGGACATCTTTTCTCCATTAACATTTAAAAATCCTGTATGCAACCAGTACCTTACCATTGGAGATTTTCCGCTGACAGCTTCCATTTGGGTGATTTCAGCTTCGTGGTGAGGGAATATCAAATCAAGTCCGCCACCATGAACGTCATATTGCTCACCGAAGTAATATTCTGTTATTGCAGTGTCCTCAATATGCCAGCCAGGTCTGCCGTCACCCCAAGGAGATGGAAATACTGGTTCATCGACACCATCTCTTTTTTTCCATAAAGCAAAATCCTGTTCACTTTTTTTGGTGGTTTCAGCCAATTCACGATGAGACTCCAACTCATCAACTTTACGATTTGACAATTTACCAAATTCCTCAAATTTTTCAATTTCAAAGTAAACGCCATCATCACTTTCATAGGCAAAACCTTTATCGATTAATCTTTGAATTTGATCTATTATTTCATCAAGATGATCAGTTGCTCTTGCAAATAAATTAACCCCTGTGACATTTAATTTAGCCATGTCTTCAATATACCTTTTTTCAAACTTCCTAGCTATATCATGCGCTGGAATTCCAGATTCTTTTGACCTGTTAATGATTTTATCATCAATATCAGTGATATTTTGAATGTAAAAAACAGCATATCCTGAGTATTCCAAATATCTTTTAATTGTATCAAAAGAAACGTAAGTTCTTCCATGCCCAATGTGAGCATCATCATAAACAGTAGGGCCACAAACAAAAAAGTTTACACGGTTCTTGTTCATGGTTTCAAAATTCTCTTTACTACGAGTTAATGTAGAGTAAATATCCATAAAAAATTCCTCAAAAAAATAGTTAATAATAAGTAGAGGCAAGTGAGGGATTTGAACCCCCGTTTCATGGTCTGCAGCCACGCACCTAAGCCGCTCGGTTAACTTGCCAAAAAAATTAACAGTCTAATAAAATATTAGACATTAATAGTATATAAAGATTACTAAAAATTCTAATATTTCTTATTTTGCCTCGGATCCCATACAGGATTGACAATCTTCACCCAAATCATCAGTATTTATATTAAGCTGTTTAAGAACACTTGAAGTTTCTACCTTTTTGCATATATGACATGTTCTTGGAATCAAATCTGCTTTGGTAGCTTCACCATTTGACAATTGGGCAGCAAAATCCTTAACCATTTGCCTTACATCTTCTTCCAGTTTAATGCCACTACCACGTTTATCAGTGATATATTGTGATACTGCTGGCTGAGTGATATCCATAAGTTCTGAGACATCTTTCTGTTTCATTCCTAGATTTAATAATTCTTTTGCTAATTCTGATCTAATAGCTGGTATAACATACCATACAACAATTTCACAAGGTGGTTTCATATTTAATCACCATCTTTTTTTAATAAATCGCCACAATCAATTTTTTCATCGATTTGACCATCGGTTAAACAAATTCCATTCTTATCAAGCAATATCCTAATAAGTTCCTCGTTATCTTTAATCTGTTTTTCCAAACTTCTAATTGCATCGGCAACAGGGTCGGGTAATTTGTTATGTTCCAAATCAACAATATGACTTTTATTTTTACTTTTAACAATTCTTCCAGGAACACCAACACAAGTTGATTCTGGAGGAACATCCTTTAAAACTACAGCACCAGTACCGATTTTGGAATATTCTCCAATAGTAATGTTTCCCATTACTTTAGCACCAGCTCCAATAATAACACCTTTTTCAATAGTCGGATGCCTTTTAGTTTTCTGTGTTGTAGTTCCACCAAGTACGACGCCCTGATAAATCAATACATCATCACCAACGATTGTTGTTTCTCCAACAACAATTCCCATACCATGGTCAATGAAAACTCTTTCACCAAATTGAGCACCGGGATGTATTTCAATACCTGTAAGAAAACGGGATATGGTTGAGATGAAACGAGCCAATAGCTTAAATGAATGATTCCATAGATAATGGCTAAGCCTATGGAACAACAATGCATAAAATCCAGGATAGCACAAAAATATTTCAATTGTTGAACGTGCTGCAGGATCGTTTTGCTTAATAGCTTTAATTTCACTTCTCAACCTATCGAACATTATAACTCTCCAAAGTATTTACTAATTAATTATATAACATATAGTATAAATAATTAATCTTATTCAAATAACCAATCAACAGAGAGATAACGTTCACCATTATCAGGTAAAATTGCAATAATTCTTTTGCCTTTATTTTCTTCACGTTTAGCCAATTCCAAAGCAGCGAAAGCTGCAGCACCAGATGAAATACCTGTAAAAATACCCTCATCTTTGGCAAGGTTAAGCAATGTTTTACCGGCATCCTCATTAGCAACAGGGAAAATTTCATCAATGACGCTTTCATCATAAATTGACGGTACAAATCCTGCACCGATTCCTTGAATTTTATGAGGTCCTTTTTCACCTTTTCCTAATGTTTGAGAGTCTTCAGGTTCAACTGCAACAATCTGAACATCAGGAACTTCCTCTTTTAAGACTTTACCAATACCAGTAATTGTTCCACCAGTTCCTACACCAGCAACAACAACATCAACATTTCCTTCAGTATCTCTCAATATTTCCTGAGCAGTAGTTTTTGCATGGATTTCGACATTAGCAGGATTATCAAATTGGCCTAAAATAATAGAATTTGGATTTTCTTCAGCTATTTCATTTGCTTTAGCAATTGCTCCACCCATTCCTTCGCTTCCAGGAGTTAAAACAATTTCAGCACCAAAAATAGCCAATAATTTTCTTCTTTCAACAGACATGGTTTCAGGCATGGTCAATATCAACTTATAACCTTTTGCAGCTGCTGCAAAACCCAAACCAATACCTGTGTTTCCACTGGTAGGCTCTATTATTACAGAACCATCCTTAAGCAAACCTTTTTCTTCGGCATCTTCAATCATTGCAACTGCAACACGGTCTTTAACGCTTCCAGTTGGATTGAATGATTCCATTTTTACATCTACTTCAGCATCTAAATCTTTAGTTATATTATTCAATTTTATGATAGGAGTGTTACCAATAGCATCAACGACACTATCCAAGACTCCTCTTTTCAATTCTGGTACATTCACCATAAGTTCATCTCCTAATTTTTTTAATTGTCAAGGCATATAAAAGGGTAATTATAACAATAGTTATTTTTTGTATAACCAATGTTATATAACATTGTTTTAATATATAAATATTTCTAAAAATTAGCTTCCATCATAGTCACACAAGTAACTGACTGGACACATCTCACATTGTGGAGAAATTGGCTTACAAATATTTTGACCAAACTGAACCATCAAATCATTTAGCTTAATCCACAATTCCTTTGGAGCAATCTTAGATAACTCGACTTCCGTCTGATCAGGATTTTTAGTATCAACCAAACCCATTCTATTGGAAATCCTGTGAACATGAGTATCGACCGGAATGGCAGGAAGCTCAAAAGCAAAAACCAAAACGCAGTTGGCGGTTTTGCGGCCTACTCCGGGAAGCTTTACAAGCTCTTCCAAAGTATCTGGAACCTCACCACCATATTCATCAATCAAAATCTGTGAAACTTCCTGAATACGACCTGCCTTAACGCGATAAAAACCCGCCGGCTTAATCAATTCCTGAACATCCTCAGTTGGTGCTTCAACAACTTCATAAATATCCTTATATTTGGCAAATAAATTATTAGTAGCCTGATCTGTATTTTCATCACGTGTTCTTTGAGAAAGAATGGTTCTGACCAGAACCTTATAGGGATCGTGGTCCAAAAAAACCCTTATTTCAAAAACATCATTCAACTCTTCTACAATTTTAATAACCCTATCAGTCTTACTCATCATACCAACTCTAATTCAAAACCAATTTCTGCCATAGATTCAATGAAATTAGGGAATGAAACATCGAAAACTTCCCCATTAATGATTTCAATGTCATGTTTCAATCCTATTAATGAAAACGCCATTGCCAATCTGTGATCACCACAGGAATCAACAACTCCACCAGAGACTCCTCCAGTAATGCTCATTCCATCCTCAAACTCTTCCAGTTCACAGTCAAGTTTTCGAAGCTGCTTGCATGTGGTATCAATCCTGTCTGTTTCCTTAACCCTAGCATGCTTTACGCCAGTGATATTTGTGGTTCCATCAGCCATTGCCGCAAGAACAGCCACAGTAATCAGTAAATCCGGAGCATTTGACAAATCAACATCAATTCCTTTAAGATTACCATCAGAGGATATTTCAACATAATCCTCATTAACAGTGATTTGTGCACCCATCCTTTCCAATATCTCCAATATCAACTTGTCCCCTTGCTTGGAATTTTTAAACAGATTCAAAATCTTTGCATGACCTCCATTAATTGCAATTGCTGCAAGCAAATAGGATGCGGAGGAATAATCTCCCTCAACAGTATAGTCACAAGCACAGTAACATTGTTTTTTAACCTTAAACTCATCAATACGGCAACTTTTATACTCTTTTGTACAATCATCATGTTTAATGTAAAATCCCTTAAAGACCTTAACGCCAAATTTCTTCATTATATCCAATGTCATGTCAACATAAGGACGTGATTTAAAGTCAGGCAATACAAATAGGGTGACTCCATTTTCTGATAGTGGAGAGGAAATTAAAATTGAAGAAATATATTGTGAACTTACACTACCTGAAATTCTGGTTTCACCGCCGACATATCCAGGTTTTATTAAAATTGGAGCCTTTCCATTATCCTTAACTGACTGTGCACCAACCCCAAGATATTTTATTGCATCGATAAGCAAATCCATCGGTCTGGTCTGTAAAGACTCATCCCCAGTTAAAGTAACTTCATTATCTGATAATGCCGCCACACTGGTCATCAAACGCAAAGTAGTACCGGAATTGGCCAAATCAATTGGCTCATCACTGGAATTATGCAATTTTCCACCAGTACCTACAACTTCCAGATAATCATCTGTTCGGGTAATTTCAGCGCCCAATGCTTTACATACATTAATGGAAGCCAAAGTATCCTCAGAGAAAAGCATGTCATGCAATTTAGATGTACCATTAGCTAGAGAAGCTAAAATTACTGCTCTGTGGGAATAGCTTTTTGAAGGAGGTGCCTTAACCACACCACCAATATTGGAAATATTTTTTACTTTAAGTTTCATTTTTATCTAAAAATAAATATGAAAGAAATAAATAATAAATTTACCTAAAAAAAGACAATTTTACAAAAAAAATATTAAAAGATTGCATGAAAAAATCATGCAAAGTTAAATTTCAAAAGATTAATTCCATTGGGTGAAAATGGAATTTCAACAGTTGATATGGAATCATCAAAAATAATGACTATAGAAGTATCAAAATTGATGAAATCAATGCTAAATTCTACAAATGAAGTTTTCAACAATACTATTGAGTTGTTAAAAGCTATGGAAGCATCGAAAATTGGATTTTTGATATTTGCACATGAATCATCAACTGCAAAATTAATCAAATACGGAATTTCGCCCAGATAATTTGAAAAACCAGCATTATGATTGATGGAATTATCCAAATTATCGAAATTGAAAGTATCTTTTATGAAAATATTTAAATCATCAATGGACAAAGTATAAGATAAACTTTTCAAATCAGCCAACTCTGCAAATAGACTTGTTTTACCATATTTTAAAATGAACTGATAATTTCCATCAGAGTCCATTTGAATTATATAATCGATTAAATTAAACCCAAAATAATTATCACCATTAGAATGCGACGACTGCATATTCAATTTTGACTTGCTCATGGAAATATCCATTAAAAACTTGAAAAAATCATTGATTTGATCTGGAAGAATTTTATCCAACGAAAACAAGATATAAATCTCTTTCAAGACATTAACTTCAATAGGTTCAAAGCTGGAAACATAACTATCAAAATAGCTGCTCTTTAATATTAATGAATTATCAAAGAAAACATTTTTGGCAAAATAATTATTTTGATTTGAAATGCCATATATTGATTTTCCAGAATTAGCTTCATTTGAAATGAAATAAGAGTTTTTTACAATAAATGAAGAGGAATCTTCATTAAATATTGCATCACCATACTCTGCAACATTATTGGTAAAATATGATGAATTAACTTCTAGAGCACCACCTTTTTTATAAACAGCACCACCTGCATATGTAGCCACATTATTAGACGCTAAGACATGATTCAAAGAGGAAGTGGAATTCTCATCATAGATAGCACCTCCATATGATGCCTTAGAACTATTGAATATAGAATATTTAACAGTTAATTGGGATGCATTTGAATAGATTGAACCACCCATTCCATAGGAAACTACATTGCTTACAAATTCGGAATCTAAAATGTTAGAATATGGGTTATTCTGAATAAAAACAGCACCACCAAATTTTCCTGCAGTGTTATTTATGAATTTTGACCTTTGAATAAGGACTTTTGATGCATTTGAATCAACACATATTGCTCCACCAGCATAACTTGCAGAATTATTAATAAAAGTAGAGTTATAGACCTCTAGCAATGAAGCATAATGTCCGACATTAATTGCACCACCAGAACCATTGACATGATTATTTTTCAAAATGGAATCATAGACAAACAATTCATTATTATTTTTAATTGATATGTTATTTAATGTCAACGAAGATATGGACAGAAATCCATCAGACACCAAATAATTACCAAAACCATTTAAAATAGTTTTATTGGAAGATTGACCAATAATTGTGAGATTTTTAAAGATTTTGGATTGATCCAAATTATATTCTCCATTGGCAAAATGAACTACAGAATCATCAACAATCTTATCTGCAGAAAAAGATTTGTATGGAGAATCCAAAGTTCCATTACCGTCATCTGTTGCTGATGAATCGAAATAGATATTATCTGATATTATCAAATTCTCATCAACAAAAGAGTCCTGTGAGTCCAAGGAGGCATAATTATCACTAGCAAAGCCAATTGGAATGATGAATAATAAAATTATGAATAAACACACAAAATATTTTTTCAATAAATTCACCCCGTGAACTTCTAATTGTAAATATGAATATTGTACTATAAATAACATTACATTTAATTTAAGTAGAACTAAGAGAATAATTAATCATATGAAAGAAATTGACAAACTAAAAGCCGGGCTTGAGTACTGCTTTGACGATGAGGAAGTAGCCGAATTGAAATTAAATGCTGTGAAAAATTGTGAAATATACAATAATATAGATGTATGCGATAGACAGGCAAAATATGATTTTTTAAAGGAAATGCTTGGAAGCATTGGTGAAAATTCAGGAATAGAACAGGGATTTTACTGCGACAATGGAAAAAACATATTCATAGGAGACAATTTCATTGCAAACTATCAGGTCACTATTTTAGACGTTAAAGAGGTTTATATTGGAGATAATGTCATGATTGGACCTAAGACAACCATAACTACTGTAGGCCACCCAATCAATCCAAACAGAAGAAGGCAAAGATTAGGTCAGGCAAGTGAAATTAAAATAGGCAATGATGTTTGGATTGGTGCGAATGTCTGTGTATTGCCAGGAGTGACCATCGGAAACAATGTGATTATTGGAGCCGGAGCGGTCGTTAATCGAGACATACCTGACAATTCAATGGCTGTTGGAGTGCCTGCAAAGGTCATAAAAGAGATTGAAAAAGTAATATAAATACTTTTTGTTATGGGTGAGGACAATTTTTATCAGTCAGAACAATATTTATCAGTGAGCTCAACAAGCTTTATATAAGTAAATATCCATAAAAAAATATTGACATCTTAATTGATGTCCAATCATATACCAAAATTCAACATTAAGTCTAATGAATTAAGCATTAGACTATTAGGGTGAGATTATTGTAAGATAAAATAGGCTCATGTGAATCATTAACAACAAAATTAGTGGAATTGAATATATTTCACTACACATCACCACATACATGAAAATGTATGTAAAATCTCACCCTAAAACTCGTTTAAATTAAATTAAGATATTTAAAACAATTATTAAAAGTATAAATATATGTATCTTAAGAATTATAAAAAAAGAAAGTAAATAAGAAGCAATATTTAGCGTATTACTTCTAAAATCATATCTAAGTTTTCGGATTGCAAGATATCAACTTTTTTACCTGATGCTCCTACAATCTCTTTTTTGATATTCAACATATCTTCACCGACTACAAAATCACCAATAGCCAATTCATGATTTTCAGCTAAAATAGAATCGATTTCATCAATAGGTGTTGATTTTAAATAACCAATGATTTTACCTGCATCGCCTTTGAATTTAGGTCCGATTTGAGACATGTCAGGTTCCACTTCAATGATTTTTTCATGGACTTCAGGTTTTCCGGATTTGATAGTTAAGTCTTTGATTTTCAAAGTACCTTCAATATCTTCAGCAAAGTCCTCAAAAATGCCTATTAGCTCATCATCAGTGGTATAGACATTGACTTCTGCAAGTTCAGCATTCAATGGTATTTTTGATGCTGATTTGAATCTTCTTACTTCATCAATTAAATCAACGGTAGTATCTCCTTTAGTTTCAAATTCTTCACTGATCAATTCATCATTTACTTCAGGCCATGAAGTAGTGTGTATTGATTCATCTGCGAAGTATTGGTAAACTTCTTCTGCAAAGAACGGTGCGATTGGAGCTAGCAATTTAAGTGAAGTTTCAACAACTGTCCTTAATGTATATTTAGCTGCACGTCTTGATTCATCGCTTACGTCACTGTATAATCTGTATTTTACAGCTTCAATATATTCGTCACAGAAATCATGCCAGAAGAATCTTTCTATTGATGTTATTGTATCTGCAAAGTTATATTGGCCGAATGCAGTATCCACTTTAACGTTCAAGCTGTTTAGTTTTGATAATATCCATAAGTCAAGTGGTCCTAAATTATCCTTAACCTCATCATATGACACTTCTTCATCAAATATTTGCATGCTGATAAATCTGAATGCATTCCAGAATTTTCTAAGGAATCTGTATCCATGTTTGATGTCTTTCCAGTCAAATATTACATCGGATCCAGGGACACTGTTAGCTGCCCATGTCCTTAATGAATCGGCACCGTATTTTTCAATGACCTCTTCCGGTCCAACAACAAACTCAGGTCTTGATTTACTCATTTTGTTTCCGTCTTCACCGAATACCATACCGTTGATTACAATATCATCGAATGGCTTTTGGCCTGTTAAGGCTAAACATCTGAGTGTTGTATAGAATGCCCATGTACGGATAATGTCGTGTCCTTGAGGACGGATATTTGATGGGAAATGATTGATGTAGTCTTCATCAGGCCATCCTGCAATGGATAATGGTGAAATTGATGAATCCATCCAGGTATCCAATACATCCTCTTCCGGAATAAACTCTTCACAGCCACATTCACATGCATGTTTAGGTTTATCCTGAGTCGGATCGATTGGCAAGTCTTCAACATCAGGAAGGATTACTTTTCCACAGTCTTTACAGTACCATACTGGAATTGGGGTTGCAAATATTCTTTGTCTTGAAATACACCAGTCCCATTCCATGGAATCTGCCCAGTTAACCATACGGGATTTCATGTGTTCAGGTACCCAGTTCATTTCATCCGCTGCAGTTTTGGTTTTTGCAATCAAGTCTCTTACAGCTACAAACCATTGCTTTTTAACTAATATTTCAATAGGAGTCTTACATCTCCAGCATTGGCCTACATTTTGGTCAACCTGTTCCTGTTTTAATAGGTATCCTTCAGCTTTCAGGTCTTCGATGGTCTGTTTTTTACAGGTCTGCAAGTCCATTCCTTCATATCTTCCGGAAGCGGAAGTCAATGTACCTGTCTCATCAATTGCATTAATGATTTCCAAATCATATTTTTGAACCCAACTTACGTCAGTCTTATCCCCAAAAGTACAAATCATTACTGCACCTGTACCGAATTCAGGATCAACCTCTTCATCAGCAATAATTTTAACTTTTTGATGTGATAGAGGAACTTCCACATATTTTCCTAAAAGGTGAGTGTATCTTTCATCTTCAGGGTGTATTACAACAGCTACACAGGCAGACATCAATTCAGGACGGGTGGTTGCAATTAATATACCTTCATCTGAAGGGTCAGCCTGTTTGCCTGATGCCTGTGAGGATACAATATCATCATAAGAGTCTTCTACTGCAGGAGGGAAGTTAACATAGTTTAAAAATGTTGTATTGTCACTGTATTCAACTTCTGCAAAAGCAATAGCTGTTTCACAACGAGGACACCAGTTTACAGGGTGAATTCCCTGATAAATCAATCCTTCATCATACATCTTTAAAAATGAATATTGGGTTCTTTTCATGTATTCAGGAGTCATTGTTACAAATTCACGACTCCAATCCTGTGAATAACCCATTGCTCTCATTTGCGCTTTCATTTTTGCAATGTTATCAGTAGTTAAGTCAACACAATATTCTCTGAATTTTGCACGTGAAACATCATTTTTCTTGATTCCGTGAGTTTCTTCAACCTTTACTTCAGTAGGAAGACCATGGCAATCCCATCCTTGGGTGAAGAGCACATCATGCCCTTTTTGTCTTCTGTATCTTGCGTTCATATCAATGTAAACCCAGTTTAAAACGTGACCCAAGTGAATTGAGCCTGTTGGGTATGGTGGGGGAGTATCAATAACATATCTAGGACGAGAGCCATCGCCAATATATTTGTAGATGTCTTCATCTTCCCATTTCTTCTCCCAAACCTTTTCTTTTTTAAAATCATAGTCTTTAGGAATTTCTTGCTTTGACATAAATTTTCTCCTAATTATAAATAAAAATAATATTATTAGATTTATAATTTATTATTTATAAAAATATTCAATTATTCAATGTATTATAATAATAACCTTTCTGATTCAACAATTCCTCATGATTGCCCTGCTCAATAATTTCACCGTTTTCTATTACAATGATTTTATCCGCATTCTTAATAGTTGACAATCTATGGGCAATGATAAAGCTGGTTCTATTCTCCATCAGTTTATCCATTGCATCCTGAATCAGTTTTTCTGTTCTTGTATCTACTGATGAAGTTGCCTCATCCAAAATGAGAATCTCCTTATCTGCTAAAATAGTTCTTGCTATTGTAAGCAATTGTTTCTGACCATGGGAAATGTTATCTGAATCTTCGCTTAAAACAGTTACATAGCCATCTGAAAGCTGTCTTATAAAATCATCTGCACGAACTTGCTTTGCTGCATTAATTACTTCATCATCTGTCGCATCGAGCTTTCCATAACGGATATTATTTGCTATCGTGTCGCTGAAAAGCCATGAGTCCTGAAGCACCATACCCATTAAGGATCTTAGGGAATTCTTGTCATATTCATTGATGTTTACGCCATCGATTTTTATCTCACCGGAATCGACGTCATAAAATCTCATGAGGAGCTTAACGATAGTGGTCTTTCCTGCACCGGTTTCTCCAATAATAGCTATTTTATCTCCCTTTTTAACATCGAATGACAGGTTTTTAATAATTTTTTCATTTTCATCATATCCGAAGCTCACATTTTCAAATGTTATTGAATCATTCAATTCATTGACTTTTACATCTGACGGATTTGGTTCATCATCCACCTCTAAAAATTCAAATATCCTTTCACTGGCAGCCATTGCAGTTTGAACTAGATTCATTACTCGTGTAATCTGCTGGATAGGCTGTGTGAAGTTTTTGATGTATTGGAAGAATGCCAAAATGTCTCCAACTGCAATTGCCTTTTGAATTACAAATATTGCTCCCAAAACGGCTATTACAACATAAGCCAAATTGGATATGAAATTCATCAAAGGGCCGTTAAGGCTTGAGTAGAACTGTGATTTCCATTCATGCTTGAACCAATTTTCATTGTCGCTTTCAAATATCTCCATTTCAATGTCTTCCTGGTTAAAGGTCCTAATAATATCATGACCTGTGAAAGTCTCTTCGATTTGAGAATTAAGAGATCCCTTAAAAGTCAGTTGCTTCAGGAAGTAACTTTGGGAATGCTTTGTTATGTACCTGATAACCAGAAATGACACTGGAATCAATATCAGTGAGGCAAGCGTCAGCCCAACATTAATGTAGAGCATCATGATTAAGACACCAACGATTGTAATTACTGCAGTCATCAGCTGGATGAATGATTGAGTAATTCCGTTTTGCAATGAGTCCACATCATTTGTTATTCTTGAGAGAATATCACCCCTCTTGTTTTCACCTGCATCATCCATAGATAGATATGTAATCTTGTCCATTATCCTTGTTCTTAGGTTATAACTGATATCTGTTGAAATATCGATTAAAAACCATGTCTGAAGGTATGAAAATATGCTGCTTACAACATACAATGCTACAACAACGCCAAGCAGGAAAAACAGTCTGTCCAAATCAATCGTGCCGGCATTATGTGCAATTGCATTAAGTCCATCAAATATTGTGGTAGTTGCCATACCAATCAATAATGGAGCTATAATCGAAAATAATGTTGAAAGCAAAGCACAAACAAATGTAATGAAAAGCTTCAGCTTATAATCTTTCAATAAGAACAATATGTTCATTATAGCTTTTTTATTATCCGCAGGCTTTTCCGGAGGTCGTCTTTTTATTGGTGGCATGATGAATCCTCCATTTGTGATGATGCAATTTCAGAGTAAATTTTACAGCGATTGATTAACTCATCATGAACGCCCTTATCTATTATTTCACCCTTATCAAGGACAATTATTTCATCGGCATCCTTAATGGTTGAAATTCTCTGTGATACGAACAATATTGATGAGTCTTCAGCTATTTTGTCCAAATTACTTTTAACTATTGCTTCAGTATTCATATCCAGAGCGGAGAAACAATCATCAAACAGATAAAAGTCATGAGGATTGATAATGGCTCTTGCAATGGATAGCCTTTGCTTTTGGCCGCCTGAAAAGTTGGATCCTCCCTGCATGACGTCCTGGTCGATATCTTCAATGAAATCTGCCTGAGCCAAATAAAGAGCTTTTTCTATTTCATCGTCAGTTGCATCACTTTTTCCAATCTGCATGTTGGATTTAACTGTTCCCTGAAATAGGATGGCTCTCTGAGGAGTGAAACTGATTTTATCACGCAAAGTCTTTAAATTAAATTCTTTAATATTGATGCCATCAATAAGGATTTCTCCCCCAGTTACATCCTGCAATCTTGGTATTAAATTCAAAATAGTTGATTTACCACTCCCAGTTCCTCCAATAATAGCTGTGGTTTTGCCGGGCGTCAATTTAAAGTTGATGTCCTTTAAGGTATCCTTTTCACTTCCAGGATAAGAATAGCATACGTCTTTAAATTCTATTGTTGGGCTGTCGCCGATTGAAGTTATGTTTCCGTCCGTGATTGACAGTTCCATGTTTAGAACTTCGCCAATACGTCTTGCAGATACCAGAAATCTTGGAAGCATGATTATAAAGCCACCAATCATGATAAAGGAGAATACGATTTGTGTGGAATACTGAATAAATGCTATGATGTCTCCCGTCAAGATATTTCCTGCAATGGCATCATATGCCCCAAAGTACAGTATCAAAACTATCATCAAATTCAAAATCAAAGACATTGCAGGCATTAGGACAAAAAGATTCCTGAAAACATATAAGTTAACATCCCTAAACTCCTCATTCACATAGCCAAACTTTTCCTGCTCGAAATCCTGCCTTACAAAAGCCTTGATTACAGGAATTCCGATAAGTATTTCACGTGCAGTCCTATTCATTTTATCTATGATTTCCTGAGTTATCTTGAAATAAGGCAATACCCTTATGACAATAATAATCAATAAAATCAAAACAGCAATGAAAGTGATGAAAATGATCCATGACAAGTTTCCGCCAAGTTCAAAGGCTTTGATAATACTTCCAACACCCAAAATAGGGGCGAAAAAGAGTGTAGTGAATAGAAATCCCAAAACATTCTGCACCTGATTGACATCATTTGTAGAACGTGTGATAAGTGATGACCTTGAAATCCTATTTAATTCATGATTGGAAAACTTCAGTACCTTGGTATAGATTACCTTCCTTAAGTCCTTTGCATAGCTTGAAGATACTCTGCTTGAAAAATAAGAAACTCCAACAGTCGCAAATACTGATATGGCAACCATAATCATCATTAACATACCGATATTAGTTATATAATTCAAATCAGCATTTTGAATACCAATATCAACAATATTTGCAGTGTATGATGGAAGAGACAGGTCACAGTAAGCCTCCAATATCAAAAGGGCAAATATGATAAAAACTTGCGGAAGTTTATTTTTAAAGACCTTGATTAAATTTTTCATAAATTATAAATCCATTCTCTATTTTAAATATAGATAATTATATTATATAAAATAATCATAAATAATTATATTATAAATTTTTAAAGGACTGTTAAATAATGCACTTACTATGGTTTTACGTTGCAATTGTTTTAGCTTTAAGTGATATATTACACACACAATTAATGTGGAAAGTTTTAAATGACTTTTACATAATTTTAGGTGGTTTAATTTATCATTCCGTCGATTATTCACCATGGAAAACATGGGTAATACACGAATTGATGGAAGCGGCATTTCATTTTGTAATATTGTCAATTGTATTCCTATCACCTACAGTAGGAATTTTAGCAGCCACAATTCATTTCATAATAGATGTAAGCCATACTGTATTGATTGGCCATATGGGCGAATTAGAACACCGGGCATTGCATTTTGTAGTTGAATCAGTATTTTTCATTTTAATTTATGGATTGTAAATAAAAATTAATGGAGTATATTAAATGCCAGTTATTACATTCAAATATCAGGATTTAAAAGATTTAGGAATAGATATGGAAAAAGATGAATTAATAGACACATTGCCTATGATGTCTAGTGATATTGAGGACTTTGATGATGAAGAGATAAAAGTAGAATTCTTCCCTAACCGTCCGGACAATTTATCTGTTGAAGGAGTAGCTAGATCTTTTAAAGGATTCATTGGTCAAGAGGTTGGTCTTCCAGATTATGAAATAACACCATCCGGTGAAAGCGTTACCGTAGAGGATGATGTGGCAGAAATCAGACCATACATTGCCTTTGCAAAAATTGATGATGTTGACTTTACTGGAGACAAGCTCAAATACATAATGGATTTCCAGGAAAATCTCCATTGGGTAATCGGAAGAGACAGAAAAAAAGTAGCTATCGGTATACACAATGCAGATGTAGTTAAAGCTCCATTCAAATATATTGCAACTCCAAAAGATGAAAATGCATTTATTCCTCTTGAAAAAGATACTCCAATGACTCCAAATCAAGTTTTAACTGAACATGACAAAGGTAAAGATTATGCTCATCTGATTGAAGACTTTGACAAATATCCATTGATTTTAGATTGTGATGACAATATCCTATCAATGCCTCCAATCATTAACGGTGAGCTTACCAAAATCAAGGAAGACACCAAAAACATCATTGTGGATGTAACAGGAACTGATGAACGTGCAGTCAATCAGGCATTGAACATCATATGCTGTTCATTTGCTGAAGTTGGTGGAAAAATAAAAAGCATGGAAGTCAAATATTCAGACAAAACTGTAGTCAGTCCTGATTTGACTCCTCAAGAAATTAATGTTCATGTTGATACTGCAAATGAATTGATTGGTGGAACCAGCTTAGATGCAGAAGAAATTAAA
Organism: Methanobrevibacter millerae; assembly: GCA_015063005.1. GTDB lineage: Archaea > Methanobacteriota > Methanobacteria > Methanobacteriales > Methanobacteriaceae > Methanocatella > Methanocatella millerae_B. The sequence goes on from SUTF01000002.1 coordinate 220,458, forward strand.
GAATTATTATTAAAAGCACGTTTTAATGCTGAAATATTAAACGACAATGAATTGAAAGTATATGTTCCTGCATATAGGGTAGACATTTTACATGAAGTGGATATCGTGGAAAATATTGCAGTGCAATACAGAATCAATTCCATTGAAGCTGAATTGCCTGACATTAATACTGTTGCATATGAAAATGACTGGTTTAAGGCTGAAGGAACCATTCGTGAAGTAATGATTGGTTTAGGATTCCAGGAAGTGATGAGCCTAATGCTTACAAATGAGGAATCACACTATCAATTCATGAAACAGCCTGAAGAAGAACATGTCCAAGTGGCAAGACCAATCACTATTGACAGAACAATGATTCGTACAAGCTTAATCAACAGTTTGATGGAATTTTTAGAAGACAACAAGCATGAGGACTTGCCTCAAAAAATATTTGAGATTGGTGATGTCCTATACCTTGATGAATCAAGAGAAAACAAGGTTACAACATCCAAAAAATTAGCTGGATTAAGCTGTCACTCAACTGCAAACTTTACTGAAATCAAATCAATTGTAACAAGCGTTCTTTCCAATTTAGGTTATTCAATGGAAATTTCAGACAGTGAAAATCCATCATTCATTGAAGGAAGGGCTGCTGATGTTATAGGTGAATCTGGAAACGGATCAATCAAAGGATTCTTTGGTGAAATTTCACCTGAAGTAATCAGCAATTTCACATTGGAATATCCTGTTGTTGCTTTTGAAATTGAATTCATTAACAAAGCATGATTTAAAAACAAAAAAACCAATAAATTAATTCATCACCACTACTTAACCATAAAAAAAAAAGAAACGAAAATATTATTAGTTTTTTAGACCAACCAATAATATTTTGATGCGAATGATATGATTAATGTAGCCATGAACGCTATCATAAATACCATAGCATACTTATCGAATTTATCCTTATCTAACTGAATCTGCTTAATCCATATGGCAATTGGGAACAGGCAGAATAAAGGAATGAAATATCTGGTACTTATACCCAAATTATAATAGCCCACACTAGCCCAAGTCAACAATTGGATAAAACAAATTCCAACATAAACCATAATTATAGTAAATATTGAACCTAATTTAGTTTTCAATTCAAATTTAACATTTCTTGGATAAGCAAGCAATACAAAAGCCAAGTATATCAATAGAGCAGCTGTTACAAAATGATATCTGTCAGCATAATGATGGAACTGATGAGCTCCAAAGAAACTGAATACCCCCGTCAGCATATTTGGTATTTCAAGGAAAATAATATTATATATGAATTTTGAAATACTTGAAGGATGATGCATAACATAGTTCATCTGCAAAGTGGAATTGATTAGGTTATGGGATGATCTCCATGAATGCAATAACGTTGGAGCTGAATATCTACTCCACAATATACCTATAACTGCAACAGCAGCAATTGAAATCAAAAGTATAGGCAGATTATGCTTCTTGTCCTTTTCAAATTTTTTGGAAGGTATGAATATCAACAATATAACAAATGCGAGATACGGCAATTTACAAAGACCCAGCATCAGACAGATAACACTGAAAACAGCAATGTTTTTAATCGTAAGAGACCTGTCCGGAGCTCTGCACATATAAATAAAGTAAGATATGCTTAAAATACTCAATCCTATAATCATACAGTCAATACTTGCTGATGATGCCTGATACATTGAAATCGGAATGCATGCTACAGCAAGCAAAGGCAGCTTTAAAGCAGGAGTCTTTTTAATAGCTAAGGAAACAACACCTGCATAAAAAATCAAATTGCAAATTCTTGCAAGCCATAAAATCCAAATTACATTCAAATCCAATAATTTTGCAAGAAATACGCCTATCGCCTGAGGCAAATAACCGAAGAACGGATTTTGCTCAAAAGCAGAATCAATTATGAAAGGAGTAGTATCTATTTTTGCAGTATCATAACTTGTCTGAAATACCGTTTTTCCCAGACTTCCTGAAAAAAAGTTATATGCCCGAATCGAATTGTAACCGGCACCGACATTCTTTTCACTACTGATTCTTTCTCCTTCAGTATGATTATATAATCCTTCAACGCCCATATCCTCACCAGTCCAATGAGGAATGATTACACCCTGAGAAGTAATTTCCGCTCTTGCCAAATGTTCTATTTCGTCACTTACATCACAGATTGGAAGAATCAGTGCTGTTGTAATACCAAAAATCAGAATAATTATAAATGCAACCTTATAAAATTCCTCATCACTGTCATGCAGCATATAAAAAACAATTGAAAAAATTCCTAAAACAGCTACAACTGCAAATGTCAACATGACGAAATGCTGATTTAAAATATTTTTATTATTCATTGTGGAAATGCCTAAAATCAAAATCAAAACTAGGTATATCAACCAATACTTTTTCGATTTGAAAAGCATATCCTTATAATCATTAAATACAGATTTAATTTCAAAATTAGCCCGACTACCCATAAATTTTCCCTCTTAAATAAACCTCATTTTAAAATATGTTTTTTTCTATATTTAAATATTCTTTAAATTTGTTTAATTTTAATAAGAAAAAATTTCAATAATACTTAGTTGTGAATGCTAAAATTAGTGTAGCCATAAAAGTTATAATAAGAATAAATGAATAATTATCAAATTTAGGCTTGTCTAAATTAAATTTATTAAGACTTATTATGATAGGAATTAATGCAATCAAAGGTATGAAATATCTTGTATTTATACCCAGATTGGTATAGGCAACACTTGCCCAGGTCAACAGCTGAACAAAGCAGGTTCCAACATAAACAATCAGTAAAACAAGCAATGCTCCCAACCTTGTTTTTATGCTGAATTTATTGTTTTCAGGATAAAAAATCAGAATTGCAAACAGGAACAGGAATAATGCAACAAAAATCAAATAATATGTATTGGCATAATGATTTGCACTTCCTGCACTGAAAAAGTTGAATATTCCATAAATCATCCAAGCCAAATCTGTTGTGAATATCTGGGTAAAGAATTTCTGCACGAATGCAGGATTATGGATGAAATAGGAAATTTGCTCTGCTGAATTAACGTAATTGAGTTTAGATCTCCAGGAATGCATTAATGCAGGCGTTGAATATCGGCTCCACAATACGCCGCAAATAGCAACGATTGAAATTGACGCCAATGATGTAGGAATAACCCTTTTAAAGGCAAAATTGTCCCTTGGAACAAACAGCAATAAAAATATGAATGCAAGATATGTCAATTTACAAAGACCCAAAAGCAGACAGATTACTGTAAAAATCACTACATCCCTAATTTCAATCGAATTCTTATCTGCCTTAAGCATGCATATGAAGTATGCGACTGCAAGAATTCCCAAACCAATAATCATCGAATCGATACTTACGGAAGCCGCCTGATAAATTGTGATTGGAATACATGCTACAGCAAGCAATGGCATTTTCAAAACAGGAGTTTTGCGAATAGCCAGTGATATTAAACCGGCATAACATACCAGATTGCCAATTCTTCCAAGCCACAATATCCAAATAACATTTAAATCCAAAAGTTTTGCCATGAAAATACCTATTGCCTGTGGAAGATATCCAAAAAATGGATTCTGTTCAAATGCAGACCCATCTATCATCGGTTCATAATTAATCTTGTCAGTATCCCCCTCAACATCAAACACCGTCTTTTCACGATTATCATTGAAAAACATGTGGCTTCGGATAGTTTCAAAACCGACATTATCATTTTTAACGTTACTGTACTTTCCCTCATCACTATGATTATACAATCTGTCTATACCTACCTCATCACCAGTCCAATGAGGAACTAAAACACCCTGAGATGTAATTTCCGCTCTTGTAAGATGCTCCACTTCATCACTAACATCACAAATCGGAACAATCAGTGCCGTTGTAATACCAAACAGCAGTATTATAACAAATGCGACCTTATACAATTCATCATCATTGTTATGGGAAAAATAAAACAGAATAGAAAAAATTCCCATAATGGCAACAAGTATGAAAATAGCTATTTCAAAAGTAGGGTCAGTGAAATTTCTTTTAGAAATAGAGGATAAAGCAAGTACTGTAATTAAAACCAAATATAATATCCAATATTTCTTTGATTTGAAAAAAAGATCTTTAAATTCTTGAAAATTGTTCTGATTCATTATAAAAACCCTAAATAAAATAAAAATTATTTATTTTTTTTATTTAATCTAATCAACGTTAGATGATTTTCAAGCTGTGCATTGTTTTGTTTTTTAATAACATGTAAAATAACACCCGTAAAGAATGTCACAGCAGCCACCATCACAACAGTTGAAACGACAATCAACGTAGGAATCTTTAAAACATAACCATAATACCTATATCTTAAATAAATCGGCACAAAGTAAATTGCAGCAATGATTAAAAGGATTAATGATGCAGTAGTGAAAAAGAAAAATGGTCTTTTATCACGAACTAATGTATAAATCATCCTAAGTACCTTATATCCATCCCTATAAGTATTTAACTTTGATTCACTGCCTTCTACACGATCACGATACTCAATTGGAATTTCTTCAATGGAAAAATTATTCATCAGCGCAAAAACACTCATTTCAGTTTCTATTTCAAATTCCTTTGATACAATAGGGAATGATTTTACAAAATCATAGCTAAACGCTCTCATCCCAGTCATGATATCTTTCAAATCACTTGAAAAGAATAAGTTAATTAACCATCTGACCACCTTATTACCAGTATTGTGGAATAGGCGGTCATTTTCTTCAAAGTATGTTGAAGATAACCTATCTCCAATAACCATGTCAACGTTTTTTTCTAAAACAAGTCTTTCAAATTCCAATGCAGATTCAGCAGGATATGTATCATCACCATCCACCATGATATAACAATCCGCATCAATGTCTCTAAACATTGATCGAACAACATTACCTTTTCCTTGTTTATATTCATATCTAACAATAGCTCCATTCTCTTTAGCTATTTTATCCGTGCCATCAGTTGAATTGTTATCATAAACATAAATATCCGCATGAGGCATTACTTTCTTAAAATCACAAACAACTTTTTTGATAGTTGCTGACTCATTATAACAAGGAATTAATACTGCCGTTTTCATAATCTACACTAAAAACTTTTATTAACACTATATATTAATTTGAACATATATAAAATTAATGTAATGCTTTTTAAAGGATTATATAATTTAGGCTAACAAAAAATCAATTAACCAATCAATTGAACTGAAATTATCCACAAATATGAAAGTTAATCCCAAATCCATTTCACATTTTTCTGTGAATATTACTATAATTTGGTACCCAATATTCTGCAGAAGTGTTCTTCTTTAATATCTTTGCTGCCGCATCTTGGACATGTATTTTCATCTTCCTTAACTTCTGATCCGCACTCTTGACAAATCTTCATGTTATCACCATCTTTATTTCAACAACAAAACTAAAATTAATCAATACCACAATTTTCTCATTTGCACATCCATCTCCTGGTAGCTAACATTATGATTTGGAGTTACATCAAACGGGAGATTGCTTAAAAGTATTGTAATAACAATGATTGCAACAACAAGTATTAAAATTATCAAACGCCTATCCATTTTAATCACCGATGAATGTTAACCCAACTGTCCGGCCGGTTCTTGGTCCGTCAAGTTCTATGAAAAATACCGATTGCCAAGTTCCCAAATCCAATTTACCATTTGCAACTGGAATCGTTTCACTTGATGACAATATAAATGACTTTAAGTGTGACTTTGCATTATTATCAATTCTGTCATGCTGCCAGGAATATTTATCATTTACCAAATCACCCAACATTAATTCCAAGTCCTTTAAAAGTCCGCTTTCATTTTCATTGACGACAATGGCAGATGTTGAATGCTTGGAAAAGACATTGACAATACCAGAATCAATATCAATTTCCCGATTAATCTGAGAAGTAATGTCAATGATTTCAAAGTTCTTATTTGTATTTAAAATGATTTTTTTAGATGACATTGATTAATAGTTTATCAAAACTACTATAAAAAAATAAGAAAAAAAGAGAGTTTAAATTTTATTCGAACTCATTTTTGCGTCTGTACCCGTAGACAAAGATTACAACTAAAAATACAACAGCCAAAACAATAATTATTGAATTGTCCTGCAAAGGATTTGCCTTTTTGCTTACCTGAGACAAATCATATGCTTTGCCCTCAGTTTCAGAATCTCCCAGAGATGATGAATCACCGGATTCGACACTTCCTGATTCGGCAGCATTTTCCTGGCCTTGGGATTGCTCCTCATCACCAGTTTGTGAACTTGATTCAGATAATACATCTGAACTGTTCGTACCATAATTAGCTATTACTCTACCTTGATTGTTTGATACAGTACTGGTTGAATTGCTATTAGTATTTGAAGCAGTCCCGCTGTTTGGAAAAGAACCTCCCTGACCGTCATTTGAGCCGTCAGTTGAATTTGATGAACCGCTATTTGAACCAGTGCCTGAAGAAGAGCCGGAGCCGGAACCTGATCCATGGGTACCCTCAGAAGTAGAACCCTGAGAAGAACCATCATTATCTTTGGAGGATGATGTGTATTTTTCTACAGTTTCACTTCTGTAATCGGGCACTTTATCACCATGTTTTATTTCAACCTGATGATCTTGACTTGAATCAGTTTCTATCAATCCTTTACCGTTTTGAATTTCAACACTATATTCCTTGCCGTCAACAGTTATCTTTTGATCGAAGAATGCAAAATCATTTACAGGCTTGCCATCCTCATAGATTTGAATTCCAATTCCGTTGGATACTGATGTGAAATCCATTGTCAATATCTTTGCAAGCAACATCGGACAGATGAAAGTATGAACATCATCATTTGAATCGAAATAGTTCGGACCCAATTTGAATGTTTCTTTCAAAGGATTGTTCTTTGCCTGGAAGTTCTCATTATGCATCAATGCATTATATGAAATATTTGGAGTTTTTCTTCCAACTGTTTCAAAGAATTCGCCGAACAAAAGACCGTTTCCAGTTTCAAATCCACCCAATTCAGAATCAGGATCCATACGATTGAACTCCAATGTATTATATTGGAAATTGTCATTGCTTGACTGTGAATTTATATAAATTCCGTTCATATTCTCATACACATGATTATAGGTTACATTATTGCTGGAGGAACGGTTATACATTGAAATTCCGTTGAAATAATTTGAAAATATCTCATTCCAGGATATCAATGAATCATATAAATTGGAAGTTTCTATTCCTGATCTGCCATTATATGCAACAGTATTGTTTAAAACAGAAATGTTTGTAACATCATGAATCTGCAGACTGTTATTTGACGCATCATGAATGTAATTATTATTTATTAAAACATTGTCTGAATTTTTTACAACAACATTGTTGACAGCCTGTGAAATGCTATTGTTTTCAACAATCGTATTGGATGACTTATCTAGGACAACAGCATAATCAGCTGAAGCAGCAATTATATTAAACCCGGATAATATACTGCCTGAACTGTTTTGAGTAAAATAGAATCCGAAAGTATTGTCAATACCCAAATTATGTGCTTTTTCGCTTAAAGATGGATTGACATTGATTGTACTGTTTTTATTGGATATGATTTTCAACTGTTTATCGATGATTAAAGATATATTATCATAATTTTTTGATGTAAATATGATTGTATCTCCATCATTGGCATTGGAAATAATTGTCTGAATTTCATCATTTGAAAAGTCTGAAACTATATTATAAGTAGTTTTATTATTAATATCAATATAATCATTAGCAGAAACAGTAGAAATTATACATAAACTAAATAAAAGTACAATAGAAATATTCAATACAATATTAACTTTTTTTATATTCATATATTATCTACTCTCGACATGCATTTTAAATCATAACAATTTAACTGATTTACATTTAATTTTATTCATCGTTATGTAATATAAAGTTATGCACTACATTAAATTAAAAAAGGATTAAATAAACTTTATTTTTAAAAATAATAGAATATAACATAGTTATGAAAATTTATTTAAATAGATGACAATATACAATATAACATTAAGTGTATATCGACAGTGGAATTTATACATTTAATAATATACAAATCGAGGAATAAAATGGATAATAAAAAGATATTATTGGGAATATTTTTGGTTTTTATTGTTCTTTTTAGTTCAAATATGGCATTTGCTGAAGATGTATCTGATGATATATTCCATCAAGACAATATAATTGCCATAAGTGAAAATGACAATATTCAAACATCTTCCCAACAAACAATAAGTGCAGGTTCAAACAGTACAACCATCCAAAATACTATAAACAGTATGTCAGATGGAGACACTTTAAACTTTGAACAAGGCACATATACAGACATCTGTATCTATGTGGATAAAAGTATTACAATAAATGGAAATGGTGCGACCATAATCGGTTATTCATCACCGGGAGACAACAATAACAATATCGCTGAAAAAGTTAGGGCAACCACTGCTGATGGTGGATATGCGGTTTCCAACTTCGCAACATTATACTTGTTAAATGCAGAGAATATTAAACTTAATGGATTGAAAATTGTTGGAATTGACACTTCAACATACTCAAACGCTGCTTTATATGTCAGTCAGGCAAAAGGAGTGGAAATTGACAATAACATAATTGAAGGTTCATCATGGGGTATCTATATGACTTCATCTCCAGATGGAACCGTTTCAAACAACATGATAAAAGACCAGACCACTACAGGATTCTTAAATTTCGGTTCTGCAAGAACATTGATTACCAATAACACTGTAGTTAACGCTAAAAATCATGGTATCGATGTAAGGCACGGAACCGGACCAAATGTCCAGGTAATTAACAATACAGTAATCGGCTCCAAAGAGGGAATTTATCTTATGCACTCCAAAGGTCATACCGCAACACAAAACACATTAATTAACTGTTCAATCAGTTCAATTACCTGTTACGGTTCATCAGAAGTTAACATATATGACAATACCATGTACAAATCAAGAATTGGTGTATTGTTAGGTGGAGGATACTCAGATATAACTATTGGCGAAAACAAGTTCCAATTAGATAATTTACCATTCCCACCAACATTCGTATATTATGTTGCAACAGCACAATCAGATTATCAAAGTGCAACTGATGATATCGGGGTCTACACAGATTCCAGCTTAAGTGAAGATACTTACTCAAATGTTACAAATATCCCAACACCTAAGGATATTGATGTTAACTATGATGTTATCCTATCCCCAACAGGCAACATCTACAATGTATCTGCTGATGCAAGCTCAACGGATATCCAAGGAATAATTGACTCAATGGCAGACGGAGATACATTAAACTTTGCTGAAAATGCAGTTTATGAAGACATTTGTATTTATACTGACAAAAACATCAAGATTATCGGTAACAATGCTACATTAATCGGATATAACGAGCTCAATAGTGCAAACATTCCTGAAAAAGTAAGAAACCAAAGTAGCAGCAACGGATATGCCGTTGCATATTATGCTGTATTATACACATTAAACAATACTGGAGTTGTAGTTTCTGATTTAAACATCATAAGCAAATTCCCAGGATACAATACAGCTACTGTCGGCACCACTACAAACGAATATAAAACAGCAGGAATCTATGCTGATGCAAGTACCAAACTAACAGTAACAGGCTGTGACATTGAAGGTGCATCATTCGGTATATTCATGCAATACTCAGGAGATTCAATAATTACAAACAACAACATCCACGACCAATACACAAACGGTATGATCAACTTCGGATCACCAAGAAACATTATTGCAAACAACACAATTACAAATGTTGTAAACCATGGTATTGACGTAAGACACGGAACCGGACCAAACGTCATCGTATTCAACAATACAATCAACGGTGCAAAAGAAGGAATTTACCTTATGCACTCCAAAGGACACATGGTCTATAACAACACAATCATGAATGCTAAAATAGCTTCAATTACAGCATATGGATCAGGAGAGGAATACATATTTAACAACAATATGATTGGAAGCAGAATTGGTCTTTTACTTGGTGGAGGATACTATAACGTAACAATAGGAGAAAATCAATATGCTTTAGACTTCTTGCCGTTCCCACCAACATTTGTAACATACATCGCATTCGCAGACACAAAATACCAAAGCTCTGAAAATGTTCAAGGAACCTACAGCGACGGTGCATATTTACCTCCTGCAACAATAATTGCTGAAGACTTAACCAGCAATTCAACCAAAGTCAGTTATGATGTAATTTTAAAAGATAACAATGGTATTGAAGTAGCTAATGAAACTTTAAGCATTGAATTAAATGGTGAAACATTTACTGCTGTTACAGATGAAAAAGGTACTGCAAGCATTGAAAGCATTTTACCTAATGGAAACTACACCGTTGTAGTGAACTTTGCAGGTAACGACAAATTAGGTAAAAAAACTGAACAGGCAACCATAACTGTAGACAGTCCTAATGCAGTTGACTTGAAAGCTCCTGAAATTGAAATGTATTACAAAAACGGAACCCGATTTGTCGTTTCACTAACCGCTAACGGAACTGGAATAAACAATGAAACAGTTATCATTAATTTGAACGGTGTAAACAATACACGTAAAACCGATGAAAACGGTACTGCAAGCATAGCCATAAATTTAAATGCCGGCGAATATGACGTTGTTGTATACTATGATGGCAGCGACAAATATGATCCTGCAGTTGTAAATTCAAAAGTTACCGTATTAAGTACAATTGAAGGAAAAGACATTACCAAAGTATTCAGAAACGGAACTCAATACTATGCTACCTTCACTGATGGTCAAGGCAACCCATTAGCTAACGGCACAACAGTTAAATTCAACATCAACGGTGTGATGTATTATAGACAAGTTAATGAAAACGGTACTGCCAGATTGAACATCAATTTAGACCAAGGTACTTATATAATTACTGCAACTCACCCAGACAACGGTGAAATGGCTTCAAATACCATTACTGTTCTTCCAAAAATCACTGAAAACAGTGACTTAGTAAAATACTACAGAAACGACTCACAATATGTTGTTAAGATTATTGGTGATGACGGCAATCCTGTTGGTGCAAACGAAACAGTTACATTCAACATCAACGGTGTAATGTATGAAAGAAAAACCAACGCATCAGGATATGCTAAATTGAACATCAACCTCCAACCAGGAGACTATATTATCACTGCAATGTACGGAGGATGCAATGTAGCAAACAACATTACAGTAAAACCTGTTTTAAATGCAACTAACATTTCAATGACATATAGGGATGGAACCCAATTCAAAGCAACATTAGTTGACGGTCAAGGAAATCCATTTGCAAATCAAAATGTTACATTCAACATCAATGGAGTATTTTATAACAGAGAAACAGACAGTCAAGGAACTGCTAAATTAAACATCAATCTAATGGCTGGCGAATACATTATCACTTCAATGTATAACGATTCAGCTATTTCAAACAAAATCACCATTACTGCATAAGTGAATGATTAATCATTCACTTCTTTTTTATTTTTAAGCAAACCTTAAAATAATAACTAAATTAAGGAATAACTAAATTTAAAGCTAATTTTTAGTTAAAACTAAACAAATAATCGAATAATATAAATATAAGCTCATTTAAAATAAGATTAATCAAAATAATATGTGAAAAAATATGAAAAACATCGATTATTTAATTAGAAAGGACAATACACAAAAAGTCTATTTGACTGAAAATACAATTGACATAACACCACTTTTAAATGAAACATATCCATACATCATTGATTCAATCAAAAAAGAAAATTTCATTCTTAAAAGTGAAAAATGCAATTTATTTAAGGAACTGGTATATGAAAATAAGGTAGTTGGATTTTGCTCCTATGATTTTTCAAGAGAATTCATGACTGCTGCATTAAATAACATCTATATTTTACCGGAATTTAGAGGCAATCATTTATTTTTAGAGGAACTTGAAAAAACAATGGAGGAACACAATAAGCCAAGCATTATAGAGCCAACAAGGTATATTGTTGAATTGCTAATTAAATATGGCTTTGCAAAAAAAATAAATGAAAATATTGTTGCAAGTGCAATTGAGTTTATTGTCCCTGGAGAACATGTCCTGACAAACAATGAAATTGAAAACGAAGAGGAATTATCAACACATTACTATGATTTGAATATTTGTGCCAGCATACATCTGCTTGACAGTAAAAAATGCACAATAGCTTATAGTTTACCATTAAATGATGATATAATCAGATACTATTGTATTGAAAACAGATCAAATCTGGATGATGATTATTTCAGAAATATCAAAAAGATTTATACAGAAAATCAGGAAGAGATACTTGAAATTCTAGTTGATTTGGAAGAAAACCTTCCATTGAAAAAATACACTCTTGAAGAGGTTATTGGAACCGAAGATGAATTGTCAATGTATATAGAAACCCTCATAGACGATGCGCACATTACTCATGATCAGGCACTGAAAATTAGAAATCAGCTAAAAGAAGAATACGAAGCAGGAATGATATTAAATGAATCATTACTGATTAGATTGGCCTATTTATTTAATATTCCTGAAGAGCCAAGATTGGTAACCCATGATGAGAAGTGTCCTTATTGTGAAATGCCAATAGATGACCATGACAAATACTGCCATTATTGTGGCATAAATCTAAGTTATAATCCCTCTGAAGTTGAAGACAGGCTAATTAATTCCATTCAGCAGTTTAACAATAACCTAAATACCCAAGAAGATATCCGATATATTGCATACAAATTTTTAAAAATGATAAATGAGAATATTGATTTCGAGTATGCAACATTCATGGTTGAAAATAACTTCAATATTGAATTCAGCATATTGAAAAAGTTTTTGGATGAAAACAACTACATTAAAGATAAAAAGATTACCCAAGAAGGGATTGACTTTTTAAACAATCATCCACTGCATTACTATGAAAAATACCAAATGGATATTGTTGATTATACAAAATTCGAACAATTTTTCTGGGACAATAAGGATTTAGACGGCAATGAAATCTGTTTAAAGTTTCTGGATAAATATGATGATGAATACATTAATGAGATAAAAGAAGAAATTAAAAAAAATAGCTAATATTGCCTTCGTTTAGATATGGCAATATAGACAATGAAAATTCCAATCAGCAATAATACTATTTGTGGAAAGATAGCAAAGAAAATTACCGGAATTATCTTCAGCTCTGCTAAAATCCAAAGAACAGCATATATAATGATTACAATACCCAGCAATAGAAGAAATTTGTTAATGTAACTCCTAATCGTATATTCATCCAAACCTGGAATAGGCATATCATCACCTATAACTCTTTAGTGCCTTCAGAAGTTCCAACAATGACACGATCAACCATTTGTGAGAATATACCGTTTTCAACAACACCAGGAATGGAGTTTAAATCTATTTCTAAGTGTTGAGGACTAGCTATTTCACTAAATTTAGCATCAATTACAAAATTACCATTATCCGTTATTACAGGACCATCCTTTCTTTGAGCCATTCTGATTTCACATTCAGCCCCCATATCCTCCAATGTTTGGATAACAACACGGGATGCATCAGGAATTACTTCAACAGGTACTGGGAATGTTCCCAATTCATCCACAACTTTAGATTCATCAACAATGACAATGAATTCTTTTGCTGCATAATCTACGATTTTTTCTTTAGTGTGAGCTGCTCCACCACCTTTGATAAGATTGAAATTACCATCAACCTCATCTGCTCCATCAACAGACAAGTCAATGTCATTTTCTTCAAGAGTGGTTATTGGAATGTTCCATTTTTTAGCAAGCAACAGTGATTGAAATGAAGTAGGGATTCCTTTAACTTCTATTCCTTCATCAGCCATTCTCATACCAACTTTTTCAATGAAATAATGGGTTGTGGAACCAGTACCTAATCCTAAAACCATTCCATCTTCAACATATTCAGCAGCCTTATATCCTGCATTTTTTTTACTAGAATCATTTTTACTAGCATTTTTCATAACAAACACCAAAATTAAATAACAAAACCTAAGGTAAGTTTATTGAGACTAAGACCTTTCTTACATTCTTTTTTATGTTTTCCTTGATTTTTCAAAACAATACATTTATCGTTTTCAATTAATCCATCAGGGAAACATAAATCATGATATTCACAGTACTCATCACAATCAGGAGCATTATATGTGAAAGTGGAACCTTCGAAAATATTTTTAGAATTGGATAAAACTTCAATTTCAGCCCTTTCAACTTCAACAGGAATCACAATATTTTCAGCATGAATTGGACATTTCTGCTCATTATCTTTTACATCAGTAATCACATATTTCCTATTTAATTCCAAATTACCGACACAAGATGATTTGAATCTGCAATCATCACATTCTTTAGCCGGACCCAAATAAACAAATTCGGTTCCCTCACTTGCCAAATCCTTACCAATCAATGTAATCATTTAAATCACTCCTGTTTTATATGCCAATTCATAAGCAGCATCTTTTGAAATTCCATTATCTCCCAAGATTGTATATCTTTCAGGCCTTATTTCATGAGCAATAGTTAATGCCTCAATTATATCTTCATCCGCAATGCCAATCTCTGCAGCAGTGGTTGGAGCCTGAACAGCATTTAGGGAATTTTTAATGGATCTCCAGTCACCATCATGGAGATACATCATCATAATTGTACCTATACCACATTGTTCACCATGCAATGCAGGCTTATCGAGTATCTTATCCAATGCATGTGAAAACAAGTGTTCAGATCCACTGGCGGGTCTGCTTGTACCTGCAATGCTTATCGCCATACCTCCACTGAAAAGAGATTTCATTACAATGCGTGCACTGGCCTCCAAGTTAGGCTTGATGTTGCTGACATTATCAGTTATCAGATGGGCTGACATTATTGAAAGAGATGCGGCAGATTCACTGAACTGTGCATTTTTCAATCTATGAGCCAATTTCCAATCCTTAATAGCTGTAAAATTTGAAATCAAATCCGCACAACCTGCAGACAATAATCTGAATGGAGATTGAGCAATGATTTCGGTATCAGCAATAACGGCAATAGGAGAATGTGCCTTTGCAGATGTTGATGTGTTGGGATTTTTGATTGAAGCTAAAGGAGATACAATACCATCATGTGAAGCTGTAGTAGGCATGGAAACAAAATAAACACCCTGATTATAGGAAGACAATTTAGCGACATCAATCACCTTTCCTCCACCGATACCCAAAACGGTAGTGTCCGGAGTAATCAATTCTTCAACTTCAGAGATTGATTCGAATGATGCCTTGTCAACTTTAATGACATCATAACCAATATCTGCTTTTTCAAGGCTTTCAATTACAGGAACTGCCCCAACATCATATGTATGGGAACCTGTAACAATCAAAATCTTTTTGTCTAAATGCAATGTCTTACAGATATCCGCAGTATCCTTCACAATACCCGGATCGATGTAAACTTCACGAGGCATTTGTATTTTCCTATTACTCATAATATCTCCCAAAAAATAATTATACATTTTTATATATGGATAAAATATATTAAATAAGTTTCTTTTGAGAATGAAAAATTAAATCAGTAAATGGTTATTTTTTCTCATGGTCCCATGGATTGTCATCAAACCAAGGCTCTTTTCCTGTTTTTTCAAAATATGCATCATCCCATGTCGGATCATAGTTTGTCTGTTGAATATAATCGTCATCATATGAGGAAGAGTAATTTCTTCCATATGAACTGGGCCTATTTGTATTTGTTTTTGATGAATTGCTGCTTGATGAATCTGTTTGAGAACAATAAGAAACAACAATTACACAAAGTACAATACCAAGTATACCGCCAACCAAATCACCGAGGAAATGATTGGAGCCATAAGACAATGCATAAGCAATAATATTAATCATGAATTAAATTGTATATAAACTATTATTAAAATATTCCTATTTTTTATATCATAACTTTAATTATATAACTAATCAAAACCAATATAATAATATTATAAATAAAATTTAGGTGATATGGTGGAAAATTTTGACGAATGGTTTCATGATATTTTAGAAAATGCAGATATAACTGATTCAAGATACCCTATTAAAGGAATGGCCGTTTGGAGACCATACGGTTTTCAAATAAGAAAACACTCAATGAACATTATTAAAAAACTATTGGATAAAGATCATGATGAAGTGTTATTCCCAATGCTTGTTCCTGAAAGCGAACTTGCAAAAGAGGGAATTCACGTTAAAGGATTTGAAGATGAAGTTTACTGGGTAACAAAAGGCGGTCAAAGAGAATTAAACGAACAGCTAGCTTTAAGACCAACCAGTGAAACAGCAATATATCCTATGTATTCATTATGGATTAGAACCCACATCGATCTTCCAATAAAAATGTATCAAATTGTAAACACTTTCAGATACGAAACCAAACATACTAGACCTTTAATTAGAGTTAGAGAAATAACAACTTTTAAAGAAGCACACACAGCACATGCAACTAAAGAAGAATCAGATGAACAAATTCAAGACTTTATTGAAATGTATAAAGAGTTCTTTGACGATTTAGGAATTCCATACCTGATTTCCAAAAGACCTGAATGGGATAAGTTCCCAGGTTCTGACTACACTATGGCATTCGATGTAATTATGCCAAACGGTAAAACTCTGCAAATTGGTACCATACACAATTTAGGTCAGACTTTCGCAAAAACCTTTGACATTACCTTTGAGGATAAAGACGGCCAGCACAAGCTTGTCTATCAAACCTGTGCCGGAGTATCAGACAGAGTTATCGCATCATTAATTGGAATTCATGGGGATGATAAAGGATTGCGCTTACCGCCAAAAGTATCACCAAATCAAATTACAATAATCCCAATTCTATTTAAAAAAGGAAAAGAAGAAGTTTTAGCAAAATGTTCAGAAATTAAAGAAACATTAGAAGCTAAAGGACTTAGAGTCAATATTGATGACAGAGACATCAGACCAGGTAAAAAATTCAACGATTGGGAATTGAAAGGAACTCCAATCAAACTTGAACTTGGACCAAGAGACCTCGAAAACAATATTACCATTGCAATGACCAGAGACGCTGAAGAAAAAACAGAAATCCCTCTAGATGAGAATTTGGCTGACAATATTATCGAGTTATTAAATCAGTCCTCCGAAAACTTATCTACACAAGCATGGGATTTCCAAAATGAACATGTCAAGTTTGCAAACAGTCTAGATGAGGTTTCAGAACTTGTGGAATCTGGAAATGTTGTCAAATTCTACTGGTGTGGGGAAGAAGAAGTGGGACATGAAATTGAAGAAAAAACAGGTTATGATGTTTTAGGAATTCAAGAAGAAGTGTCTGAAGGAAAATGTATAGCAAGCGGTAAAGATGCAAAATATGTTGCTTTAATAGCTAAAACATACTAGTGATAATATGGATAATATCTATGCAATAATTCCTGTCAGCAAGTTTAATAATGCAAAAACACGTTTATCTCCTTTTCTTACAGAGGAAGAAAGAGAAAAACTCTTAAAAGTGATGCTTCAAGATGTTACCGACACATTAAAGAAATATGTTGACAAGATTTTCATCATCAGCCGTGACGAAGACGTATTGGATTATGCCAAAAAGCTAAAGTTGGACACTATCCTAGAAGATG
Source organism: Methanobrevibacter millerae (assembly GCA_015063005.1). GTDB lineage: Archaea > Methanobacteriota > Methanobacteria > Methanobacteriales > Methanobacteriaceae > Methanocatella > Methanocatella millerae_B. The sequence continues at coordinate 238,223 of SUTF01000002.1, forward strand.
AAAATTCCAATCTCAACAAGGCTTTAAAACAGGCCATGAAATATTGTAAAGGAAAAACAAGAAAAGTCATAATTATTCCATCAGATGTTCCTTTAATCGGCAAAACCAATGTTCAGATGCTTATAGATGCTTCCAAAAGTCTTGACTTTATTATAGTTCCGTCAAAGGGCGGTGGAACAAACATGATAATAATGAAGCCAATGGCGATACATACCAGATTTGAAGGATTCAGCTATAAGGAACATGTTCAAGCGGCTGAAAGAAAAAAACTAAATCCACAGGTGCATGATTCATTTTTCATGGCATTGGATGTCAATACTGCTGAAGATTTAGGAGAAATAATGATTCACGGTGAAAAGACCCATACAAGAAAATATCTAAAAGAGTTAAAAGTAAATGTTGAGCCTTTCCGTGGAAGTGAACGCATAAAAGTTACAAGAGGATGAAATATGATTGTAATGTCAATAGCTGGGGTTGATCCGTCAGCAGGAGCTGGAGTGTATGCTGATTTAAAAACATTTCAGGCATTGGGAGTTTATGGAACAGGAATTGTAACTGCCCTTACAGCTCAAAACCCTTATAAATTCTTTTCAATCAAACCCATTTCGCCAGCATATATCGAAGAGCAGATTGATTCTGTTATGGATTCCTATGAAGTTGAATTCATCAAAACAGGCATGCTTTACTCACCTGAAATAATCAGACTTGTTTCTGAAAAGATTAAAGAGTATGATTTAAAGGCGGTTGTCGATCCAGTCATGGTTGCAACATCAGGTGGAGATTTGACCAAAGAGGATTTGGCTATGGCTTTAAATAAATATTTGCTTCCTAATTCAATTTTGACCACACCAAACATCAGTGAAGCTGAAAAATTAACTGGAATGAAAATTGACAATGAAAAAGATGCCATCAAAGCCTCTAAAAATATCAAATGTAACAGTTTAATCACTGGAGGACATTTGGACGGCATTAACACCATCAATATTGATGGCGAAACAACAATTCAAAAGCAGGAATTGATTGAAACAGATAACCTTCATGGAACCGGATGCAATTTATCCGCCGCAATTACAGCTTATCTTGCAAATGACAATGATTTATATACTTCAATCCTAAAGGCACTGGATTATGTATATGAAGGCATTGAAAATGGAAATTACGGTACATTAATAGCTAAATTGTGATAATATGAATGAAAAAATTGTATTGTGTGCTTGCAGCGGCATGAATCCTAGAGGCGAAGTATCACGGGTTAGTGTTTACGACCTGTCCATGGAACATGAGGATATTGAATATTGCTGTGTAGTTGCAAGCGGAGGGAATTATCAAAAGTTCATTGAACTGGCTCAAAAAAATAGAGTCATTGCAGTTAATGGCTGTGAAAACTGTTGTCCAGAAACAATACTAAAAACAAAAGATGCAACAGTGGAATATAATTTGAATGTAAGCAAATTATTGAAAAAACATGATTTGCATGCAGAATGCACTGTCAGAATTAATGAAAATGATGAAAAATGTGTTAATATTGTTAAAAACGAAATTTTAAAAATAAAAAATGAATTAGAAGATAGTTAATTAACTATTCTTCCATATCAAGATTTTCTACAATGGATTCCTGAATTTTTAGGAATTCCATGGAATCTCTTTTTCTTGGCCTTTCCAAATCAACAGGAATTACTTCTGCAATTTTACCAGGATTTTTATCTAGAAGAACAATTTTATCGGCAAGATAAACTGCTTCATCAACATCGTGGGTTACAAAAACAATGGTATTTTCAAATCTTTTCCAAACACCAATTAGCTGTTCCTGAAGCTTGTGCCTATTTTGCATATCCAATGCAGAAAATGGCTCATCCATAAGTAAAATAGGTGAATGATTAAGCAAGGATCTGATAATTGCAACCCTCTGTTTCATACCTCCTGAAAGTTCATGAGGATAGCTATCTTTAAAGTCAAGTAAACCGACACTTTCAAGATATCTTTCTGCAGCCTTGACGTTTTCCTCTTTGGAACCGCCTGACATTTCAAGACCGAAAGTTACATTTTGAAGAACAGTCAACCAAGGGAATAATGAATACTGCTGGAAAATAACTGCTCTGTCCCCAGATGGCTTTTCTACAACTTCACCATTAGCTACAATTTCACCTGAAGTAGGATGATCAAGACCTGCAATTAAACGAAGAAGGGTTGTTTTGCCGCAACCTGATGGTCCGAGCAAACACACCAATTCACCATCATTAATGTTTAAGTTAATATTTTCCAAAACAGATAAATTCTTTCCTCTTCCGTCAAAGGATTTATTAATATTTTTAATTTCAATTGACATTCAAAACACCTACCAGAAAATCCTTTTTTGTGCAAGTCCAAATACATAATCTAAGATTAATCCTATTAATCCTATTACTAACATACCAACTACAGTTGTACCTGTATCGAACAGGTTTGTAGCGGTTAAAATCATATAACCTAATCCGCTGCTTGAACCAATCATTTCTGCTGAAATTGTACACATCAATGCAATTCCAACACCCACTTTAAGTCCTGAAACAATATATGGAACTGTAGAAGGCAATATTACTCTTTTAAGTACATTCCAATCGTTTGCACCTAAAGTTTGTGCTGATTCAATTAACACCTTATCAGTTCTTTTTACCCCGTCAAGAGTATAAACTAAAATCGGGAACACACAACCCATAAATATAATGAATACTGCAGGAAGGGTTCCGATTCCAAACCATAAAATTGAAAATGGAATCCAAGCAACCGGAGGGATAGGCCTTAAAATACTGATTACAAAAGAAGCCAAATCTTCCAAGGTTTGATACCATCCAAGAAGAATTCCTAAAGGAATTGCAACAATAGATGCTAAAATCAGACCGGAGAATACTTTGAATAATGTATCAACAGTATTTTGAAGCAATTTTCCTGATTGTATAATGTTAATTGCAGAGTTAAGTACATCAATAGGACTTGGTAAAACATATGGTTCAACCAAATTAAGACCATCTGTAATTAAGTACCAAAAAATGAGAATTACAATTGGTAAAATAAACGGTAAAATTTTTCTTTTATTCATTAAATCACTTAACTAAAATATTTTATACATAGTTAATTATGAATCTTATTATATTAAAAGTTTAAGAAAAAAAGTAAAGTAATGTAGAAAAAAATTCTACATTCTAACAAGCATCAGCCACTTCAATAGCTTCAACTTCAATTGTATTATTATTTTTATCCCTGTCATTAAGGACAGATTTGGTACTTAACGCACCGAATAACATTGTAGATAAATTATGTACCATTGAAGATGTTGCCGGTGAAATAACACCTAAAACTCCTAAGACAAGCAAAGTACCATTTACTGCAACAATTCTGTGGTAGTTTGTATTGATTTTATCAAACATACCTGTACTTAATTTTCTTAATGTAACGAGATCATGCAAGTCATCGGACAGGAGTGAAATGTCTGCCACTTCACGTGCAATATCTGATGAGTTTTTCATTGATACTGATACATCAGCCGCTGCAAGTGCTGGTGAATCGTTGATTCCGTCACCAACCATGATAACTGTCTTGCCTTCAGCTTTCAATTCTTCAACAATTCTTGATTTATCTTCAGGAAGTACTTGAGATCTGTATTGGGTAATACCTAAAGCTTCTGCACTGGATTTGGCTCCGCTTTCACTGTCTCCTGTAAGCATTATGACATTTTCAATACCTAATTCCTTAAGCTCTTCAATGACGTATTTCGCTTCTTCACGGACAGGGTCATCAATACATATGAGACCTTCAAGCTTACCGTCAATAGCCATGTAAACTACAGAATGCTCTTTGACTTCTTTCTTGATTTTCTTCTCTTGGGTTTTATTTATCTTAATGCCCTCATCATCAAACAGGAAGTGTCTGCTACCTATAACAACACGTTTGCCACCATAAGTTGTAGCAATACCGTGAGCCACAATGTATTCTACTTCACTGTGGTCTTCCTCATGCTTGATTCCTTCCTCTTCAGCCTGTCTGACAATAGCTGTTGCAATACTGTGTGCAAAGTGCTCTTCAATACAGGCAGCCATTCTTAGAATCTCTTCCCTAGTGTATCTTTTTGTCATTGGGAATACATGAACAACTTTTGGAGAAGCATTTGTCAAGGTTCCAGTCTTATCAAACACTATTGTGTCTGCAGTTGCATATTTCTCAAGGAACTTACCTCCTTTAACCATCATACGATTATCTGATGCTTCACGCATAGCAGATATTACTGATAATGGAGTTGTTAGCTTAATTGCACATGAGAAATCAACCATCAATACAGATAATGCCTTGGTAGCATTTCTTGTAAATAGATATGTCAATGCAGTTGCAAGGAAACTGTATGGAACAATTGAATCAGCCAATTTTTCAGCTCTGCTTTGGGCATCAGCCTTTAAATCCTCTGAGTTTTCAATCAAATCAATGATCTTGTTCAATCTGGTCTCCTTGTTGATTGAGTGAACTTCCACAATAATGTTTCCTTCCTCAATTACAGTTCCGGCATGAACGGTTTTTCCTGGTCTTTTATGGACAGCTAATGGTTCTCCAGTCATTGAAGCTTCATTAACCATTCCTTCTCCATCCACTACTTTTCCATCCACAGGAATTACATCTCCCATGTGGATTTTGATTTTATCTCCTTTTTTGATATCTAAAGCAGGACATTGTTCTTCAGTTCCATCCTCTCCTACTACCCATACAGTGTCAATGTTTAAAGCTAAACTGTCTTTTAATGTACTTTTAGCTTTTTGTAATGTGTAGTCTTCCAATGCATCGGAGATGGACAATAAGAACATCATTGAACTTGCAGGTGCAAAGTCTCTCATGTATAATGCTCCAGCCACTGCCGCACCATCGAGAAGTGCAACATCAACACGGAAACTGGTTAAGCTGTCAAATCCTTCCCAAAGATATTTTCCAGCCCTTATAATAGTTAGAATATTTTTAAGTCTTATTGGGAAGAATATTCTACCGAAGAGTCTCCATCCAATCATTTTAGCTAATTTCAAAATAAAGTCATCAGTTATTTCTCTTGAAATTTGGAGCTGAGTTGCTTCGCCTTCAACAAGATCGTCCATAGTAATTGAATCCAAGATATCGAAAATCTTGGACTTGTTTTCTACATCATCATAATAAATTAATATACTTCCATTTCTATGAGATGTGTAAACTTCATAAATAAAATCATTTTCCAAAAGTAATGAAGCGAGACCATAACCTTCCTCTTTAGTGAAGGCCCATTGGCCTGAACGAACTCTTAAACGAGTTCCTTTATCATACATTACTTGATATTTCATTGTTATACCTTATCTTAAAAAACAATTATTCTTTTTCTTCTTCAACGTAGATTTCTTTTTTAACTTCAGCGTTTGCATCGACGACAATGTCTTCTGCGTTATCTCTCATATCTTGGAAGCATTCTTCTGCGTCTTTTTTAGCGGATAAAACTGCTGCCATACCTTTGGTACAGGAATCTTTTACAACATCTGATTCTAATATTTTTTTACCGATAAGAGCGGTTGCAATTCCTCCAGCGAAAATAAGTGCATGTTTATGTTTCATAATTGGATCTATGTATTTTTTATCAATCATATTTTATATCTCCCATAAATTTTTTCATGAAATTGGACTACTTGAAAAAAATCCAATAACATATATATTTTTCTTGACAATGATATATAAGTTTTAGGCAAACCTAAAATGTACGTAATTTTTTTGTACACATAAATTTTAACTTTTGTCTAAATCAGTTATTGTCTAATATAATATTAAATAAGAAGTAATATATAAAGTATTCTATTTTTAATAAGTTTTAGGTAAAACAAAGAATAATTATTAGGTTATACTTAATTTAAATTTATGTACATCAAAAAATAATTTAGTCAATCCAAAATTAAAATTGAACCAGCCCAAATTAAAAACATCCATTTAAAAATACTCGAAAATAAAAACAGGAAAAATTGAGAAATCCATGAATCATGAATACACTGGGAAAAATGAGAATATTAATTTAAAAATTTAATTAAAGATATAATACTCCAAATAGAATTCAAATAAGAAAAAATTAAAATCAGATATCGAAAATAAGGCTTAAAAAAGTTTAGTTTTACAAAAAAATCACCAATTTTTTAGTTAAGCAAAAACTATTTAAGCAATTAGTTAAATATTAACTACATTATTCTGGAGCTATTAATATGAACGAGAATAAACAGATATTTTCAAAAATTGGTTTCAACTACCTATTATTGGCATTGATTCCAATACTCTTTCAAATAATATTTGTTAATGCAATATCTTTAATAGATTTCAATCTAATTAAAAACACCAATATCCAGATATTAGTCTCATCACTAACAAACTACATTCTGGTTTTACCTATCTTTATTTATCTAATGAGAAAAATCAAATCAGTCACTATAAATAAGAATGGGATAAAAATAACACAGCTATTGAAATATATCTGCATAGCAATAGTGTTCATGATGATAGGAAATCTGGTTGGAAACATCATAACCACATTTATCGGCAACATGATGACAAATGACGTCATTAATCCCATAGAACAGCTGATTGAAAATTCAAACATTTACATTAACCTGCTGATTATATCAATACTTGCTCCAATTTTCGAGGAATTATTTTTCAGAAAGCTTTTGATTGACAGGACAATCAGATATGGTGCAAAATTATCAATTCTTCTATCAGCATTCATGTTTGCAATATTTCACGGTAACCTAAGCCAGTTTTTCTATGCATTCCTTCTTGGTGGATTATTTGCATACATCTACATTGAAACAGGAAAAATCATATATCCAATAGTAATACATGCATGCGTGAATTTCTATGGATCGGTGGCCAGCCTAATCTTTAACTCAGCAACAACGAACATCGCTCAGGAAGCAGGCATGGCAAATATTGCAGATATTGGAATAATAGCAATTTATATGATTGTTTTAATTGCAGCATTGTTTATTGGATTATATGAAATATTCGCCAAATACAATAAAATAGATCTAAATGATTCAAAAAGAGAGGTTTATCTTGAAAAACCATTGCAAACAGTTTTTGTAAATGTAGGAATGATATGCTTTATTTTATACCACATAGTTACAATACTGATATCATTGAATATTATCCATATCTAAAAAAAAGAGTAAAAAGAACTTCAAAAATTAATTTGAAGCTTAATCCATAGTTTCTAAAACACTGTTTAGGATTTGTAATGATTTTGAAAATGCAGGCATACCTGAAGTTAATAAAACAACTCTTAAAACATCAACAATTTCATCTTTACTGATGCCTAATACTTCAATAGCACTTTTGATTTGTTTTTTGGTTGCTCTTGGATCTGCACGAGATGCTGTAATTCCAATAGCAATTAACTTTTGGGTTTTGTAATCCAATATTTTTCCATCCCATACAGTATCATTCAAATCTGTAACAAGTTCATATAACTCAGGGTATTGGTCTTCCAATTCGCGAATACCTTTTCCGTAATATACTTCACCTTTCATATAATACCTCAATTATGTTAATTAATAATATTTTACTTTTTTAAATTATATATAATTAATAGCTACTTTTTCTTTTCATGAATATTAATTCAAAATATTTGTATAAAGTTGATTGAAAAATATGCATAAGTGGTAGAACTTTTCGTGAGTTTCAATGAAACTATGTTCTCTAACCTCTTTTACAACATCCCCATCTTTAACATCACCAATCAACAAAGGAGAATCAGGATTATGCAATTTTTGATTCCTTTTGACCCACTTCATGTTGCTGTTGGCATAACAATATAGAAATTATCTACTACTTTTAGTGAAATTTGTTCTACAACATACGAACAGATAA
>SUTF01000009.1 GCA_015063005.1 Methanobrevibacter millerae
ACGAATTTTCATCGAAGTAAATTTTCAACTGTAAAAAATTTAAAATAAAATAAGCCTATAAAATTTTACAGACTCTTAAAAAGAAAAAAAACAAACAAGGAAATCTATACGATTCCTTGTGCGTTCATTGCTTCAACAACTTTTTGGAATCCTGCAATATTTGCTCCTGCTAAGTAGTTTTTATCCATTCCGTATTCTTCAGCAGCAGCTGCAGCATTTGCAAAGATGTTTTCCATAATGCCTTGGAGTTTAGAGTCAACTTCTTCAAAGGTCCAGGATAATCTTTGTGAGTTTTGTGACATTTCTAAAGCAGAAGTAGCTACTCCACCAGCGTTTGAAGCTTTACCTGGTGCGAATAATACATCATTTTCTTGTAAGTATTCGGTTGCTTCAATGGAAGTAGGCATGTTTGCTCCTTCAGCAACAGCTAAAACACCGTTTTCAACTAATGCTTTTGCATCATCTAATAATAATTCGTTTTGAGTTGCACATGGTAATGCGATGTCACATTTAATGGTCCATACGCCTTTACCTTCGTGGTATTCTGCGCTTTCTCTTGCTTCAGCATAAGCGGTTAATCTTTCTCTTCTTACTTCCTTAACTTCTTTTAATAATTCAACATCAATTCCTTCTGGATCGTAAATCCAACCGGTTGAATCAGAACAAGTTACAGGTTTACCTCCTAATTGTTGTGCTTTTTCTATTGCATAAATAGCTACGTTACCTGCACCAGATACTGCAATGGTTTTACCAGCGATATCAATATCGTTTGCTTTTAACATTGCGTTGGTGAAGTATAATAATCCATATCCAGTAGCTTCAGTTCTTGCAAGAGATCCTCCGAAGGTTAATCCTTTACCAGTTAATACTCCTTCGTATAATCCTCTGATTCTTTTGTATTGACCGAATAAGAATCCAATCTCACGACCACCTACACCGATATCTCCAGCAGGTACATCTGTGTCTGCTCCGATGTATTTGCATAATTCAGTCATGAAACTTTGACAGAATGCCATGATTTCTCTGTCTGATTTTCCTTTAGGATCAAAGTCAGATCCTCCTTTTCCTCCACCAATTGGAAGTCCAGTTAAGGAGTTTTTGAAGATTTGTTCAAATCCTAAAAATTTAATAATACCGAGATTTACTGAAGGGTGGAAACGTAATCCTCCTTTGTATGGTCCAATAGCTGAATTGAATTGGACACGGTATCCTGTGTTTACTTGTACTTGTCCGTTGTCGTCTACCCATGGGACACGGAATTTGAATTGTCTTTCCGGATTAGTTAATCTTTCAAGAAGTGCATTTTTCTTAAATTCTTCTTCATTTTCTTCAATAACAACCCTTAAGGATTCCAATACTTCGCGTACAGCTTGATGGAATTCTGGTTCGGAAGGGTTTTGTTCAATAATAGTTTCAATTACATCATCTACGTATGACAAAATTATTCCTCCAATATTCACTATCAAATATTATTTTGATATGACAATTAATTTTTTGTACTTTCTTATATTTAATAGTTTTCAATTTTTTTAAAAAAAATCGAATATAATTAACAATATCAATAAAAACATTAGACAAAATAATAAAAATAATAAAAAAATATAGAAAATAATTTAGAAGTTTTATTATATTATTTTACAAAGTCCAATAAAAATTATGATTTTGTAGACAAAATTATAAAAAATCAAATAATTTTAAAAAATATATATAAAAATAATAAGAAAATATTAAATTGTTTAAAAAAATAGTATAAATTTAAACAAAAAAGGCTGGAAGTATATGTCCGACTAAAAAATAAACAATAGATGGGTGGAAGTATATGTCCGACCAAAAAATTATTAAAAAAATTACTCCAAAAAATCAGCAAAAAATAATAAAAAAAAGTAAAGGATTAATTAAAATCCTTAGTGTCCCACGTAATATCTCAATATTGCGCCGATACCACCGAATGCACGGAAAAGTTGCATACCCTCTTCAGTTTCAGTGGAGATAAACTCTACAGCAGTATTCATTTCTTCTGCCATTTCAACAAAATCGTCAACTAAAAGTTCAGAAGAGTCTTCCTTAAGTACTTCATTACAGTTAGGACAACGTTTTTCAAGTGAATCCGCTTCAGATTGAGTTTTAACAGTAACTCCTTCTTCATGACCACAGCTTCCACACTTGAAAGTCTTACGCATGGATGTTAAATCTTCAGATAAAAGCAAAGTGTCAACCGCACCTATAATCAAATTATTCCTAACTTCATCCTCACCATAGGAGTACAATCCATCATCTTTTCTAAGCTCTCCCAAAAACCTTTGGATAACTTTCTTTTCATGCATTACATCCAGTTCATCCAAAAGATCAGTAGATTTATCAATTACTTCACGGATACCAAATTCACCAGTATATGAAGTATCTACAGTTGCAATAATCTTATCCTTAATTTCATATTGAATGTAATCAGCGTCAACCAAATCATTTTTGGTAAAACCCGGTCCACCGATAACTACGGCTTTTAAATCATCCTTTAAAGGTAAGAACTCATCGTTGATATGCTGAGCGATACGTTTTAAGAACTCACGAGCAGCATCTTCAATTACACGGTCAAACCTTCTTTGTGATTGACCTCCAGCTTTATGCTTTCCTGGAACACCACTGGTTAAATGAGACAATATGGTAATTTTTTTACCTTTCAATGTAGCTATAGTAGCTTCTTTTCTGTCAACTACAGCGAAACCATAAGTATCCCTTTCCTCAATCATATATTCCAATGGTTCCAAGAAGAACTCATTATTACATTTATACCAGTAAGTAGTAACAGGTTCAGGTGGCTCTAAAATGTATTTTTCCATTTTTTCAGTACCTGGACCACCTTTAGGAATCATACCAACAAACAAAACAATCCCATTTTCCGGAGGCTGTTTATATAGACGTATGCTCTGTAAAATAACCTCAATAGCTGATTGAACATTCTTTTTAGTTTGTTTACTCTTGATGTTTGCACTTTGTCCAAGTTCATCCCTCATATGTTTACCGACATCACTGAGTTGCTTGTCAGGAGGAATGTAAACTGAAACAAGTTCTGTACCTCTACCTCTTTTTTGTGATAACTCTTTTAAAGTTTTTTTAAATTCATATAATTCTTTTGATGAGACTTCTGCCATGATATCCCCTATAATAAAATTAATATAATATATTAAATTATCTAATTACAAATATAAATAATTAATGAAAAAATAGCCAAATTTAGGATAATTTCAATTTTCCATAATATTTAAACAATTCAATTTCATCATCTGAAATCGTTTCCATTTCCAATAAATCCAAGTTAGTTAACTCCTTTATTTCACGGGCCAAACATAAATATGTATCAGGATATTCATTATGTCCAATGATAGTCCAAATAATCGAATTATTGAAAACAAGCTCCAAATACCAATCATATCCATCCAATTCAGGAGAATCATAATTTAGGGATTTGTTTTGATACGATTCAAAAATCCATTCATAAACTCCATACTTTTCCAAAAGATCGAATAATATTGAAAAATCGGCATTTTCCTTTTCAAAATAACCTTCAATTGTATTGTTTTCAAAATCAATCATTACGCTTGGATGTGGAGTGTCATAAGGAAAAACCTCATAATGACCGAATTCAAGACCAGTCAACTCCAATTTGTTATTCTGCTTATCGTATATTCCATCCTGTTTAATATTAAAAAAAAGATTGGTTATGATATTTTCAAGATTGGAAATGTTTAAAACATCAAACTTAACCAATTTTATCAAAAGCTCATTAAACTTAAGCCAATCTTTTGGGAAATTATTCTTAATGGAATATTCCTGATAATCATTGGAATAATACAGGTTGATATTGCATGAGTAGATATTTTCCAATTTTTCAAAATAACTGAAACCTTCTGATTTGAAACCATCAAAAAGATTTAATTTCTCAAATTCCTTCCCAAACAGCTCGCAGTCACTTTCATCGATGTCATAAATTTTACTAAGAACTCTTGATTTCAAATCACTTAAAATAGGATCGCATGGATTTTCCAATGAGTAATTGCCTTCATAGAATTGGTCAGGATAAATCATTTCATTAATGTTAAAATAAGCTTTTTTAGAAAGCAAATCTATGATAAAACATTCATAATGCTTGTTTAATTTTTTAAAATTGAATCTTTGAGTAATCTCTATTTTTTCAAGCATTATCCATACACCTAAATTTATTCATATAATTATTTTATAATAACTTTTAAATAAATTGATTGACTAATTTAAATTAAAGTGATAATATGGTTATGAGAAGATGCCCACAATGCCACACAACAAGCGATGATCAATATGGATTTTGTATAAAATGCGGATATGAATTTCCTAAACTGGAAGATGTAGCGAATGTATGTCCATTATGCAATTATCCGAATCCTGATGAGGCAGAATACTGTGTGAAATGTGGCAGTCCATTAATTTTTAAAAATCAGATGGAAAACGCTGAATCTTCATTGAACCCTATCGTTATTAAAAGAGAAATTTCTATGGATGCCGAAAGAATAAGAAACACACCACACACAAGCAGAATATTGATTGCTTTAGGTTATATCTTTTCAATTTTAGGTGGGCTTTTAGGACTTATCATTGCAATTTACCTCATAACCCGAAAAGATCCAGTTGCAAAAAAGCATGGGCGTATCCAACTGGGAATTTTCATATTCTACCTGGTCTTATTGTTGATTCTAATATTGACCGGAGCGATTACTTCAGAAACCCTAATTCAATATAGCCAAATGAATTTAACCAACATTACTAACCGGATTTGATGATTGGCAGATACATTACAATAGCCCCATCACCGCTGTCATAATAATTTGGAACTATTCGGTCAACCCTAAAGTTGAATCCCTTATAAAATTCATATGCCCCACAGTTGTTTTCATTGACTTCCAGATAGATATTGGCAATGTCAAACATCATTAGAATCTGAATGGCCTTTGACAACAATCGAGTTCCCGCCTTCAATCTCCGGTAATTTTTATCGACTGCAAGAGATATTATATGTCCCTGATTTTCATACTTTATCCAAAAAATAATATATCCTATAACATAGCCATCAAGTTCCGCCACCAAAAATCCAGTTCCCATATCGTATAAACTTTTAAACATGTTTATTCCATAGGACTGGTCAAATGACATATTTTCAATTTCAAAAACTCTCTTTAAATCGGCGGGAGTGAACTCTCGAATAATCATCATATCAATAATATAACAAAAAAGTTATTTAAATATTTTTAAAATACATATTAATAGAACAAAAAGTAAGGGCTGATAAAATATGTGGCAGAATTTCGCCGAATACATTCATTTACAATGCGATAAAAATCCAACAAGAATATGTGAAATTGGAGTTGGAAAATTTACACAGGTTTTTGACTACCTATCCAAACAGGACAATGTTGAGATATTTAAAACTGACATTTCACCAGCGGATTTAAGCGTCATTAAAGATGATGTCACCAAACCTAATTTAGAATTATACAAAGATGTGGACATCATCTATTCAATAAGACCGCCTAGTGAACTTCAGCCATATATTATAGATTTGGCTTTAAAAGCAAAAACCAAACTAATTATCAAACCATTATTTAATGAAGATTTAAATAGTAAAAGAGTACAACTAAAACTAAAAAATTACAAAAAAGCAAGCTTCTACATATTAGGTGTATAAATGAAAGAAAGTATTTTATCCAAATATAAAACTTCCGCAAATGGTTTGGCTGATGAGGAAGTCACACAAAGACAACACAAATATGGATTTAATGAAATTGAAGAAAAGAAACCTAAAAGTCCTTTTAAATTATTCATCGAACAGTTTATTGATATTTTAATTGGATTATTATTCATTGCAGCTGTTGCAGCATATTTTGTAGGCGACATAATAGACGCTTTCGTAATCATGATTGCAATCATTCTAAATGCAGTTATAGGATTCATTCAGGAATACCGTTCACAAAAAGCATCTGAAATGCTGAAAAGCCTTATAACAAAAGAGGCAGTGGTTAAAAGGAATTCGAAAGTTCAAAAAATAGAATCAAAAGAACTGACCGTTGGAGACATTGTGCTTTTAGAGGAAGGAGATAAGGTTCCTGCAGACATTATTCTAATAGAATCAAACAATTTGCATGTTGATGAATCATCTTTAACAGGTGAATCGGAAGCAATAGCAAAAGATGTGAATGATGAAGCATATATGGATTCAAATATTATTTCCGGGAATGCTGTGGGTATTGTGTCCAAAATTGGAATGAAAACCGAAATAGGCAAAATCGCAGAAATGGTTCAGGAAGATGACGGAGAAACTCCACTTCAGGTTAAAGTTTCAAAGCTTGGAAAAATCTTATCTGCAATAGCGATTGCAGTATGTGTTTTCGTTTTCATTTTGGAATTTACAAAAGGGATACCTCTTGTCGAAACATTCATGACAGCAGTTTCACTTGCTGTTGCGGCAATACCTGAAGGATTGCCTGCAGTATTAACATTGACATTGGCTTTGGGAATGCAGGAAATGGCAAAATCAAATGCTATTGTGAAAAGACTGCTTTCTGTTGAAACATTAGGGTCATGCGATATCATCTGCAGTGACAAAACAGGTACATTGACAGAAAACAAAATGGCCGTTAGGCAATCATTCTTTTACAATGAAAGTAGAACTGCCCAAATAGGAATGTTATGCAACAATGCAATAGAAAGTGATGGTGAAATTATAGGAGATCCTACAGATGAAGCCATTTTTAAATATTTCAATGAAAATTCACAAGATTATAAGGGATTTGAAAGAGTTAATGAAATTCCACTTGACAGCAACCGTAAAATGATGAGCTGTGAATATAGCTTCGAAGGTGAAAATAATGCCATATTGTCAAAAGGTGCTCCAGAAATAATTATAAGCAAAAGCAAATATATAGATAATGATGGAAGTATTGAAATAATCACACCACAAATAAAGGAAACACTATTGAAAAAAATTGATGAAATGGCGAGCGATGCCTTAAGAACAATAGGATTTGCATACAAAACAAAAGATGAAAATGATGATGAAAAAGACCTGATTTTCACAGGGCTTGTAGGAATAATAGACCCTCCGAAAGAAAGTGCCAAAAAAGCTATTGAAGATTGTAAAAATGCTGGAATCAAAGTGATAATGATTACAGGCGATCATGAAATTACAGCAAAGGCAATAGCTCGAGAATTAGATATATTGAATGATGGAAAAGTAATTACCGGTGCTGAATTGGAACAATTGAGTGATGATGAGTATTTAGATATTGTTGAGGATATCGAAGTTTATGCAAGGGTAAAACCTGCACAAAAGATGAGAATTGTTGAAACATTAAAAAGCAAAGGCCATACTGTTTCAATGACCGGTGATGGAGTGAATGATGCACCTGCACTTAAAAAGGCATCAATTGGAGTTGCAATGGGGAACGGAACCGAAGTTGCACGTGAAGCATCAGACATGATTATACAGGACAATAACTTTGCAACAATTGTAAAGGCAATTGAAGAAGGAAGAAAAATCTACGATAACATCAAAAGATTCGTTAAGTTCCAGGTGTCAACCAATATCGGTGCCATAATTACAATAATAGGCACTAGTATTTTAAGCTTGCCCGTTCCATTTTCTCCAGTACAACTGTTATGGATTAACATAGTGATGGACGGACCTCCGGCACAGACATTGGGAATGGAAGGTGCTGAAAAGGACATAATGGAAAGGAAACCTCAAACTGGAGATATATTAAATAGAAAAATACTCACCAAAATACTTATTTCAGGAATAGTGATGGCTATTGGAACAATATGCGTATTTGATTACCAGTTAAGCATTTCAACACAAACTAAAGCAATGACAGTCACATTCACATTATTCGTACTTTACCAGCTATTCAATGCATATAACTGTAAAGCAAACTCCAACGCTTCAAGCAAATTCCTGTATATTGGAATAATAATCTCATTTATATTGCAGGTTCTAATCATATATGTTCCACAATTGCAAATAATCTTTAAAACGACAAGCATAGACATTATCGATTGGATTATGATTATAATCGTTGCATTTACCATAATAATAACAGAAAAAATAATGAACAAAGTGATAGAATGAAAAAAATGAATATTTTTCTTTTAGGTGGAACAAAGGACTCAACTGAATTGATTAAACATTTAAAAAGCAGTTATGATGCCCATATTTTAACCACAACGACTACAGAATATGGATCCAAATTGGCTATCGAAGCAGGAAGCAACGACACTATAGCAAGACCCCTCCTGAAAGATGAAATTATCGAAATCATTGATAATTCCGACTTTGATTTGTTGATTGATGCAACACACCCATTTGCCGAGCACATTACCAAAACAAGTAAAAGCGTTTCAAAGATTTGCAACATCAAATATATTCGTTTTGAAAGGCCATCATTAAGCTTTGATGATATAGATGATTCACATATCGTTTATGCAAAGTCATTTGTAAATGCCGGCGAAATAATAGCTGAACAGTACCCTGAAGGAAACGTCTTGCATTTTGCAGGAGCCAATACCATGGAAGACGTTTTAAAAAATGTGGCGAGTGAACGATTCTATCCTCGCATTTTAAAGGTTCCGAAATCAATTGAGAAATGCGAAAAGCTAGGTATTGAAAATGACCATATCATAGAGATGAAAGGTGCTGCCAGCTTAGAGGAAAACATAGATTTAATTGAAAAGTATAATGCAAGTGTCATGATAACAAAGGAAAGCGGTGAAATAGGCGGAGTAATTGAAAAGATTGAAGCTGCAAATCAGAAGGATATATCTTTACTCATGATAAAAAGGCCAGTTATAAAAGAACTGGAAAAAGAAGACATAGTTTCAACACTTGAAGAGTTTGATAAAAAAATAGAAAAACTGTTTTAAAAATAAATAAGCGCCGAGACTGAGATTTGAACTCAGGAGGAGAAACTCCACGGGATTTCAAGTCCCGCGCCTTACCAGACTAGACTACCTCGGCAAAACAAACATATGAAAAATACTTATTTTAAAAATCAAAAATTTTAGATAACGCCGAGACTGGGATTTGAACCCAGGCGGAGAAACTCCACGGGATTTCAAGTCCCGCGCCTTACCAGGCTAGACTATCTCGGCTTTATGAATATTACAAGGAAATATTTAGAGAAATCTAAATATTTATCCTTTAAGTTCAATTTCAATACTTACATTGTCAGGAACATTAACTTTCATTACTTGTCTCATTGCACGTTCGTCAGCTCCAATACCGACCAAACGTTTGTGAATCCTAAGTTCCCATTTTTCCCAAGAAGCTTTACCTTCACCATCTGGTGATTTTCTTGTAGGTACTACTAATTTTTTAGTAGGTAATGGAATAGGACCAGATAAATCAACACCAGTTCTTTCAGCAATATTTTTGAGTTGATCACAGACATAAGCTAATTTTTCTGGGTCTGTTCCTGTAAGCTTAATTCTTGCTTGATTCATTAATTATCCTCCAAAAAATACAAAAAAAGAAAAGAAAGTAAAAATTATTACTTCCTAATTATTTTTTACAAACTTATTTTTTATCTGTAACTTTAAGACATAAACCTGCTGCTACAGTTTGACCCATATCCCTAATAGCGAATCTTCCCATAGGTGGGATGTTTTGAGCTTCTTCCATAACCATTGGTTTAGTAGGTTTAATTTGGACGATAGCTGCATCACCAGTTTTAAGGAAGTCAGGAGTTCCTTCTTGAGGTTGACCAGTAGCAGGGTCGATTTTGGAAGTTAATTCTAAGAAAGTACATGCAGTTTGAGAAGTGTGACAGTGGAATACAGGAGTGTATCCAACGGTAATTACACCAGGGTGTTGTAATACAACAACTTGTGCAGTAAATTCTTTTGCAACAGTAGGAGCGGAATCAGTGTGACCAGCTACATCTCCTCTTCTGATATCGTTTTTACCTACACCTCTTACGTTGAATCCGATGTTGTCACCAGGTTCAGCAACTTCAAATTGTTCGTGGTGCATTTCGATAGATTTAACTTCTCCAGAAGCTCCAGCTGGTTCAAATATAACGTTTTCACCTTTTTTCATGATACCAGTTTCTACTCTTCCTACAGGTACAGTTCCTACACCAGTAATGGAGTAAACGTCTTGAATAGGAATTCTTAAAGGTAAGTCAGTAGGTTTTTCAGGTGGAGTTAATTTGTCTAATTCATCAATAAGAACATCTCCTTTGTACCAGGACATGTTGTCACTTTTTTCTTTGATGTTGTCTCCTTCAAATGCGGAAAGAGGAATGAAAGGAATATCAGCAGGGTTTCTACCGATAGATTTGAGTACTACACTAACTTCTTCTTTAACTTCATTGAATTTGTCTTCGCTGTAATCAACAACATCCATTTTGTTAACAGCAATAATTAATTGTTTAATACCTAAAGTCATGGATAAGAACAAGTGTTCTTTAGTTTGTGGCATAACACCGTCGTCTGCTGCAACAACTAATACAGCTGCGTCTGCTTGGGAAGCACCAGTGATCATGTTTTTAACGAAGTCTCTGTGTCCTGGGCAGTCTACTACAGTGTAGTCGTATTTTTTGGTGGAGAATTTTTGGTGAGCTAAATCGATAGTTACTCCTCTTTCTCTTTCTTCTCCTAATTTGTCCATAACAAATCTGAATTTGTTTTCTCCGTCATCTAATTGTTGTTCAGCGATTGCACCAGCTTTTAATAATAAGTGTCCAACTAAAGTGGATTTTCCGTGGTCAACGTGTCCAATAAATGCTAAGTTAAGATGTTCTTTTTCTTTTGCCATTATAATACCTCTTTAAATTATATATATTAACAAACATTAGTAAGCTTAAATGTTAGCTTAAATTTAATTTATATTTTAACATATAAATAGATAATGTTTTTTTCATGAATTTTTAATAAAAATATAAAAAATAAAAAAATTAAATTTTAATTTTTAAATTTATATGTCTCCTAAGTAGTGACTTGTAGGGAACGGTTCTGGAGATAAACCTTTTCTTTGTCTGATTTCTCTGACAATTTGGTTTTGCATCTCACGTGGAAGTGGTTCAAATCCTGCGATTTCAGTAGACCATAAACATCTACCTTCTGCAGCAGATCTGATGTCACCAGCGAAACCGAACATTTCAGCTACAGGAACTTTGGATTCGATTCTTGCCATATCTCCTTCTTGACCCATGTCAACAATTTGACCTCTTCTGTTTTGGATTTCACGAGTACATGCACCCATGTAATCATTAGGAGTGTCAATAACTACTTTTTGCATAGGTTCGAGTAAAGCAGGTTCTGCAAGAGTCATAGCACCTAAAATTGCGTTTCTGATAGCTGGTAAAACTTGAGCAGGTCCTCTGTGAACTGCGTCTTCGTGAAGTTTTGCATCGTGGAGTTTGAATTTTAATCCCATGGAGATTTCTTCACCTAATGGTCCGCTTTCGAGAGTTGATTCGAAACCTTCGAGTAATAATTCTTTAACTTCATCCAAGTATTGAATACCACGAGTCATGTTAATGAACAAGCTTCTGTTGTGAACAGCCCATACTCTTCTAGCTTCTTCTTTTTCTAAACCATATTCCATGAAGTCGTTAGCAGCTTCTTTACCTTTAACTCTGCCTTCTTTGATTTTACCATCTTGGATAGCATCATAGATGGATGGTTCTACAGGTTCAACAGTCAAGTAGAATCTGTTATGTTTGTTTGGAGATTTACCTTCAACTTGAGGAGATAATTGTCTTACAGTTTCTCTGTATACAACAATAGGTTCGGAAGTTGTGATATCCACACCTTTTTCTCCAATTCTGTATCCGATAACTTCTAAGTGAAGTTCACCCATACCTGATACTAAGTGTTCACCGGTTTCTTCATTAATATCAATTTTTACAGTAGGGTCTTCTTTACCTACTTGTCTTAATACTTCGATGAGTTTTGGTAAATCTTTAGTATTTTTAGCTTCTACTGCTACGGTAACTACAGGTTCTGAAATGTGTTCTAAACCTTCGAACTCTTTGATTTTGTCTTCAGGTGAACAGAGAGTTTCCCCTGCGATAGCTCCTTTTGCACCAGCAACATATACAATGTTACCTGCAGGAACTCTATCAGTGTTAACTCTTTCAGGACCGAAGTATACACCTACTTGTTGTACTCTGGATTTACCGTGAGAACCAACGAGATATACTTCTGTACCTTTTTCGATAGCTCCTCCATAAACCCTACCTGTTGCAATTTCACCAGCGTGTTTATCTACAGATACGTTGGTGACCATTACTGCTAAAGGTCCGTCAGGAGAAGTTTCAATCATACCTTTACCTGCAGGAGATTCAATGTCTCCATCCCAGATGTTAGGTACTCTGTAAACTTGAGCTTCTTTAGGGGAAGGCAAGTGTTCTACTACCATACCTAATAATACATCGGATAAAGGTACTTTTTGAGCTAATTCTTTTTCGTTATCAGCATTACAGTATTCAATAATATCTTTGAAGTTAATTCCAGTTTCTTGCATGGTTGGAACGTTAATTGCCCAATTGTGGTATGCTGAACCGAATGCTACACTACCATTAGTGAAATCTAATGACCATTCTTCTTTTTTGTCTTCAGGAGCCATGTTTTTGATTAATTTATTAGCTTCCATGAAGATTTTTAAGAATCTGTTTTGTAATTCTTCAGGTTCTAATTTTAACTCGTTGATTAATCTGTCAACTTTGTTAATGAATAAAACTGGTTTTACGTTTTCTTTTAATGCTTGTCTGAATACAGTTTCAGTTTGAGGCATGATACCTTCTACAGCACAAACAACAACTACTGCACCGTCTACAGCTCTCATTGCACGGGTTACGTCCCCACCAAAGTCAACGTGACCAGGGGTATCGATTAAGTTGATTAAGTATTCATCATCTTTATAATCGTGCACCATAGATACGTTTGCCGCATCAATGGTAATACCACGTGCTTGTTCTTGTTCATCAAAATCCAAGAATCTTTGATCACCAGCCAATTCTTCAGAAATCATACCTGCACCTGCTAAGAGGTTGTCAGATAATGTGGTTTTACCGTGGTCAATGTGAGCACAGATACCAATGTTTCTGATAGCTTCTGGTTTAAACATCAATTCTTTAATTTTTGCAATCATTTTGTCTCGTCTACTCAAGAAAATCACCTAAATATGAATATGATTAGTGTGCTGCTTTAGCAACTCTTTCTTTCTCTTCAGCTTTTTGTAAAGCAAAGCTTCTTGAATCTTCTTCAGAAGCAAGGATTAATTCATCAGCTAAACATTCAGCAACAGATCTTTTGTTTTTGAATGATGATTGTAAAGTACCTCTAGTTAAAAATCCGAGAGATAAGTCCACTCTTCTTTGTGGAGAAATATCAACTGCTACTTGGTATCCAATACCACCATATTTGATACGGGTAGTTTCTTCACGAGGTGCAGTGTTTTCGACTGCAGTAACTAAAACTTGAACAGGGTTCTTTTTAGTTCTTTTGTTGATAATTTCTAATGCTTCTTTTACAATGTTATAAGCTTTATTTTTCTTACCTGAATTGAGGTGGGTTCTCATAACTTTGTTCATTAATCTTTCAACAATAGATACTTTTGATTTTGCAAATTGTCTTTTTACATGTCTACCTGAAGTATGAGGTACAAGAGTTTCATCTAAACAAATGTATTTTACTAAACCTAAGTCCTCAACTTTTACTTCATCGAGATCCCATTTATCGAATAATTTACTCATAAAAATTACCTTCCTTATCTTACAGGTTTTTCTATTTTTCCACTTACCATTTCAGATAAAGCTACATTGTTAACTTTGGACACTTTCCAACGAACTCCAGGGATATCACCCATGGATCTTCCGGAAGGTCCACCAATTCCTTCAATCATAACTTCATCGTGCTCATCGATAAAACCAATAGCTCCGTCACCTGGTGCGAAAGCGGTTAATTGTTTACCGTTTTTAATTAATTGAACACGTACACATTTACGAATAGCAGAGTTAGGTTGTTTTGCTTCTATCCCTACTTTTTCGATTACAATTCCTCTTGCTTGAGGAGCCCCTTCGAGAGGGTCAGCTTTAACGTCTAATCTTAAAGCTCTTCTTTTGTAATCTACATCTTTCCACTTAAAATTTTGTCTATTTTTTTTAAGTTTTTTTGCAGCAAAAAGTCCTGGCATATTATTTTCCTCTAAACATTTTGTCAAAAAACATATCTAAGAATCCACCGCTGCGATTTATACTACACACTACTAGTACAATCTAAATTCCAAGATATAATTAGTAATAATAATTAATTAGATAAAAATAACAAGTTTTATCTAAAAACAAAGATATCAAAATAAAAAACAATGACAAAAAGCACACATAGTCATGTTCGAATAAATATAGATATCTTACATTTAAATATCTTTTTTAACCTTTATAAAGGTATGGTTTTTTTAATGTAAAATAAAAAAAGTCAATGAAAAAAAAATTAAATAAAAAAAATAAAATAGCTATAAAGCTATTTTAAAATTATGTTATCAATATTATGTAACCTATTAGCTAATAATTTAGCTCTTTCAATGTTAATACCATTTTTACCAATAGCTATACGCTTATTGGTATTGTCTGTTGCAACAGTAGCTATTTTTTCTCCATTTTTCCTAGTTGAAATTTTTACAGATTGTAATTCTGCAGGAGATAAAATATTTCTAATAAATTGAACAGGGTCCTCATTCAATTCAATGATTTCAACCCCACGATCTACTGCTTTTTGAACTTTTGATACGGTACTTCCACGTTTGCCGATAGCTAATCCCATATCTCCTTGTTTAACAACGAAAGTAACCTTATTGTTATCATCATCGATAATGCAATCCTTAACCATTGCTCCAGTCATATTTTCAAACAAAGCAATGAATCTTATTTCATTTGCACCGAATTTAATAGACACGTAAATCTACCTCAAATCGTCTAATATAGTAGAATCTCCTGGATCGTTAACGATTAATGTAGCAACGGTAAAAGGTTTACCACAAACAGAACCTAAGTCGACACTTGTTCCATCATAAATGTGACAAGGGATTTCTGAGAGTTTTGCATAATATTCAACATCTTCAATAATATCTTTAGGAGCATTTTGAGCAACAACAACGAGTTGACCTTTTCCTAATTTTAAAGATTGAATTGATTTTTCAGAGCCTAAAGTCACATCACCAGTATCGACAGCGACCCTGATTCCTCTATCTACGTCCATCATCTAGCCTCCTATTCATTTTTTGCCATTTTGACACCGATTGAACCGGTACCAAGAGGTATTGGTTGTCCAATAATAATATTTTCGATGATACCAGTTAAATCATCCACTTCACCGCGAATACTTGCGTTAAGTAAATGTTTACCAGTTTCTTCAAAAGCTGCACGTGCTAAAACACTTGATTTTTCACCACTAATACCATGTCTTCCGATTGATTTAACTTCTCCTTCAGAAGTCATGATATCTGCAACTAACATAATATGCCTTACATCAACAGTAAGACCTTGCTCTGAGAGAGTATTATTCGCTTCGTTAATGATTGATTGACGAGCTGCCTCAATACCTAAAACATCTTCAATTTCACGAATACTGTTAGTGGTAGTTCTTTGTGAATCAATACCTTCAATAGCTAAAATCTCTTTAAGATTGGATCCTTCAGTGTGAATAACCCATTCATCATCCTTACGGATAATGACTTTACCTATCTTTTTAACACCACTAATCTGCAAATCACGTACTTTATCCGCTAATAAACGGAGATTACGGATTCTGTGTTTTGCATCATTAGTTTCTTTAGGTTTGATTATAATCAAATTGCCGTCAATTTCAGGTTTATCCTTTTTGAAATCGGATTGGATTTTTTGAATAATATCCTCTTTGACAAGTCTTCTTTCATCAATTTTTTTATCTGATAAAGTAGCTTCAACTTGCATTTCAGCATAATTTAAATTAAAGTCTTCAAGAATATCATTGATAGTACTCTTACCAATTTTATTAGCTAAGACTTTAACAAACTCTTCATCATAACGTTTGTCTTCATCAAAGTAAATATCCATTGTTGGTGTTGCAATATCTTTCCTTGCATCAACAATTTCAATAAGCCTTGGAAGACCCAATGTTACGTTTAACTCAGTAACCCCTGCATAGTGAAAAGTACGCATAGTCATCTGAGTACCTGGTTCACCAACAGATTGTGCAGCTACTGTTCCAACAGCCTCTCCAGCTTCTACATGAGCTCGGTCATAGGCAGTTTTTAACTTATCTACAAGTTTGTCTAATTCTTCATCAGTTAAATCACGACGAACATAAGCACTAGCCAAATCTTCAACATAACCTTTAGGGAACTCTATACCTTTATCGGTTAAAACATTTAAAACCTTATCAATGACACTTATATCATTGATAATTGATTCCATGTTTTCTTCAGATAATTCTGTAGTATTGAACTTATTAAATATGTTTTTAATAAAGTAATAGTCTAACAATTCAATATCATTTTCCTCTAAAGTCTGTGAAAATTCAACGAAGTTAACATTATATGAAATGAGTAAGTCATTGATCAATTGAATATTTTTAAATTTGGCGATGATATCCTCAAAGATATCATCAGTCATGTCAATTGAATCATAATCTACTAAAACATCTTTAATATCATAATCATCTGGAATGCAAATACTACGCATTTCCAAAGTATTTTGAACTTTTTCAATTAATTCTTCCATATTTACACCCCTTATTTACCTACCTGAGATACATCAGATTTTTCTTCTAATTTAATCTCTTCTATGAGTTTATCCAAGTTTGCTGCTATACCAAAGTCACTTTTAGCCGGGTCTACACCATCGTCACCAAAGATTCTTTGAACAACATTACTTTGATTGTCAGTGACAAGTCCTGATGGTTTAACTTGCAAGTCCTGAAGTGCGTTTACAAGTCTTCTTTGCATGTAACCAGATTGTGCTGTACGAATCGCAGTATCTACAAGACCTTCTCTTCCTCCCATAGCGTGGAAGAAGAATTCAATTGGATCTAATCCAGATTTATAACTTGAATGTACAAATCCTTTTGCCTTTGCCCCTAACTCGTTTCTCTTGAAGTGAGGTAAAGTCCTTTCAATGTATCCCCTGTGAATACGTCCACCCCTAACTGCCTGTTGACCTACACAGGAAGTAATCTGAGTCAAGTTCAGCATGGATGCCCTAGCACCAGTACGTGCCATTACAACAGAGTGGTTGTGTTCCATAGTCAAGTAATCTTCTGCAATTTCACCGGATTTATCCCTAGCTTCCCCTAAAACTTGCATGATTCTCATTTCCAAAGTCTCTTCCAAGCTTCTACCAGGTAATGCATCAAGAATACCTTCGTTATAAGCATCAATCAATCTGTCTACTTTTTCTTCTGATTTTTGTAAATGCTCATTAATTCTTGCTTGAGCTTCTTCAGGGATTTCTTCGTCGTTTAAACTAGTTGTAATACCAGTTACCATAATTCCACAGATAGCTAAGTCAGTTGATCTGTCTAAGAATTCCTTAGCTCTTCCAGGACCGTATTCTTTAACGATTTTATCCAAAATTTGACCGGACATGGATCCGTATGCCTTTTCGTCGATTACTCCATGTTTCAATATTCCGTTTTCGATTACTACATATGCATCGATTGGACATAAGTGTTCATAGTCAACAACGGATGGGTCTGGAGCTTCTCTTAAGATTCTGTCACATTGACCACATTTGGTACAAATTTCAGCTTTATAAGTTAAGTTCAAATCATTAGGTAAAAGTAATGAGAATAACTCTTTACCAGTCCATCTATCGCCTTCAAATTTCTCAATAATGGACTCGTCAATACCATCATCACTATCAGTTGCATATTTAGCAGTGATTTCATCAGCAATACGTTTATGTGCAATTGATTTGATGATTTCTTTTTCCTCATCATCCCATTTGTTTGCCTTAAGACGTTTAGCCTTTTCATCATCGGATAAATCTAAAGTATTGAGATAAGTTTCCTTATCTGCTTTAGTTCCACGAACATTTTTGGTCTTTTTAGCAATTTCCCTTTCGATTGCAATATCTTCATCAGATTCGGATTTTTTCAATAACCATTTTTCACCATCATATTCAGGAATTGGTAAATGGGATTTACGAACAATCTGAAGTGCTTGTTCTTCTGGGAATGTCATTGATTTTCTTGTTAACAGGTATGCTCCTGAAATGTGATCGTGAATTGCACCAATAATAGGTCCACCGAACCTTGGAGATAAGATGTGTTCCTGTACACGCATCAATGATTTTGCTTCTGCACGGGATTCGTCAGTTTGGAAAACGTGCATGTTCATTTCGTCCCCATCGAAATCCGCATTGTATGGAGGACATACACATAAGTTTAATCTGAAAGTCTTGTAAGGCAATACCCTTACTTCATGTGCCATCATACTCATTCTGTGAAGTGAAGGTTGACGGTTGAATAAAACCATATCTCCATCTTTTAAGTGTCTTTCTACAATATCACCAGGTTTTAAGTTTTCAAGAATGAATTCCTTAGTATCTTCATTGATTTTTCTTCTGCTTCCAGATTCAGTAATCATGTAGTTTGCACCAGGGTGTACGTTTGGACCGTTTTCAACATAGGTTCTGATTTCATCTATGTTCCAGTCATTGACATATGCAGGTACGGTAACTTCTTTTGCAATCATTTCAGGCACACCGACCTCATTGATACTGATGTTAGGGTCTGGTGAGATTACTGTACGTGCTGAGAAGTTTACACGTTTACCTGAAAGGTTGGATCTGAATCTTCCTTCTTTTCCTTTCAACCTTTGGGTTAAGGTTTTTAAAGGTCTTCCGGATCTGTGTTTGGATGGTGGAACACCACTGGCCTCATTATCAAAGTAAGTAGTAACGTGATACTGTAATAAATCCCATAAGTCTTCAACAATCAATTGAGGAGCACCAGCTTCCATATTCTCAACCAATCTTTGATTGATACGTAAGATATCTACTAATTTGTGAGTTAAGTCGTCTTCTGAACGTTCACCAGTATCCAAAGTAATTGAAGGTCTTACTGTTACAGGTGGAACAGGTAAAACTGTTAAAACTAACCATTCTGGTCTAGCAACTTCAGGATTGATACCTAAAATATAGATATCCTCATCAGTGATGTTTTCCAATCTTTCTCTGATTTCAGAAGCGGTTAACTTATAATCTCCTTGATGGATAGTAACCGGTTTATCCAAAACGATAGCTTCCTGAATGTAAGCTTGAACATGAGATTCCTTAATGTAATCACGAATGCGTCTTTTGAACTCAGTATCGAATTTTCTTTCGGATTTGAGCTCTTGGTCTTCAACCAATTTTGCTCTTTCATCTTCTAACTTTTCAATAGCTTCAGTATCAACTTCTCCTTCAGCAGAGTTAAGCTCATCAATCTTTTTGTCGATTTTTTCAATCTTTTTAGTGTAATCGCTTTCTATGTTTTCTCTGATGCTGTTTTCAATTTCATCGATTTCAGCATTATGTTTCATTTCAAGAGTTTCATAGCTAGCTTCGATATCTTCTAAAGACTGATTTTTTCTACAGTGAGGACAAAGCTGTTTAGGGTCAATATATTTGAATTGAGCTTTTTCTTCAGTTTCGTCTCTTTGCATATAAGCTTCTGCATAAAGCTGATTTAAGATATTTATGAGAATATCTCTTCTTTCGATATGGTCATAAGTATCATTTTCTTCAGGATAGATATCATCCATGATTTTGTCGACAATATCATTTTGTTTAGATTCATTGATTTCAACTTTTTTAGCATCACTTTGAATCTTTTTCAAGATATCTTCAAGGTTATCCCTATGATCGATAGCATCAGCCAATTTTTCACGATAATCATCTAAAACATCTTCCGGCAAGAGAACACGACCACAGTCATTACAGGTTGAACGTAAAATCTTGTGAATAATATCTCCAAAACCAACATGAAGAACTGGTCTTGCAAGTTCAATACTACCAAAGTGTCCTTGACAATCTCCACCTCTGACACCACAGGTATGACATCTGAGGGAAGGGTCTAAAACTCCTAAACGAGGATCCATCAAACCGTTTTCAATTGGATAACCATCAGAGTCATAGGTATCTGGAGTTTCAACACGAACAACAGACATTTTACGAATATCCTCTGGAGACATTAATCCAAAGTTAATCCTTTCAATTTTTTTGATAAATTCTTTCAATGTATCGGCTCCTTCAATATTATGCTTTGTCTCCTAAAACTAATTTAGGGAAGATACATAAACTTTTAAGTTCGTCTAATAACA
This sequence comes from Methanobrevibacter millerae, assembly GCA_015063005.1. Taxonomy (GTDB): domain Archaea; phylum Methanobacteriota; class Methanobacteria; order Methanobacteriales; family Methanobacteriaceae; genus Methanocatella; species Methanocatella millerae_B. The sequence continues at coordinate 20,366 of SUTF01000009.1, forward strand.
ATTTGAATGCATATGATATTTCGACTGGGTAAGTTTCTACATCTCCACAAATTGGACAATATTTTTTATTTCTATTTTTATCTTCAACAGCTAACATTCCACAATTTTCACAGACAATTGCTTCATATTTGTCAGATTCATCTAAAAGTCTTTCTTTTAAGGTTAAAGCTGCACCGTGTGCAATAAGACAATCTCTTTCCATTTCTCCAAACCTTAAACCACCTTCACGTGCCCTACCTTCTGTAGGTTGACGTGTAAGAACTTGTACAGGACCTCTAGAACGTGCATAAACTTTATCAGTAGTCATATGGTGTAATTTTTGGTAATAAGCTACTCCAACGAAAATTTCAGCTTCGATTCTTTCACCAGTAACACCATTGTATAATGATTCACAACCTGCAGATTCAAATCCGTGGTTTAAAAGATGTTGCTTGATTGTTTTTTCAAGTTCCTTATTGAATGGAGTACCGTCAATACGTTCTCCTTCGAGACAACCTGCCTTACCAGCAACCATCTCAAGCACCTGACCTACAGACATCCTTGAAGGAATAGCGTGTGGGTTAACAATTAAATCTGGAACAACACCAAATTCTGTGAAAGGAATATCTTCAGGGGACAATATTAAACCAATAACCCCTTTCTGACCGTGTCTTGATGCAAATTTATCACCAAATTCAGGTTGCCTGGTATCTCTTACTCTGATTTTAGCAAGTCTTGAACCTTCAATAGTTTCAGTTAATAATACTGCATCAACAATACCTTTTTCACCATGACGTACTGTAACAGAAGTTTCTCTTCTTTTTTCTGCAGCACTTGCCAATTCATCAAATTCTCCCAAGAATCTTGGAGGAGAAGTCTTACCAATTAAAACATCACCTGATTCAACATAGGATTCAGGATTTACAACACCAAACTCATCCAAGTGTCTGTATGCTTCTTCAGAACGGTATCCTTTAATGTTTTTATCAGGAACTTCGAAATTATCCTCTTGACCACCAGGATATCTTTTTTCAGAAGTATCATAAGATCTGAAGAATGAAGATCTGCCTAATCCCCTTTCAAGAGAACCTTTGTTGATAACCATTGCATCTTCCATGTTATATCCTTCATAACTCATTAATGCAACAACAAAGTTTTGACCGGATGGTCTTAAGTCATAGTTAGTTGAGTCAATGATACGTGTTTTTACGATAGGAGTTTGAGGATGGTGTAACAGGTGAGCTCTGGTATCTGTACGGAATGCGTAGTTGGATACATATAAACCTAAAGCCTGTTTTGTCATACCTGCTTCCATAGTGTTCCTTGGGGAGGAATTGTGATCTGAAAATGGAATAATTCCTGCACAAATACCAAGCATGGTAGCAGGGTCAATTTCCAAATGAGTATGATCTGCATTCAAATCATTTAATCTCATTGCAATATATGAATTTTCTTCTTCTTCAGCATCCAAATATTCAATAACCCCTTTTTCAATTAAATCATCCCAAGTTAACTTGCCGTTGGCAACCTTATTGAGATGGTCATCAGTAAGAAGTGGCTGACCTTCTTTAACAATGATTAAAGGTCTTCTAGCCCTACCAGGGTCGTTGAAAATATAAATTTCATTGTTATCTTCATAATAAGTAATGTTCATTTCATGAGAAACAATTCCTTTTCTTCTTTTTTCCCTCATTTCTTCAGTGAATTCCTGAGGATTATCACATGTTCCGAAAAGTTCCCCATTAATATAAATTTTAGTCTTTAAACGATTGATAACAGGAGGTTCTACTTCCACATTGTCTTCGACAATTTCCTCAAATTCCTCTTTAATCTCTCCAATATCTTCTTTGATATCTTCGACTTTTTCTTCGATGACTTCTTTAGCCAAATCGATATCTTCAGAAATTTCAGGGGATTCTGCTATTGCTTTTTCTTTAGCCTCTTCAATATTTTCAAGGACTTCATGGAAATGTTTGCTTAACCGGGTATTTTTCCTTAATTTAGGATGAGCTTGGAAAAAACCTTTGATAACTTCTCTGTGATGATTGATTTCATCCATCTTTTCAGAATCTCCACCATTATCAGGATGATGAACTTCCGCTAATTCATCATAAGCATCTCTAACTTTTTTAGGAGTGACAATTTTGTCAAATCCAAAAAATTCATAAGCCTTCTTTACATCTTGATCATTATGATTAGTCAACATTACACCCCATTAAATTAATTCAACATCCATTGTTTCAATTACATCTTTAATTTCTTGCTCATCAGAACCTTCTGAAATATTACACATTAAAGCCAAGTTCTTTACCAAACCACAGTTAGGTCCCTCAGGAGTTTCGTTAGGACATATCTTACCAAACTGAGTTGGGTGCAAATCTCTTGCTTCAAAGTGAGGTTGACTTCTAGTTAAAGGAGATACAACACGTCTTAAATGAGAAAGAGTACCCATGTAACTAGTTCTATCTAAAAGCTGACTTACACCAGCTCTTCCACCAACCCAATTACCAGTAGCAATCGCGTGCTTAATGTTTTCAGTTAAAACATCACTACGAACAGCCTGTTTGATGGAAAGTTCTTTACCTCTAGAAATACTTCTTTCAAGTTGATAACTCATATCTCTAGTTAAATTAGTGAAAGCAACTCTGAATAAATCTTCCATTAAATCTCCAGAAACCCTGAGTCTTTTATTAGTATAGTGGTCCTTATCGTGAGGTTCTCTTTGTTCGTGAATAACTTCAAGCAACATTTCAGTCATTTCAGCTAAGTAAGTAGCTTTATCTGCACGTTTTTCTTTGCTATCACCTAAATGAGGCAATAAATAACGGTCAATTACTTCTTCAGCACGTTGGATACGGTAATCTTCAGACATTTTAAAAGCAACACGATTTCCAATATATTTAATAGCTGCAGTGGTTAAATACTCATTTCTTTCTTCAGGAGTTAAATCTCTCATTTCATTAGGATCAATTTTGAGAGCTTCTTCAGAAACTTGAATATCATCCGCAATAATCATTTGGAAATTGTTATTTGATTCTGAGATTTTAGTAATAATCTGTTCATCAGTGGATAAACCTAAAGCCCTTAATAAAATAACAAGTGGTATTTCACCAGGAACATATGGGAAAGATACTCTTAAAAATGCTTTATTTTTACGTGGTTTTTTATACTCCAAAGTAATTCTAGCTCTAAAACCACTTCTAATTGAAGTTACGACCGCTTTAGCATGCCTGTCTTCAACTTCTTTGACACGTTCAAGAATAACCTTATTTGGTGCGATTTCTTCCATTGTAACAACAGCTCTTTCAGAACCATTTACAATAAAGTAACCACCCAAATCTTGAGGGTCTTCATTATGTTCCAACAATTCTTCTGCGGAAAGACCATTGAGATAGCAGTAATCGGATTTTAACATTACAGGCAATTCACCAATATAAACCTCTTCTAAAGGATTTTCCTCATTATCCTTATTTAATGCCATATCAAGATACATATGTGCAGAATAATTTAAATTTCTAAGTCTTGCATCAGTAGGATAAATATCACTGTTTGAACCATCTGCTTCACGAGTAAATGGTTTTTTGATTTTAACTTCACCAGTTTTAACTGTGTATTTAACCTTCTTTAGCTCACCAGTTTCTTCATCAGTTTCATCGTTCTCAATTACGATAGGTTCACTGATGTCAATAATTTTCTGAATTCTATTGTTCACAAAATCATTGTATGATTTAATATGGTGATCTACTAAATCATATTTATCAAAAAATGCATCAACTAACTTCCAGTTATTATCTGTCATTGACTTCCTCCAGCATTATGTAAACATAACATAAATAAATTAAACAATAAAAAAATAAACGTAAATAGATAATTTAACTTATCTATTATTTTCATCATTATTCTTAATTTACTCCCAACTATCTAATTATAAGATAATTCATCTCAAACTAATTTATAATGAATTTCTAAAAAAATAAAATACGAAATTAAACAATATAAACTTACTCTAAAATTATATTAATTATCTAACCTTCAATAACAATTCTGTAAGAAATAAATTCACCAGCAGTTTTACTATCACGAGTAATTTTCAAAACATCCCCTGCAGAAATTTCACTTGATTTAGCTAGCTCTTTTACTACAGGATCATCAATTTTAATTTTTGGAAGGTTATTAATATCAAAATCAGAATTCTGTTGCAACAATTCTTTTTCAGATTCTGAAATAACTTCATGCTTTGGTACTAAATTATGTTGTTGAATATCTATTTTCAAATTTTTTCCTCCAGCTAGAAAAGTTAAATATAAAATTAGAACGGGCCCGACGGGAATTGAACCCGCGGCCGCTTGGTTAAAAGCCAAGCGCTCTGCCAGACTGAGCTACGGGCCCTTGAAAACATATAAATTTAAGCGCCTTGGCCGGGATTTGAACCCGAGTCGCGGGCTCGACAGGCCCGCATGATAGCCCCTACACCACCAAGGCAAGACTTAAATCAGTGCATTAGTAATAATACACTATTAATTAGATATGATAGTCATCATATATAAACATTTCGAAAAATGTAGATTATTTTAAAGAATAACAGATGACTACAATAAAATAATGTGAAATCCCGCCTGCCGGACTTGAACCAGCAACATTTGGATCTACAGTCCAACGCTCTGCCAAATTGAGCTAAGGCGGGACACAAATGGGACCGCCCGGATTTGAACCGGAGTCTCAGGCTCCCAAAGCCCAAAGGATCGACCAAGCTACCCTACGGTCCCATCAACATACAACATCTAATAATTTATATTTCTTGATATATAAATGTATCTAAAAATTACATTATATAACATCAAAAAAGCCCCGGGCGGGAATTGAACCCGCGACCACCAGATTACAAGTCTGGCGCTCTACCAGACTGAGCCACCGAGGCATACTAATATTATTAATGTAACATTTTATTATTTATTAAATATCATTTAAATACTTTTCGTAAAAAATGAAGATTGAACAAAATTATTAAATATGATACAATTTATAATTAATAATCATGATAAATAAAAATGAAATCATTGAAAAAATACCTGATACATTAAATAAATTAAAGGAAAAAACTCCATTAACACAATGCATTACAAACTTCGTTACAGTGAATGATTGTGCTAATGCAATTTTAGCATTAGGCGGGTCTCCAATTATGGCTGATGACCCACAGGAAGTAGCAGAAATTGTAAATATTGCAGATGCATTAGTGATAAATATTGGAACTGTTAGAAGAGAACAAATTGATGCAATGGAAATAAGTTCTGCACAGGCAAATAAGACAAATACTCCAATCACCATAGATCCTGTTGGGGTTGGAATAAGTAATGTGAGAAATGAAACTACTCTTAATTTAATTGAAAACTACGATATTGCTGCAATTCGTGGAAACATAACCGAAATAAAAACCATTTCAAAACTAATCAATGTAATCGATGATACAAACACCGCAAAAGGAGTGGACGTTTGCGATGATGACATCATAACTGAAGAAAACCTGAAAGCAAATGGAGATATCATTGCTAAGACCGCTGAGAAATTAAATACAGTTATATTAGCTAGTGGGCCAATAGACATTTTAAGCGATGGAAAAACAACAATAGCCATCTATGGCGGAGATGAAATGATGCCATTGATTACCGGTAGCGGATGCATGTTATCATCCCTTGTTGGAAGTTGTGTTGGTGCTGTCGATGCATTTGATGGAACTTTGCTTGCTATTCTTGCAATGAATAAAGCTGGAGAAAAAGCAAGAGCAAAAGTTGATGAAAACAATTTGGGAACCGGATCATTTAGAACATTCTTAATTGATGCTTTATACAATACTGATGCAGAAGAACTGGTAAAAGAATCAAAAATTGAGATATTATGAATAATGTAGACTTATCTCTTTATCTTGTAACAGACAACAGCGATGATGAAGAGAAATTTTTAAAAACTATCGAAGAAGCAATTTTAGGTGGTGTTACTGTAGTTCAGATAAGGGAAAAAACTGCAGACACCCTCGACTTCTATAATTTAGCAGTTAAAGTTAAGGAAATTACAACAAAATATGATGTTGACTTGATAATTAACGATAGAGTTGATGTTGCATTGGCGATTGATGCTGACGGTGTGCATGTTGGACAAAGCGACATGCCATGTGACATTACACGCAAGTTAATTGGTGAAGATAAAATACTCGGTGTTTCAGCGGCAACCATTGAAGAAGCCAAAAAAGCTGAAAATGATGGTGCCGATTATATTGGTACAGGAGCAGTATTTCCAACATCCACAAAAGATGATGCTCCAAGCATTACAAAACAAGACTTGATTGATATCGTTAAATCAATAAATATTCCAGTAGTAGCAATTGGAGGAATAACATTAGAAAATGCCTCCGAACTTAAAGATACTGGAATAGCAGGATTATCTGTAGTTAGTGCAATAATGGGTGCAGACAATCCTAAAAAAGCATCTGAAAAGCTATTAAATATTTTTAATAGCTAATCTTTACTTTTTTTCAAAGCTTCAACAGCAGCTAACTCCTTACCTGCCAACATGCTGATACAAGCTCCACCACCACTACTTATATGACTCATCTGGTCTTCACAACCGAGTCCTGCAGTAGCAGCTGCAATATGACCTCCACCAATTAATGAAAAGCCTTCTGACCTTGCAATAGCATTGATTAGATCTTCCGTACCCATTGCAAAGTTAGGATCTTCAAATACTCCGGCAGGTCCATTTGCAAATATTGTTTTTGCATTTCTTATTTCGCTAGCATAATAATTGATTGTTTTTACACCAATATCGAAAATTGATTCATTAGGAATTTCCTCAAAGTCAATATCCACCCTTTCGCCATCCCTATCTACAGCTATATCAATAGGATATTTAACCTTATCTCCGAACCTTTCAATTAACTCTTTGGATTTGACAACCATATCTTCATATCCCCGGCTTGCAATGAAATCCCTGTTGACTTGTCCAATATCAACACCAGCAGCCCACAATACAATGTTTGCTACAATTCCCGTAGTCAATATTGAATCTGCAGTTCCATTACTCAATACATGCTCCATAACGTCAATAGAATCATCAGGTTTCATTCCACCAAGCAAAAAGACACATGGATGTTGAACATTGTCTAAAGCATCCTGAATAACTGTCAATTCTTTTTCCATTACACGTCCTGCAGCTGAAGGAGTGTTGACAGTGAAACCAACCAGTGATGCTTGTGAACGGTGAGCAGCTGCAAATGCATCATTTACAAAGTAATCAATTAATGGAGAAAGTTCCCTTACCAAAATAGTTTTGGACTGTTCCAATGGAGTTCTTGAAAGGGACTCTTCAGAAAAGAACCTTACATTTTCAAGCAAAAGAATTTCATGAGATTTTAAATTGCGAATAGCTTCTTTTGCAGATTCAGAAAAAATGGAATCAACATATTTGACTCTTAAATTCAAAATATCTGATAATGCTTCGGCATGTTGGGATAAAGTAGTGAAATCCTTTTTACCCGGACGGCTTTGGTGTGCAAGAATAACAACACGAGCTCCCTTTTTGGATAATTCTTTTATTGTATGTGCATGTAACTTCAATCTTGTATCATCCAAAATAAGTCCTGAACTCGGATCTACAGGAGAATTTACATCAATACGCACAAGTACAGTTTTATCTTCTATATCGAAATCATCAATAGTATTAAAATTAACAGACATACTCCCACTCATTTATAATTTACTTACAAGGTCAAGTAATGCATCTTTTGGACTTTCAGCTTTAATAATTCCAGAAGCAAGCAATACACCATCAGCGCCTAAATCCATAGCTGCTTTCATATCATCACCATTAGTGATTCCAGCACCACATAAAACTTTTACATCCTTATTGATAGCCTTAACACCTTTTACACTATCTTCCACAACTTCCGGTTGTGCTTGGGATACAGGTATGCCAGTTCCTATAAGTTCCGGTGGCTCTACAGCAACTGCATCAGGATTTAAACTAGCTACAGCTTTACTGGTAGCAATATTATTAGTACAAACACAAGATTCAATATTATTTTGCTTGCATAACTGAATAACCTCATCAATATCTGCAAGCTGCATTCTTTTTTCGGAATGGTTGATTAAAGAACCAGAGATTCCTGCTTCAACTAATGTTTCAATTAAATTTCCACCAGTGTGTCCTCCTGGAGAAATTGGGTCAATATGTTGAGCAAAGATAGGAAGGGATGTTTCATCACTAATCCTATAAATATCTGCAGCCTGAGGAGCAGCAACCATTGTAATACCAGACTCCGCAGCAGCACTCTCCAAATCCTTTGCAAGATTCAAAGCATTTAAACCACTAGATTCCAAATAAGTTTTATAATTTAATATCACTATTGGCGTATTCATATCATATCCCCATTATTGACTTATTATATTATAATATTTAGAAAACATTATTAAAAAGACTTATGATTAGAAATTCTTTTTTTAGATAAGGCAATATACTCTTTATTTATATCATAGCCAATGTAATTACGATTATTTTGAATAGCTGCAATACATGTGGTTCCGCTACCGCAAAATGGGTCTAAAATCACATCATCCTCATAACTGTATAAATTAATTAATCTATGTGGCAGTTCAATGGGAAATGGAGCAGGATGACCAATTCTTTTAGCATTGACTGCAGGAAAAGTCCATATGCTTTTTGTCCATTGGATGAAATCTTCCTTTAGAATCGTGTCCTTTTTGACCTGTGCCTTGTTTTTGGAATAGGATTCCTTTGAAAATACCAGAATATATTCATGATAATCTCTCAGGACAGGATTTGAAGCAGACATCCAACTTCCCCATGCGCAGGATCCTCCGCCACTGGCGGACTTGTCCCAAATTATTTCACCCCTCATTAAAAATCCCAATTTAAGCATGATGTTAATCACAAGCATATGCAGGGGAATATATGGCTTTCTTCCAATATTTGCGATATTAATGCAAGCTCTACCACCAGTTACCAGTTTTTTATAGGTTTCGCTGAAAACATTCGTCAGAAGGTCTTCGTATTCTGCCAATGTCAAATCGCTGTCATATTCCTTTCCCACATTATATGGGGGAGATGTAATCATCAGATGGACTGAATTGTCAGGAATCTCATCCATTGATTCACTCGATTTTGCATATAATTTATTTAAATCTTTTTTAGGAATTTTTACCTCATTATATTCCAATTTTTTAGGAATTTCAAAGTCTTCAAATAGTTTTGATGAATAGAATTCTCTTGAATCATGGCTTTCCCTTAAGACTGAACCGAAAGATGACGTTTTTGTTTTTCTCATATTAAGACCCGTTAATTAGTTTTATAAACTTCATGCCCTTTTCTTGATATGTCAGTTCATTATCAGCTATTTCAATTATCTTTCCCAATTGTTCAGGACTTTTCATACCCGAAAAAAAGTTGAGGTCATTGACAAATAGCTCTTCAACACTATCCTTTAATTCGGAAATATCGTCGAATCTCATATATCCTCCATCATGGGAACTCTTTCGAGTATTACCATGATTTAACGGATATGGATTTAATGACCAGAACCCCTGAATAATTCCCGCATTTTTCAGATAATCCGCCTTCTTGCAAAACCCGTTTGACAGAGGAGCATTGCCAATGACCACCAACGGAATTTTGGAGGCATCGATGCTGGAAACACGAATATCAATACATTTGCCTATTGCTTTTAGAATTGAATCGGAGCGCGTGAAACTCGGTTTTCCCTTATGAGTCCTATAATCACCAATTTCAGTTAAAGAATCTGAATCTATATCATATATCCAATTCCAAACAATAGACATTTTCACCTCAAATATTATTTTTACATCATCAGCCCTTAATACTTTTTTGTTCCTTGTTGCAATAACCACATCAGCCGGAGAATTATATCCTATGCCTATTGAGGGAATTTGCGCCTGCTGTACAACAAAAAGATTTTTATCCTGCGTAATGTGGCGAAATAAGTCGGCAACCCATTTTTCACTGAATTTTCCAATCAGGGAATTTCTGGACTGCAGAGTAGTCTTTCTTCCTCTATAACTTTTCGGCCAATATGCAAGAAATCTGCCATCCTCTGTCTGGTTGAACAGCTGTTCGGGTGAGGCGAAATTTCGGCACCTATTAAAAAATAATCTTTCATGATTTTTGTTCCATAATTTCATAAACATTACATAAATTATTAAACATTAATATAATTAACTTATAAATTATTAAAAAATATTCAATCAAAAGCAATATTGATATCAGCATGTAAAATCCATTTGAGTTCACAAAATACTAATACTAACAAAACTAAAAATAAGTGTGATTTTATGTCATTCAATAAAAGTCAACAAGAAAAATTGGAAAAAAGTGGATACAGATTCGTAGGAAGCCATGGACATGCTGCAGTTAAGACATGCCATTGGACTCGCCAAAGCATTGTAGACAAAGGAGTTTGCTATAAGGAAAAGTTCTACGGCATTGAGTCCCACAGATGTCTGCAGATGTCTCCTGCAGTTCCAAACTGCCAGCAGGAATGTGAATTTTGCTGGAGGGATTTAACATACACCCAAACGGAATGGGAAGATGACGAATATGACGATCCAAAAACAATAGTTGACGGAGCGATTGAAGCACAAAACAATTTATTGTGTGGATATTACGGGAATGACAAGGCAAACCCTAAAAAACTTGAAGAAATAAAAAAACCAACCAATGCAGCAATTTCATTGGCCGGAGAGCCTACACTTTATCCAAAAATCGATGAACTGATTGGAGAATTCAACAGAAGAGATTTTACCACTTTTGTAGTCAGCAATGGACAGTGCGTTGACAGGCTAAGAAATCTTGAAAACGATCCTTATCAATTATACCTTTCCTTGGATGCACCTACAAGCAAAATATATGATGATGTGTGCAGGCCCAGAATAAGTGATGCATGGGACAATCTAAATGAATCCCTTGAAACGCTTTCCAGTTTCAACTCACGCACATGCATAAGAAACACCTGCGTTAAGGGAAGAAATATGGTCAATCCAGAAAAGTATGCTGAACTAATCGATAAGGCAAATCCTGATTTCGTTGAAGTTAAAGCATACATGTGCGTCGGATCATCCCGTGAAAGATTGACTCTGGACAATATGCCAACATTCGATGAAGTGAAGGACTTCGCCCAAAAAATCGGTGATGAATGCGGTAGAGAAATTACTGACAAAGCGGAAATAAGCCGCGTAGTTCTTTTAAAATAAAAAATTAGTTAATTAAGGGTTGACTGCCTCATCAGCCGCACCCATAGTAACCTTAATGCTGTCTGAAAAATTAATTTCTGAAATCTTTTTTGAAGATTCGGATTTGGCTATATAATATGCCTGAGCAAAATTCATTGTAACAAATATTACGTCTTTAAAATCCAAAATGTAATTGTCTTCAGGTATCTTATTTAAAATATCAACCAATTCCTTTGCAATATCATTTGATTCTAGATGTGTGCCAAATTCAGCACCTACATTAATAAGCATAACTTTCACCTATAGAAATATTTAACGTTCATCATTAATTAAGATATAATAAAAATATTTATTTACTAATAGTACAAATAGTAAAGCGTGATTGAAATGGATATTCTTATTTGGGTGTTTATCGCAATATTATTCATAATTTTTGAATTAACAACAAATACTTTTGTGTTATTGTGGTTTGGTATAAGTGCACTTGTATCAGCAGCATTAAACTATTTGGGCTTTGACATTTACATTCAATTTGCAGTATTTATTATTTTATCATTAGTATTAATATTTCTTACAAGAAAATTTGCAATAAAAGTAACTGAAGAGCCGACTAAAAAAGCCACATCCGAAAGATTGATAGGAATGAAAGCTACTGTCATTAAAAAATTAAGTGCCAATGAAGCCATAGTTGAAGTGCGAGGTGAAAAGTGGAGTGCAATCATTCCAGAGGATGCTAATGTAGATGATGTTGTTAAAATAACCTCAATAGACAGTATAAAATTAGTAACCGAAAAAATCGATTAAGGAAATGATATTATGATATTCGAAATAGTAATTTTAATAATTATTATATTAATTATTATAGGATTGAAATCCGTTAAAATTTTAAGGCCTTATGAAAAGGGAGTAATCGAAAGATTGGGAAAATACAGCAGAACTGCGGATAGCGGTGTTGTGCTTTTAATCCCATTCATTGAAACAATTCAAAAAGTTGACTTGAGAGAACAAGTAGTGGACGTTCCTCCACAAGAAGTGATTACAAAAGACAACACTGTAGTTGTGGTTGACTGTGTAATCTTTTATGAAGTTGTTGATGCATTCAATGCGGTTTACAACGTAGTCAATTTTTATCATGCAATAACAAAACTTGCCCAAACAAATTTAAGAAACATAATTGGTGACTTGGAACTTGATGAAACCTTAACATCACGTGAAATGATTAATGCAGAATTGCGTGAAGTGTTGGATGTCGCCACGGACAAATGGGGAAGTAAGGTAGTTCGTGTTGAAATCCAAAAAATCGAGCCTCCGCAAGATATTGTTGAAGCAATGAGTAAACAGATGAAAGCGGAAAGAATGAAACGTGCATCAATTCTTGAAGCTGAAGGATACAAACAATCTGAAATTACACGTTCAGAAGGAGATAAGCAGGCAGCAATTTTAGAGGCAGAAGGTAAAGCAGAATCCATTAAAAAAATGGCTGAAGCAGACAAACAAGCAGAAATACTTAAGGCAGAAGGTGAAGCCATAGCCATAGAAAAAGTATATAGTGCAATCCATGATGGAAATCCTGATGACGGACTAATAGCCATCAAATATTTGGAATCCCTTGAAAAAATTGCTGATGGAAAATCAAATAAAGTATTTTTACCATTGGAATCAAGTGGTGTTCTTGGATCTGTTGCAGGAATAGCAGAATTATTTAAACAGGATAAAAAAGAATAATTTTCTTTTTTATTTAATTTTTTTGAAATCATAATATGCGAATTTACAAAAACAACCATCCTAATTTTTTCAAAAACTAAACAAAAATACCTATTTAAGCATTTTAAAAAATATTTATATAATTTAAATTATATATTATATAATAATATAAAATCTATTTTTATATATTAATCAATTCTTTAATAAAGTAAGGAATGGTACGAGAAAATGAGAAGAAGAAAAAAGCTGATTATTGCCATACTTTTAGTTATTCTTATAGGTTTATTAACCATTATAGCTGGAGCACTCATAGGAGGTCCTGATTTAAATAATGAAAGTAAAAACATATTGGTTTTAGCTTCTGATAAAGGAGAACAGCCTAACGGTGCTGTAGATATGGCATTTATGGTTCATTTAGAAAATGGATCAATATCAAATTATACGCCAATATATCCTGGAGGAAAAGCACACCCTACACAACCGGCTCCCGGCGGACTCAGCGGTAAAATGCTGATGCACGACTGTCTATGGAATGGTGCAAGACAGGGTATGGAATATGCAAAGGAAATTGTAGAGTCCACTACAGGGATGAAATCCGATGCAGTAGTTATTGTTTATACTGATGGTATTGATGCAGTTATTAATTCCGTAGCTCCTCTTGAAGTCGATGGTCAGCCGACAAACCTGAGTGCAGAAGATATTATTCGAGAAAACGATGCATATAATGGATATTCAGGAAATGGCAATGTTCAAGGAAACATGTCCAGAGGAGATGCAGTAATGGTATTAGTTAAAGCATTAGCGCAAGCTGCACAAGATCCAACTAAAAAGAACACTATGATACAGACTGCATTAGATCAATACTCAAAAGGAAATATCCTTATGACACCAGAAGGTTCATTTACTAGATTATTGGCTACAAAAGGATTTGAAAGTTTACTATAACTCTTTAAAGATTAATTTCTTTAAAGAACTTTTTTTATTTATTAATCATTAATCAAAAAAGAAAATTAATCATATAACCTAACCATATTTAACCAATTTAAAAAAAATAGATTGTACATCTTTAGAAAATATGTTTATTGATAGATAATCTATCCAATATAGTTTGAATCATCATTATAGGATACAATATCCATAATGACGACATTTTTAAAATAGCTTTTATAAATTGAAAGAATATAAAACAAAATTATTCTTTCAACATCAACTTGATGAATATAACATATTCATTCAAGGAACCATCTAAAAGCTATGCCTTACTGAAGTTTTTCTTGGTGTACATTAGATAGCAAAAGTTATTCTTCAGCCTTAAGTTCATTACACAAATCAACTGCTTTTTTAGCTGCTTTTTCCATGGAAATTTCATATGGAATTCCAGCTTCTTCGAGAAGTCTTTGACCTTCTTTCTCATTAGTTCCAGTTAATCTGATTACAATGTGAACTTCCCTATCGGCTTGTTCTAAAGCCTTGATGACACCATGAGCCACATCATCCGCTTTAGTGATACCACCCAATACATTTAGGAATACGACTTTAACGGGATCATAATTTAAAACAATGTTTAAAGCCTGATTAATGATTTGCTCTGAAGCTCCACCACCGATATCCAAGAATGTTGCCGGTTCTCCACCATTAAGCTTAATCATATCCATTGCAGTTAAGGTTAAACCTGCACCATTACCTATTACGGCAATGTCACCATCCAATTTAACAAAATCAACGGCTTTCTTCTTATAATGCAACATGCTGACCAAGTCCTCATGTCTGTATAATGCATCGTTTTCAACTTCCATCTTAGCATCTGCAGCTATTAATCCGTCAGGAGTTAATACCAATGGATTGATTTCTGCAACTTCACAGTCATATTTTTCAAAGACTTGATACAATTTCCAAATTACATCACCCATTTGGGAAATTAATTCAGACGGAACATCCATTTTACGAGCAATTTCACGAGCTTCATATGGTAAAAATTCAATTAAAGGTTGTGGGTAATATTTAATGATTTTTTCAGGATTTGTTTTAGCGAGATTTTCAATTTCAACCCCACCTTCTTTACTTACCATAATAAGTGGTCTTTTTTCTGCTCTGTCTATGGAAATACTTAAGAAATATTCATTTAGAATATCTGCTTTTTCTTCAATTAAAAGATGTCTTACCTTTTCACCTTTAATTTCCATACCTAAAATTTCATCAGCAACTTTTAAAGCTTCACCAGGGTTATCAGCAAATTTTACACCACCTGCTTTTCCTCTGCCCCCTGTTAAAACCTGTGCCTTGACTACAACAGGCACACCCATTTCAGAACAGACCGCTACTGCTTCTTCAGGAGAATAAGCGACATGTCCTTCAAGGATAGTAATACCTTCTTTATTAAAAACTTTTTTTGCTACGTTTTCGAAAAACCTCATAATATACACCTATCTAAACTAAATTATATCCTGCTTCAAATGCTTTAATGTTTTTGTCTTCAGTTCCCGCAGGAACGCTATCCTTAATAGCTTCAATTGCAGCATTCTGGGATATGACTTCAGTAATTTTTGTAATTGCTCCAACCATAACAATATTAGCTACGATTTTAAGACCTATTTCATCGTTTGCTGTCTGTGTAGCAGGAGCTTCATAAACTTTAATGTTGTGTTGGTCGATGAATTCACGTACATCTTCAACATCAGTAGTTCCCGGATCAACGATTAAAGTACCTTCATCTTTTAAATCAACAATATACTTGATTAAAGCTTCATTAGACATAGCTACCAAAATATCCGGACTTTGTACTTTAGGATAATCTATTTCGCTGTCGCTAATGACCACTTCACATTTTGAAGCTCCTCCACGAGCTTCAGGACCATAAGATTGAGTTTGAACAGCTTCATTTTTATCAAAAATACTTGCAGCCTTACCTAAGATAATACCTGCAAGAATTACTCCCTGACCTCCAAATCCACCAATTCTTATTTCAGTTCTCATTATAACTCCTCTTTATAAGCTGAATTGATTAAAGTTTTTTTACCAAATTTCTCTTCACTGATTCTTTCAATATTGTCTGTAAATTCAGGTCTTTGAGTATTGGCAAATTCTCCAACAACAATTTTTCCTTCCAAGTCTTTTTTCCTCATTCTATCAGCAGCTGATTTGAATACAGTATTCATTTTTAAGGTAACAGCCATGGCTGTTGGAGTTCTGAGTTTATTTTTACGGCCATAATATGTTGGACATTGAGTTACAACTTCAATGAATGAAAAACCAGGGTTTTTAAGACCATCCTTAATGGCTGTAACTAAACTTTCAATTTGTATTGTAGTCCATCTAGCAGAGTATGTTGCACCTGCAGCCGCTACAAGTTCAGCCAAATTGAATGGAGTATCCATATTTCCATATGGTGCAGTAGTTCCAAAACTGCCTTTTGGAGAAGTAGGACTGATTTGACCACCAGTCATACCATAAATATTATTGTTAATACAAATAACCGTTAAATTAATGTTTCTTCTTGCAGCATGGATTAAATGATTACCCCCAATGGATGCACAATCACCATCACCTGTGAATACTACAACATCCAAATCTTTGTTGGCAGTTTTCAAACCTGTTGCAAAGCTTAAAGCTCTTCCATGAGTTGTATGTAAGGAATCGCAATTCATATAACCGGGAATTCTTGATGAACATCCGATACCGGAAACCATTGCAATGTTATCAAAGTCCATTTCTGCTTTTTCCATACCCTGCAAGAAAGCATTCATGATAGTCCCATTTCCACAACCAGGACAGAAAATGTGAGGAAGTCTATCTTCTCTCATATATGGAGTGAATTTATTTTCTTCAGACATTTAATTTCCTCCTATTTCATTTATTTTAGATAATATTTCATCAGGAGTAGGCATTAATCCACCAATTTGCCCCATAAGATAAACGTCAGCATCTCTTCTCAATACACGGTCGACCTCATAAAACATTTGGCCTAAGTTCAATTCAACAACCATGACTTTAGACGCATTTTTAGTTAACTCTTTAACTTGCTCTTCTGGGAAAGGCCATGGAGTGTCCAATTTGATATAACCTACTTTTTTGCCTTCTGCTCTTGCTTTTTCAACAGCTTCTGAAGCTGACCTTACTGGAGCACCATAAGATACAATAACAAAGTCTGCATCTTCACAGTATTTTGACTGTACGGAACATATTTTGTCCCTATTATTTAATACCTTATCACATAGTCTTTGAACTAATGCATCATGAGTTTCAGGGTCATTGGTATCAGGATAACCCCTTTCATCGTGAGTTAAACCTGTTACGTGTATGTTAAAACCTTCACCGAATGCAGGCATTGGATTGGTTCCATTTTCAACATTCTTGAATGGTAAAAAGTTATCCTTGTCTTCAGGCATTTTTCTTGCAACGATTTCAATGTCATCATCGACAGTGATTTTTTCCCTCATGTGTCCTATGATTTCATCAGCCATTACAAATACAGGAGTTCTGTATTGTTCAGCTAAGTTAAATGCTTTAATAGTAAAATCAAAGAATTCTTGAACGCTTGAAGGTGATAATGCTATTGGTTCATAGTCCCCATGAGAACCCCAGCGAGCCTGCATCATATCACCTTGAGCAGCCATTGTCGGTTGACCTGTTGAAGGTGAACCCCTTTGAACATCAACAATTACGATTGGAGTTTCTGAAATGAATGCATAACCTATATTTTCCTGCATTAAAGACAAACCCGGTCCGGATGTTGCAGTCATTGACTTAGCTCCTCCCCAGGAACCTCCGATGATAGCACCTGCAGATGCAATTTCATCTTCCATTTGAACAAAAGATCCTCCTACTTTTGGAAGTTCACGAGATAATGTTTCGGCAACTTCAGTGGATGGAGTAATAGGATAACCGGCAAAAAATCTGCAACCAGCTCTTAGTGCTCCTTTAGCACAAGCTTCATTTCCTTGAATAAAAAATTCTTCTGACATCTTAACACCTATTTTCTCCCATTTGAAAATTTGGGATTGAAAGAATTATCTTCTTTGCCAACCCACCAATTTTTATTAATATCTACTGTAATAGCTTGATCAGGACAGATTACCTCACAAACTCCACAGCTAGTGCACCTATCTTCAAAATTAACATAAGGAAGCAATACTCCTTTCTTGTTAGCTTCAGAAGATATAGCATAAACGTTTTTATAACACATAAATAAGCAAAGATGACATCCTTTGCATAAATCTTCATTTATTATAATCAAATTTACAATCTCCTAAACAAATCATTAAATTATAATGTATAATATATTTGTTTTCAAACCTTTAAATAACTTATTGAAATTTTAATATTTTTAAACAAAATAAGAAATTTTAAAATAAATTAAAAACCATAAAAGAAATTATGAAAAAAATTACTACACCTGTCAGTGAAGAGGAAATACTTTCTCTTGATGTTGGAGACCAGATTTCCATTTCAGGAATTATCTACACTGGCCGTGACGCCGCACTGCCTCAACTTGTTGAATTAATCAGAAAAGACAAACTAAATTTTAATATAGGTGGGTCAGCCATAATGCATACTGCAGTCAGCAATGCAGGAATAGCTCCGACAACAAGCAATAAAGAGGAAATCGAATCAACAATTCCATTTTTAAGCGAAAATGGAGTGAAAATACATATTGGAAAGGGAATGCTCCACGAAGAAACAATCAAATCATTAAAGGAAAATAATTCCATTTTTGTTATAACCCCACCAGTAGCCGCATTATTGACTAGCAAAGTTATAGAAAAAAAATGTGTATTATTTGAAAATGAAGGTATTGAGGCATTTTATAGGTTAAAAGTGGAAAATATCCCAGGTATTGTTGCTGTTAGCAATGGCAAAAGTATTTAAAAAAAGTGAAAAATTAAGAAGAAAGATTATAGTTAATCAACAATTAATTTATCAATTGATATCTACTTGCGGAGGTATGGATATATATTAGTGAAATTAGTAAAATCATTATTTTTACATTATTTCATTTAATTTTCCCAAGATAATGGTCATGTTAAAAGGTAGTATTGTATCGTTGAATATTCTTGCTAAATTTTGATTTTTTTTATTAAATTGCTTTAAATCGGCATATATATATTTATCTTTTAATAAATTTTTTATTGTCTTTTTGTGTTTTTTTCATTTAACATATAAAAAGGATAATTTATTGATGTTGGGAGTTTATTATTATGGATTTGCGGTTAAATTTTCTTTTGTGCTATTCATTGGAGAACTTGTTCAAAACTTTACAGGTTCTTTTGCCTAAAATGAAAAGAAAATTATGCTCTATTTATTTTGATAAAACCTTGATATTTACACCGGAAATAACTGTCACGCTTTTTAATTTAAACTATTTTTTTAAAATCAATCAAATGGTGGGATTATGAATAAGAAAATTTTATTTTTGCTCTGTTTGATTTTTTTCATCATATCAGTTGGCGCAGTTTCTGCGGAAGATGATTTAAATCAAACAGTGGGTGATGATACATTAGCCATATCACCGGAAAGTGAATTAAATGCTGATGCAGGAACATTTTCTGCTCTTCAAAATAAAATCAATAATGCTCCTGCAGGATCAACTATAAGTCTTGAAAATGATTATACTTACAATTCAGGATTTTCAACAGATGGAATAAATATTGATAAGGATATTACAATTAATGGTAACGGACATTATATTAATGGATTAGGTAAATCAGCTATATTTTCCATGCGTGATGTTAGTGTAACATTGAATAATATTAATTTCATTAATGGTTATGCCGAAGGTGAAGCTGCTCCAATTTTCTGTGGGGGATATTTGAATGTCAACAATTGTAATTTCAACAATAACAAAGGAGAATTATATGGTGCACTATTAGCAACTCATGCAGATATTATTAATTGTAATTTTAATAACAATCTTGGTGATGGGGCCATATCATTCGCAGGAAGTGTGTATGAGGATTCATATACTTCAACAGTAAGTGGATGCAGTTTTAATAATAATGAAGGGTTGCAGGGTGGAGCCTTAAATTTATTTAATTATGAGAAAATTAGTTACAAAATAACTAACTGTAAATTTAAAAGTAATTCCGCATATATGGGTGGTGCAATATATGATGGAGGAAATTGTGAAATAAGGGATTGTGAATTTACAGACAATAAAGCTGACATTGGTGGTGCAATATTTTGTAATGAATATGATAATTTTAATGTATATGGGTCTAAATTTATTAATAATTATGCGAAAGAATCTGGTGGTGCAGTTAATACTGTAAAACTTATATCAAATTGTTATTTTGAAAATAATGAGGCTAATTATGATGAAGATACTGGCGGAGAAGGTGGTGCAGTTTTAGCAGCAGATAAAGTTATCAATTCCAAATTCATTAAAAATCGGGCAAGTAACGGTGGTGCTATTAGAAATGTGAATGAAATTGCAAACTGTGAATTTACAGAAAATGAAGCTTACTGCGGTGGTGCAATTGATTCATCCAAAAAAGTAACAAACTCCATTTTCACAAACAATATTGGAAAAGAAGGCGGATCTATTTATTATTATTTATTTGGTGATGAAGAATGCACGGTTACTATCACGGATAATGAGTTTAAAAGTAATGGAAATTATGATTTTATTTATTTGGGCAGTGGTTCATTTGGTGATTCAAATGTGATAAATTTGAATAATAATAAAATGACTGCAAATAATAACTATGATATCTATCTTGATGGTTGCGGAAAAATTAATTTTGATGTAAACTTAGTATTTTTAAACACAACTGCAGCACCTGAATCAAATATTATTTTATGCGAACTTCAGGATACTTTAGGAAATACTATTGTAACGCCAGGTTCCGTTAATGCTAAATTAACAAATAATGACGATAAATCAGTGAAAAATATCTTAGTAGAATCTGATGATGAAGTTTATACCTTTAAATATGATTGTACTTATGAAGACGAACCTCTTCCCGAAGGAGTATATGCTCTTACCGGCAGCCTTAATTCTGATTTGATTAAGAATTACAAAACTAAAAATGGTGTTTTAATAATAGATGGAGATACCAATTATACTTTGGCTGTTCAGAATTTGACTAAGTATTATGGTGGGCCTGAAAGGTTAACTGCAACTGTTGTCAATGGTAAAGGTAGGTTTATTCCTGGATTAACGGTTGATTTTAATATTAATGGCCAAACGTATTCCAGAGTTACTAATTCCAATGGTCAGGCTTCTATTGGTATTAATTTAAATAGCGGAAAATATGATGCAACTGTGGAATTTAATGGAATAAAAGCTTATTCTACTGTCACAATCAAACCAACAATTGTTTCAAATGATTTCACCAAGATATTCAGAAATGATACACAATACTATGGCAAATTCCTGGATTCACAGGGTAATCTATTAAAAAATACCCAAGTTCGTTTTAACATAAATGGTGTGTTTTATGATAGAACTACTAATAATCAAGGTATTGCACGTTTGAATATCAACTTAAATCCTGGAACTTATGTTTTAACTGCAACAAATCCTACAAATGGTGAGATGCAATCCATAACAATAACTGTTTTATCTTCTATTGTTGAAAATTATGATTTAACCAAGTACTATAAGAATAATTCTCAATATAGAATTAGGCTCTTGGATGCACAGGGCAATCCTGTAGGTGCGGGCGTATCTGTTCAATTCAATATTAATGGTGTATTTTATACCAGAACATCCGATGCAAATGGTTATGTTAAAATGAACATCAACTTGAATCCTGGAACTTATGTTATCACAGCTAATTATAATGGCTTGATGGCATCAAATACAATTAAAGTACTTCCAATACTTAAAGCTAATGATTTAAACATGTCTTACAGAGATGGATCTAAATTTGAAGCGACTTTGCTTGACGGTCAAGGAAAAGCATATGCAAATCAAAATATTACATTCAACATCAATGGTGTATTTTATACCCGTACAACAGATGCAAACGGCATTGCTCGTTTAAACATTAACTTAATGGCTGGCAAGTACATCATCACATCAATGTATGAAAACGGTGCTGCAATATCAAATAAAGTAACAATTAGAAGTTGAGATAATTCTCAACTCTTTTTCTTTTGTGCGACGGGAAATTGGCTTTTAAATTTTGTTATAGAAACTTTTTTAGGTTTTTATGTCAGTACAACTATTAGTATGTTGTTAACCTTGTTATGCGGGTTATTCTCAATTGAAACTGCGTCACTGGTAACGGTGGGGTGGGTTGCATGATATTTAAAGCCCAACCTAGTCATTTCATCCGCATTAAACTACTAGGTTTAATGTTTGACGGGGGCGAGAGAAAGGCAGGCATGGCTAATGATAAATGAACTTCTATAAGCATCGTGAAAAGTGGCAGTGAAATAAGGATGATGAAAAACCATTGTTATGAACATAGGTCATACAGATTGAAAGAGCATGTATATAGGTCATAACCCATAGATGTGCCGGTGTAATGGGAGAGCCTAAACCTTGAGCCGTATCTGACAGAAGCTAAACCCAGTAAACCCAGAATTGTCCATAGAACTTCTATGGTAGGATAACTGTGAGGAAATCTGAATTCACTTCTGGGCAGAGGATTCTGAAAAAGCAAATGCCACTGGGTCGAAAGACAATAGGAAAATGACAAATAATAACTATGGTGGATATGCAGACTTCAGAAGGTGTATAACACGATTATATAAAACGGAAAGTATCTTTTAATGTGAATGAAGGAGATTTTGAGTAATGAAAACTGAAAAACGAGATAATATTGTGGTTCAGTCTGCCGAATCATCTGAACTCGAAAAAGAATGGCTTAATATTAACTAGTATAAGGTCAAACGAGGCATATTAAAGATACAACAACGGATATATCGTGCTGTGGCAGAAGGGAATACTAGAAAATCCAAAAGGCTTGTCAGACTCCTAATAAATGATAAAAGAGTCTTGTTATATAGTATTCGTGTTGTAACTCAGAAAAATGGTGGTAAATCTACACCGGGTCTCGATGATAAAGTCTATTTGACCCATAAGAGTAGGATGCAACTATTTTATGAGATGTGTGAATATAATATTAAATTACATAAGGTTAAACCAGTTCGTAGGGTTTATATTCCTAAAAAGAATAATAAATTACGTCCTTTGGGTATTCCAACTATAAAAGATAGAATTTATCAAAACATTTGCAAAATGGCATTGGAGCCTATTTTTGAATCAAAATTTGAATCCACTAGTTATGGTTTTCGGCCGATTAGAGGTACACAAGATGCTATAACTAAAATATATGACCATATTCGCTATTACAATAGGCCATATATTTTTGAAGGTGATTTTGAGGCTTGTTTTGATAATCTCAATCATGAGTTCATCATAAATGAGCTTGGAGATTTCCCATTGGTGGATTTGATTAAAAACTGGCTCGAAGCGGATTATTTACATAATGATAAGTTTTATGTTACGGAATCTGGAACTCCACAAGGAGGTATTATCTCTCCATTACTTGCAAACATTGCTCTGCATGGAATGGAAAATGCCTTAAATATTAAATATAAAAGATACAAGAGGCCTAATGGAACCTATACTTACAAGAATGTTTCTAAGTATGTTGTTGTGCGCTATGCCGATGATTTTGTCGTCCTTTGTAAAACGAAAGAAGATGCTGAGAATGTGGTCAAACTCTTAGAAAATTATCTCAATGACCGTGGATTAACTTTATCTCCCGAAAAAACTCTTATAACTCATTTAAAGAGGGGGTTGACTTTTTGGGAATAAATTTCAGAAATTATAAAACAAGAAATGGTAATAAAGTACTTATTAAACCATCAAAAAACAGTATCCAATCGTTTAAAGATAAAGTTAGGGCTTTATATCGTAGAGTTATGTATGACAGAGATTTTGAATCTTTTATTATTGCATTAAATAATCTTATTCGTGGTACTGCATTATATTGGAGAATGACTTCTGCAAAGAAAATATTTAGTAAAATGGATTATTTTATTATTAATAAAAATCGAAAGTTACTCCATAGATCATATTCTAAGAAATCTCACAAATGGATTAAAGGTAAACATTATAAACCTAGTTCTAATGAGGAATTTAAGGATAAATATTTACTTACAGACCCTGAAACTGGCAGACAGTTAATTAGGATGAACTGGTTTAGAGTGAAATACAATAACTATCCATTAAGATATGGTGTTTCTCCATATAATTGTGATGACTGGGATTATATTGAGAAAATTAAATTTAAACCCATAATAAACTGTTTATATGTATGATACTAATATTATAAAACTGTTACAGATAAAGAATATGCTTGAGCCCATTGTATTGAAAGATACACGATGGGTTCTGAGGAGGGAGGAGTGAGCAATCACTCCGACTTATCCGACTTTTATAAGAATTCATACATGAATACATGCTTTTTCTCATAATCTCTTAAATGTCCTGCGGGATAATATATTTTTTTTATTTTGGTGATTGTAGCAGTTTTTTATAAAATTTTACGGGTGTTTTATAAAAATAAAAAAAAATCATGAAATATTTTATAAAGTATATTTTACATATCTCTTCATGTAAAAAGATTGGGGGAAAATTTTTTTTTATGAAAATTAGATATTTAATAAGCATTTGCTTAATAATGGTTTTTTTAATGTCAATGGCTGGTGTATCAGCTGCTGAAGATGTGAATAAAACAGATGATTTGGGATTATCTCTAGACAGTAATTTGGATGATAGTCCTGAAATTTTTAATGCAATTGATAATGGGATGAACTTAAAAGAAAATAGTAATTCAAATGAAAACTTGAAATCTGATTCTAATATTTTATCAGTGTCTAATGATGATGTACTGGCTGGAAATAATATTACTCCTGCTGATTTTACCTTTGCTTCTATTCAAACTGCAGTTGAAAGTGCAAGTGATGGAGACACTATTATTCTTAAAGCAGGCACCTACTTGAATAATGGAAGCGGTGAAATCACTATTAATAAGAAAATTTCTATTGTTGGTGTAAAAGATTCAACCATTTTGGATGCTCAAAAAAAATCAGGAATATTTAATATTGCAAAAAATGTTAATATAACCGGTATTGTTTTTATGAATGGTAGTGGTGAAAATGGTGCAATTTCCTTTGAAGGTAATGGTAATGTGATTAGTTGTACTTTCAAAGACAACTTTGGAAGTTCTAGAGGTGGTGCAATTTACTTTAAGGGTGGTGGTGAGAATAGTGTAATTAATTGTGCTTTTACAAACAATAATGGAGATATGGGCGGTGCAATTTATTTTCTTGGGATTAGAGGTGATGTGATAAATTGTACTTTCAAAGACAACTCTGCAAGATATGAGGGTGGTGCTGTTCATTGGCGTGATGGTTATTGTAATATGATGATTAATTGTACTTTCATCAACAACACTGTAAGAGAGGAAGATGGTGGCGGTGCAGTTTACTTTGAGTATATTGATGATGATGCTAATGTGATTAATTGTACTTTTATTAACAACACTGTAAAACAGGAAGGTGGTGGCGGTGCAATCTACTTAATTTATGGTAGTGTTACTGTGAATAATTGTGCTTTAGTTAATAATACTGCTCCTGGCAACTCTGAAATTTACATCGAAGATGGTGGCTTTGATTTAAATAATAATTGGTGGGGTTCAAACAATCCTGATTGGAATAAATTAATTGGAGGATATGTTCCAGAAGTTTATGCTGTTTTAAATTTAACTGCTAATCCTTGCGAAATTTCTTATGATGAAATGTCCAATATTACTACTAAATTTGTTTGGAATGGTACAAATACTGATGCAACAAAATTATTGCCTAAAAGAAATGTTAAATTATCAAGTAACGGTAATTTAACAAAAACTGAAGTGGATGTTGGATTAACTTCAGAATTTTCTGCTTTTACTAAAGATATTTATTATGTAAATGCTACAGCAGATAATGAAATGCTTGAAGTTAATGTGAAAGTAAATAGCACCAAACCTATTACCACCAACATAACTGTTAAGCATACTTCTTTAGATTTAACTGTTGGCGAAACCGGTTTTATTATTGCCGAATTAAATCCGCCGGAAGCAGGAAGTCTTAAATGCGATTATGATGATAAAATAATTGATATTAAAACGAATCCTGATGGAAGTTTGACTGTTACTGCTTTGGCTGAAGGAAATGCTAACATAACTTTTTCATTTCCGGGTAATAAGCATTACGCTCCTGCCGAAAATAAAACTGTTACTGTTACTGTTAGTTTAAATGATGCTAGTGTTAGTGGTGAGGATATGGCTTTGAATGTTGGTGAAACTGGTGCTATTAAGTATACTACTGATCCTGAAGCTTTGAAGGTTTTATTTACAGAGGATAATTCTGGTATTGTATCCGTTGATGAACAAGGTATTGTCACTGCTTTAAAACAAGGAAAAGCTAATATTACGATTACTGTTGGTGATAATAAGAAATATGCTTTAAATTCAACTACTATTACTGTTAGTGTCAGTTTAAATGATGCTAGTGTTAATGGTAAGGATATGGCTTTGAATGTTGGCGAAACAGGTGCTATTAAATATTCCACTAATCCTAAAGGATTGAATGTTTCATTTGCAGAGGATAATTCCGGTATTGTATCCGTTGATGAACAAGGTATTGTCACTGCTTTAAAACAAGGTACTGCCAATATTACAATTACTGTTGGTGATAATAAGAAATATGCTTTAAATTCAACTACTATTACTGTTAGTGTCAGTTTAAATGATGCTAGTGTTAATGGTAAGGATATGGCTTTGAATGTTGGCGAAACAGGTGCTATTAAATATTCCACTAATCCTAAAGGATTGAATGTTTCATTTGCAGAGGATAATTCCGGTATTGTATCCGTTGATGAACAAGGTATTGTCACTGCTTTAAAACAAGGTACTGCCAATATTACAATTACTGTTGGTGATAATAAGAAATATGCTTTAAATTCAACTACTATTACTGTTAGTGTCAGTTTAAATGATGCTAGTGTTAATGGTAAGGATATGGCTTTGAATGTTGGCGAAACAGGTGCTATTAAATATTCCACTAATCCTAAAGGATTGAATGTTTCATTTGCAGAGGATAATTCCGGTATTGTATCCGTTGATGAACAAGGTATTGTCACTGCTTTAAAACAAGGTACTGCCAATATTACAATTACTGTTGGTGATAATAAGAAATATGCTTTAAATTCAACTACTATTACTGTTAGTGTCAGTTTAAATGATGCTAGTGTTAATGGTAAGGATATGGCTTTGAATGTTGGCGAAACAGGTGCTATTAAATATTCCACTAATCCTAAAGGATTGAATGTTTCATTTGCAGAGGATAATTCTGGTGTTGTCTCTGTTGACGAGCATGGTATTGTCACTGCTTTAAAACAGGGCAAAGCTAATATTACAATTACTGTTGGTGACAATAAGAAATATGCTTTAAATTCAACTACTATTACTGTTAGTGTCAGTTTAAATGATGCTAGTGTTAATGGTAAGGATATGGCTTTGAATGTTGGCGAAACAGGTGCTATTAAATATTCCACTAATCCTAAAGGATTGAATGTTTCATTTGCAGAGGATAATTCTGGTGTTGTCTCTGTTGACGAGCATGGTATTGTCACTGCTTTAAAACAGGGCAAAGCTAATATTACAATTACTGTTGGTGACAATAAGAAATATGCTTTAAATTCAACTACTATTACTGTTAGTGTCAGTTTAAATGATGCTAGTGTTAATGGTAAGGATATGGCTTTGAATGTTGGCGAAACAGGTGCTATTAAATATTCCACTAATCCTAAAGGATTGAATGTTTCATTTGCAGAGGATAATTCTGGTGTTGTCTCTGTTGACGAGCATGGTATTGTCACTGCTTTAAAACAGGGCAAAGCTAATATTACAATTACTGTTGGTGACAATAAGAAATATGCTTTAAATTCAACTACTATTACTGTTAGTGTCAGTTTAAATGATGCTAGTGTTAATGGTAAGGATATGGCTTTGAATGTTGGCGAAACAGGTGCTATTAAATATTCCACTAATCCTAAAGGATTGAATGTTTCATTTGCAGAGGATAATTCTGGTGTTGTCTCTGTTGACGAGCATGGTATTGTCACTGCTTTAAAACAGGGCAAAGCTAATATTACAATTACTGTTGGTGACAATAAGAAATATGCTTTAAATTCAACCATTATTTGTGTTAATGTGCACGGACTTCCTAGTAAAATTATTATTGAAAATGATACTTTGGATATGATAATTGGTGATGTAGTTGATCCGGGTGTCACTTTAATGCCTTCCGATGCAGGTAATTTGTCTTTCACTGTTAGTGATGAGAATATTGTTCTTGTAAATGGTTATGGTGTTGTTACTGCTGTTGGTGTAGGTAATGCCACTATTTTTGTCAGATTCGATGGTAATGACAAATACCTGCCATCCAATGCCACTATTACTGTAAGTGTAAAAAATGCATTAATTATTAAGGCTCCTGATGTGGTCAAATATTATGGTGGTCCTGAAAGATTTGTTGTTAACGTAACTGATAGTAAAGGCACTCCATTGTCAAATAAATCCGTTACTATTGTCATTAATAAAGTTACATACAATAGAACTACTGATGAAAATGGTATTGCAAGTATGGCAATAGTATTGCCGAGTGGAACATTTAATGCAACAGTAACTGTTGATAATAATACTGTTAACTCTGTTGTAAATGTTTTAACTACTGTTAACGGTACTGATGTTGTTAAAGTCTTTAGAAACGCAACTCAATACTATGCAACTTTCCGTGACAGTGAAGGTAATTACCTTAAGGATGGTACTGTTGTTAAATTTAATATCAATGGTGTGATGTATGAGCGTAAAATTTCTGGTAATGAAGGTTTGGCTAGATTGAACCTTAATTTGGAGCAAGGTCGTTATGTAATTACTGCAATGAATCCTGAAACGGGTGAAAATGCAGCAAATAATATTACTATTATATCTAGACTTATTGAAAATAGAGATATTACTAAATATTACAGAAATGAAACTCAATACACTGTTAAAATCATTGGTGATGAGGGTAATCCTGTTGGTGCTGGTGAGAGTGTGACATTTAACATCAATGGAGTATTCTACACTCGTCAAACCAACGAATCAGGTATTGCAAAACTCAACTTGAACTTGCAGCCTGGAGACTACATCATCACTGGAGAATACAAAAACTGTAAAGTTTCAAACAACATAAAAATCTTGCCAGTTCTTTTCGCTGAAGACATTACAATGAAATACCGTGACGGAACAAAATTCGTTGCAAAACTCGTTGACGGTCAAGGAAATCCATTAGCTGGTGAAACTATTCAGTTTAACATCAATGGTGTTTTCTACAATAGAGTAACTGATTCTTCAGGTCAGGCAAAACTAAACATCAACTTAATGGCCGGAGAATATATAATAACATCATCTTATAATGGTGCAAACATTGCAAACACTGTAACAATATCTGCCTAATGTGGATGATTAACTTCATTCACTTTCTATTTTTTTAATTGCAATAATACATAAATAAATCAATACTTAATTTGTTAAATGCATATTTTATTAGTCTGATTTTTAAATATATCCTACTTCATTATTCATTAAAACAAAAAGTTATCTTGGATCTATCTACAAATATTGATTTTTCTGTCATTAGTTTCACTACATCTCTTGGTGTGAAGTGCTCTCCTGCTTCTTCGTTTGATGTTTCGGAGAATTTTCTAATTAATTCTTCAAATATTGTTCCCATATCATGATTGGATATGTTTTTAGGTGATAAATCAATGCTTGTTTCATTGAATTTTTTTATTAGTAAATATAATAGGTTGGCTTTGGATAATTTGACTATTTGTTTTTCTATATCAAAGTTTTCAAGGATATCTTTTACATTGTCGCTGAAACTGTTGATGTAGTATTTGATATTTTCTTCTATGTTGTCTGGGTCTTTTAGTAGTGTTTGGAAGTCGAATTTTGAGTAATTGTAGAATCCGAGTTCTCTTCCATCTTCATCTACTGCTTGTGCATTTAGTATGGGTGTATGTATTCAATTTTATTTTTATTGTTTTCAAATGTGTCTACTACATTTTGTTTAGAGTATTCTAAAACACTGTCAAATCTTTTAAGTACTGTGAATGGTAGGATTACTTTTTGGTATTCGTTTCTTTTGTATGCTCCTCTTAGTACAGAGTCTGCTATTCCCCATATAAAGCCAGATATTTCACTAATATTTGTCATGTTTTTCATCACCTATATTATTGTATATTATTTATTTTTGTGTTCAACTGGTTATAATTTTTATTATGTAATTTTTACCTCTGCAAATAAATATTGTTCTCAGAAGGTTATTTTTAAAAACTCGGTTATATTGTAGCAATTTATAAATAAAAACTTATATACTTGCTTAATTAAATAATTAAGTAGGTGATTATATGAATAATGATGAAATTAAAAGATATGATGAGCTTAATGTTGATGAAAAAGATGTGATTGATTGTTTCCGCCAAATGAAATTATTAAGCGATCAGGCACGCTTTGAACTATTCAGCTACAAACTAACAGACCTACTGAATAAATATGAAGACCTACTTGAATTACGTAAGGAAACACAGGCTTTACTATTAGATGTCCTTGAAGAGATTGATAAAAATGAATT
Organism: Methanobrevibacter millerae; assembly: GCA_015063005.1. Lineage (GTDB taxonomy): Archaea > Methanobacteriota > Methanobacteria > Methanobacteriales > Methanobacteriaceae > Methanocatella > Methanocatella millerae_B. The sequence continues at coordinate 50,983 of SUTF01000009.1, forward strand.
ATCCAGTACATATAGATTATGAAAAATTAGGTATGAATAGGCAAGTGGAATTAAATAACATATCTGAGGAAGTAAATATAGTGCAAGAATATAAAGTTGGATTTGATGAGGCCTTGCAACTAATATGTGATGGTACAGCAGAAAGATTATTGGTTGATGAAGAAAATTGGTAATATATTAAAAACTAAAAAAATAATGCCATATGAGTTATTTATAAGAATAAACTCATATTTCATAATTATTATAACAACAACTTAATATAATTATTATGTTGCTATTAACATCAATTTAGAGAAAATATTAAAATTTTAGATACTTCCTATTAGGCAAGTAAAATTTATTCTTCATCTTCTTCATCATCAGATTCTTCTCTTTTTTCGAAAGCATCTACGAAGTTGACTTTTGTAACTTCATCAATATTTTCCCAGATGTCTTTAGCTATTCTGAATCTTGCAAAGGTAATGTCCATGTATGATTGTTGATCGAATTTAGCCATTTCATCTAATTGGATACTTACAACACCATCTTCAATGGAGATTTCAGTTTTATCTAAATCCACATTAGGATTGGAGTAATGTAACTCAATCATACTTTTGATTTTTTCTTCGTTGTCTTCGATGATTTCAGTTACTTCAACATCATAGATTAAGTCTTTTCCTGCTAATGGATGGTTAAAATCTACTTTTACTCTTCCACCGTTAACGGTTAAGATTCTACCTTCTCCACCTTCAGCTTGAATTCTCATACCAGGATATGGAGTCATACCTTGTTTTTTGAATTCTTTCATAGGAATTAATTGTATTGCTTTAGGGTCACGTGGACCGAATCCATTGTCACTGTCTACTTCAACAGTTTTGCGATCCCCTGCTTCAAGACCAACAATTTCTTCTTCAATAGCAGGCAATAAGTGATTTCCTCCAACTACGATTGGAATTGGTTTGTAAGTTTTGTTTTCATCAAAAATTTCAGCTTCTTGAGCTATTTCATCATAAGTAGTATCAAATACTTCATCATTTTCTTTTATTTTACCAGTAAAATTTACACGAACAAAGTCGCCATCTTTAATTGCCATAAATAATAACACTCCTATAAATAATTAATAAACATTATAACATTAATAACTATATATTATACTACTTATTAAAGTTTTGTTTTGTAATACTTTTCAAATGCTCTCACCTAAATTTTTTAAATAACGAAAAATAAAATATTATCATGCAAAGACGAGGAGCAGTCAATTTACCCTTGCATGGAGGGCACCCGCCAAGATGGTTATTTACAAGAATGGTTGAGCTATCAGGAGCATTGACTTCAGTCATAATTGAAGAGTATAGCTTAAACGAATTCATCAGAAGAATATCAAATCCATATTGGTTTCAGGCATTTTCCTGCGTTTTAGGTTTTGACTGGCATTCCTCAGGAACAACAACCACCACCATGGGAGCCCTAAAGGAATCATTATCCCCCGAAGAGCATGGAATATATCTTAGTGGAGGAAAAGGTGCGAAATCTAGAAAAACCCCTGATGGAATTGCACATGCGGGAGAAATATTCAACTTGAAAACAAAAACAACTGAAAAGTTAATTGAAACAAGCAAATTATCAGCGAAAATAGATAATTCATGCATTCAGGACGGATATACATTATACCAACATAACTTTTTTATCACAGAAAAAGGGGATTGGGCAGTAATACAGCAAGGAATGAATACTGACAATAAATACGCTCGCAGATATCATTGGATGGGTGAAGAGGTTGATGATTTGCTTTTAGACCCACACAGCGGAATATCCTGCGATATGAAAACTCCAGAAACACTTAACATGACTGACAAGCAAAGCAAATCTGCCCAAAAAATCAGCGTTGATTTGATAAATGACAATCCTGACCATTTGAGAAGATACTTTAAAAGAAAAGACAATCAAATGCTTTTGGAAGATTTTACAATGCCTGCACACCACCCGGTTCTTGACATGGACATATCCGATAAGGAATTTGAAGTTTTAAAGAATGCTTGGGAAATACAACCTGAAAATTATGAAGAATTAATTTTACTTCGAGGAATTGGTCCTAAAAAGATAAGGGCTCTTGCATTAATATCTGATTTGGTTTATGGTGAGCCTGCAAGCTGGAAAGATCCTGTAAAATATAGCTTTACACACGGAGGAAAAGACGGTTTTCCTTATCCGGTAGACAAGGAAGTTTACGATAATTCAATTCAAACAATAAAAGATGCTCTTGACCAAGCAAGAATAAAAAAAGATGAAAAATTGAAAGCCATTAAAAGATTGGATGATTTTATCTCCTAACGGTTTTCATCATGTATGTTTACATTTTTACCGTGAGCCGTTGGAATTACTTCCAATACTGGATTTTCAAATTCCAAATCAAACTCCTTACCATCCATTAATAGATGTTGAAAAACGGCTAATGAAGAGACTTCAGAATGAGGCTGTGTTGTAACAGATACATTCCAGTCTGCAGCCTTATAAACTTTTCCTGGAACCTTAGAACCGCCAACAATAATTAAGATATCACTGCCATCTTCCCTGATTTCAGGTGCCACTTCATGAGCCTGTGAACCATACATTGTCAGATGAACCACTTTTCCACCTTCCTTTTTCCAGTTGTTGATTACACCCATATAAGAATCAGTGTGCTCAATTTCAAAGCTGCCTCCAAATCTTTTGGCAGTATCCCTTACATTATCCATTAATCTGTTGTCCTCCTCCCCAGCAAGATAGACTTTGCTTGCACCAAATGCACGGGCAGTCAGACAGACATGAGTTGTAATACGAGTATCCCTTTTTAACCTATGATCCAATCTTAAAACATTAACATTCATTCTATCACCAAATTATAAAAAATACAAAGCTATTGACATGAAAATTAAAGCCATTAATCTTCCAACTTCATTGCTCATGCCCAATACATCACCATTTGCTACACCAAAGTTTCTTTTTGCAATGATGGATATTAAAAAGCCGGCGACGATAGCTCCCAAAAGTCCAATTAAACCAACAATTCCACCGAGCAAGAATGCAATAACAGCAACAACGACTGTTGACAATGCATAATTAAGAGAATTTGTTGAAAATATGAAATAACTCCCAATTCCTGGAGTTAAAGGTTTTGACATTAATGCAGTTGTTAAAAGAGAGCTTTTAGCCACCATTTCACAAATGACAATACCCATCAAGAAATTATAATCTAAAACATTATGGATTCCGGCAATTGTGAGTGAAGCAACCAGAAACAAAGTCGCTATTCCCCCAGCACCAACAGATGAGTCCTTAACAACGCTTATTTTCTTTTCAGGAGTTCCGTGAACCATGACCCCATCAGCCATGTCCATTACCCCATCAAGATGGTTATAGCCAGTTATCAACATTAGAAATGCATAGATTAATGCAGAGGTCAAAAATGTATTTAAATGCAGAAATCCACCACAAATCAACCCACAAACAGCTGCCAAAACACCAATAATTAAATGTAAGAATGGCCAGCACCAAGTCAAGCGTGTCATGTATTCAATTGATGTAAATACATTAATTGGAAGTATTGTTGAAAAGGTCAATAACCCCAAAAGGGATTTAATTGGCGAAAATCCTTCTTCTGCAAAATAATCATCATTTTCCATTGTTATTCCCCTAGCTAATTTAGCAAATTTATATGATTTAATTTAATTAAAAAATAATCTTTTAACTATATTATATCCAACTTAATATATTATACTTATTATGGCCATGGATAAAAAATATTTAAAAATTCATATAAAATATTATTCCATTTAATCATTGGCTAATTTTTAATTATAATTTAATTCCCATTTATAATTGAATTTAACATGTTAATCTGGCGAAATGCGTTCAAACACCAGTACCATATTGGCTACTATCCAATCTAGGGATTTAGTAAAATACTACAAAAATGATTCACAATACATAGTTACACTCTTAGGCAAAGACGGTAAAGCTGTTGGCGCAGGTGAAACTGTAAAATTCAACATAAACGGAGTATTCTACGAACGTCAAACTAATGCATCAGGTCAAGCAAAATTATCCATTAATTTATTACCTGGTAACTACATAATTACTGCAGAATATAATGATTGTGCAGTTTCCAACAATTGAAGTAAAATCTGTTTTAGCTGCAACCGATTTAACAAAATCAGTTAGTGAATCAAAAGCATTTGGAGCTACATTAGTTGACGGACAAGGCAAACTATTAGCAAATGAAACTGTAACATTCAATATTAATGGAATGATATATGATAGAACTACTGACAGTGAAGGTGTTGCAAGGTTAAACATTAACTGCAAAAAGGAGAATACATTATAACTTCAAGTTATAACGGACAAAGTATTGCTAATACCATTACAGTTACAGACTAGAATAAAAATTTTAATCAGGATGATTATTCATCCCACCATTATTTTTTAAAAAAAAATTTAAGTTTAAAAATTACTGTTTTTTCAATATTAATTCAGTTTTTCTTTTTTTTACTAATTTAAAAGATATTGCACAAAATGAATAAAAAATAATAAAAGATATAATTCAGTTTATACATATATATTATTTGTATATAATAAAATTTATATGTTCATATATTAACTTTTATATAATATTATAAAATGGGGGAATTATACTGAATAAAAAAAGTTTATTAATTGCATTAATGCTTTTAGTTTCATGTCTTGCAATCAGTACAGTAAGTGCTGCAGACATTGATGCTAATGATACAATTGGATCCGATGTATCAAACATTGAATTAGAAAGCGTTAATGATGCAGATTTATTATCTAATAATATAAATCAAAATGAATTAAGTACAATTACAAATAGTACTATTGAAGAAAATCTGGCGAAAAATGATGCTGCCAGTAATGAAGAAATTTATACATCTAATGAAAACACTGTTTCAAATAATGGAAAAGTTACTCCAATAGTTAGTGTTGAAAATGTCACCATTAATCCTGGAGAATCTATTATTATCCCATTTAATGTGACTGACAATGAAGGAAAACTCATTTCAGGAGGAGCTATTGTAACTATAGCCTTTAATAATTTCACTGTAATCAAATATGTTGACGTTGAGAATGGTAAAGGCACTGCGAATTTAACCGATGGAAAATATTTTGGAATACTCGGTGACAAGTACCTTCTTGACATATCTCCAATAATTAATAAAACATATTCTTTATTTGAAGACTTCCTTAAAAATAATAGTGCTCCTAGTTCCGAGATACCAACTGATAGTGAAAACCCGATTATTGATATTCCAGGATGGTTTAACATAACTATACCTGACTTTTCAGGACTATTCAACATAACCACACCAGACATTTCAAAACTAAACATAACCATACCAGAAATAACAATACCAAACATTACAGAAATGTTTAACATAACCATACCAGACATTTCAAAACTAAACATAACCATACCTGAAATAACAATACAGGACATTTCAAAATTACTCAACATAACAATACCAGAAATAACAATACCAAACATTACAGAAATATTTAACATAACAATACCAGACATTTCAAAACTAAACATAACCATACCTGAAATAACAATACAGGACATTTCAAAATTACTCAACATAACAATACCAGAAATAACAATACCAAACATTACAGAAATATTTAACATAACAATACCAAACTTCTCAGAACTATTCAACATAACAATACCAGAAATTACAATAGCAGACATTGCAAAACTAATCAACATAACAATGCCTGACTTCACAAAACTAATCAACATAACAATGCCTGACTTCACAAAACTACTCAATACAACACTACCAGAAATAACACTACCCAACATTACAGATTTACTCAACATAACACTACCGGACTTCAAAAAAATACCGGAACTTTCAGATTTACTCAACATAACCTTACCTGAGCTATCCGTGTCAGATCTTTCAAAAATACTCAATGTTACAGTGCCAAAAATAACGGTATCCACTCTTTCAAAACTAATAAAAATTATGATACCTCAACTGGGACTATCCAACATTACAGATTTAGTCAACATATCAATGCCTGACTTCACAAAACTACTCAATACAACACTACCAGAAATAACACTATCCAACATTACAGATTTAGTCAACATAACACTACCAGAAATAACACTATCAGAAATGATTGATAAAATACCAGAATTATCAATATCAGATATTTCAAAATTGTTAAATATGACAATACCTGAAATAACTGTATCTGATCTTTCAAATCTTATTAATTTGCCAATAGAAAGTATTTTAAAAATAGCAAATCTAATAATACCAGAAATAACAATACCAAACATTACAGAAATGTTTAACATAACAATACCTGAAATAATACTACCTGACTTCTCAAATGTATTAAATAACACAATTGCATACATAACAAACATTACAAATGGAATTAAAGAATATTTATCAAATATCAATCTAACAGAAATAAATAATATTATTGCTAATAAAAGCATTCCAATTGGCACTATTGCTCCGGGAATTTACAATATAACAATCCTATATCTTTGTAATGAAAACTATACTCCTGCGATTAACGATACATCCAACCTTATTATAGGTTCTAAAATTATTATTGAAGCAGATGATCTTGTAATGTATTATAAAAACGGTTCTAGATATGTTGTTAAATTAAATGATTCTGAAGGCAATCCATTAACTAACAAAACCATAAACATAACACTCAACGGTCAAAAATATGAAAGAATCACCGACAGTGATGGTTTAGCTTCTATAGCAATCAATTTAAATGCTGGAAACTACACCGCTTCTGCATCATATACTGACGAGGATCAAAGCATTTACACTGTAGAAAACAACATTAATGTTTTATCAACAATTAATGGCGACAATTTAGTTAAAGTATTTAGAAATGAAAGCCAATACTATGCTACTTTCTTAGACAATCAAGGAAAAGGATTAGCTAATGGTACAACAGTTACTTTCAACATCAACGGTGTAATGTACGAAAGAAAAACTAATGAAAAAGGTGTTGCTAGATTAAACATCAACTTAAACCCAGGCGAATACATCCTTACTGCAATCCATCCAGATAATGGTGAAATGAGTTCAAACAACATTACTGTAATACCAAATATCATATCAAGCGATTTAGTAAAATACTACAAAAATGATTCACAATACATAGTTACACTCATAGGTAACGATGGAAAAGTTGTTGGTGCAGGTGAAACTGTAAAATTCAACATAAACGGAGTATTCTATGAACGCCAAACCAACGCATCAGGCCAAGCTAAGTTAAACATTAACTTAAACCCTGGAAAATACATCATTACTGGAGAATATAATGGATGCCAAGTTTCCAATAATATCGAAGTTAAAACCATCTTAACAGCAGATGATCTTACAAAAACAACTAGTGAATCAAAAGCGTTTGAAACAAAATTAGTTGACGGACAAGGAAACCCATTATCAAATGAAACCATATCATTTAATATTAATGGAGTATTCTATAATAGGGTAACTGACAGCAATGGTATTGCAAAGTTAAACATTAACTTACAAAAAGGAGAATACATTATAACTTCTACTTATAATGGATTGAATATCGCAAATACTGTTACTGTTACAGACTAGAGAAAAAATTTAAATGGGATGATTTTTCATCCCCAAATTACTTTTTTTAAAAAAAAACACCATTTATTCATCAATTGCTTTTGTCACACAGCCAGCAATCAATCCTGCAAAAATATCTTCCAATAGTGGAGGCAAATACGCTAATATTCCTGGTTTGGCATCATTATAACGTTTGAAATTAAATATTGCATTTGTACCTGCAATCTGATTTGCAATAGCCAATCCAAGTACTTCATCGGAATGAAGATATTTCAAGTTCTCATTTATATCTATCTCGCGAATTCTATTGCCTTCAAAATCCTGTTCTGTCCTGATTGCGGCCATCAATAAAGTAATTACATTAATGTCTGCAAATGCATTCAATAGCTGATTTTCCATTTTTTGTCTTAACTCATCAGTTACATCAGCATCATCAATCAATTCCATTGCAGTATCGATTAAATCACCAATCAATATTCCTTCAGAAACAAGATAATCCAGAATTCCAAATGTTAAATTCATCCTTTCCAAACATTTGTCAATGGCAGTTTCGATTGCATCACCAATATTCAAGTCATATACATCCACTTCATCGAATTCATAGCCCTTGCTTTGTGGAACATCACATAAAACCGCTAAGAAGTCATTAGTGTTTAAAATATTGTTTATATGAGTAGGCAAATTCATGCTGGCTAAATATTTTGCTTTAACTCTTGCAATTTTTTTATAGATTTTAAGCAAATCCTTTTTAGATAACACTTTATTGATATATAGAACATGACTAATGTCAATTTTTGCATCTATAAATCCTTTTGGTGAGTTTGCAACTTTCAGTTTATCTGTAAACTCTCCAATGACTATATCATTTGTTATGAATGTATATAATGTTATGTCACCAAATTTATCCTTATAAAAGCTTATGGAATCCACATCTTGAGCAATATACAATCTTTCATCCTGATTATCGGATTCCTTATCTAAATTTTCAAAATCATCTTTAGCTATGATAATATTAACATTATTAACAATGTCTACCCCATGACTTACCGTAAAGTCACTGAGGGCTAAAAAACCATTTGGATTATTAATAAATACCCCATAATCTTTTTCAATAACATTAACTCCGAACATATATTCACCTTAACTCCGCAATACAAGATATTTCGCCTAAATCATCCTCATAAACGACGATCTTCACCATATCTCCAGCATTGATTCCAAAATCCTGACTTGGCTGATTAAGCAATTCTGCCAGAATATGGTCTTTTTTAAGCTCTTTACCTCTAACCCACATTCCTTCAGGATTCAATCCTTCCTTGAAGAAAAATGCTAAAAAATCATCAGGAAAATCTTCATTTCTACATGAATCTATTTCTGAAAATGCCCTGAGCATTTCCACTTCAGCATCATTCCTATAATTTTCAGTTTGATTGATTGCGTACTTTGCATAAAATTCTAAATCAAAATCATTATTGATTAGTAACTCATTTAAATAAAATACTTCTTTATCATTTAAATTATCTTTTTTCAGTATTTGAAATGTATCGAAATTCGGACGTTCATAGAATGTAATTGTGTTATCTTCAATCAGTCCGTTGGCAACCAATAGAAATGAAAGGCCCTGAGTATAATCAAGATATGGGAAAAGTAACATAGCATTTACTTCATTTTCAATTGTAATACTATCAAATTCCTCTTCAAAATTATTTATATCGATAGAATCAATGTTAAACAATTTTTCCTGATATTCAGCATCCTTTTTTGATTTGACAATAATCAAAGTATATAACAGATTTCTAAAAGTCACGTCTTTCAACAACATTATAATACTATTTAAACTAAATAATTATTAAATGTTAAGAAAATTTTTAAGGAGTATTTAATATGACAATTATTATAGACCCTCAAGGAAGTGGAATATCTGGAAACATGATTATTGGTGCACTTGTCGATTTGGGTGCAGATACAAGCAAATTAAAAGAAGTGATGGAAACCTCAGCAGGCATCGTTGGAGATGTTGATGTGACTTTTGAAAAGATTAACAAAAAAGGAATTGATTCCATACATTGTCATGTTGAAATTCTTGATAAAAAAGACCATGTTCATTATACTGAATTGGTTGATAAAATAAATGCACTAGATTTGGATGAAGATGTTAAAATAACATCACTAAATATATTTAAAAGAATAGCTATTGCCGAGTCAAAAGTTCATGGAAAATCCTTGGAGGAAATACACTTTCATGAAGTCGGTGCAAGCGATGCAGTAGCTGATGTTATCGGATCTGTCTGGGCATATTACTCCTTAAATTTAAATGAAGAAAAAATCATAGGGCTTCCAATAGCTGTTGGAGGTGGCCAAGTCAAAACAGCCCATGGAATCCTTCCTGTACCTGTACCTGCAGTTGTCGAAATTCTCAAAGGACTGAATTTTGTCGGCGGACCTGTGGCGAGCGAACTTGCAACACCAACAGGATGTGCAATATATGCAGAGCTTTGTGATGAAATCAGAGAATTCATACCACAGACAAAAATGGACAAGGTTGGTTATGGTGCCGGACGCAAAGACTTCGACCATCCTAACGTCCTGCGAATCATCCAGTCAAAAGACATTAATGAAAGCGACAGAATTGATGTAATAGAAACAAATATCGACCATTTAACCGGAGAGGAAATAGGGTATTTATTTGATATACTGCTTGATGCGGGAGCATCTGATGTGTCAATAACCCCAATAATAATGAAAAAGAATCGGCAGGGAAGTCTTTTAAAAGTCATTTCAAAGAAAAGCAAACGTGATGAATTAGTAGACCTTATCTTCAAGCATACCGGTAGTTTGGGCATTAGAATTGCACCGAATCTGCACAGAGGACTTGCCAAAAGGGAGTTTGTCAAAAAGACCTATGAAATTGAAGGTGACGAATATGAAGTTACATACAAAATAGGTTATGTGAACGGAGAAATTATTTCCGAAAGGCCGGAATATGAAGACCTGAAAAAGATTGCCAATGAAAAAGGCATGAGTTTAAGGCAAGTCAAAGAGTTGATAAAATGAAAAAAGCAATAGCTGTTTTTTCCGGTGGTCTTGACTGTACTGTAGCGATAAGCGTTTATGCAAAGGATTATGAAATTCATGCAATAACATTTAATTACGGTCAAAAGGCATTTGAACATGAATTAAAAGCATCCAAAACAATCTGTGAAAAAATGGGATTTACACATCATGTAATAAATCTTGATTGGTTATCAGAGATTAGTACTTCCAGTTTAAACACCACTGAAGAAATTCCTGATGTTGAATTTGAGGATTTGGATGATGAGAAAAAGTCATCCGAAAGTGCAAGCAGCGTTTGGGTTCCTGCAAGAAACACTGTCTTTACATCAATAGCCGCATCATATGCAGAAAGCATCGGAGCTGAGATAATAATTGTCGGATGGGATAAAGAAGAGGCAAACACATTTCCAGACAATTCAAAGAAATATATGGAAAAATTCAATGAATTGTTTGAAGTAGGCTCTCCAATAGACATTGAAATTAAAGCACCGGCCATTGACTTGGATAAAGATGAAATTGTTAAGTTAGGTTCTGAGGTTAATGCTCCAATGGAATTGAGTTATTCCTGTTATAAAGGAACAGATACACATTGTGGTGTATGTGAAAGCTGCATGAGAAGAAAAAGAGGATTTGAAAAAGCTGGAATTGAAGATTTGACAATATACGAAAAATAATTTTTTACTAGAAAATTCTAGTAATTAATTTATATTACTTATTTTAAACAAAAATAAAAAAAGAAGTGTAATTGAAATTACACTTAAATAGCTGTCCAACCACCGTCAACACAGATTAATTGTCCAGTACAGAAACTTGAAGCATCAGATGCAAGATAAATTGCAAGTCCATCTAACTCTCCAGGCTCACCTAATCTGCCCATTGGACAGTAAGCTGCAATTAAGTCCATAAATCCTTCCATTTCAATACTTTCGGTAGTTAATTCAGTTGCAAATACTGCTGGACCAATAGCATTAACAGTAATATTGTATTTAGCCCATTCTACAGCAAGGTTCTTGGTTAAGTTCATTACTCCACCCTTAGCTGATGAATATGCGGAAATTCCTCCACCAGGGAAGATTACACGAGAGTGGATTGAACCAATGTTAATGATTTTACCATAGTTTTGTTCAATCATCACTTTTCCAACTTCAGCACAGGTGTAGTAAACACCACTTAAATCAATTTTGATGTGTCTGTCCCATTCTTCGTTACTTTGTTCGGTTACAGGTTTATTGTTACCCATACCAGCAGCAGTTACTAGGATATCGATTCTTCCAAAATGATCCACTACTTTTTTAACAGATTCTGCGATATTTTCAGGGTCTCCGACATCTGTTACAGCATATATTACATCTACTCCATATTCGTCTTCCAATTCTTTTTTGTTCTCAATGAGCCTTTCTTCTCTTCTAGCGAATAATGCTAATTTTGCTCCTTGACTAGCATATGCTTGTGCAATTTGCCAACCAAGACCAGAAGATGCTCCAGTGACAACAGCGACTTTATCTTTTATGTCAAAGTAGTTTTTCATCTTTTTGTCTCCTATATAATATTCAAAGTTTTAAACAAAACTTCGATATTAAATATTATGAAGAATGAAATATTTAAATATGTCTAAATTATATGAAAAAAAGTGGAAAAATATTCAAAAATAATTAAATAAAAAAAAGTAAAATCAGGTTATCATTATTCGATAACCATCAAAATATCGCCAGCGCTGACTGCATCACCAGGTTCTACGAAGATTTCTTTTACAACACCTTCAACTTCTGACTGAATGTCGTTTTCCATCTTCATAGCTTCGATTACTGCAATTGTAGAGCCGACAGATACTTTATCTCCAACATTTACATTAAGTTTGATTACCATACCTTGCATTGTTGACAATACTCCACCTTCAACAGGAGTGAATGGTCCTTTTTCAGTTTCTTCAACTTCCATGAATCCTGTAGGCATGATTTTAACTTCAAATATGTCACCGTCAACTTCAACATTATATTGGGTCGGAATTCCAATTTCATTATCGTCTGCAATGGATGGTGCTTTGAGTTCCTCTTCAACAGCTTCCCCTTTTAGGAATTTAGGAGCTATTGGTGGGTATAATGCATATGTTAAAGCATCTTCATCAGATTTTACAAATCCTTTTTCCATACCTTCAGATTTAAATTTTTCAAATTCAGGTTCTAATAAATCAGCAGGCCTGCAAGTAATAACTTCCTCATCACCAATGATTCTTTTAGAAATTTCCTCATCAACAGGTGCTGGAGGTTTACCGTAATTACCTTTCATGTATTCTTTAACTTCATTGGACACAGTTTTATATCTTTCCCCACCTAAAACATTCATTACAGCCTGAATACCTACAATTTGACTGGTTGGAGTTACAAGTGGTGGGTAACCCATGTCTTTTCTTACACGTGGCATTTCTTCAAGCACGTCATCATATCTGTCCAATGCGTTTTGCTCCTTAAGTTGTGAAATAAGGTTTGAGAGCATTCCACCAGGAATTTGGTATAATAAAACATCAGCATCAATACTTTCTGCAATAGGATCGAGTATAGTTGCGTATTTTTCTTTAATATCATCAAAGTACTCTTTAATGTTTGTTAATTGTCTTAAATCCAATCCTGTATCATAAGGAGTTCCTTGTAATGCTGCAACCATACTTTCTGTAGGTGGCTGTGATGTTCCCCAGGATAATGGTGAAATTGCTGTATCCAATATATCAACGCCAGCCTGACATGCTGCATAGTAGCTTATTGGAGTCATACCGCTTGTACAGTGACAATGTAAATCGACAAGCAAATCTGTTTCCTCTTTTAATTTTGATACCAAATCATAAGCTGCAGTTGGTGTAATTAAACCTGCCATATCTTTAATGGCAACAGAATCACAGTCAAGTGCTTCCAAATCTTTAGCTAAATCTACGAAATCATCTAAAGTATGAACAGGACTTATAGTATAACTAATTGTACCTTGAACATGAGCCCCTTGAGCTTTAGCAACTTTAATAGCTTTTTCCATATTTCTAATATCGTTTAAAGCATCAAAAACTCTGAAAATATCTACACCGTTTTCATAGGATTTTTCAACGAATTTTTCCACAACATCATCAGGGTAATGTTTATATCCTACAAGGTTTTGTCCTCTTAAAAGCATTTGAATTGGAGTGCGGTTAAATTCAGATTTCAAATTTCTCAATCTTTCCCAAGGATCTTCATTCAAATATCTGATACATGTATCAAATGTTGCTCCTCCCCATGCTTCTACAGAAAAATAGCCCACTTTATCCATTTCTTCAGCAATAGGAATCATATCCCTAGTTCTCATCCTAGTTGCAAGTAAAGATTGGTGAGCATCCCGAAGTGCAGTTTCAGTAAATCTTACTTTCGCCATTTAATAAACACCTCTTTAAAATAGTTGAATAAAATATAATAATTTTCAATTGATTATGTATTAATATTTATTATTTCATATATTAATAAATTTGTAAAAATAAAAAAAATAAGAAATTGAAAAATTATCTTTCTAAATCGCCAGAAATGAATTTTTCAACATTATCATATGCTTCATCATCAGTAAATTGGATTGGAGGATGTTTCATAGTGTAAGAAGAAATAGAAGTTAATTGACCACCAACACCTCTTTCTAAACCAATTTTACAACATCTTACTGCATCGATTACACATCCTGCAGAGTTAGGTGAATCCTCAACACTTAACCTGAGTTCGATGTTCATTGGCACATCACCAAAGGTACGTCCTTCCATTCTGAGGAAACATAATTTATTATCATTTTGCCATGGGACATAATCACTAGGTCCGATATGAATATCCCGGTCTTCCATTCTTTCTTTAAGAACTGATTGGACAGCTTCAGTTTTGGATTCTTTTTTGGAATCTAGTCTATCCCTATTAAGCATATTAAGGAAATCAGTATTACCACCAGTATTAATTTGATAGGTTTTATCTAATTTTACTCCCCTATCCATAAACAAACTAGCTAGTGTTCTATGAGTGATAGTTGCACCGATTTGAGCCTTGATATCATCACCAACAATAGGGATTCCTTTTTCTTTGAATTTAGCATCCCATTCATCATCACTTACAATGAATACAGGCATACAATTAACGTAAGCTACCCCTGCATCGAGAGCACATTGCGCATAGTATCTTGCTGCCTCTTCTGATCCTACAGGCAAGTAGTTTACAAGAATTTCAGCACCGCTTTCTTTTAAGACTTCCACAACATCTACAGGTTCTTCGTCACTAACGACAAAAGTATATTCGTCATCATAATTAGACATGTGGTCAGCTACACCATCCAAAACATGACCCATACTTACTTTAGCATCATATTTAGGAATATCTTCCTGAAAAACAGTTGTACAGTTTGGCTTTGCAAAGATTGCTTCATCGATTGTTTTTCCAACTTTTCTTTTATCAACGTCAAATGCAGCTACAACCTCAATGTCACTAGGTTTGTAACCGCCAATATCCCAATGCATCAATCCGATTGCATCTTCAGGGTTTTTTCCATCATAATAATGAATTCCTTGAATAAGTGAACTAGCACAGTTACCTATTCCGACAATTGCTATTTTAATCTTGTTCAATTTAACACCAGCTAAAAAGTAATAATATAAATTTAATAAATAATATACTAATATATGTATTACTTTACATAGTTTATATAATTATTGTTTGATGATATTATTTAAGGGGATATCAATGAATCCATATATAGAAATAATAAGGCCAGGAAATGTGATAATGGCAATGATAGCCATAATATTAGTAGCCATAGTGGCACATTCAATTTCTGTGCCAATAATACTTGCAATGTTGGCTGTATTTTTTGAAATTAGTGCAGGAAATGTGATTAACGATTATTTTGATTATAAGATAGATTTAATCAATAAACCGGAAAGGCCGATACCTTCAGGAAGAATGGGTCTTAAAACAGCTAGAAATTATGCGTACATATTGTTTTTATGCGGAACGATATGCGGTTTTTTAATCAGCTATCTGACCAATAACTGGATTCCATTCATTATTGTTTTAGTTGCAGACATACTGCTATATCTATATGCTTATAAATTAAAATCCACACCACTAATAGGCAATCTAACTGTTGGATTCATGACCGGCCTGTGTTTTGCATTTGGAGGATTTTCAATAGGCACTCCACAAATGATTTACACTTCAATATTTCTAGGATTCTTTGCATTCGTAATGACAACAGCGCGTGAAATAACAAAAGACATTGAAGACATTGAAGGGGACAAGGCTGAAGGTGCCAGAACATTTCCAATACTTTACGGAACTAAAGTATCTGCAATAATAACCTTCATTCTAATTATCCTAGATTGCATATTATGTCCACTGCTATACTTCCAGCACATATTCAACATATTTTATTTGGCAATTATAGCAATAGCGGTTGTACTGTTTGTTTATTCTGCAATTTTAATTATCAAAAATCAGGATGTTGAAACTGCAGCAAAAGTTTCAAAGTATCTGAAAATTGGAATGCTGATTGCTTTTGTTTCATTTGCAGTAGGATCATTTTAGGGTGGTTTGATGGATTTAAATATAAAGGATAAAAAAGAATTACTGTTCATTACCATAATAAGCACGATACTTGTTGCATATTATGTAAATTTCAATAATAATCTGGGAATATACTGTTCTGACGTTTATGTTTACCTGCTGAATGCACTGTATTTTGCAGGAACCAATGTCCACTCCACAAAATCAATTTACCTTTCCCCAGTCGTTTGCTTTTTAACATCACTTATCTTTGATTTGGGTTATGTCGATAAAGTGGCGATTTTTATAACGACAGGAATTTTGGCAATAATCGGAAATATAGGACTTTATTTTCTATTAAGATTAAGGTTCAGCAGTTTATTAAGCATGACCGGAACCATAATTTATACAACCCTTGCACTGAATTTGGCATGGCTTGCAAACGGAAGCCTGGACATACCTGCAGTAACATTCACCATTTGGGCAGTGTATTTTACAATATTGGCCATCAAGAAAGATTCAAGATACTATTGCCTAGCATTGCCATTTCTCGTTGTAGGATTTTACACAAGATATACCGTAGGATTGATTTTACCCCCTCTACTTTTATATTATGCATATGAAACTTCATTTAGAATAACTCGTGATGAATTTAAACACATTGCAATAGGATTAGCTATAGCAATTGCATTATTTGCACTCATATACTGGACAATATATACAATGGGTAATGGATTCATAGCTTTCGATGGACTTATATCCGGAGGCGTAAGCGGCCACATCGGATCTACGCACGACAACTCATATAATCCTGACTTTGGATATTACCTGACGAATATGGGAAATTTCATTTCATCATCAAATACTACATTCGTCGCTAAAACTCCATCATTGGCCAACCCTACAATACTTTCAGGACTGGTATTCGCCATATTAATCATCGGAGCTGCATTATGGGTAAAGAGAACCGAATTTGAAATAAACAGAACAAAAATTGCCGGAGCAATACTGTGCCTAATAGCATTACTTACATTTAGCCAATTTAGCTCAACAATAACAATTATTCTGACGATGATTGGATTGTTTTTAATTGGAAAAGACAGCAAGCATAAGATGGGAATCTTTATGCTAGCATGGATATTAAGCTATTTCATTTTCCAGTCATATTATATGGTTAAAGTTAACAGATACATCATCCCAACATTTCCTCCGCTGGTTTACTTCATAATGATAGGTGTTGATGAAATAAATGCCAGAATCAATAGAAAAAATATTTTGCCAATCATATTGATTGTATTGTTTTTGATTCAAGGTTTTGCTTTCACATCCACATTTGAACAGACAAATGAATTCAATGGCCCCGAATTGATGACAGACTACATTAAAGAGAATATAGACAATTGGAGTGAAATTCAAATAGGAAACTATAATATACGCCCATATTATTGGTATTTGGGTATGAATTCTCCAGGAATTGAAAGCGGTGCTACGCAAAAAATTATTGAAAGCAATGTGAGCTATTATATCTCGAATCATCCTCAAAAAAATTTAACGAACTATACTGAAATTAAAAACATTGATGGATTGTATTTATACCAAAGAAATGCATGAAATCAATTTTTAATTATTTTTTTATTAACACCACAATGATTAAAATGAATATATTTAATAATAAAAAACCATCATATCTAATAATATAAAGGCAAATTAAAGAGGATATTTATGAAAGTTGTATGTTGTAAGAACTGTGGTGCCAAATACCAACTCGATGATAATGACGATATTTCATCATTCGAATGTTCTTCATGCGCAGGAGACTTAGAACTTTTAGAAGATTATTCTAATAACCAATCATCCTCAAAATCCGGTATTTTAAGTTCAATAAAATATGATAATTCACAAATTGTTCAATGTGAAGATTGCGGATTAAAATATAAAATTAAAGCGAGCGACAATATACTGGACTATGAATGTGATAGTTGTGGAGGTTCTTTAAGATATCTTGACTCAGAAATGAATAAAGAATTGGATGAATACATTGATGAGAGAAGAAAAGAACTCGCACAAATTAGAAGCAATCAAGAATCTAATCCTGAAGATGAAAGACAATCTGAAGATAACGCACGCTCCATAAAATCCATTACTGATAAGCTTGAAACTTTCTTCTCCGAAGACGAAATGCAAAAGATTGCTGAAGAGGAACTTGAAGAAGAAAAAATGCAAATAGAAAATACACCTAAGACAGCCAGAACAACAATTCCAGAACCGGTTTTGTCTAAATTCAGTAAAGAATTTGCAGTACCCAAATCCAACGATTATAATATATTGAAAGAATTCCTTAAAGATGAATTCTTCAAAGGAATGGAAGTATATTATAAATTTGAAGAGGAACCTAAAACCAGATTTGACGGTTTTTTAAGCAGATTCACTATTAACGAACCTGGAGACGGAATTGTTTCAACAGAGCAATTAGCTACTGATGGTCCGGATTTTGATATTAAAAACTTATCCAAAGATCATTATATTGTCATTGCAGGTGTCATTATATTCATATTAAGTATAGTTGAAGTTATATTAGTCAATAGTGGAATAGGACTTGCTGCATTATTAATTGGAATCGTCATTATTGCTTATGGACTTTATAGAACAAGAGATACTCAAGAAACTACAATAAGAACAAGAATCATTAGAGAACACTTGTTAACTTTACCTCAAGAGTATTATGTATTCTATAATGTTAAAACCCCAACTTCACCTGTTGGAATTAATCACGTTGTCGTTGGACCTACAGGAATATATGCACTTCTTTCCCAAAAGTATAATCCTAAAAACAGATTAAATTCTGAAAATGAGAATATAGAACTAATCAAATCTGCTGAAAAAGATGAAGAGAAATTTGAAATTAGACATGTCGGAAATCAAAAGCTCTTCAAATATACAACAAAACAGGCCAAATTCTCAAACGACAATGCAATCAAGCAAAAAGCATTGACTTTAGGTGAAGACTTAATCAACTTCCTCAATGAGAACAATATTAGAAATTGTTTCGTTGAACCGTTAGTGGGATTCATAAACAACGAAGTTGTTGTCATAAATATGCCTTTAACTGATGAAGACTTATTTATTGACGAATTGTTGAATACAATTCAAAACAGTACAATTAAATTAAATTCTGAAACCATAGACAAATGTGCAGTATTGCTCAGCAAATATTCTGCAGACTGCTCTTCAGAAATTTAATTTTAATTTCTTTTTTTATAAAAATAGCAATTTAGAGGAATCATTCCTCTTTAAGTTTTTTTAAACAGACACTCCACTTATACATATACTCTTTAGGCAGTGCGGAAACATCATTAGCTTTTTTAAAGAATTTATCAGCATCAAAATAATTTTCCTGTTCGAAAAATATTAATGCTTTGCCACAAAGGGCATCAAAGTGCCTGTCATCAATGTTCAATATTGAATCATATACATTTAAAGCATAACCGACTTCTCCTTTAAGATGATAAGCTTTAGCGATGTATAATCTGGCATTTATATAATCTTCATTTAATGCCAAACAGGTAATTAACTCTTCAATAGCTTCATCATATCTTTCCAGATTAATTAAGGCTCTTCCTTTTAAGTAATAAGCTTCCCAATTAAACTCATCAACGAGCAAAGCCTTATTACAAAGATAGATTACCCTTTGATTATCTTCAGATACTTCCAATTTCCTGCGAGCCCGATTAATATAAATTATATCCTTGTTCAAAGCCTTCTTTGAATTTTTTGAAA
This sequence comes from Methanobrevibacter millerae, assembly GCA_015063005.1. Classification (GTDB taxonomy): domain Archaea; phylum Methanobacteriota; class Methanobacteria; order Methanobacteriales; family Methanobacteriaceae; genus Methanocatella; species Methanocatella millerae_B. Next base: position 70,955 of record SUTF01000009.1, read on the forward strand.
AATCATCAAAAGCATCTTCAATATCCCTTTCTTCAAACTTTTGGATTGTTTCTTCTTTTATTCTATCAATATCATTTTTGAATTGATTAAAAATAGATTCTATAAAATGTTCTGTGTCTTTAGAGGACTTAAATTCCTTACCGCATTCAGGGCAGAATTTTTCAAATCCTTCCAATTTATAACCACATTCATAACAAAATTTCATAGACAACACCAGTTAATAATTAAACACAAGGTATTAATAAACATTGCTATTTCATTCAAGCATGTCAAAATCGATTAAGGTGTCCTCTTCAATGTCAACTGATGCAATTCTGCCTATTACTTCATCGATTTTATCTGGAGAAATGCCTATTCCAGGTCTTTTAAATGTTAAAACATCACGAGTAATGACATCGCCCTTTTTAATATCCTGGGCAAGAACAATTGAACGTCTTTCGGCACGTCTTGTAGATGACTCATAAATTAATGGCTGTTTGTTTTTCATTCCTCTGATTTGAGATAAGAAGTTTAAATTTGCTTTTAGAATCATGACATCTTCAGGATCCATTGAATGAAAATGGTCATCACCAGGAAGAGACTTGTCTAAAGTAAAATGCTTTTCGATAATGCCCGCACCGTAATTATATGCAGTTGTCAGGACAAACATGTTGGAATCAGCTATTGTATGATCTGAATAGCCAATTTCATATTCAGGGAAATTTTGTGCCAAATCCTTAATCATTAGCAAATTGGCATCCCGGTATTCTGTTGGAAAAGACAGTATTGTATGCATTATTGCAATATCAACTGTTGAAACATCTTCAATAGCTCTAACTGCATTTTTAATTTCATTCAATGTTGCTCCACCAGTCAAAAGTAAAATTGATTTGTTTTTTCTTGCAATATATTGAATGAATGGAATATTTGTTAAATCTGAGGAAGCTATAGGATAAATATCCATAAATTCTTCAAGATAATCCGCAGATTCAATATCCAAAGGTGTTGACAAAAACATTATTCCAATTTCACTGCAGTAATCTGCCAATTGGCGAAATTCCTCATATCCGAATTTGTCATATTTTTTAAATAAATCAAATAATGATATTGAGGATTCATCATCAAAATCGGAGGCTTTTCTAGAAACAATATTTTCAGCCTTATAAGATTGAAATTTAACTGCATCCAAACCGCACTTTTTAGCTTCCAGAATCATTAATTTTGCAGCATCCAATAATGAAATTTCCTCTTTTTCAGCAATTTCATAATAATTGACACCAATGTCTCCAATCAAAAATGGTTTTTTGCGGAAAATATACATGTTCTCACCTATCTATTCTGAAATTCTCTTGCCCAATATTTCTCTTCTACAACAGAACGAATGTTATTGTACCCATGTTTTAAATCTATTTTTTTCATAAGATTACTCATGTTCTGTCTTAATTCAAAATCCTGCCATACCACCTTAAACTGATTAGAAATGTCATCGACAGACAATGTATCTGCAAGACCCATATTGATAAATCCGTTATTGTGTGATCCGAATGCATGTGTCTGTTCACGGCCATTCTGACAGATGCAGATGCATGGAGTCCCAATACAGCAAACCTCATACATTGTTCTTCCGGCAGAGGTGATGACAACATCCGCCCTCAGCATGAAGTCCCCCACATTGGTTATGTTGGAATAAATCTGAACATTGTTGCTCGTTTCATATTTTTCAAACAATTCGGATTTGTTTACACACCTATCATCAAGAATGACATCAATTCTTCCGGCATAGCCTGTAGCTAAAACAGAGTCCAATACTTTTTCCGTCAGGTTATTTTCATCGCTTCCCTCAAATGTAATCAGCAAATCATTGACATCAGGACCAACAATTTTAGAAGGCAAAAAGTAGAATTCATCCTTTAATATGAAATATTTATATCCTGTGTAGATATTTCCAAATCCGCCATCATGTTCATATAATGCATCAAACACGACATCAGCATCTTCCGAACCCATTCCTATGTCTTCAAAATTAACTACAAAAAAGCCCATTTCCTTTAGACGAGCAATATATTCTTTTGTTGTGTCAGAGATATCATTGACAACAATATGTGGATTATATTGACTCAATAGGGCAAACAATTCATCTTCACCATCATATAACTTGCAAGGATGTTCAAATTTCTCAATAACCTCAATACCCAACCTATAATTTTCATCAACCAAAAATATAAATTCCTCTATGAATAATTTGGATGCGAGGGAAAGACTTCTATAAATATGATTTGAATCTGAATAATCTGCTGCACTGACCACAATAGCCATTTTTTTCCTATTTAAATAATGTTCGGCAATCCACCATTCATCCTGGGTTTGTATGTTTAAACCTTCTTCAGCGGAAAGTTCAATCAACTCAACATTATTTCCCAATCGTGAATTAGGTGTTAAAAAACCACGTCTTGTTGCAAAGATGCTGCCTGTTTCTTTAAATTCTCTTGGAAGATACTGAACGTTTAATCTTTCAGAATATAATGGGAAACATCTATTTTCATTGTCATTATAACCCCAACGCAACTGTTTATCCTCCACAACGGAAATGACAGTGTCAACATCAAAACTTTCAAATTTTTCAATAGCTTTATCAAGTGTTTCAGTTTTTAAAAGCGGTGAAGTGGCCTGTAATGTTATTACAATATCATATTCATCAAAAGCCTGTTTTTCTTTTTGAACGGTTGCATCAAAAATAACCGGATCGAGGGGAATTCTATCACCCGCCAAATCCGGAGAGCGTCTGATAATGCTAGCTCCAAATTTTTCTGCAATATGGACAATTTCTGGGTCTTCGGTAGATACTACAACGTCATCAACATATTGGGAAGCCTTAGCCACATCAATAGCATAAGAAATTAAAGGTCTATCCGCAAGTAAACGAATATTCTTACGGGGAATTCCTTTTGAACCTCCCCTAGCTGGAATAACTACCAGAATTTTATTGTTGTTAAACATAAATATCACAAATAATATAAAAAATTTAATTAATATCTATACTTAATATTAATATAATATAATATTAAATCTTTGGTGTTAGAATGAAAAATATGTCAAAAGAACTATTAGATAGAATTAACAACTTAGCCACACCCGTTAAAATAATGCACGTATGTGGTTCACACGAACATACAATAATGGAAAATGGTATCAGAAGCCTTCTGCCTGACGAAGTTGAAATCGTTGCAGGGCCAGGATGTCCCGTATGTGTCGTTCCATCACGTGAAATAGACGAATGTTTAGAATTGGTGGAAAAGGGAGTGACAATAACAACTTTTGGAGACATGTTAAGAGTTCCAGGTTCAAATGGGTCACTTGCAGATGCTAAAGCTGAAGGTGGAGATGTAAGGATTGTTTATGGAATTAACAAAGCTATTGAAATAGCTGAAAAAGAGGACAATGATGTCGTATTTATGGCAGCAGGTTTTGAAACGACAGCACCAACCACTGCAGCAGAAATACTTTCAACACCTCCTGAAAACTTCTCAGTATTGTCCTGCCACAGATTAATACCTCCTGCAATTGATTTTTTAATCAATTCCGGGCAAACTAGCTTAAATGCATTAATCCAACCAGGACATGTTTGTACAATCATCGGAACAAAACCATTCGAATACTTCTCAAATGATTTTGGCATTCCACAAGCTGTTGCAGGATTTAATCCATTAGACATTTTAATGTCTGTTTATATGATTTTAAGACAGATTCATAATGAAACACCAAAAATTGAAAATGAATATGCAAGAGCAGTTAAGGAAGAAGGAAACGAAATCGCAACAAAAATGATTGATGAAGTCTTTGATGTTGCAAGCAGAGAATGGAGAGGATTTCCTAAAATACCAAACTCCGTCCTGGAAATAAAAGACGAATTTGCAGAATTCAATGCCCGTGAAAAATACGACATTGAAGTCAAAGACGTTAAGGAAGCACCTAAAGGATGTATCTGCGGACCAATCTTAAGAGGTCTCAAAAGGCCTGAAGACTGTACATTATTCAGGAAAGAATGCAATCCATTACATCCTATTGGCGCATGTATGGTAAGTAAAGAAGGAACATGCAATATAGCACACAGATATTCAAGAGGTTAAATCATGAAAATAGAAGCAATAGCTGTTGATATTGACGGAACAATAACTGACGATACACGAAAAATATGTATTTCAGCTATTGAATCATTAAGAGCTGCCGAAGAGCAAGGAATCCCAACCATAATCGTTACGGGAAATGTAGTCAATTATGCTTATGCAGCTCAAGTTTTAGTTGGATGCAGTGGAGGGCTTGTTGCAGAAAACGGCGGAATGATTTTTAAGGAAGGCTACAACAACAATGCCGTTGAAATCCTAGTAAACAGAGAATACATTGAAAAAGCGGAAGCGCACTTAAAAGAAAAATTGGGTGATGAATACTCCAAAAACGCTTCACATGACAATAACTACCGTGCAACCGAAATAGTATTTTACAAAACCATTGAAAAGGAACTTATTGAAGATGCACTTAAAGATTATGAGCATGTTGATGAACTGGAAATTTATGACAGCGGTTTTGCACTTCACGTAACCGATAAAAGAGTCAATAAAGGAAGTTCACTTAGAAGATTATGCGAACAGAACGGCATCAACATGGAAAATGTAATGGCTATTGGAGACAGCGAAAACGATGAAGAATTTCTAAAGGAAGCCGGAGTTAAAATAGCTGTTGGAAATGCCGATGATTCATTGAAAGAAATCAGTACATATGCCTGTGAAAAGAATTTCGGTGATGGCGTGGCAGAAGCAATTGAAAAATTCGCATTGAGAGGATAATATGATATACGAAATTGCTGATAAATGTGTTAAAGAAGTTGAAAAGCTATCCGACAACTGGGAAATTTATATAGCTAACAGCGAAACTATCGAAGTTGAATCCAAAAAAGATATTCTGAACTTTGCAAAGGAAGAAATAGAAAACGGAGTTGGAATTCGAATAATTAAAGATAATAAAATGGGTTTTGCATATACTTCTGACTTGGATAAAATTTCCCAAACCGCTCAAAAAGCACTTGACAATGCAAAATTAAATAAAGTAGATGAAAATTATGAATTTTCAGAAGTTGAGGATGTAAAAGATGTTAAAGGAACATATGATAAAAATTATGATAACTTAAGCCTCGACGAATGCTGTGAATTTTTAGAAAATATCATTAATAGAACAAAAGAAAACAAATGTGAAATAACCTCCAGCGGATTTTCTGCAATGAAAGCATCAGAATTGATTTTAAATTCCAATGGAGTATCCATTTACGATGAAGGTACAGGCTTTAGCGGAGGTCTATCCGTTAATATTGAAAAGGACGGACAGTTTGCAACCGCATATGATTACAACTCATCAAGAAAATTAGATTTGGAATACGAACAGTTAACCGATGATGTTTGTAAATTAGCTCATGACTCATTAAATCCCAAATCCATTGAGACTAAAGACTGTGATGTAATTTTAGATTATTATGCTGCATCAGATCTCCTTTCAACATTCATTCAAGGATTCATTGGAGAAAATGTTTTAAGGGGAAGATCCATTCTTCATGACAAGATCGGTGAAGAAATCACAAATTCAAACCTTTCAATAATCGATGACCCGTTGCTTGAAGGAGCTATGGGAACCAGCAAGGCAGACGGCGAAGGAACCGCTTCTCAAAAGACCTCAATGGTTGAAGATGGTGTTTTAAAATCATTTTTATATGACATTTACACTGCAAACAAGGCAGGCTGTAAAACTACTTCAAACGGATATAGAGGATCTTATCTAACGACCCCAGACATTTCCCCATCAAACATAGTATTTGACTTTAAAAGTGAAGTTGGCCTTGATGAAATCGATAGTGGAATCCTAACAACCAGCGTTCTGGGAGCACATACTGCAAATCCTATTTCAGGCGACTTCTCAGTTGAGGCAAACAATGCATTCACAATTGAAAATGGAGAAATCTGCGATGGAGTTAAAAAAGCCATGATTTCAGGCAACATTTATGAATTGATGAAGAAATGTGACGGTCTTAAATCCGAAATAAAACAAAAAGGACCATTTATCATTCCAAAATTGCTTGTTCATGACTTGAAAGTTATTGGATTATAGGGATTATTATGAATAACATTAAGAAATTGATTAACATCAAGTCAAGTGAAGCAACAAAAGAGGATAATGACGCATTGCTTGCAGAAATTAAGAATGCGCAGTTAATAATGCCAATAGAAATTACTTCAAATCTGAATTTGGATGACATTACTGTTGGAGACACAATACAATTTGAAGACGGATTGCGCTTCAAACCTATGAAGATAGCCAATGAAGCGGGCGAAACTTTCATCCCATTATACAGCGATGATGATGAAGTTCATGGACACACCTCAGCAATTGACATTAAAACTTCAAATCTGGCTGAAATGATTGATGATAATCCTGAAAATATAAGTGGTGTGGTTATCAATCCATTTAGTGAATTTAGTGTTGAAATACCAATGGATTCATTTTTAAAATTGTTTGAAAAAGAAGAAAATTAAATTTTATTTAATTTTTTCTTATATCTTTCCAAAGCATTATCTGTGTAGTCCGTTTCAATATGCTTTGTTGTTAAGGTTTTTGAATCATCAAAAAGTTTTTCTTTTGATTTGATGGCATCATCAATATCCTTTTCCAATTGATTTAGTCTGCTGTCAAAACTTCTTTCAGATTTCATGATGTTAACTCTAGTTTTCCTAGAGATTCTTTCTATTTCTTTTTCTACATCAAAATCTTCTTTTGACATATTATCACCTTACATTTCGATAATAGGCAATTGAATTTCTGTGATAAATTCATTTTCATTATCGCAGTTATGGAAACTTTTAATCAATGCTTCCTTTGGAGAACCAATAATATCATAATTATTGGCTTGGGCAACATCGACCAGTTTTTCATAAGTATCCAAAATGTTTTCTGTTGGACCTTCATGAATTCCTGCCAATACCTTATGGCCAACCATATCAACGACACGAATAACGTCTTTTTCATCAGCATCATCTTTTAGGACAATACCCACATCATAAACTGCATCGCCATCATTTACTTCATGTCTTGGTGAGTAATAAACAACAAAAGGCTCGCTTATTACTTCAACTTCTTCTGCTTCACTCCAGCCCATTAATTTAGAAACTAAAATATCCAAATCATCGATTGGACCTTTATAATTAATAACCGCTAATTTTTGATCAGGAATAATTTTTACTTCATGTTCCATAATAACACCATTAATAATATTTTAATTTAATTGAATAAATAAACTTCTACTTCTTCACCTTCATCTAACAATTCAACTGATTTTTCCACTTTCACATATCCATCTGCACTGGATAGTGAAAATATTGCTCCAGAATCCTTAAATATCGGCTGAACATCATTTCCATCAACCTTTACAAGCTGGTATTGCATACGTCCAACAGGAGAGTGGATTCTTCTGGTCATGACTCCTTTGACTACTTTTTGCTCAAATTCCTTTTCAATTCCTGCAACCTTAGTTAATGGAGGTGCTACAAAGGCATTAAATATCATTAATGCAGAAACTGGATTTCCTGGAAGACCTATGATTAACTTTTCATCAATCACCCCGACAATTGTAGGTTTTCCTGGCTGGACTGAAATTCCATGAATGCATACTTCACCTAGTTCATCAATAACATGCTTAATGACATCACCAAGACCTGCTGAAGTCCCACCGGAGCATAAAAGCACATCAACATCTTTTAGGGATTCCTGAATCTTTTCCTTCACCTGATCATAATTATCACGAACTACACCCAAGAATTTTGCATCAGCACCGCATGAAATTGCATCGCTTTTAATCATGTTTCCGTTAACGTCATAAATTTTTCCGAACGGCAACTCCTCACCTTGCATAGTGATTTCATTTCCGGAAGATATGACTCCAACAGTAGGCTTTTTATATACTTCAATTGTCTTAAAGCCCTGTGACAATAAAACTCCAATTTTTCCAGGAGTCAATATGTCTCCTTTTTTAAGTATCAGATTACCCTCTCCAATGTCGGAGCCTTTTTTAGCAATGTCCTGAGACGGTGTTACACTGGTAAACAGATTAACTTTATCCTCAAATTTTTCGCAGTATTCCACCATTACAACAGCATCCGCACCTTCTGGTATTGCTGCACCAGTACTTATTTCGATACATTTACCTTTTTCAACTTTTTTGTCTGTAATGGAACCTGCTTCAAGAAAATCAATTACTTCCAAAGTGTTTGGAGTCTCTTCGCTAGCACCATAACTGTCTTCAGATAAAACTGCAAAACCATCTTTTAACGCTTTATCAAAAGGTGGGAAATCCATTCTACTGTAAACATCATTGAATAAAACTCTGCCGTAAGCATCTTCGCAGTCTATCTCTTCACTTTCAGCTTTACAGTACTTGTCAAACAAAACTTGAATTATATCCTGTGCTTCATCACACTCTTTTATTTTTAAAAATTCGGTACCCATTTCAACACCTTTTTTGTAAAATCAATAAATTAATATATAGTATATTTATAAATATATAAATAATTTATATAAATTGTGATAAGTTATCTTAAAATTTTGGAGGAGAGTATTTGTCTAAACCTAATAACAATAACCAACAAGAATATAGAAGAGTAAGAACCCCTAAAAAGGGAGAAATACCTGGAGTAGTCGAACAAATTATGGGACACGGTAAATTAAAAGTTAGATGTGCAGATGGACACATCAGAATGACCAGAATTCCTGGAAAAATGAAGAAACGTATTTGGATTCGTGAAGGGGACGTTATTCTAGTAAAACCATGGGATTTCCAATCCGATGAAAAAGGTGACGTAATCTGGAGATACACCAAAACCGAATCTAACTGGCTTGAAAGAAAAGGTTACTTAAAAATGTAACCACACCATTTACTTTTTTTTATTGATTTTAATGGATCCTAAAGTAGCAAAAGCAGATGCAAAACACCAAAAACTACATTCACAAAAAAGAAAAAAAGACAGTGAAGATAGGAAAGTTGGTAATGAAATTTTTGATAAACTGACATTGGAAACATTATATAAAATAGCTAATCAAGGATATATAGATGTTTTAAATGGAGCGATAAGTACAGGCAAAGAAGCTAACGTACTGACGGGCATCAATAAAGACGACAAATTCATTGCCGTGAAGATTTATAGAATTGCTACTTCCGATTTTAAAAAGATGAATTATTATCTTAACGGAGATCCAAGATTTAACGTTAAAACTAAAAATAAACGCAAAATTATTTATTCATGGGTTACTAAGGAATATAAAAACCTTAAAAGATTATATGATGCAGGAGTCAATGTTCCAGAACCATATACAAGTGCCAATAATGTTTTATTAATTGAATTTATTGGTGATGAAAACGGCAATCCCGCACAGCCTGTAAAAAATAAAAACCCTGAAAATCCTGACGAATTTTTCAACAAACTATTGGTTGAACTTAAGAAATTCGTTAATGACGCTAAATTGGTTCATGGCGATTTATCCAACTACAATATATTGAATAAGGACGAAAATCCTGTGATAATAGATGTTTCCCAATCCGTAGTTCTTGACAATCCAATATCAAAGGAACTGCTTGAAAGAGACATTAACACCCTCGTTAATGAATACACGAGATTAGGTGTTGAAACTAGTTTTGAAGAAGTTTGGGAATATGTGAGCCCGAAGTTTTAAAACTATAATAATTTTTCCAGATATTCCTTAAGTTCTGGAAGCTCAACTTTCATAGTTTCCCAAACCAGATGCTCAATAACATTTTCATAATCATGAGCATGAATATTTCTCATTGCCTTTAAACTATTCCAAGCAATTTCAGGATGTCCATCCTAAAACTCATCAGACAATCTACCAATATACTCTCCAATTTGGATAATGTTAAAAGCACATGCTCTTTGGTAATGGTCATTGGCCAAATATTCATTAAAATCATCACCAAAATACTCAATATCACTTGCTGTTGCTTCACAGTATTCTATGATTTTCTTAATATGTTTTTCATCTTTAGCGTTCATAGATTATAACCACATCTTTTTTGATTTTGTTTAAAAATTCCTTATTATGACTGCATGATGAAACCAAATCAACATGACATTTAAATTCATCTTCCAAGTCTTGAACAAAAGACATATATTTAATTAAAGAAGTCACATCCCCATCATCCATTATGAAGTCCAAATCACTGTC
>SUTF01000003.1 GCA_015063005.1 Methanobrevibacter millerae
TTTTTGAAGATTTTAATAATTTACGATATTCTTTACTTGTATGATAACGTATGAATCCTAATTTCGCCAGCCGTATCCGTCTGTTTGTTATACGTATATTGTTACCATTTTTTTGAATCCTAAAAGATTGTTTAGGATTTTTCTTAGATTTAAACTTAGAATAAGCAGCATTACCTTTAAAAAAACTAGTAAACGCCTTATTTAAATCACGAAATACCTGTTGCTGACTTGTAGATTCACCTTCACGTAAAAAAGAATACTCCTGCTTTAACATCTTTAAAATAGCATTTAAATTTCTAATATTGGGATTTAAAGGACAATCATGACTAGAAAAAAACTCATATAAATCATTGTATCTTGAAAGAATATTATTCCAGATAAAACGTGCATTACCAATATTTTGATTTAATACCTGCTCCATATTTTTATCTGGAAGAATCTCCACTTTTAAACCTTTATTTACAACATTAACCATAAACTAATAATACTCCATTATATTTTGATTATTTAACTCAAATGTTTTTTTTTTAGAAAATAAATTCCCTAAAAAAAATAATACAATAATTTATTATAATATAAAATAACATATTTAAATAAAACCAAAGAGAGCATTTGAAAAGTAATATGCAAATGGTAAAAACTTTAAGAAACATACTATAATATCCAAATATCTTGCAGATGTCGAGAATATTTATTCCCGTACCAATGATGATAAGGATGTCTTTAATAATATGAACTTGAAGAATCTTGAAGAATTTTTTGATAGAATCCAGAACTACATCAGCCGGGATTTAAATGTTCTTCCAAGATTGGATGGTGATGATTTTGATGAATCCTTATATTATAATTAATTTTTTTAATATATTCATGCATACTTAAAAATTCTAGAACTATTAAATAATAAGTTAACCTATCGCGAAAAAATTGCACCTACACTGCTTCCGTGAGAGAACAATTGAAAAGTTAGTTAATATCTTGTAAAATTAAATGTCGATATATCAAAATTCCATTTGAATTGAAATTAATTTAACCACACTTATATACCTCAATATACATATAACATTATATATGTGAAGTTTGTTTAATAATTATAAAATTCTTTAATATCCAAATAAAAGCAATATGTTCATTTAATTTATCTATTTTTAACTAAACTTCATAATTATATGAATAGCTGTTCGGTGATTATATGAAGAAAATATTAATAATACTGATGATTTTCATTCTTTCTCTGACTTGCGTATCAGCAAGCGATGATGTGAATGAAACTCTTGAATTATCTGATGTAAATGATGAGGTATGTGCAGACGCAGGAACATTCACTGCACTTCAAAACAAAATCAACAATGCGCCTTCAGGCTCAACCATAAGTTTTGATAATGACTACACATACAATTATGACTTCGACGACTTTTTATATATCGAAAAGACGTTGACGATTAACGGAAACGGCCATACGATTCACGGATTGGGTCAGACAAAAATCAACTTTCAAACATTAACCGTCAACAACCTGAACTTCGATAACTGCAACATGTGGGGAAATACATTGAGGATGAACAATTGTAATGTATATAATGGATTTTATTATCTATATCCTGAGAATGAACCGGGTTTTGTGGAAGCGGATAACATTTATCTGACAAACTGTAAATTCATCAATAATAAGGGTGATGTGGGTGCAGTCAAATCCAATAATCTGTTGATTGCAGACAACTGTGAATTCAGAAATAATTATGCATATTCAGATGGCGGTGCTGTAATTACCTGGAACAGTGATGGGAACTCACGACTAACAAACTGTGTTTTTGAAAACAATTATGCCAATCATAGGGGAGGTGCAATCTCTGGAAACGGCTACATTTACTCATGTAAATTCATTAACAATACTTGTGATAGCAGCGGTGGAGCACTCATGCTTAATTTGGAAAGCACTGTAGAAAATTGCAGATTCATAGGCAATACTGCTTACAGCGGCGGAGCAATTTATGTGCAAAGTGACATATGTCCTATCAGCAATTGTGAATTCATTTCAAACACTGCAGAAGGCAGTGGTGGTGCAGCAGAAGGAATAGGCATATTTACAAATTGTAATTTTGAAAACAATAAAGCTAAATATAATGGTGGTGCACTATATGAAGTGATGGAAGTAACAAAGTGTAACTTTACCAATAATTTTATCAGCAGTGATGAAGAAGAAGGCTATGGTGGTGCAATCTATGGAATTCAAAATAATATATGGGACGAATCTGATGACGAAATCATAGGTATTGAATATCCAACTAAAATAAGCAATTCTAGATTCGTTGAAAATGAGGCAAGATATGGTGGTGCAATATATCAAGGAGGATTAATCAGCAACTGTGAGTTTATAGACAACACTGCCAGTGAAGAGGGAAATGCTATATCCAGATCAAAAACAATCCAGAACTCCATTTTCAAAAGCTCCAAAAACGAGGATGAATTCATCACAGGAACAGTTGAAATGACATTGAAAAATAATGCAATGACATCAAACAACAACTATGACATTAAGATAACTCCTGGATTTGAAGATATGGCACCATCAATTCAATCAGAGATATATCTTGTATTTGAAAGCAAAACCGTCACTCCAAATTCCACATTCAAGATATGTGAAATACAGGATGATTCAGGAAACAGCATAATCATTGAAGATTTTGATGAAAGGCCTGTAATCAAGGCAAAGCTAACCAACCAGCAGACCAAGGCAGTCAAAAATGTTGACATTCAAATGGATGAGGATTCAAAGGCATTTGTCTATGAATGCCATGATGATGAGGGAACCTATGAAGCGACAGGATATGTTGAACATGAAGCAGTTGACGCCATTTCAATTAAAAAGGGCGTGCTGATTGTTGACAGCGATACCAACTACACCCTGACTGCAAATGACCTGACCAAATATGTCGGCGGCCCTCAAAAGTTCACGGCAAGAGTTGTTAACGGCAAGGGAAGAGCCATTGCTGGAGTCAATATAATAATCAGCATCAACGGAAGGGACTACACAAGAGTCACGGACTCTGATGGTGTGGCTTCAATGAACATCAACCTGGGTGCCGGTAAGTATTCTGCAGTGTGCAGATTCGACAATATAACCGACGATGCGACAATCAATGTAATTTCAACACTGTCCGGTAATGACTTGACCAAATACTTTAGAAATTCAAGCCAATACTACATTAACTGTCTTGACACAAATGGAAATAAAATTGCTGACGGAATAATTGAGTTCAATATTAATGGAGTATTCTACACAAGAGATATTGTTAACGGCGTTGCACGCATGAACATCAACCTCAATCCTGGCGAATACATAATCACAGCCAAAAATTACATGAACGGTGAACAGTACTCAAACAAAATCACTGTTCTTACAACGATTGTTGAAAACTATGATTTAGTAAAATACTACAAGAACGCTTCCCAGTATAGGGTAAGGCTCTTGGACGGTCAGGGAAAACCTGTTGGAAAAGGAGTCAGCATAGAGTTCAACATCAATGGTGTGTTCTACATAAGGACTTCTGATGAAAACGGATATGTGAATATGAACATCAACCTCAATCCTGGAACATACATCATCACGGCCAATTACAACGGACTGATGGCATCAAACAAAATCACCGTAAAGCCTATATTGGTGTCCAAGGATTTGAAAATGACATATAGGGACGGATCCCAGTTCAACGTAACCCTTCTTGACGGTCAGGGAAAGGCTTATCCAAACCAGCCTATAACATTCAACATTAACGGCGTTTTCTACAACAGGATAACCGATGCAAACGGTATAGCTCACCTGAACATCTATCTTATGGCAGGCGAGTACATCATCACGTCCACCTATGAAAACGGTGCTGCAACCTCAAACAGAGTTACAATCGAAGTTAAAGATCTATTTCTTTAACTTCATTCTTATTTTAAATAAAGTAATGATTAATTATTTTAGTTGTTAACCATATAACCTATTAAATTATAATAGCTAATTTTCATCTATCAATTATTAAATACTATGAATTAGATAAATATTATTGAAATGTATATGGAAGAGATAGAAATTGAGCAAACCCACATGAGGGTAAAAAGCGACATTGAAAATCATAATCTTAAAAGATACATATATATGATAAGGTCGGATTTGAAAAGATATATGATGAAAAATCCGGATTTCAGACTCTCGCTTGAACCCCTTAAATTGAATGCGGATGATTTGCCCCCAATCGTTAAAAAAATGAATGAATCATCTCAGTGCGCCGATATTGGGCCTATGGCGACTGTGGCCGGAACAATATCTGAAATGTCGCTTGATTATCTGATGGAAATGGATACCAGATATTCAATCATTGAAAACGGAGGAGACATTGCTCTTATAAATGATGAAAAGGTTCTCTGCGGGATATATTCAAACAATGAAATACTGGGCAATGAAATAGCTTTTGAAATCAAATCAAGAAAAAGGCCACTTGGAATATGCACATCATCTGGAAAAATCGGCCATTCAATAAGCTTCGGCGAATCTGAAAGCGTAACTGTAATATCAGAAAGTCCCTCAATAGCTGACGGACTGGCCACAAGAATAGCCAATGACGTTACAGGAGAATCATCAGAGGACAAGGTATACAATGCTCTTGAAACGGCAGAAAACTTCAAAAAGCATTTCAGAGGCGTATTGATCATATCCGGCGACAATGTGGGCACTGTAGGAAAGCTGCCCAAAATTGTCCAGACAAGAGAATTTGATGTAAACATACTTTAAATATGTGGTCAAATAAACAATAGAACATGGACAATAAATTTTTAATTGTACTGGTCATTCTTGCAATAATCTGCTTTGGAATTTTCTTTTTCCAGTACACAAATAACGTGACTACTGTAATTCTTATGAATGAAACCAAAATTCCCGAAAACGGAACTGCAGTCGGTTTTCTGATGGATTCATATGGAAGGGGAGTTGAAAATCAAACCATTACATACCATCAGGCAGGAGATGCACAAGATGTCTTTGTCAATGTAACTACAGGTGCTGACGGTAGATTTGAAATTAAAAACCTCAAAAAGCATCCTGAAAGCGGTGCCAATGACTATTACGGTGACATCAGCTTTGACGGTTACAGACAGTATAAGGGATGCATTTATGAATACAATTTAACGGTAATTTAGGTGATTTCATGAAGGACATATTTGATGAATGTGATTTTGGAGAGTTCAGGCTAAACAGCCGAATAATAAGAACCGGACTATGGGAATCACAAAAGGAGATGGGAAATCTCTCCCCTGAAATATTTTTAAGGTATGAAAGGCTTGCCAAAAACCATGTGGGACTGATAAACACTGAACTGATTTCAATGTATCCCCACGACCGCTTCAGCGAGTATTCACATTCAATCAACAGCACAGGATTCATCAAGGAATTCAAGTATCTCACAGGCATTGTTCATCAATATGGCGTTCCTATTCTTGCCCAGTTGGGTTTCGTTAACTGCAACGTAAACGGACGTCAAAATATAGATGTCAATGACCTTACAATCGAAGATATAAGACAAATCCAGTCAGACTATATTGTAGCATCCAAAAAAATTGCCTTTGCGGATTTTGATGGAATACAGCTGAACATGGGAAACAACTACTTTTTTTCAAAAGTGATCAATCCAAAAGAGAACAAGAGAAAAGATGACTATGGCGGAAGCACAATAAACCGTTTGAGAATGATTTTGGAGCTGATAAAGGTAATCAAGGATTCAAGCGACCTTCACATAAACTGCCGTATCAATCTTGATGGAGATTCATTGGAGGTTGCAAAGCTGCTTGAAAAGGTAGGTGCAGACAGCATTCAAATCACAAAGCCGTCCTCACCCCAGTACTTCACAAAGGATTCCGGAAATAAAAACATACTCTTTGATGCAACCGATAAAATCGCATCTGAAATTGATATTCCTGTGATTTTAGGTGGTGGCCTGTCTGATATAGCATCAATCAACGAGCTGATTAACAGCACAAATATAGAATTCGTATCAATGCAGCGTCCGTTTGTATACAATCCTACATTTTTAAGTGAATGGAAAAGCGGCAGCGAAGTAGAATCCCTGTGCAATACCTGCAACAACTGCTATTGGAAAAAAACAAGCACATGTCATATTGTGCATGATGAATAGATTTTTATAATCTTTTTTTAACTTATTTTTTTTGAACGTTATTCCATTCTTTTTGTTTTATTTGCTTTTTTAGATGTTTAATCTCCTGTAAAAGTTGTTCTATTTGCTGATCTTGCTGTTCTATTTGTTGGTTTAGTTCTTTAATTTGTTTTATTTGTTCTAATTCTTTGTCTTTCTGTTCTAATTGTTGCTTTTGTTCTTTAATTCGTAATTCTAAGCTTTCTATATATGGTAATCCTTCATAATCCTTTTCATATAATTTTTTTTAGTCATGGTTAACATCTCCTTGCATTTATATTATCTTAAATGAATATAATCAAATTTTTGAGGTGCTGGTGAGGATAATATTTAATTTTGGTGGAATTATTAGTATTAAATAAAAAATTGAAAGGATGAATTAGTTCATCCTTTATTTGCTATTTAGTTTTTTTAAATACTTAATCTCCTGCAAAAGTTGTTCTATTTGTTCCATTTGTTGGTCATTTTGTTCTCTAATTTGTTCTATTTGCAGGTCTTTCTGTTCCAATTGTTGGTCTTTCTGTTCTATTTTCAAGTCTTTCTGTTCCAATTGTTGGTCTTTCTGTTCTATAATTTGTTCTATTTTTAGATTTTGTTCTTTAATTTGTAATTCTAAGCTTTCTTTATATGTTAATCCTTCATAATCATTTTCATATAAGTTTTTGGTAATCATGGTTAACATCTCCTTGCATTCATCATCATTGTCCTTGAAATGAAATTTAATCAGATTTTTGAGGTGCTGATGCAATTGCTTTTCAAGGTCAGGATTAATTTGGTCAATATTTGAAAATATCCTTGACAACTCTTTCATTATTTCCTTTGCATTATCATCAACGAATATTGCAATATATGGAATATACATTAGTTCATCTAAAGATAATTCGTAGTTATTTCCTACTTTATCTTTCAATATTTTTAATCTTTTTGATATTTTTTCAATTGTCACTTGATTAATCAGCAATTTGAATGTCTGGTCATGGGAAGTGCACAAAAGATAGTCTCCTCCCATATTAATGTTGGTCATGACAATTGAATTTGATGGGATATTGTTCTGATGAATTAGCCCTATTTTATAGTCATATATTGTATCAATCTTTTTTTTAATGGGGTATGTCTGATGCTCTACATTGATTGTTGATTTGCAGGTTATATCACCTTCTGGTTCAATTAACTGTGCACAATCCATTTCCAATTCTCTGTTGTCATCGGTCAATATCTTCAAACCCAATTTCTTTTGATATTTTCCCGGAAAATCAAATGCATCGTGTACTGCATTAGGGTATCTATTGACGAAAAATCTGAAACAGTTGTCACGGGGATTGTGATTGGGTTCGCCAATCATTGCATCGACAATCTCTTCTAAAGTTTTTTTTGTATTTTTCATGATTTTTTTAACCTCTAATTTTTCATTCCTCGAGGAAAAAATAAATTTACATATGTATTATTTTATTTGTTAAAAGTAGTATATAAGTTTATTAGAATTTTTAAGAGCAATTTTACCTTATTTTTAAATATAACTTCCTTAAATCAATATTATAATAAAAATATAATATTATATTTAGTTTGAAAAATTAATGCAACATACAATATATTATAAAAACAATAAGATACAGATATATCATTGGTGTTATTACAATGGGTCTATTTTCAAAATCTCCCGAAGAAAAAAAGCTTAAGGAATTGACAGGAGGTTTTCTTCTGACTGAAAGGTATCTTCATACCCTTGAAAGCTATGGAGTTTCAAGAAACATGGGATATTTCATTCAAAATACTGTAAAGCAGGAAATCAAAAGGTCCAGATTGGGAGTAGATGATATAGAGCCAAGACTAATTTTTCTAATTAAGCAGTTTGCAACAATAAGCTGCGAGGAGCTTTCAGGCGAAACGAAGGTCAATCCAACTACACATGAGGAAAGAACACTGAAATTCCTGATAAACCAAACTCATAACCTTGAAAAGTGTCCTAGATGTGAGTCAAAATATTTGAAAAACGATTCATACTGTCATAACTGCGGGCATGAGTTTTAATTGTTGCTTTTGTGATAGCCCTCTTCAAATACCTTAAATATTTCCCTGCTGTTTATGTCTTCGCCGGCTATGCTGATTCCGGACATTAATATTACATGCATATGATTTAGCTTTTCTTCAGTTGAAAACATCTCTTCACTTTCAAGAAGTATTGCATCATAATCCGGAGCCTTTGCATAATCGTTTTTGAATACTTCCTTGATGTCATGCCTTACCTGGCTTGTAACAAATCCCTCTAGAATGCGGATGATGTCATCGGCTATGGAATTGCCTAATTTTAAAGCGAAATATATGATTTCACTATCTTTTTTTAAATCAAAGCTTTCTGAAATCATATTGTTGAAAGATCCGTAGTTCTGATATCCGTATGGTATGAACCTTCCCTCAACTGTATGGGCGCAGTATTCATTGGCCAGAACAAGAACAGGATTTATTCCTAATGTGAATGAAACGTATGCCTCCAGAGCATCGCTTTTTTCAACTTCCCAAATATACATGAGCATCTGCTCGAAAATCTCATTAAACAGGTGATGGGTCAGTTCATGAATAATGGTGGAAATCAAATCGCAGTCGTTTAGCCTGTCGTCAATCTCAATGCGGTTGTATGAATAGCTGCCGAGCTCTGAGCCCTTTGACTTGTATGTGACATCGGCATAGGAAAGAGCTATCATTTTGATTTTTCCCAATGTGGATCTGCTTTTAAACTCATCGGACAAATCATCCAAGTATTCACGAGCCATTCTTGCAATGTTTTTAAGGATGATTGCATATTCCATCTCAGATAAGGGATTTTCCTCTAAAACCTTTAAATTATCTTCGTTTACTATTTCATTGAATGATTCAAGTTTTTCCAAATTGAAATATTCATTTTTCATCAATATGAAATCGCATTCGCTGCAGTAAATATTATCTGGTGAGTTTTTCTTGCCGCATTTTGAACAGAATACCATGATAAGTTATATGTTTTTGAAATTAAAAAAAGTTTTCATGATAAATAATTTACATGTTAAAATCGTGAAAAGATTTTGACTAACTCATTTTAGAGAGCTTGAATTTCCAATTGGTTAATTTTTTAGAGATATTTCAAATAGTTTATAAAAAATTAAAGGAATTTAAATAACAATCATATATTTTAATATAAAATTTAACTTAAAAAATTAAACATTTGATAAAATAAATGTGATTAAATTAAAATTAAACATAAGTTTTTATATCACTATAGACATATATTAATATTAATATATTTTTTTAATTGAAATTTAGAGTGTATGTAATGAAAAGTGAGAGAGTTATATTGATATTTAGCATCTTTATTGTATTTATTTTTGCAATGGGTGCCTATTCGGCAAATGATAATCCTACATACCATCAAATTGTAGAATTATTGGAAAATACGAATTCTAGTGATTTAACAGGCTGCTGTTCTGTAGTGTGCCAGCTTGACGGTAACAACAGTCTCATGACATTTAGAAGAGATTCCGGATATTCTGCTAATATTTTCATAGAAAAAGTGGATTGGCATGGAAAACCAGCGATAAAACAGTATAAAAATGAACAAGGTTATTTCTGCCAGGTTATTGTTACAAGTGACGGATGGACAATAGGTTATGGAGGATTGGACGATGGACCGGACAATGAATATGTTGAAAACATTACTGCAGACATGGTCGTGAATGGAAATGTTACTGAAGAAGGACTTGAGGAAATTCAAAGGATTAAGGTAGCTCACGGAAGGGGACATGCAATAATCAAGGCACCTGACGGAACCTACGGTGCAGTAATCAACAACACACATTTCACAGGAAAGCTTCAACCGGGACAGTATCTCTCAATACCTAATAAGTACTCATACTTCAGGTCCGGAGATATCCAGTTGAATGCATCCGACAAGGTTCAGATAATGAACAAGCTTGAAATTTCAGACGGCTACGGACTTGAAAGAAGAGACATTACAACATATTTCTTCCATCAGGTCAACAATGATACATTCAAGGGCAACATTACAGATATTTTCATGTCAAATGATGACGGATCATTTTATGGAATGAACACAGGCAATCTTTCTGATGACATCCACTTCAATGGAAGCGTAATCAAAGGTTCATCTCTTCCGATTGCACCTAACTACACAAGCTTAGGAACTGTCAAATTTGAAAATCCGAGCGACAATACTTTAGTGTCCATTCTAACTACACTGGGATATATAATAGCAATAATTCTAATAGTCATTATTGTTGTTATTGGAATCAGAACAATCAATAAAATAAGGTATTCAAGAAGAAACAATAGAAAAATAGAATATTATCAAAATAGACAAATAAACATGAAGGATATGTTCCATTCCCATAAGCAAAATGACAGAAACACCAAGGACCTTTGGGGAACACAAAATAGAAGAAAAAGAAGATAGCTCAAATTGAGCTATTTTTTTTAAATTTTTTTTAAAACTTTTTACCGAGCTCGTAAGCTTCTTTTAATTTATCCGCCTGCTCTTCTTTTACGATACCTGCAGGACCAGCACTACCGGCATCGACATGACCAATCACATCATAGCCCATAAATGCAAATGGGGATGCTTTTGTTAATTCAATATAATTTTCATAGGTTCCTTCAGGCTGATTTTCAGTGAAAATCAATGCTGCTTTTCCGCTAAGGCTTTTATCAGGGTTTTGGCCAATTGCATAGAAACGGTCAATAATAAGCTTACCTTGAGCGGTCATCTGACCATAGTAGATTGGTGTTGAAAATATAACTCCGTCAGCTGCAACAAGGTCGTTTATGATTTTGTTTCCGTCATCTTCCCTTACGCAGTCCGGATTTTCAGCGCAGAACATGCATGCTTTACATGGTGCAATGTCTTCTTTTTCAAGGTAGTATTTGGTTACTTCAGCACCGTTTTCTTCAGCGCCTCTAATCATTTCATCCATCAATACGTCACAGTTTCCGCCCACACGTGGACTTGCTTGAAGTGCTATAATTTTCATTTTTTATACTCTCCGATTGTTCAATGTATATAAATATGTTAAAAAAACTATTTAAAGATATATAAGGATATATTTTTTAAGAAAATATTATTAATAATAGATTATATATAATATACTAACAAAACTTATGGGGGTTGAGAATGAGCAAAACATGTCCAAATTGTGGAGTCAACTCGCCGGACAATGCAAAGCACTGCATTGAATGTGGGGAGAACATAGAAGATGTTGAAATCAATATAGAAAAGAAAAAACCTAAAGCTGAAAATAAAACAGATGACAGCGGTTCCAATTTGGGCTGCATCATAATGATTGCAGTAGTTGTTATCATAATTGTTGCAGCAGGATTCTTTATTTTCGGATCTGGTGACAGTCAAAACAATGAAAAGAACATTACGATAACATTTAATGAAGCATATGTTCATGATTACCAATCCAGCGGAAAAACATATTATTCATACTACGTTTCCGGTTTCATCAACAATTTCCCTGATGATATGAATGGATATATGATTAAAACCATCTATTATGGTGCTGACGGTAAGGAGATAACATCAACCACGGAAAAACTGTCTTACTTTGAACATTATAAGGACAGCAAATATGCTGCTACACTCAGCACATATTCAACGCAGAACTATGTTGATGTGGATCATGTAACGGTTCAGGTGATTAAGGATAATGTGGTTTTAAATGAATTCAGCTCCCAAATGAATAAAAACAAGCTGACTTCAATGCAGGCCACACCATCAAATCTGACCAATAATACTTAGGGTTATCGATTTAGCCCTAAGCATATTCATGAAGTATTATACTTCAAACCATTTGGTTGATAAAAGAATCATTGCTGATACGAAATTTGCACCTAATCGTGCAATATGGCAATGATTTAAAATACTTTTTTTGCAAAAATCACATATTTAATTTAATACATATAGATGAAGTTATTTATTTTCTATAGTTTTTCAAGATTTTTATTAACTTATTTTCAAGATTTGAATTTCTGCAGTTAATTTTCAAAAAAATGCGAATAATTTTTTCTAAAAATTAATAAATTTTATTAAATTTTATAAAAATAAGGCCAATGCTACATCTATTTATACTATAACAGACATAACTATCATATGGAATAAATATCAAATTTATTTCAATATCAAAACATTGAAATATTAATGCATAACTTTTATTTAAGTTAAATAAGCTCAAATTGAGCTTTTTTTATAGTTAAATTCCGTTAGTGAAAAAAACAAGTAGTCGGCATAGTATTTCCGTATACTTACCTTAAATATATATTAATAGTTATTATAGTGATTATTGATAATATAGTTGTTATAGATATTATAGGTAGTTAACCACTAATACTATAACTAGTATAATAAGTAAAGTATATAAATATATACTAATAGTATTAATATATATTTCTGTAAAATAGTATTATACTAATTTATATAATATACCATATTTCTGTATTTACAGAAAGTATATATGATACATATTTTACCACTTATACTCAAATATTACTTCAAAAATAGCAAATATCAATAGCTACATATATATCAAGCTGTTGAAAAATACTATTTTCTTAAAAAAACACTATTTTTTATTAAAATTGATGAAAATTAATAAAATTTAGCATATAATATACTATTTAAAAATAAAAATTAATAAATTTAATGGGTAAAACGCCCATTATTCATTTTCAATTTTTGTTTCATTTGCTCACGGTCCACATGAATATATTTATCTGTTGTTTGTGAGTTAGAATGTCCTGCGATGGATTGAACCTCAGCAACGGTCAATACTTCAGCGTAATGAGATAAAGCGGTGTGCCTTAGAATGTGGACACTGACATTTTTGGAATAATCTACAGGACAGTCAATATTTTCATCCAGAATCCTTTGATCAGTCAATCTGGCATACTTTTTGATAATATCCTGAACGGCACGCTTACCTATACGCTTGCCTTTCTGATTAAGAAAGAGTTCTTCACGTGTTGCCTCTTCAGCGGCCTTTTTTCTCTGAATAACTGGCCTGTATATATCATTGGTGTTTTTTCTCAGCTTTGTGATTCTATCATATATCATTTCATTTAAACTACGCAATGTATCATAGGTTATGAATGTTGTACGGTCTTTCAATTCACCTTTTGTCGTTTCAGCCCTTAAATAAACTTCTATAAATTCATTGGTGTCCATTGGAAGCTCATAAAATCCCTTATCATCAATTGGAACCTGAATGTCATCCTTATTTAGGAGAACCAATTCCTTCAGCCTGATTCCTGAGTCAAGAAATGTGGCACAAATCGCATAATCCCTTTTATTTCCTTCCATTGCAATGGTTTCAAGCAGAAAATTGCTCTGGGGGTGTGTGAGGCTTATTTTTTCAATTCTCTTTTTTGCAGTTTCCGGATCTTCAGCCTTGACCTCAATGATGTCCTTCATTTTTATTGTTTCGTGCTGGATTTCCTCCTGAACATCTTCAGAGTTGATGAATTCCAGAATGTTCATCATATATGTTTTGACTGTGGTCCTTTTGTTTTCACGTTTTTTAAGACAGTGCCTACGATATTGACGAAGCTGTTTTTTAACATTGGAGTCTGTAAGTTCCTCAACACCTTTGTCTTCCAGAAAACTTATAAATTTTGATATGTTAAATGTTTGTTTCTTAATAGTTTCTTGAGTTAAGTTCTTTACCTCTTGCTTTTCTTCCAAATACTCTTCTAAGTAGTCATTTAACTCATCGGTAGCTATCATAAGCTTTTTCACCTTCACTATATTTTACTCAAACCCTTGTTATAGTATTGAATTTTTTAATATATAAAGACTTCGTATCTTTTCATTTTTAACGTATATTATTACATAAAATATACGTTTCTTTTATATATAAAATTTGGATAATTTGGAGATTTCTGAGAGGATGTTGTAAGTAAACTAATACATATACATCAAGCGGTATCAAAATGGTGATTTCGTTAAATTTTGATTTTGTAATAAAAAATCATGGAAATGTAATAAAAAAATTAATACAAAATAATTTAAAAAAAATAAAGTGTGAAATTTCTCACACATGAATTTAAAAATTAAATTAGATACTTGTAAATGGGTACTCTCCTTTTTCATCATATTCAGACTGTAACCATTTGGACAATAAAGGTTCAGAAATTGAATATAATTTATCACTAGATTTATTAATTAAAGATAAATTTTCAAGTTCTCGTAAATTTGGACTTAATGATCCGGATTCTAAATTTAAACTTTTTGCTATATCAATACGTCTTGTAGGTCCGTTTAATAAGGATATTAATATTAATTTATTTTTATAGCTTAATTCATGCCAAATATTTACTAAATTAGAAGAAATATAATAAATTGATTCATTAAATTCTCTAGTTATTAATTCAGAAGTGAATTCAATATTTTCAGGTAAAATCTTAGCAAAATTATTTATATATGCCGGAATACCTAATGTATTTTCATAAAATCTATTAAACCCATCATCACTAAATTTTAATCCTGGTTTTTTTTCATTAAGATATTGTTTAACTGTTGTTTTTGAAAATGTAGATAAATGGAATGAAATCATTCTACCTCCAAAAACTCCATTATGGCAGGAGATTTCAGAAATTAATGTATCATTTAGACTCATTGAACCTGTAAAAACATATACTATATTTCGTTGATTTTGAATATAACTTCGAATGTTCCATAAAAATGATTTTTTATAATCATCTAACTCTTTAATTAATTGAAATTCATCAATTAATATTATGATTCCTTTTAGATTATCTGAATTTTCATTATAAATTTTTTCTGGAAAAGTTAAAACATATTCCATTAAATCTTCAGTATTTATTTCACTTTTAAAAATGGGAAATGGTATTCCATTTGCTTCTTGAAATTCTTTGAAATGAAAATTATTTGTTTAACAATACTCATCTTACATTAACAATAGGGTTTTAGAAAAATAATATGTTTTAAGCATGATGATTTACATTGTGGACAATATCATCTCTGGATTTTTTAAGAAGATGTCTCAATAAGACATAATAGAAAATACCGAAGGTAACTTCACCTATCAATATTGCAAGCAAAACACAAACCCCATGTTTTAATATAGGTGCCAATACTGTTACAATTCCAATTTCATAGATAATGACTGCTATTGTTAAAATTAATTCATGATAGCTTTTTCCCATTCCGTCCAGCATTTTTCCAGACATTACTGAAATCTCATTGAATGGAACAATCACAATACCTGCAAGTGCAATATAAAATATTGATTCAGACACTCCTGTAACTGAAAACAAAGCAAAACCATACTCTCTAACAAAGAAGAACACTATAGTTGAAACTAATGCCATCAGCATAGTTATTTTAAGAACATAATGATACAAACCTTCCAGTTCATCAATTTTATGAGCACCATACAAATGTCCGCTGACACTCAACAGCCCCCTTCCGCATGCCTTTTGAGGAGAAATGAGAATGGATTCGATTCTGGATGCAGTGGAATAAAGCAATACTCCGATTTGACCAAGCTGTTCAATTAATATTTTATTGAAGAACAACATGGAAATACACCATAAACTGTCGGTTAAAAAGTTTGGAAGAGCTACAATGAAAATATCATAAACAATTCCAGGTTTGAAATACTTGAAGTTTATTGGAATTTCTGATTTTCCACTTAAATACCAGTATAATAAATAAACAGCAGTAATTCCTGAAGATAAAATTGTAGCATATGAAACACCACTAACTCCCCATCCTAAAACAAAAATGAAAATCGGATCTAAAATCAAATTCAACACATTTGTCAGGATAAATAATCGGGTAGGAATTTTTGAGTTTCCTTCAGCATGCAAGGTGTTAGCAAAGAAATTAGAAAATATAAATACAAAGGGACATAAAAATATTGGAGTCAAATACTGCATTGACAACTCCATTGAAGAAGTTGCGCCCATATAAATTAAAATATACTTTAAAAAGAATGTAGAAATCATTACCACAAATCCAATTACCAGACATACTACAATACCATGCAATATTGAATTATAACTATCAATTATCTTGTTTTGTCCAATTTCCCGTGACATTATGGAATTGGTTCCGACACCTATGGATTTTCCAAAACTCATAATCAGTGTAACCAATGGTACTGCTACTCCTATTGCGAAAAATGATTGGTGGTCCATTTGAGATACCCAAAAAACATCAACAAATGAATAACCTGCTTCAAAAAGAGTAAGCAAAAGCAATGGAGATGTAAACTGCCAAAAAGCTTTTTTAGGGTCTGAAATAAAATCTACATTTTTTACCATAATGTTATTTTGTTTAAACTTTTATATATATAATATGTCATTCAATTGATTTTTGCTTAATTTAAACTCTCCATTATCAGTATATATTACATTAACTGGTGCATCCAGCAAAAACTCTTTAAATGTTCCTAAAATATTTTTAGTATCTTCATGAACTAACTTAAAAGGCACTTTAGAGATTATTTTTAAAAAATTTATATTATTATATGGAAAATATGGCTGTACATCCATATAGCTTTCGTAATTATCTTCAACTGATGGAATACTTACTTCATCATTGTCTTTCCAGAAATTCAATAGTTTCAATAAGCATTTATTTTTTCTGCCGGATTTACAAAATTCATCAATGAAATCATCAATAGATAATTTCAAGTCCACATAATTTATTTCTTCAACATTTTCTTCATTTGAAAACATTAGATATAATGGATATCCAGTTAAACCGATTATATAACGATTACATAATTCAATGACATATCCATCACGATATTTTGGTGTTAAGAACAAACCGACAGCACCCATTCCATAATTAATCAGCAATGGATTGATAATATAAACACTATAATTATTCTGAGGTACCCTTTTTATCCAATCATGTATTTCACCCCAGGAATTGAAATATGGGAATGTAATTACTCCAGTAACTGTATCTGGGCTTTGTATCTTAGAGACATCCGAACGCAATTGCATGGATGAAGTATGATCAAATGAACTGTCATTTAATTGGCCAATGCACCCGAATTTATGTTTAAAACGAATATTTTCCATTGAAATATACAAAACTAGACCCAACATGACTTTTTGTTTTAATAGATAACCTAGTAGAATATACTTAAAAAACAGATTAATAAAATATGCATTTAACAAATTAAGTATTGATTTATTTGTGCATTAATGTAATTAAAAAATAGAAATAGTTGAGAAATGATCTCAACTTCTAATTGTTATTTTATTCGATATTGTAGCACCATTTTCATACATGGATGTGATAATGTACTCGCCAGCCATCAGGTTAATGTTTAAGCGCGCAATTCCATTAGCATCAGTTGTCCTATTGTAAAATACACCATTGATGTTAAATATTATAGTCTGATTTGCATAAAGTTTTCCCTGACCGTCAAGAAGAGTTACTTCGAATTTAGATCCGTCCCTGTATGACATTACCAGATCCTCGCCCTTAAGGATTGGAAGAACAGTGATTTTGTTTGATGCCATCAATCCATTGTAGTTGGCCGTAATGATATATGTTCCCGGATTCAGGTTAATGTTCATTTTAACATAACCTTGAGCATCAGATGTTCTGGTGTAGAACACTCCGTTGATATTAAACTCAACGCTAACTCCGGCACCAACAGGATTTCCCTGTCCGTCCAGAAGCCTGACTCTGTACTGGGAATCATTCTTATAATATTTAGTCAAATCATAATTCTCAACAATCGTCGTCAATACTTTTATTTTATTTGAATGCAGCTCACCATTTACCAGGTTCCTTGCAGTAATGATGTATTCGCCAGGATTCAGGTTAATGTTCATGCGGGCAACACCATCAGTAATACTTCTTGTGTAAAATACCCCATTAATATTGAATTCAATGTTTCCACTAGCAATTTTGTCACCCTTAGTGTCAAGACAGGTAATGTAATATTGACTTGCATTCTTATGGTATTTAGTCAAATCATCACCATACAATGTTGATATGACTTGAACCAATGCCTCACAGCTACTTTCAGCGCAACTACATTTAATCGTGTAATTTCCAGCACCCAAATTAATATTGATTGAGGCCACACCATTGGAATCTGTAGTCCTCGTATAATCCTTACCGTTAATAGTGAAATTGACATCAATACCCGGAATCAGCCTACCCTTTCCATTGACAACAGTAGCAGTAAGCTTTTCAGGACCCCCAACATACTTGGCCAAATTCTGAACTGACAATGTGAAATTGGTGTCCCCGTCAACTATCAAAACACTATCCTTAACCTCAAGATACTCTACATCTGCAGAACCGGTTACATCATATATTCCCTCTTCAAGTTTACATTCATAATAATATCCAAATGATTTAGAATCATAATATAGTGTAATATAATGAACTTTTCCAGTATCCCTATTGGTTAATTTGGCATTAACGTTCATGCCTGAATCAAATATTGCTACATTTTCGTCTTCATCCTGAAACTGGCATAATTCAATTTTTGAATTTGGTGAAGCAGTCCCATTCTGGAAAACTAAAAATAAATTAAATCCTATATTTGATGGATCATAGATTTTGACATAATTATTAATGAAATTGGAACCATATATTTCACATTCACCATAAATTGCACCATTATACTTACCATGATACCATCCGCCATATTCTGCGAAATTATTGATGAAGTTACCATTATATATTTTTGAATTTTCTTCATCATTTTCATCATAATAGATTGCACTGCCCTCATGAGCAGTGTTATTAACAAAATTAGAATTATGGATTTCACTGCAACAATCTTCCAAGGTGGATATGGCACCGCCATCTCTTTCTGCATGATTATTAAAGAACACACTACTCAATATGTTAAAATTATTATCAACATATAATGCACCACCATCCAATCCAGCAAAATTATCTTGGAAATAACAATCCGAAATAGTTAAAGGACAGTCTGTGTATACAGCCCCACCATCATCTCCTGCACGGTTATTGATGAATTTTGATTGTTTGATGCTGACAGTAGCTGGACTATCATCATCATAAGGCATATAGATTGCTCCAGCAAACATATCTACGACATAATTATCCCTAAATTCACAGTCTATTATATCTGCACCATTAGAACAGACAACTGCACCAGCACCATCTTCTGCATGATTATTAATAAAATAAGAATTGCTCATTCTTGCATAATATGCATCAATTGCACCGCCGAATTGATTTGCATGGTTATCAATGAAATAACAATTATCAATTATCAAATTACCATAAGTAAGTATTGAACCTTGACAGATTGCCCCACCATGCGAATGAGATTGTCCATTCACAAATCTTATATTATTAAATGTTACAAAAGCCTCGGTATTAATTTCAAATATTCTTGAAGTCTTCAATCCATCAAGAGTATGCCCATTTCCATTAATGGTCAATGCCTTATCGATGCCTATCCCATATAAAGAGTCAACATCTGAATTATACCTATAATCATTTTCCAGATTGATTGTTGAGCCTGCAGGAGCTTGTTTAATTTTATTTTGAAGAGTTGCAAATGTTCCATCATCAACACCCAACTCACTTTCCTGTGAAACGCTTAATGTATCATCATCTGCTGTCTGATTTAAATCATCCGCTGCAGAAACTGCACTAATAGACACGACGAATAAAATCAGACAAATCACTATTAAAAACTTTCTTCTCATAATTTTCCCCCATTTTAAACCGTTAATCAAAAAATGTCTAAAATATAGTTAAAATTTTATCAAAAGATATATAAATATATGGCGATTTAAAAATAAAAAAAACTTTTTTTGAAAAAATTCTGAAAATAAGAATAGAAATTATTCTATAAAAAGGTATAGTATATTTTTTTTAAATTTTGTTTATTTTTTTATAATACTAAATATTTTTTACACCTATTATTATCAAATTATGCGAACGCTTTTAAATATAATTTTAATCAATTTCGGCTTTAAATATGTGGTAAAACTTATTATAATAAATTTTAATTTAGTTTGATATGATGTAAGAAATTAATTGCCCCTTAATTAAGTCTTAACTAAATCTTAATTAAATCTTAGTATTATAATATTTAATCATTAATGAAAATATAATTACATGTCATGTGATAATGATCAAGAATTCATAGATGCTGTATCATTTGCACAATCAGGTATAAATAGAAGTAAAGTTATGAAGACCATTGAAAAATCAATGAAAATGCCTTCCCAAATAGCTGCAGAATTAGATTTAAGACAAAGCCAAATATCAACAACACTATCTGAGTTAAAAAGTGCAAATCTAGTAGTCTGTTTAAATGAAGAGAAAAAAAGAGGCAGATTATACAAACTTACAGACTTAGGATTAAGAGTTTATGAATTCATAACTGATGAGTAATATACTTATTTTTAATATAACTCTTTTAATACAGACTAAGTTTATATAATAACTAATTTTTCAAAGCTATTGTTTTTTAATTGATTGATTCAATAGCTACCCTTTATTTTTTCTTTAATGCATTAATATTGGTTATCTTGTTTTAGAAAATGAAATTCATTTTGTTTACTTTTAATTTTTATTATTACCACATTTTATATATTAAAAAAATAATAAATATTCATATCCTTTTTCTCTCTAACAAACACATTCGAGGTATTATATAATGGTGAGTGATTTGAATGAAAAATAAATTATTTTTAATATTTATTTGTTTGATTTTATTATCAATTTCCACTGTTTCTGCTGGTGATATAAATCAAACAAACATTGATGAAATTGATAATTCTGTTTTATCAACAAGTAATGATGTTATTGTGGATACAATATCTGCAAGTGAAAATGATAATTTAACGAGTAAAAGTGAACACATTGATGCGAATATTTTAAATAGTAATTTTGACTTTAATACGTTAAAACCAACTTTTAAGTTTATTTCTATTAAAAGTAATTCTAATGATTATAATTATAATTTTATAACTTCTGTTAGTGATACTGGAAGGTATAATGTAAAATATGTTTTAACTAGTGTTGATGGCAATAAAGTGGTTTTAAATAATTTAACTAATCAAATTATTAGTTATACTTTAACAAAACCTTTGAAAAATTTGGATGTATCTGTTGAAGGATATGAAATTCAATTTGACTATCCTCTTACTGCATTGAAATTAATATTGGATTATACTTCTCCAAGTGATTATATAACCTTGTCTCATGATTATTCTTGGGTTGATGGTATTGATACTTGCACTGCTGGGGGGTATTTCTTCAGCTTTAATAATAAAATTATAGATGGAAACGGATATACAATTAATGGATTATCCGAAACTACTTTTAAAAAGGATTTTGGACCTGTACCTAAACTCAATTACCATGATTGGAATTTAATAAACTTGGGAAATAATGCAATATTAAAAAATATTAATTTAATCAACTTTACATATGATAAATATGGATATGTTAATGGTGGTATGATATATGTATCAGGCACTAATGTTACATTAAGCAATGTGAATATAACAAATGCCGTGAATACTGCATATTCTTATGAAACTGAAAGTGGATATGGTGGTGCTATTATTTGGGATGGTAATGGTGGTTTAATTGATAAATGTAATATTATTAACTGTCATGGAGGACAGTATGGGACTGTAACTATCCTAAAAGACAATATTGTTATGAATAATTGCGTAATAGATAATGCGAGCGTGGCAAATTGGATTGATGAATCTATTGGTGCAGCTGCTATTCGATGGGATGGTAATAATGGAACTCTTATAAATACCCTTGTTAAAAACTCAAAACGAAGTGATAGTGTACCTAACAATCAATACCGAGGCACAGTTTCTTTTACAAAAAAACCTAATTTGATTGAAAATGTCATTATTACCAATTCATCAATTGGTCCGGATTTGATGGTTCTTGGAATGCCTGTTGAAGATTATATGGGAAAAAATGTGCAATTCGAATCAGATTTCATAAAACTCACACCGGAAACAATCACTTTGAATAACAATATATTCACTGTAAAGTCTGTTCGTTCAGGAACAGTAACCTATGTCATTGACGATAAAATTACAAAAACCACTTCAGTTGATAAAAATGGACAATTCATATTAGATTACAGTTTTAACCCTTCACAAAACTATCTAATCAAAGTAACTTACAATGGAAATAAGTATTACAATTCTTACACTAAATATTTTGGATATAATATTGGAAATTCAGAGTCATTTGCTTCATTTACAGATTTATATAATCTTATTTCTTCCTCATCCAGTTCAATTATTGATTTAGAAAAAAATTATGTTTATGATCCAATTAAAGATTCGGATTTAGCCAATGGAATTATCATATCAAAGGATATCACAATCAATGGTAATAATCATTATATTGATGCAGACTATAATCCGGTTAGAATTTTCACGACAAATGTTAATATTGTTTTGAACAATCTGACTTTTAAAAATTCTCGTCTTAACAGTTCAGGCAATGCAATTTTAGCAAACAATGCAATATCTATTAATTATTGTACTTTTGATAATAATTGGGCTTCAGGTCAAATTGGAGGTGCAGTTAATTTAAATGGTGGAAATTCCTATGTTAAATATTGTACTTTTACAAATAATAAAGCTAAAACAGGTGCGGCTATTGCAATCAACAGCGAAAATAATTATATATTATATTCACTATTTAAAGGCAATGAAAAGGATTATGGGGGAAATATGGATTATGGCAGTGCCATTTCACTAGCGAAAGGAAAAACTTCTTATGTAAACAATAATGCTCTTTTAGACTACCGCCCACTAAACCAGATATCAAACAGCTACTGTCGCAACAACTGGTATGGTAGCAATGACCTACCTGATTCCAGTGAGGATGGTGCGCCAAGCATTCCAAATTATCTGAAAGCCGATTTGGATTATACAATCAAAAAGAATGTTTTAACAGCGAAAATATTGTTCACAGAGTCAGATACAGGTAAAATAGTTGATGTTGATTTCCAAAGACCTGTTTATTATATAATAAATTCAAATCTAACAGTTTCAGATACATCAAATTCAATTTCATATCAGATAAATGGTAATACTCATATTAATGCTTTAGTTGACAATCAAAGATTAACAGTTAACCAAGGTAATTTGTGGTATGTAAATGGAAGTGTAAGTAGCTCCGGCAGTGGAAATGAGTCTAGCCCATATAAAACATTGAAATATGCTATTAATAATGCAGAGGATGGAGATACAATATATGTTGCTCCTGGAATTTACACTGGCAGTAGTAATGTTGGACTAACTATTTCAAAAGCAGTGACTATTGAACGGTGGGGAGATACTGGTGAAGTAATATTTGATGGTCAACAAAATAATTATGGAATATTTACTTTGAATTCAAACATAATTATTTCTTCCATAACATTTATGAATTCAACAAAAAGATATGGAGGAGCCATTACTATCAACAAAGATTCAATTATTATTGAGTCTATTTTCATGAATAACAATGCATCAGAGGATGGCGGTGCAATCTACATAACTTCTGGTGGAGCTAATATACTTAATTCAAAATTCATCAATAACCATGCAACATATAATGGTGGTGCAATTGCCGGCGATAATATAAATATGACCATTTGTAATTCAATTTTTGAAAACAATACTGCTGCTAAAGGTGGTGCAATAAATGGTGAAGGTAGTGAATCTTACATTAATGTTATTGATTCAATATTCCAAAATAATATTGCTGATTCCTATGGTGGTGCTTTAGCATCTAATGGTGAAGGAAATGTTGCTTATTCATCATTTATTAATAATATAGCAGTTCTTGGTGGGGGTGCAGTGTATATTTGGGGTAATTCCCATTACATCACCAATTCATTGTTTATCAATAATTATGCTACATATGGTGGTGCAATTATTAATTTGTATGCTGATTTATTTTTAGATAATTCACATTTTAACAATAATAATGCTTTTGCCTTTGGTGGTGCAGTATATAAAAGCTATGGTGATTTACTAATATTTAAAAGTGATTTTTCAAATAACTATGCATATTATGATGGTGGAGCTGCATATGTTCATAAAAATATTTCATCTGTTTTTGAATCTTTGTTTAAAAGAAATATGGCAAATTATGGTGGTGGGGCTATTCATTCAATTTCCAGTAACCTCTCTTATTCAGGTTCATATATGTTAAATAATATTTCCACCAGTTCAAATGGATATATTTATACTGAATATAT
Organism: Methanobrevibacter millerae; assembly: GCA_015063005.1. Classification (GTDB taxonomy): domain Archaea; phylum Methanobacteriota; class Methanobacteria; order Methanobacteriales; family Methanobacteriaceae; genus Methanocatella; species Methanocatella millerae_B. Next base: position 24,449 of record SUTF01000003.1, read on the forward strand.
CAATTCATTTATAGATTTTGGTAATTATACCATGGTTGTAGCTAATACCAGCAATTATAATGGAAAATTACCTTCATATTTCAATTTGGTTGACAATGGATGGGACACATCAGTTAAAAACCAAGGTGATTTGGATATTTGTTGGGATTATTCAGTTATTGCAACAGTTGAAACTGCAATCAAAAAAGCAACAGGTATTGAAGTTGATTTATCTGAAAATAATGTTAAAAATTTAATTTCAAAATATTCAATGTATGGAACAAGTCGTGAACCTAATGAGGGAGGAACTGATTGGGAAGCTCTTTCATATCTTGCAAATTCTTTAGGTCCAGTTTTTGAAAATACTGATTCTATTAGTGCTTTTGGTTTTTCACCACTTTTAAAAAAGGTGTTCCATATCTCCAATATTGGTTTAGCAGAAAGATCTCGCAGTAATCCTCTTGATAATGATGAAGTTAAAGAAGCAATTATTAAATATGGTGCCGTTAAAGCAAGTATTAGTATGGATGATAGTTATAAAGGAAACTATAATTATTATCATAGTCGTAATATTATTACTAATCATGCTGTAGCTATTGTCGGATGGGATGATAATTATCCTGTTAGTAATTTCCCCGATGGCTGTCCTGGTAAAGGTGCATGGATTGTTAAAAATAGCTGGGGACCAGACTGGTGTGATGATGGATATTTCCATGTATCATATTATGATCAGTCATTTGCATGGATAGAATTATATTATATCATGTTTAATGATACAATAAGATATGATCGTGTTTATCAATATGATTTTTCCAACAGATATTCTATGCAATATGCTTCTTATTATAAAAATGTTTACAATAGTGTTAAAAATGAAGCTTTATCTGGATTTTCTACCTATTTTGATAAAGCATTAAACTGGGAAGTTTTTGTTTATGTGGGTGATGAATTGAGACATATTCAAAACGGAAGTTCTATATCTGCTGGTTATTTTACTTTCAATTTTGATAAAAAAATACCTGTAAGCAAAGGTGAACAATTCACTGTTTGTTTAAAAGTAAATAATACAATAATTCCCTATGTTTATAAAAGTGATTTAAATAGCAATCCTGGTGATGCAGGCATATCTTATTATAGTATGGATGGTAAAACTTGGATAGATCTTGATACAGCTAATGAGGTAGCATGTTTAAAGGTATTTACACAAAATATGAATGGATCATTAATTAAAATTAATCCAATTGCTAATGTGACTTATAATAGCCCGATAACTGTCGGATTTGACATTGAAAATAAAACTAAAGTAAGTTATATTGTTAAAAATAATGAAGAAAAAGTAATAATAAATAAAACATATTTAATAGGTAAAAATCAGATTATACTTTCCAATTTGGCTGTAGGAGATTATATCATAACAATTTTCAATGAAGCTAATGAAAAATTCACAGGCGATGTCAAATCTGCAGCTTTCACAATAAATAAGGCAATAAATAATGTTGAAGTAATTGTTGACAATAAAATTCTGCCTGGGGATGTTATAGTTAAAGTAAATGCAGATATTAATGGTATTTATAATGTAAGTATTGGTGATAAATCTGTTAATGTAAATGTTAAATCAGGATATGGTGAAAATATAATATCATTACCTGCTAATTTAAATTATGTTACTAATACATCATGTGATACTCAAAACTATACTGTAAACATTAAAGAAGCAAAATTCAATGTAACAAAAAGTATTAATAATATAAAAATTATGGTTGAAAACACCACTTATCCAAATAATGTTACAATTAAACTCACAGCGGACATTAAAGGTACATATATTGTAGATATTAATGGAACTGAATACGAGTTGATTGTTAAAAATAATGGGGAAACAGTATCTAAAAGCATACTTTTAGCTCCAAATAATTATTTAGCAAACATTACAAAATATTATCATGATATTTATGATGCAAAAATTACAACAAGTAATTTTAAAGTTACTGGATTAAATATTATTAATATCTCTGCTTCTGACGTTATTAAGAGTTATGGTGATTCTGATCAATTTATTGTAACTTTAACTAAGGATGGTTCTCCATTTTCTAATGCTGAAGTAAAAATTAGTTTAAATGGAAATACTTATTATAGAACAACTGATGATGATGGTAAGGTTTATTTATCTATTTATTTGGATAGTGGTGTTTATAATGCTGTGATTACTTATTTGGGTAGTGGTCTTGTTCCTGCTAAAGTTGTTAAAATTACTGTTAAAGCATTAGATACCGAGACTGAATTGTCTTATGTTAAAAATAGTAGGGATAGTGTTACTTTGATGGCTGATGTTAATCAAGCATCTGTTTCAGGAAATATTGTGTTTGATGTTAATGGTAAAGAATATGTAAGTGAAATTAGTAATTCAAAAGCATCTTATACATTATATGGTCTTGAATCTGGTTTATATACGGTTAAAGCATACTATGGTGGTGATATTAATCATGAATCTTCTACTTCAAATATTGTTTCATTCACTATAGATAGTAATAAAGTTAATATTTCCGCTCCAGACTTAATAAAATATTATAATGGAAATGAAAGATTTGTTGTGATTCTAAAAGACAAAGACAACAAAGCAATAGTTGATGAAAAGGTTTCTATTACTATTAATGGTATGGAATATACTAGAACTACTAATAGTAATGGTGAGGCGTCTATGGCTATTAATTTAAACTGTGGGGTATATCCTGTTACAACTGAATATAAAGACCAAAAAATTGATTCTAAAGTAACTGTGATATCAACTATCTTGGGTAAAGATATTACAAAAATATTTAGAAATGATACTCAATATTATGCTACCTTTTTAGATAATAAAGGTAATTTCTTAAAAAATAAAGATGTTACTTTCAATATTAATGGAGTATTTTATACTAGAACTACCAACGATAAAGGGGTTGCTAAGCTTAATATTAATTTGGGTCAAGGGGATTATATTATAACTGCTAAAAATCCTGTCACTGGTGAACAAAGATCTAATATTGTTAAAGTATTGCCATCAATCATTGAGAACAATGATATAACCAAATATTATAAAAATGACACACAATATCTTGTTAAAGTTTTAAATTTAGATGGTAGTGTTGCAGGTGCTGGTGTTAATGTAACCTTTAACATTAATGGAGTATTTTACACTAGAACAACTAACGCTTCAGGCTATGCTAAATTAAATATTAACTTAGCTCCAGGAGAATATATAATCACTGCAGAATATAATGGTCTTAAAGTATCAAATAAAATTAAAGTATTACCTGTTTTATCCGCTGGAGATTTAAGTATGTCTTTCAGAGATGGTTCTAAATTTGAAGCTAAATTACTTGATGGTCAAGGTAATGTATATGCAAGCCAAACAATCAAGTTCAACATTAATGGAGTATTTTATGGTAGAACCACTGATGCAAATGGTATAGCTAAATTAAATATTAATTTAATGTCTGGTAAATACATTATTACTTCCATGTATAATGGTGCTGCAATAGCTAATGAGATTACAATAAGTTAAACATTTTTTTTTTGAGAATATGTATTATTCTCAATTTTTATTTTTTAAATTTAAATATACTATTTATAATCTGTATACTTAAGAATTAAGAAAATATCTTACTAAATACTATTTAGGAGTTAATATATGAAGGATTTAAAAAATATTCACGTTACATTAAATATTACTGATGAAAATGAGGATCCTGAATTTCATTTTTTTAAAATTGATGATTATTCAATAATGATAGTTATTGGTGATAATTATGATTTTAATTTTGATGAGATTAAGGAAAATGTAAAAAAACATTCAAATGAGTAATAATTAAAATTGTTTTGATGATTGGTTCTATGTTTTATTGTAAGAGAAGTAATCTGTAATATATGAAGTTTAATTTTATTTTAAGAATTAATATTAACCGTAACTGTCATGTTTTCCAAATTCAAGTTGTTTCACTAGGATAATAAAAGATATATTACTAGATTAACATAATGTATAATATACTTTTTTTCTCTCTAAGATTACATCAAGATTCATTTAAAAATTATGAGTGATCTTATGAAAAGTTTAAGCAATATTATTTCGGAATTAAATATTGATACTGATTCTAAAGTCGATGTTTTACAAGTGGATGATTATAATTGTGATATAGTTGTTAAAGATGAATTTAATGTTGAAAAAGTTAATGAAATTCAAAAAAAGATTGAAGCAACTTGTTTGAATGAATTTATGATTAAAACGGTTTATTGTGAGGGAGGCTTTGTTAAATTTATTCTCCATAGGGGGGGTAATAATGAGTATTTTTAATAAAAAACTTTTTAATCTTAAAAAGAAAGTTACTCCTTCTAAAGTTCTTATTCCACAAAAAGAAGAAATGTTATTTGATGGTGTTAATTTAGATATAACTAATAAATGTAATCAGAGATGTAGGTTTTGTTTTAATTCTTTTAATGAAGATTCTGTTAATATGGATTTAGAAACATATTCTCATGTGTTGGATGTCATTCCTTTTGTTAAAGATTATTGGGGGGGTAAATGGTTTTTATTTTTCATGTAGTTTTGAACCAACGGTTCATCCACAATTTTTAGAATATTTGGAAATGTTGCCTCCACAAGCTAAGTTTAAAACGAATATTTTCCATGGAAATATACAAAACTATATATAATATAATAAATTAAGTAATAGAGTTAGTCACCAAATGGTAACTAAGTAACTTGCTAGTTACAAAAATGATTTATATACCTTAAAATAAACTATAAACAACAAACTATTAGGAGATTTAAAAAATGAGCGATGTAATAGAATTTTTAAAAGAAAACTCTTTAATATATTTAGCAACCAGTGGACTTGATGGAAATGCAAAAGTAAGGCCAATACTATTTTACTTTGAAGAAGATGGAAAACCATACTTCTGTACTGCAAACACCAAACCAATGTTTAAAGAATTAGATGCAAACCCTAACTGTGAAATGGTTGTTGCAACTCCTGAATTTGCATGGTTAAGAATTGCAGGAAAAGTAGAATTCACTGACAGTTTAGACTTAAAACAAAAAGTAATAGACTCCAATGAATTAGTTAAAACATTATACGAAACCGCAGACAATCCAACATTTGAAGTATTCACAGTAACTGGCAAAGCAACTATTGCTGATTTCTCCGGAAACCCACCAAAATCCTACGAATTATAAAACCAAAATAGAAATGAGAATATTTACCATTTCACAAATCTTTTTTTTAAAACGACATTAACATTAACGATTGCGATTTCAAAAGTTGTTTTCCCCTGCACTTTGATATATATGCAATGGTTTGGATAAGAACAACATTAACAACCCTTGCCGTTAAAGTAAAAGTCATATCAAGAATAACAGAAGAAATTAATAGCTATTGATTAAATTAACGTTAACATTAACGTTAACGATAGCAAGGCCCGAACCAGAATTTACTTTAACATCAGCCTTTTATTTGAAACTTGTTTTTGAAATGTAGTTGATGTATATGCATAGTTGAAAAGTAATTTGATTTGTAATATTGCTTGTGTTAATGTTTAAAACGAATATTTTCCATTGAGTTTAAAACGAATGTTTTTTAGAGAAATATTCTAAACTACATTAAAAATAAAATTTGGAGGAATTTGTGTTTATTCCTCTTTTGCGACAATAGTAATTTTATTGGATGTTACGGCTTCACCGTATTGTGAAGTTATTATGTATTCTCCAGGCATTAATCTGATATTTAATCTAGCTATTCCATTTTCATCAGTTGGTCTATCGTAGAATACTCCGTTGATGTTGAATCTTATATTTGCATTTGCTAATGGGTTTCCTTTACCGTCAACCAATGTTGCCTCAAACTGTGATCCGTCTTTATATGTCATATGCAAGTCTTTTCCAGTTAATGTAGGCAGTACTGTAATGTTAAATGATATTTGAAGACCGGTCAATGGGTCAAATGCTGTCAATACATATTTTCCGGGTTGTAAATTAATGTTTAATCTCGCCATTCCATTTTCATTGGTTGTTCTATCATAGAATACTCCATTGATGTTCATAGTAATGTTTTTTCCTGATACAGGATTGCCTTGACCATCAATCAATTGTATATCAAATTGTGATTCATTTTTGAAGTATTTTACTAAGTTTTCAGCAATTAATGTTGGCAATACTTCAATGCTGTTTTCAATTGTTGTTTCGTTAAATATTGTTTTGATGGAATAATTACCTGGAGATAAGTTAATAGCCAGCTGTGCATCTCCATTTTCATCTGAAGTTCTATTATATGTTATACCGTTTATGACAAAGCTTAGGCTTTGATTGGCTTTACCGATATTGACTTCAAAAGCCGATTCATTTTTATAAATTTTGACTAGATCATTTGCTTCTATTGGATTTTCAATTGTATATACTTTTACGACACAGGCTTCACTGTCATCATAGGCATCCTTCCAGGTGCCGTCAAGCAGGTATCTTGATGTGTTCTGCAGATAATGCATTCTTGAATATTTCATGACAGGAACACTGTTTGAACTGATTTTAACAGCAAAAACATCCCCCTGCTTAATAGGGATGAATGTGTCAAGCTGAATAGTATGGAAACCCGCAAATGGAGAAAGTCCATTTTGAACATGTCTTAAAACACCGTTGACATAGACCTCGACACCATATTCAACGCCTGTTTCGTTGAAGTATGTTCCGACACCTGCAATCAGGTCGTCGGCAAGTGCAACATACTGATTTATGTATTCTGTTGCATTCACATAATCCAGCTTTCCAATGATGTCATACTGATAGTTCTTGTTGTATCTCACGGTGTTTTCAAGCAGGTATTCCACTGAAATGTCACGGACGAAGTTTACGTCATAGTATGAAATGTAGTAATAGCCACAATCTCCATTTTGTTCACCCCAACTGTTTTTGATTATCCATGCACCATCTCCAGGCGGTGTGATGAGGAAGTTGCTTGCAGAATAGCTGTCATCCCATCCGATTAATGTAACACTGTGGTCTCCTGGCTCAGTTTCATTATTGTACTGCGCTGATGTTTCCGGATTGAGGCCAGGAGGCTCCTGATCGGCTGCGTAAACAATATCCAAAGCACCATATTTCAATATGGTCCTTTTCAATACATCATTGTCTGTCAGATTCACACGGCCAGGTACAAAAATCACATCCTGGAAATGGATAGCATTGTCAGGGATAATTATCGGTGAAATCTTACCCAACTGGTCAAACGGATCATAATCTGAATTGACCATTCCAAACCAGCTTACGGCATAGGCAACTGCTATTTGAGGGGTTCCTGCCTCAATATATCCCCACATTCCGTAATGGTTGTATTGCAGTGAAATGTCTTCTAAATTGTTTTCGGAGACATCCATTTCAATGCCCAAAAATCTCAGTATGGCTGATTCGATAGCCCCTGAAGAACCAAATGTCCAGCAGGAACCTGTACGACCCTGGTCTCTCACAGGTGTGGACCAATTCCAATCGCGAAGGTCGAATCTGGAAGGAAGAACTGCAACATCAATTGTGTTATTAATCAAGTTCAGCTTCATCCCATCTGCAACGACTATTGTGGTGTACAGGGTGTTGTTCAAATCACAGCTTCCGTTGCCACTGTAATTATTGCCCTGCAAGGATGACGCAAAGTCAAATTCTGTGAATACATCATCATAAGTACCGTCAGGCTTTTTATTGTCTGAAAACTTATTGTCAAGGACATAATAGGTGGAGTCATAGCAATACAGTGCACCGCCATATTGGGCGATTCCACCGTTAAATTCGTTTTCGCATAACCGCAATTCTGAGTTGTCGCAATAGATTGCGCCTCCAAAAGTGCCTCTGTTTCCATCATACAGGGTATGGCTTTCCTCAAATGTTGAATTGGAAATGTTTGCGTTTGACATGGACATGTATATTGCACCGCCGTCAAATTTCGCAGAACTGTTTTTAAAATTACAGTTGTCCATTGTGAGATTTCCTCCCAATATCAATAGGGCTCCTCCGAAACCAGAACGGCAATCAACGAAATCTGAATTGCTGATTTTAACAACCCCATCAGTAAACGTGTCTCCAAAAACATCCGCCACTATTGCACCACCGTTCATCATGGAAGTTACATTGGTGAATGTGCAGTTGTCAATTTCTGCTTCCAATACAGATTTCAGACCGATCGCTCCTGCTGAAATCAGGGAATGCAGATTGATGAATTTGGAATTCTTGATTACAGTTCTTGAAGTTCCTTTGATTGCAGTTGAATAGTTGGAGACAGTGTTGACAAATGTCGAGTTGACAACTGTAATGCTGACACCCTCGGTTTCTGTGTAAATGAACCCCCAGTTCAGTATTGAGGAGCTCTGCATGGTCACATTGTTGGCTGTGAACTGAGGACCTTCCATCATCACAACACCCATTGGGGAGCTGCAGTCCACAAACCTGTCATTGTTACTGACATATGTTCCTACAACTAAAACTACACTGTGCCCGGCGGTGGTGTTCGCCACATAAATGTTGTTTGTTGTCAGACTGCTATTCTGATTAATTAAAAAGGCACCTCCATAAAAGGAGTTTCCGTTCACAAGAGTAAGGTTGTTTATTGTGACGTTATTTGCAAAAATCCTGAATATTCTGACTTGGCCATCCGCATCGATTGTGTGGCCGTTACCGTTTATTGTCAGGTTTTTCCGGATATTTATTCCAGTACAATTCTTATCCGTATCGCTATTATACTTATAGTCATCCATCACGTCAAAAACACCTGTTGAAACGTTGATTTCATTTTCAAAATCTGTGAATGTCTTTGACACTGCCACGGCAGAAACGTCGTTCTGCATGGTTTTTAAAACATTGTGATTATCATTGCCGATTATGTCATCGGAAGTTTCATTGGCTGCACAGGCAGCACTAACCGACATGAACAAAATAAGCATGACAACCACGATTTTTAAAGTTTTCATGATTATCTCCCATTTAATTTTATATTGAATATTTTATATAAATATTTTCATTTGATTAAAAAATGTCTAATTAATTTCAAATAATACGAACATTATTCATCAATACTTATAAATGCGAAAAAAGATTCGGCATCATGCCGTTTTCCAAAACAAAGGAATGAATAAAAAAAAGTGAATGGAAGTTTTAAGGGAAATGTGAAAACCCCCTAAAACATCATCCCATCAATACATGAAGTGACCCGAATAGGTCCACGGCCAAATGAAATATATATGATACGAAAACGTTTTTTGTCTTCATATATGCATACAAATCAAATATTGACCCGAAACCCTGAAGCAGCACCACCTGCAACAGATTTCCATAAGCGCTCAAATGGGCAAGACCGAATAACAGCAGGGTGATAAAAATACCTATCCTTATGGCCAGGTTACGGTTGTCTGTGAAATTGTAAACAAGATACATCACTATCAGAAGCAGGGATATCTTGAAGAATTCCTCACCGAACAGTTGGAGCACCAAACCTATGAAATATATAGCCTTGGAGGCGCCTGCTTTCAGCGCCGCATCATCTGTGGCGGGAGCCCCAACCAAATATAAAACAAGAATTATAATCGCCGAATAAATGACATACCCTATTAAACACAGGATTATTGTTTTGATGTCTCGGGCTCTCACCTTTTTGAAAAAGATTGAGTAATTGCCCTTGCAGACATAAAGCGCAGGAACGACAGTCACTAAAAAGTATAGGAAAGGTCTATATTCCGGAAGAAACGATGGCACACTAATTATTGCCCAAAAAAGAATTACTCCAACAACTAAAATTGCCCATTCCCACGTGGACAACTTCGGTATATTGTTATAGAATGGAAAATCAATCCCATCCTCCAAAAATTCGAATTTTTCCTTAAGATTGAACACATTTACCACATCGAAAAAATTAATCTGAAAATATTTAACCGATTTTTTGTCTAATTAAATATCCAATTTAATATTTATTATTAGCTTCCTTTTTAATTTTTCTATTATCCGTTCATAATTGAGAAATATAATTGGACTGACTCCAAAACTCAATGCTTGTTATGAATTTTCTTGATATTATTTTAAGGAAAAAAATGAAAAATATAAAAAATCAAATTATTTCTTAAATTTATTGCAAAAATCAATAATTTTTTAAATGAAAATTAAATAATATAAAATTGGAGTTGATATAATTATAACAAGTGTTTTTATTTTATTTTTGCAGGGACTGCGTGAAGCATCCGGAGGCTTTTTTGACCAATTTTTCATGAGTTGTACTGAATTTGGAAATATACATATTATTCTGTTTTTAATTGGTGTGCTTTACTGGTGTTATGATAAGAAATTGGGGGAATATATGTTGTTATCTATGGCTATTGCACGTATTTTAAACAGTTTTACAAAACTTACTGCATGCATATATCGTCCCTGAGTAGTGGATTCTAAAATTAAACCTTTTAAAGGAGCATTGGCTGATGCAACAGGATATTCACTTCCAAGTGGTCATGCAACTTCTTCAGGAATATTATTCCTTGGGACTTATTTAAAAGGAAATGTTACTAAAGGATTAAAAATATTTTCTATAATTTGTCTTATATTAATTTGTTTTTCCCGTTGTTTTTTGGGAGTACATAGCTTAATGGATATTATAGTTGGATTAATAGTTGCTTTAATATCATTATTTATTGGAGCAAAATTACTTAAAAAAGTAGAAGATAATCCTAATTTTGATTTAATCATTTTGGGAGTTTGCATTGTATTTTGTGCTATTCTTATAGTTTATGCTACATTTAAATCATACCCCATGGATTATGATTCTGCAGGTAAATTAATTGTTGATCCTGCTAAAATGGCTCTTGAAGCATATAAGGATTCAGGTTTCTGTTTGGGAATATTAATTTCATGGGTTATTGAGAGAAGATTTATTAATTTTTCAAGTGAAGGACCTATTGATCGTAGATTTTTAAGAATTGGGGGTGCTTACATTGGTTATTTAGTTTTAATGAAAATGCTTTATCCATTAATCAAAAGTAGTTTAACTCCACAAATTGCGAATTTTTTAGCTTTCTTCATGTTCCCATTATATGTAGTTTTAATTGTACCTGCAATTATTAAATTCTTCCAAAACCGAAACAAAGATGTTTATGATGAAATTTAATTAGTAAAATATATTTTTTACTATTTTTTCTTTTTTAAGTTTAATTAACCAATATAGTATACTCACCAATACAATGTTAAATAATAGGGATTAAAGATATAAATATAATGTGATTGGTTTTATCACCCATTGATAATAAAATAAAAGAGAGTGATTTGAAATGAACAATATACATTCAGATTGTGAAAATTATAATGCGAATAAGGATATGTGTTTGAAATGGTTTGAATTCAATGTAAGTAGATTAAAAGAATGCAAGGAGAAAACTACATTTTCAGATGAAGATTTACAAAGAAAATGGAGTAATTAATATCAAATGTGCAATTGTCAACGACTTGCTGATTGCATTAAATGGGACATTAATAGCTTGATTATAGCTAATCTCCCATATCTAATTTTTCAACTATTTTTAAAGCTCAATGAAATAATTATTTTTAATACTTTTTTTAGGAAATTATATATTCATTTAAACACTAACTTTAAATTATCCAGACATATTAGGTGAGCAGATTATGGATTTATCCAAGATAGTTTTGAATTCTTTCAAATATCCATTCAGAAACATTAAAAAATTACCTGTTTTATGCTTATTGTTTGTTTTTATTGCAATTATCCCAATTGGATTGATTGCCAACAATAATTATATTACAGCCATTGGAGTTGTTGCATTCTTTTTATTCATATTGCTTGTGCCGGGATATTTCCTATCCATGATTAAACTGGGTTCAAACCAATCAGCGATGCTTCCGTCATTCAATTTGGTGAGCAATATATATGATTCCATTAGAGTACTGTTTTTAAGAATAGTCTATATGATAGTTCCGGCCGCTTTATTTTTGACTGCATTAATGGTGTTTGGCCCTACAAGCAGAAATCTGATTAATGATTTAAGAATATTGGAATTTTTAGCGACAATGGGATTGGTGTTTGTGCTGATTTTAATAGTATATCTCATTTTTGAATTCCTCTTATTCTTTGCAAAAGCAAGATTGGCTTACTTCAACAGCTTGCCTGAAGCCTTAAAGATCAATAAAGTGATACAGGATATCAGAAACATTGGTATTGTCAACATTATCAAATGGCTTGTTGTAATGGCAATACTTTTGAATGCTGTTACTTTTGTTTCATCCTTTGTACTTTCAATTCCATATGTCGGATTTTTAATATATGGAGGAATTGTCATCCCAATAATTGAAAGTATAGCCAATTATTCTGTGGGATTATTATATTCGAATATAGCTAGAAGTTATGATAATTCAAATGTTAATCGAATTGGAAAAGGAAATAAAAAAACAATTCAATTAAAATAGTAGCATGACTGTATCATGCGTGAATTATGAAAGCAATTTGCAATATGATGATATGTCCTTTGATTTTAAAAAAGTAAAGGAAACAAAAATGTTTCCTAAAATTTTCTTTTTATACCGCCAGCACCAATAATCATTAAAGCAAGCAATGCAACGACAAAGGGATTACCTGCACTAGGCAATTGTGTGCTTGATGGACTGTCTGCATCCGGCAATGATTCGTTAACAGAAAGGCTTTGTGAACTGTTTGTTGGTTGGCCTACAGATTCAAATGCATAATTATCTGACAAATCATAATCAACACTGTCACTTGTAAGCAAAACTTCAATAGAGCATTGACCTAAACCCTGTTTTACTGATCTTATAAGTAATTCAGTATAACTGTAAGGCTCCAAATCTCCAATAAGCCAAGTTAACTTGTGATAATCAAAAATTCCCTTTGAATCATAATAACTAACATGTAAACCTGAATCTGTAAATAGGATTGTTGGTTTGTTGAAAGGGTTTTCAAAGTTTAGATTACTCGTACCATCAACTGTAACCCGAGTATTATAAGAGATATCCGGACCATAATTGTGTACCAGTATGCTCCAAACGATGCTACTTTCATCTTCCTCATCAGAAATTGCCAATATGTCCACAGTTAAATTGGCTACAGCCACATTACTTCCATCACCTGCAGAAGCTAGTGTTTGAAGAGATTCATCACTTTCACTGTTCAATACATCCTCTGCAGCAACGCTTTCATCAACGGATAGCATTTCATTGGTAGATCCATCATCAATAATGACTTCTTCAGCACTTACTGCATCTAAAGTCAATGACAATGCGACCAATATCAAAAAAATTCCAAAAATCGATTTTCTATTCATGGTATATATTATTATGAATTTGTTAATATATACATGTTAACTATCAATTAAAAATCAAACAAGGTCTTTTGAGTGATTTTTTTGATTTTCAAATCATCATTAGAATAGAACTTATCCTTTAAATCATGGTTAATCTTTGATAGGTCCTTAAAGTTCAATACCTCTTTCAGGTAAAGATATCCTTCATATTTTGACATGATTATAGTTTCAAAATTAAAGGAATCCCAAATCAGATAATATTTGGAGATAATGAAATTTTTACTTAAGTTCTCCTCTAAGTATAGCAAATCATCATAAGTATCATTATAAATACCCACATGTTCTTTCAATTCATCAATTTTCCATATGGGATTTAAGTTCATGCAGAAGTTAGTTAACGTATATTCAAGCATTTTAGAGAATTTATCTTTTTTAAAGAAATATTCGGCCATGATCTGATTATTCAGGACAAATGAGTCATGGTTTTTATCTTCGGATGATTTGGTGATGTGTCTTAAAATAAACTCAGTTGGAATGTTTTCCTCTTTTTTCCTATAGTTATCCATATAAAACTCATTGAATTCATTGAAATAATAATATTTTGAGAGATATTCATTGAATATTCTTATTCTTCTTTTCTTGTTTTTATAAAAGACTTTGGATTTGGAAGAAAGATAAAGATTATTTCCAAGTATATTATTTTCCATTATTCGTTCTTCTATCCTTTCACGCTTGCCTGATGTCTTTAGACCATGTTCCTTAAGCATTCTTTTCAATGCTTTTGTATTGTATTTTTTCAACAGTTCAGAATAGTTATTCTTATCTGTTTTATCGATGAGATATTTATTTTCAATCAGATAATCAGATAACTGCTCTTCAGATAAATCATATTCACGAGCAACGCCTTCAATAGCTTTCTGAATGCTGGAATCACGCTTATAAACAAGATAAATAAAATCAAAAGTAACCTGTATCGGTGAAAAATCATAATCCTGAGGCACATTGCCTGAATATTTAATGGATAATTTATCTGAATTTAAATCTAACATATCATTTAATTTCTTATTTTTCATTTAAGTAATTTCTTATAGATTTAATGATGATGAAATAATAAAAATATAATCAATGTCAAATGAAGAGATGCTTAAGCAATTAAGAAATATTACAAAGGATAAGAAAAATTGGAAAAGTAGAATAGATTATGTTGCATCAAAACTTGATGATGATTATTCCGATGAAGTAAAGGCAAAGACACTGTGGATTTTAGGGGAAATGGGATTGAATTATCCTATTGAAATTGAACCATATGTCAAAGGCATTGCCATATATCTAGATGATGAAAATCCTAAATTGCGGGAAAGGGCAGTTAATGCATTGGGAAGAATAGGAAGAGCTGACAAAAATCTGATTTTAGATTATTTTAATCAGTTAATGGAGATGAGAAATGATGATGCCAGCAATGTCCGTTTAGCGTTCGTTTGGGCCTGTGAAAACATAGCAACCAACAGTCCGGAATTGTTCTTTGAAAAAATGGATTTATTTTATGATATGATTTTTGACTGCAATGAAAAAGTGAGAATCGAATCACCTGAAATGTTTAGGGTAATGGGCAAAAGAAAACCCCAATGCGTAGAACCGTATTTGGAAAAGCTTGAATTAATCGCTTTAAATGATACGCATCCTATTGTTCGCATCCATAGTGAAGGTGCTGTTCGCATTACCAAAAAAGAACTAAAATGAGCTTTTATGTACTTTAAAATAGCATACTAAAAAAAGTAAGGAAGTTACTTTGAAAGTAACTTAGATTCTTTGTGGAATAGAATTATTTCTTGAAAAAAACAAATTAAATCCAATGCTTGCCATTACACCTACAAAAATTAAGATTACAGCATGATTTCCCCACCAGCCCATAACCAGTTGTACGGTCATTGGTGACCAGAACAGGCTGAGAACAAATCCTTCAAGCAAAGTGGTTAAAAGACCTATGATTAAACCTAAAATTCCTGCAGAGAGTATGTCCCTTTCCATTGATCCAAACAAAGTGGCTGCAATCAGTACTCCGATAATAAAACTGAATTCTGTGTATCCGGCAGAATAAACTCCCGCATCATAAAACGTAACCGTTCCCAATGTCAGCCAAAATAGAATAACTCCAATGGTTAAGGATATGGCTAATCCGACCACGCTTTCAATTAAAAGTCTTTTTAAATCAAAGTCTTCAAATTTTTTCATGGATATTATCCCCATTAAATCAAATTTTTAACATATTTATAATTAATTTTGAAAAACGATTAATATAAACATTACTAATGAAATAATCCAATTAATCATATACTGGGAAATTATCGATAGTTCTCACCAAATCTCTTGCAATTTGGGTTTTATTTTCCATGCTGTCATCCTGAACGGTTTCAAAGAGAATCACATTGTGGCCATTATTGCTGATAGGTATTGTTACCCATTCAGGTGAAGTGCCTGCATTGATAGTAAATATTGGAAAACTTAAATTCGCAGCAATTTCATTAGCATATTCCATCGTTACACTTGACTGATTATCAATGACTCCAACATATTTCTGATATTCCCAATAGTTCTCCATTTCATGAACATCAACCACAACATAAGGATTATATTTCTCTATATCCGGAACGACATATTCATTGGCCAGAAGCTCACCCATATGCTTGTTGGTATCATAATCGCTGGTATTCCTTCCGCTGTCCTTGAAATTAAGTTTAATGTAGTATGCAACAAAGTTGTTTTTTAGACTATTTTCTTCAGTAAACATCATTATTGATTCATTTGTAGCAATATGTGTACCGTTTTCAAGGCTATGGACTCCCAAAATCATGATTGCAGTATTGTTGGAGGAGTTATTGCCATAATTGATCTTATAAACTGTACCGTTGGAGTTACTTCATATAATTGTTGTATAGTTATCCAAGATTTCAGTGTCCTTTTGTGATTCATGATATGTGAGTATGATTATTCCAGTAGCAATAATAAGTAAAATTAATAGTATAATTAAAATTTATGTATTTTTTCATTGTATCTGCCTTATATCTTTCTCGATAATCAAATATAAATTTTTAAGAATTATTTCAATTTCAAATGTAGAATTATTGCATTTTTTCTTGAATCTGCAATCTTCATGAACAGCTTTGTCATGAAAGACAATTCTTTTGATAACATTTTAAGTGTTTTGGGGTAAAATGTTCTTTCCTCAATCAGTATGGTGTTTGATTTGGATGCGAATTCCTTACAGTTGTTTACATAAAAATACATCAATGCAGAATCATTTCCAGTCTTTTTAACATATCTGTTGGTAAATTTAAGACCTCCCTTGCTTGTGGCATCAAATATTAATTCAACATCCACAAATTCTTTTTTCAAATCATTGATGAATTTTAAAATTTCATTTTCGTGAAAATATTGGAATACTCCAGAAACAGTTATTAATGAAGGCAATGTTGTATCAATATCCTTTGTCCATTTCAAATCAAAAAGATCACCTGGTATAAGAATTTCACCGTCATTTTCACCAAGCAACTCTTTTCTAAGATTGATTACTTCAGGCAAGTCCATCTCATAGAAAACCGCATTTTTTCTATCAATTCTAAAATAAGCCGTTTCAAGACCCGCACCCAAGTTTATGATGTTGCATTTGCCATGAGAGTTGATATAATTTGTAATCATTTCATCAAAGTTGTAATATCTTGCAACTGATGCCATCATAGTGTATTCGCTTGAATTTTTTGTTATAATATCATTCGGTATTTTAGATTCCAATTCCAATGATTTTTCATCAAAAAAATAATTAGGAAATCTTTTAGAAACATAAATTCTTGCAGATAGCGGGATATATAACGTATCGGCAACACCTTCAAAATCACTCATCTAAATAATATTTAATTTCACATAAAATAAATAATTTTTGATGTTAAAAAAGAGTTAAAAATAATGGGAGAAAAAAACAGGACAGCATGTCCTGCTTTGAGGTTAGAATATGTCTAGTTTCTTCTTCTTAATGCAGCGTATCCACCTATAGCTGCTGTTACTCCAAGTAAGATTAAGATTGGGTTACCGGTAGCTAACATTGTGTGAGGAGCTGTTGCGTTGGTTGCATTAGGCGTTTGCAGCATGTGCAGTTGCGTTATGAGTTGTGTTTGTAACATTAGTACCTGCAGCATGGCCAGTTGCATTTGCTAAAGGTTGACCGTTAGCATCAGTTGGAACATAACCGGTTTTGGTGGACGCTTAGGATTATCCAGAAAAAGGGATGTGCCAAAATGGCTGTATTCAAAGGCATTCAGATATGGATTTCTAATATTTTTCTTTGCAATGTTTTTTGTAATGCTATGGAATACCTATCTGGTATTTGCCGGAACAAAAGGTCTCACACAGGCCATAACTATACTCTGGACATTCAACGTTTCCTGGAGCTGGGCATATCATGGTGATATTATAGCACCTTAGATTTCACAGTATGCTTTCGGATTTTACAGCGTGATGCTTACATCAACTATATTGGGATTAATCACTATGATTCTATTCAAGCCAAGGTCATGGTGTGTGTACTGTCCTATGGGAACAATGACACAGACAATCTGTAAAGTGAAAAGCATCAGAAAAGAGAAATTTTCCAGATAACATTCTATCACTTCTTTTTTTAATTTTTAACCTATAAAAGAGAGAATTGAAATCTCAATTGACAAAAAAATCCATGAAATTTATTTATATGTTTATTTTTCAAGAGCAATATTTGATATAATCCTTTAAATTTTATCTAAAATTAATAAAAATGATTAAAATTTAAAAATAAGCATTTTTTGGAAAAATAATTTAAACTAAAAAACATAAAATAACATATAAATTATATTAAACTATTACATTTTAATAAACATTAATATAATTTCATTATGATGAAAATTAATCTATTAAGGATGAAATTATGATTGATATTGTATATATTTTAAATGAAATCGATAACATTATGTATTTTCCTATTCTGATTATTGTAATGGCACTGGCAGGATTATACTTCACCACCCGAACTAAGGGTGTGCAAATCAGACTGTTTCCGGAGTCTGTCCGATTGCTTTTGGAGCCTTCAGGCGATGATAACTCAGTATCCTCCCTGCAGGCAATGCTAGTATCTACAGCTTCAAGGGTAGGAACAGGTAACATCATTGGTGTTTCAACGGCAATCTGTCTTGGTGGGCCAGGAGCATGTTTCTGGATGTGGATAATGTGTATCATTGGTGCATCTTCCGCATTCATTGAAAGTACACTTGCTCAAATCTTTAAAAAGAAAGATGAAAATGGTCAATTTTACGGTGGTCCAGCATATTATATTGAAGAGGGATTGAAAAAACCTAAAATAGCTGCATTGTTTTGCATATTTTTAATAGCCACTTATGCAGTAGGATTTAATTTGCTGTGTTCATATAACCTTCAATCCACATTTATGGAATATTCATTTTACAATCCCTCAATAACTCCTGCAATCATAGGAGTGTTACTTGCAATAATAACAGGATACTGTTTATTTGGCGGAGGTAAAAGAATCGTTAAGGTTACAGGTACAATCGTTCCTTTAATGAGTGTCAGCTATGTCATCATTGCATTGATTGTAATTTTAATTAATTACTCAAATATTCCATCAATGTTTCTTTTGATTTTCCAGGATGCATTTGACTTCAAATCCATTGCAGGAGGTTTTGTCGGATCATGTTTGGTTTACGGAATAAAAAGAGGACTATTCTCCAATGAGGCTGGTGTAGGTTCAGCACCGAATGCTTCCGCTTCTGCAAGCGTATCACATCCTGCAAAACAGGGATTGGTACAAACTTTATCAGTATATATCGACACATTGCTTTTATGTACTGCAACCGCTTTGATGTGTTTGTCCACAGGCGTTGCAAGAGATGCTGCAGTTTCAGGTGCCCCATATGTTCAAAATTCAATTGCTACAGTCTTCGGTTCTGCAGGACCAATATTCATTACAGTCGCTATGGTTTTATTCGCTTTTACCACACTTCTTGGAAACCTATATTATGTGGATAACGCATTAATCTTTTTGAATAAGAAAAACAAACCTACTAAAAAGTTCATGAACATATTCTACATATTTGCAATTCTAATCATCTTTGTAGGTGCCATCATTCCTATGGATGCCGCATGGGCTATGGCAGACATTACTATGGGTGGAATGACTCTAATCAACCTGCCGACATGTGTTATTCTTGGAAAAATAGCTATTGATTGCCTAAGAGATTATGAAAAAAAGAAAAAGGCCGGAAAAGACCCTATATTTAAGGCTGCAGATATCGGACTTGATGAAGAGAAGTTTGCTGCATGGAAATAAACATTCTTTTCATCATATTAACCATTGCCAATTTCTCATTTTTAACTAAAAATAATTTATCCAATCTACATAATGTGGAACAAATAATTTAAATTCAATATAAAATATGAAAATATTAAAGATTCCTTTGATTATTATGTAGTTAAACTATTATCCATGTCATTAAATGAAAGAGAAATAGAATATAATGAACTAAAAATTATTTGCCTTTATTGACATTAGTTTTGTTGTAGTTAGTATTGCCGTTAGTTTGTCTGGAAACAATTTGTTTTGCAATACCTAAAACAGTTCTCAGTAAAATCAGACCGTCCTGTGAAACTTGACGGGCAAGGTATCCCGGACGTAAATAGAACTTAAGGAAAGCTTTCTTTTGTATACTTCTGAGTTCTTTGCTTGTACAATCAACTGTTTCCAGTACAGGATCTATAAGAGTATACTTGGACCAGTCCTTAATGTTAATCAAATTCTTCTTAAAGGTTTCATTGTAAAAACGGGTACCTGGATATGGAGTGGCAAGACTGTATAAAGCATAATTTGGATTAAGGCTTTTAACAAAATCAATAGTATTTTTAATGCTCTTTTTAGTGTCTTCAGGCATGCCTATAACACATGAAGCGATGGTTCTGATTCCGACCTTACGGGCAAGCTTGAATGCATTTTCAGTTTTGGAAAGTGTGATATTCTTGTTCATCTTATCAAGCATCTGCTGGTCTGCACTTTCAACACCGACAAAGAGAGTAATGCATCCCGCATCCTTCATGGTCTGGAGCAGTTCCTCATCCAGTGTGTCTACTCTGGTGGTACAGCCCCACCAAAACTTAAGTTTACGCCTTTTTATCTCATCACAGAAATCATAAACAAACTTCTTATTTAAGGTAAATGTATCATCCATAAATGCAATGGTGTCAATGTTTTGCTCCATAAGTCTCAATTCTACCTCATCAACTACATTTGTGTATGACCTTCGCCTTAGCTTGTGGCCGTGAAGAGCTGCAGATGAGCAGAACGAACACTGCATAGGGCATCCTCTTGTTGTAATGATTGTTGCAACATTAGTGGTGATATTTAAAATCTTATATTTTTCCATAGGGAACAAATGAAACGCCGGAAACGGCAATTCGTCCAGATTTTCAATAACTGGCCTGTCCATTGTCACAACCAATGATCCGTCATTTTCATCATGAAATGCCAATCCCTGGACATTTTTAAGGTCACCACCATCTTCAATCGTCTCAACCAATTCAAGAAAAGTATATTCACCTTCCCCTCTCACTACGACGTCAACACTTTCCTCTTCAAGAACACTTTTAAACTCGAAAGTGGGATGATAACCCCCTAAAACAACAATAGTATCCGGTTTTACCTGCTTGATTTTATCCGCAGAGTCAAGTGCAACTCCTATGGTTGGTGTCAGTGCACTGATGGATACAATATCAGGATTTCTTTTTAAAATTTCTTCCCCAATTTCATCATATGTCAATTCTAGAGCTGATGCATCCAATACATCAACATCATAGCCATTCTGCTCCATAACTGCTGCCATATAACCTATTCCCAGAGAAGGAGCTACGACACCTAGAAACTTATATTTTGAATTTGTTTGAGGAGGATTTAAAAAAGTTACTTTCATGACAATCCCTAAAAAAAAATATTATATAATAATTTAATTTTTTTAAAATATATAAAATTTTTGAATAAATATTTAATCATATTTTATTGGATAATTAATTTAATTAATTAAAATAAAAATATTAATGGTGATAATTTGTTAGATTTTTTAAAGATAGATGATGATTTTTGGGAATTTCCATTCTATAGCGGAAAACCGCAGATATCCAAACTGGCCTGGGCAATATTGGTAATCGTTGTCCTTTTAGAAATTTCAATGATAGCTGGGTTACTGGGTTTTCTACCAATATATATGATTCCAAAAGAGATAATGAGCATTTTACCCTGTATAGTGCTATTACTAGCTTTAGCATATGCATGTAAGGGAAAGCTGGGAATGTTTTTTAAGATTCCAACTTTGAATGACGTGAAACTTATTATAGTATGTTATATATTGAGCATGATTTATTCACTTGTAGCTATTTTAGGATTGACTGCACTTGGAGTTCCAACAGCTGCAAATACAGCAATACCAACCCAAAGCATTTATCCAATGGCTTCCAATGCTGTAATAATGCTAATTGGATTGATGGAAGAGGAACTGTTCAAAATAATAATGCTGATTATATTGATGGCAGCGATATACTATTTTACCAAAAACAAAAAGCTGTCTGTAATCATAGGTGTTTTCCTGAACCTGATGATATTCGGATTGTGCCATTTATCAGCTTACAATTATAATGTCATCCAATGTATAGTAGTTATTGGATTAGGAAGCTTCTTTAACCTATTTGTGTACCTTAAAACAAAAAACATCGTGAATTCATATATTGTTCATGTGCTTATTGATTTTCTATTCGATTCAATAGGAGTAATATTCGCATTCCATTATATTGGAGTATTTTAGAAATTACAAAATTTCTTTTTTTTAATTTTTATCCAGATATATGCAAGAGTGCCTGATGCTATTACTGAAAGCAGGGTTGGTCCAAGCAATATCGAATCCAAATTAACTGTTGCCTGATATATTATAAAGCCTACAAGCCATGCAAAGATGTTGAAATACCAATCTCCAGTTTCATTATTTCCATTGCCCAAATAAAATGAAACCAGAAGCACAGCAGCCATTGGAGCAAATACTGATGTAATCAGATAAAGAAAGCCAATGTAGTGATCCATAATTCCGGAAATTGCAAGCAATGCACTTAAAATACTGACTATAACCCCAGTGACTTTCGGATTCAATCTGTTGAATATTGCCTTTGCAGATTCTCCTGCCGAATTTGTTGCAAGGAAATTTGTAGTAACTGTTGAAAGAACCATAATGATTACTCCCTGCACTCCAAGACCTGAAATGAGAATGGCCTGTGAAATGTCAGTTGTTCCAACGCCAACGACTGCAACACCAATGAAATACATCCAGAGACTTGCAATTGTATATGCCAAAGCGGAAACTGTAGTGGCCTTAACAGGCTTTTGTGCGTCTTTCGTATAATCTGATATTACAGGAAGCCATGAAACAGGCATTGCAATTGAAATTTCAAATATATTCCAAAAGCCCAGCATTGGTGAATCAGCCATTGGATGAAACGTATTTATTCCAGATAATTTAACAGACAATACAATAAGAAGCATTGTTAAAACAATCATGACAACTGTCGTTACTTTTGAGGAACGCTGAAGCCCAATGAAAACCCATATTGCAACTAAAATAGCTAGGATAAAACATGTTGCCGGAAATGATATGGGCAGGTTCAATCCCATCAGTGCCAATGCCCCCTGCGCATTCAAAACAGCCACCCATGCTATGAGCTGCATTACATTCAGACCGGCAAAGAATTTGGAACCGAAATTACCGAAAGTTGATCTAATCGACTCCATTGCATTCACTCTGAGGCGTGCACCGATAAGACCTACAGAAAAAAGAAGTATTCCACCAATGACATGTCCAAGTATCAATGGAATCCATATGGAATTTATGGGAGCTGCAGATGCAATCTGTACACCTGCCTGAATTTCAGAAACGGAAATTGCAACTCCAAACCATATGACAGCATTTGTAAAAAGTCCAGTACGATTTTTCATTTTATTCCTCAAATATACAACATTTATTAATAAACATATGTTATATTTTGAACTATATAAATATTTTTAGCACAAAATTGTACATTTGATTAAAATTTAAGATTATCCACTCCCTTAATGAGTTCCAGCATATGCAAATCCTTGATGTCCTGAGAAATGAAACTGTTTTCTTCAAAATAGAATGCAGGAACACCATTATTGTTTAGAGGAACAGTCAAATAAGGACCGCTTGTCGTGAATGACGGATTGTAATATGAAATGTTCTCGCTTCCTGATGAAACATTTCTTCCATAGCTTTCACCGACAGAACCGTCTACAGGAGAGAATACAAAAGTATTGTGATCACCATATGCTCCGCCATGTGCATGAACATCTACAGCCATCTCATAGCTTCCATTAACTATTTTAGGATATACATATTTCAAGGCCAATTCCTGTCCGGTCTGTCTTCCCGGCTGGTCATCTGGAAGCAATTGTCCATAACAGCTGAAATCTTCAGTTACATTAATCACATAGATATCATAGCAGTAGTTCAGACTGTCCATTTTCGCCATCATTTTAAGAAATGTCTTATGGGTATCGTTTTCAAGAGGATGAACCCCAACAACATAGGCAATCTTTTTACCGTTAGAATTTCCAATATTTTTAATAACCTCTACAGTACCATTATCCTGAGTATTGTTAGCTATAATTTCAACATTTTGGGAATCTGATGCATCCTGAGAATTTCCCAATATCGCATAGCTAATGATAAATGCAAAAATTAAAATAATGATTATTAGAAAAATTAATCGAAACTGTTTTTTTATCATATGAATAATTATTATTCTTTTATTAAATATACTATTTGAAATCTTTTAAAAAGGAATTGTAAATGTCAATGACTTTTGTGTAGTCACTTTCATCATATTTATTTCTTTTAAAGTCAACCATTTCCAATTGACAATTCTCAATATATTTTTTCAAAGGAACTGAATCATATTTTGCAGAGAAATACAAATCTTCCTTGGAAGAAATTATCAATGCATTAGCTTTAATGTTTTTGAGTTTATCTTCCAAATTAAAATCTAAAAGAGCATCATTTTGATATTTGAAATCATAAATATCCATATTGAAGCTTTTTTCAACAAATTGATCCATATACACATCGATTTCATCATTAGACATTTCCTGAAGGATTTTATGAGAAAAATAAAATGAAAATAATATTTCATATACTGAAATCATGGTCTTTGTCACTGATTCATCATAGTTTCCTGACTCAAAATTGGGATTGTTTTCAATGACTCCATTTATTCCCTTAACCATGACATACCTATATCCGGCACTCTTATATGAACTGTTAACTATAATAATGAATTTCATGTCATCAGGATACTCGCAGGCCCAAGTATAAACCTCATATCCTCCCATCCCTATTCCAACAGCACCTAACATATTGCAATTTCCAAATTTTTCTTTAATGAATTGTCTTTTGAAATTTACCTTATCCTTGAAGGTATATTTGGGAAAATTTTGTTTTAATCCTGTTTCGGACGGGCAACATGAACCTGGAAATCCCAAAGAAGTAATGGAAAGAATTAAATAGTCATCTGTATCAAAAGGACCGTCCTTCGATATAAATTGCGAATAATCGCTTAAAGAATAGAAATTTCCATCATAGCCATGGAAAAAAACTACCATATTGCATATATTGCCTGATTGATCGTATTTTGGAGTTCCTTTAATCAAATATTCCACATTGACATTTTCAAGGACTTCTCCATTTTCGAATTCAAATCTTTCTATTACATGCTTGTCATATTCGTGAATGAAATCGTTGCTAGTTATTATAATATCACCATTGAAAAAAATAATATTCAATTAAATATAAATAATTCATATTATAAAAATTTTTAATTTAATAATAATAAATTAATATAATTGATATATTTAAACTCTTAAATTTGCCAATTATTCAATTTTTTAGAAGTCATATTAACATCAAGTGGAGTTAAACTTGGCCTTTTTTCAACTATCAATGCATAACCGTCACTGTCCTCATCATATTTTTTAACCAAATCCGAAATAATCATGATTAAATCATCCGAATTTTGATTTTCATCTAAAGGATAGTTGAATATTTGCTCTTTTTCTTTATGAGTATTGTCAATGACCTTTTTGTCAAGCATCTTATGGGATAAACTGGTAATCTTGACTTCCTCAGAGTCATAATTTGAAGGCACATTAAGATTAAACAAATCAACACCTTCCGGAAATCCATCATTTTTAATTTTTAAAACAATATCATGCAAGACTTTTTTTGCTAAGCTAAAGTCATAGTCAACATACCACTCACCATTTTCATCCTGCTTGAATGAAGTTTTCGGATCCATGAACAAAGAGGCCGCAATGGCAGGAATACCTAAGCTAACCGCTTCAAAGGCAGCGCATACTGTACCTGATGAGGTGATGTCACAGCTTATGTTTACTCCCTGATTTATTCCACTTATTACCAAATCCGGCTTTTCATCCATAACATAGTCTGCACCGACAATCACACAGTCAGCAGGACTTCCGGAAACGGAATAAGCTGAACTTCCATCTTCAAGTTCACAGGAGTTGATTTCCAAGTGTTTGAATAATGATAATCGACGGCCTACACTGCTGTTATTCTCATTCGGTGCTACAACCACAACATTGGCCAAATCCTCAACGGCCTGTTTTGCAGCAAGTATTCCCGGTGCAAAAACACCATCATCATTAGATATTAAGATATTCATATAGTTCAACCCTTAAAAAGCTTAATTAAATAATATATCTTCAATATCTAGTTAAAAAATATTGTTATAAAAAAAAGAATTTCCCTAGTTGAAAATTATTTCAAAAAATTCCGGTGAATCAATTTTAGCTATTGGATTGGCTGTTTCAAATTCTTTAATTTTTTCCATATCATCCTCTGACAGTTCAAAGTCAAATACATCAAAGTTTTCAGCCATTCTTTGTGATTTAACAGACTTTGGAAATACAATGATGCCCCTTTGATTAGGTATCCTGAGGTGCTATTTGAAAGACTCCAAATCCCAATAGTGGAATTTCCATATCATTTCCCAATGTTACATATTCATATTATCACATATTGGATTTGTATATCCATTTTTCTGCTGCTTATTGCAGCTATTGTACGCCATTATTGTCATTTAAATCAAAATTCATTGATATCACCATTTTACTTGAAAAAGTATTTATAATAATAATCTTAAAATAATTATATATAAAACTTTCCTAATGAAAGAGTTATTTAATGAAAGTATGGTGAAATCTGATGAAAAAGGAAAATATAATTATATATACAATGATGTTTGGAACATTCGGAGTTTTAAGCACAGAAATGGGAGTAGTAGGAATATTACCTCAGATAGCACAATATTTTAATGTAGACATTACGCAGGCAGGTTTATTTGTAAGCCTGTTTGCTTTAACCATAGCAATTTGTGGAATTTTCATGCCACTGGTCTTTTCAAAATTCGACCGCAAAAAAAGTTTCATGTTGGTTTTGGCAATATTTACTTTATTTTCAACAATTGGTGCATTCGTCACTGACTTCAACATAGCGTTAATATGCAGGATAATACCTGCAATATTCCACCCAATATACTGTGGACTTGCCCTAACCGTAGCTGCAGAAATCGTAGAACCCGAAAAGGCACAGGATGCAGTAAGCAAAGTCATAATGGGGGTGTCTGCAGGAATGATAGTGGGAGTTCCAATAACAACATTTGTAGCAAGCAACTTCGGATACCAATATGCAATGATGTGGTTCAGCGCAGTAACATTCATAGCACTTGTTGCAACAATAATATTTTTCCCAAAATTGCCTGGAAAGGAACAGTCCTATGGAGGACAAATTTCAGTTGCAAAAACAGGAATATTCATAATTTCCATTTTAGGAGTTATATTTCTCAATGCAGGAATGTATACATCATATTCATACATTTCAGAATTCCTAAACTCCATAACCCAAATCTTTGGAACCGAATTGAGCATAGTGCTGTTTATTTATGGCGTTGCATCCATTGTTGGTAACTGGCTTGGAGCAAAACTATTGAATAGAAATACAAACACTACAGTCCTGACTTTTCCAATAATATTTTCAATCATAATGGTTGGAATGTTCTGTTTCGGATCAGTCAAGATACCTACAATCATATTGATGGCCTTATGGGGACTGCTTGCGGGAATCGGTAACGACATTTCACAGTACTGGATGGTATCAGCAGCACCTGAAGCGCCTGAGTTTGCTAATGGAATATTCTTAAGTATGGGAAATGTCGGTGTGACCATTGGTACAACCATAGCCGGTGCAGTAGTTTTGAGCATGGGAGTCAAATATGTAATGCTTGCAGCAATAGCAGTACTTATACTAGATTTAATACTATTATATATAAGGACTAAAAAATATGCTGTCAGGGGATAATATGGAGCTTCCAAAACAATTCAACGAGCAAAATGCTAAAAACATTTTCATATACCACTATGTAGAGGAATTGATAGCTAGCTTTAGCAAATATATGGATGAAAATCTTGATAAAACAGGTATTAGCAAAGTAGAGTTTCCGTTTCTGGTTAGAATAAGATTCAGTGAAAAGACAACACAAAAAGAACTCGTTGAACTATTCAAGGTAAGCGAAGGATACACTGCAAAGCTATTGAGAAAATTTGAAGACAACGGATACATAACCAGAAAAGAGGATCCATCAAACAGACGAGTTAAGATAGTTGAACTTACTTCTAAAGGGATTGAAAAAACAGATGAACTGAGTGAAATTATCAGCAATTGGGAAAGTCAAATTAGCTCAAACACGACACAAAAAGAAATATCACAATTAAAAGAAGTTTTATTCAAACTTCTAATTTAACTTTTTTTCAATAAAGTATTTTATAATCAAAATACAAAAATTACAATGACATATTATTGAATTGGATTGAATTATTATGGGTTTAAATAAATTGATTGGCAATACGCCAATGATAAAGATTAATTATGAATATGAAGGAAAAACAGGTAGCATATATTCCAAACTTGAATATTACAATTATTCCGGAAGCATAAAAGACAGGATTGCTTCATACATCTTTGAAAAAGAAAAAGAAAACGGAAATTTAAAAGACGGACAGGCCATTGTGGAGGTAACAAGCGGCAATACAGGAATCTCATTCAGTGCAATCGGTGCGCTTTTCGGCCATGAAGTTCATATTTTCATGCCCGATTGGGCATCTATCGAAAGAAGAAACCTTATAGAAATGTATGGAGCCCATGTTCATCTAGTATCTAAAGAAGAAGGCGGATTTAAAAAAGCACTTGAATTAGCCAAAGATTTTGCCGAAGAAAATGATGCATTCAGACCACTCCAATTTGATAATGAATTAAACATAGAAGCCCAATATACAACTACTGGACAGGAAATTCTTGATGCTATACCTGATGTCAATGCATTCGTTTCAGGTATCGGGACCGGCGGAACATTAATGGGTGTGGGTAAACGATTAAAAGACAACAATCCTGATTCAAAAATATTTGCACTAGAACCATCCACTTTATCCATACTTAAAATGGGAATGGATGAAGGAAGCCACATGATTGAAGGAATCGGTGATGATTTCATTCCAGGGATAGTTAATCGGGATTTAATTGATGACATTGTTTTGATTGATGATGTAGATGCAATCAACATGTCCAAAAAAATTGCAAAGAAATTCGGTTTGGGAGTCGGTATTTCAAGTGGTGCGAACTTTTTAGCCAGTGCAATAATGAATAATGATGAACTAACCCTCGCTACAGTTTTTGCAGATGACAACAAAAAATACATCACTACCAAATTATCCGAAGAAATTGACACCAATCCTGAATTAATATCCAATAAAATAAAACTTATTGACTTTGAAGTAATTTAGAGGTCATAATACTTTTTTGAAAGATCTCTTAACATTATTTTTAATTTTTCTTTTTCTTCAATATCATATCCATCAAAAATTTCATTTTCTATATTCTCTATTACATATATGACTTCTTTTGTTAATTTTCTTCCTTTATCCGTTATTTTAACAATATTTTTGCTTTTATTTTTAGGATTTTTACTGATTTCTACCAATTTCTTAGCTTCAAGTCTTTTCAATGCTTTTGTTACACTTCCGCCATGTATATTAAGCAACCCTGATATGTATGATTGGGGCAAGGACTCTTCAGTATTGATTACAATCAAAAAATTTACCTGGTTTATCGTTATATCCAGTTCTTTCAATTTTCTGTTAAGGGAGACCATACAAATATCATTCAGTTTCATAATCAAAAATTCAAAAGGCGTTTCCTTTAAGTCTTCATCCGAAAGGTCAGATATATTTCTAAATTTCATTATAGTATAATCTTTCCTAGGAAATACTTAAATATTTTGCAAATATATAATAAAATATGCTAATTATTTCAAAAAAATACAACAAATACTTAATATATATAATATCTCTATTCATAATTTCACTTGGAGCATCACTATCAATCAAAGCGAATTTGGGAACTTCCCCGTTAATCTGCATCCCATATGTGGCTTCTTTGATTACTAATCTCAGTGTCGGAACAACAAGCTTTATTTTCACCATCATCCTAATTGCAGTGCAGGCTATCCTTTTAAAGGGAGATTTTGAAAAAAGGCAATACCTTCAGATTGTAATTGGAACAATATTTTCCGTATTCATTGATTTGACATTGGTGTTAATAGATTTCATTAATCCAACAAGTTACATTTCCCAACTAACAATACTATTAATCAGCTGTGTTGTAATGGCTTTTGGAGTATTGCTTGAAATCAAAACTGAAATAGTATACCTTTCCGGAGACGGATTCATAGTTGCAATAGCCAAAGTATTGAAAAAGGAATTTGGAAAGGTAAAACCATATTGTGATGTTTCGTTTGTAATAACTGCAGCAGCATTGTCCATAATATTTTTAGGATACTTGGCAGGAGTTCGTGAGGAACAGTCATATCCGCCATAATCATTGGTCCGATAGTTAGAATTTTCAAAAAGTATTTTGAAAAGTATATAGATGCAATCATTTGTTAACAGCACTCATTAATTATCACCACATAAATACCAAATAGTTCATATCCATTTAATCTAAAATCTTTTTTGATTCGTTTAATGTACAAAAAAATACATTTTAAAAAGTATTAAAGATAAAACTATATATATCAATACTTTAATACATAACTATTGCAATTATTAAATGAATTTGGTTGAAAAAATGAATGAAGATAAAAAAATTTTAACTATACAGGACATATCCTGTTATGGACAATGTTCAATAACTGTAGCCTTGCCAATCATCTCTGCTTTTGGAATTGAAACAGCAGTTCTTCCTTCAGCAGTCTTATCTACACACACATCAGGTTTTTCAGAATATACAGTTAGGGATTTAACAGAAGACCTTCCGAACATACGCAAACATTGGGAAAAGGAAGGAATATATTTTGATGCCATATATACAGGATTTATCGGATCAATAGAACAGCTTGACTACATCAAAGACATTATAGATTCAAGACTAAAACCGGACGGACTTGTCTTTGTCGATCCTGCAATGGCTGACCAGGGAGAATTTTATAATGGATTTGACCAGGAATTCGCAGACAAGATGGGAGAACTCTGCAAGCTGGGAGACTATATCCTTCCAAATACAACTGAAGCCTGCTACATATTGCACAAGGAATGGAAAGAGGACTTCACCAAAGACGAAATGCTTGATATGGCAGAAGAACTTTCCAAATTCACCAAAAGACATGTGATTCTAAAAGGATATGAAAACAACAATCAAATGGGAATGATTGTATTGGATAAAGAGAAATCCTCAGTCGATATAGTGTATAATGATAAAATTGATTACATTACCCATGGAAGCGGAGACGTATTTGCCTCCACATTCGTTGGTTCAACCATAAGCGGCAAATCACCATCAACTGCAACAAAAATAGCTGGAGAACTAACCAAAAAAGCTATTGAAAAAACAATCAGTGACCCAACACATACATACGGAGTTAAATTTGAACAGGTAATTCCTGAAATATATGAATTACTCAAATCAATTTAGCTTCCCAATTTTTTCTCTTTTTTTAACTTAAATTAATAACTTATTATAGTTAAATGTTCAAACATAATATTGAACTTTATACACTTAAGTCTTATTTTTTTATAAGGGTGAAATGGATAATAAGGATTTGTCTTTTATTCATGATTGTATAATAGCTATCAATAAATGTGATATTGTGGAAATGGATAAATTAAAAAGAGAATTTTATGATGGATGATTAAAAATGAGTAAAAAAATAATTGCGGTTAATGCAGGACCAAGAAGAGGATGGAATACAGACACATTAATAGATGAAGCCATTAAAGGTGCAGAATCTGTCGGAGCGGAAGTTCAGAAATTCAATCTATTCCGATTGGAAAAATACACCGGATGCATTTCATGTTTCGGATGCAAGAAAGAAAAATATAAAGGACATTGCATACGTCGTGACGGCCTGACTGAAATATTGGATGCTATTCGTGAAGCTGATGGATTGATAATCGGTTCTCCAAATTACTTGGGGGATTTAACAGCATCATTTAGAGCACTATATGAAAGACTGGTATTTCAAAACCTGACCTACAATTCAGAGGTTCCATGCTGCAATGAAAATCCTATTCCCTCTTTGATTATCATGACAAGCAATGCACCAGACAATGCATACTTACCAATGCTTCAAAATTACCAGAATGTATTTAATGGATTTGTAGGGCCTACTGAAATCTTCGTATCAGGTGAAACACTCCAGCTTAAGGATTACAGCAAAACAGATTGGCCATGGTATTTCAATGCTGAGGAAAGATACGAAAGGCATGAAACTATTTTTCCAATTGAAAGAAAAGAAGCCTTCGAAAAGGGAAAAAATCTGGTAAAATAAATAATAATTTAACAAATGTGAAACTATGGGTAAAAATTTTGATATTCAGGAATATCTGGCCAATGGAGCTGAAAACATTATTAAAAATGCAATTTCAGCCACATTTAAAAATCCAAAGGAAACATTATTCCTGGCAAAATTCATTAAAAACAGCAGGAAAGCTTCCAAAATAAGAAAAGACTATGCGAAAAAAGATATCAATATTCCTGCTTTTCTTATTGCAAGCATTACCAGCAGATGCAACCTTCACTGTGCAGGATGCTATTCAAGAGCAAATGAAATATGCAGCGATGAAATTCCAAATAATCAGCTGACGGATGACGATTGGGAAGATATCTTCAGGCAATCCAGAGATTTGGGAATTAATTTCATTGTTCTTGCAGGTGGAGAACCTCTGATAAGAACAGATGTAATATTAAAAGCATGCAATTTTCCCGAAATACTCTTTCCTGTTTTTACCAACGGAACCATGCTTGATGAATACTATTTTAATTTAATAGATAAAAATAGAAATATCATACCCATATTATCAATAGAAGGAAATGAAAAGCTTACAGACTCAAGAAGAGGAGATGGAGTCTATAATCAATTGATTGGCTCTATGAATCATATGAAAGACAACAACATGATTTTCGGATCATCCATTACCATAACAAAGGACAACATATCCTATGCACTTTCAGACAGTTTCGTATCCAACCTATATGAATTAGGCTCAAAAGTATTGTTTTTCATAGAATATGTTCCGGTTGATATTAATGCAAAAGATTTGGCATTAAGCAATACACAAAGAGATCATCTGTTGGATGAAATCAGTAATTTACGTGAAAAGTATCCTGAAATGCTTTTCATGTCATTTCCAGGTGATGAAAAGGAAAGCGGAGGATGTCTTGCGGCAGGACGTGGATTTTTCCACATCAACTCACATGGCAGTGCCGAACCCTGTCCCGCTTCACCATATTCAGACATTAATGTAAAAGAAACATCCATTTTAGAGGCTCTGGAATCAAAGCTATTTAAATCACTTAGAGATGGGGGACTTTTAATGAGCCATCATGAAGGCGGATGCGTGCTATTTGAACATGAAAAGGAAGTTCAGAAATTATTGAACAATAAATAACAGTGAGTCCATGTTTATTTCTAAAGAAAATAAGATTAATTGCTATTGCTACATATTATTTGGCCTGTATTTTATTATTAATCTGTCTTTCTATGGATATGGAATTTATTTTTTAGAAAGTTTTAAAATTCCATATATTGTCATTGGAATAACAATAGGAGTTTCTGCATTAATAACATCAATTTTACAGCCCGTTTTAGGTCGTTTCATTGATGTTCATCATTATTCATGGCAAAAAATTCTTCTTATACTGAATCTAATAATAATCATCAGTGTAATTCTAATGTCCTTGACCCAGTTATATATCCTATTTTTTTCATTGATTCTTATTGCATCGACTGGAATGTATCCTTTTGTAGTTAATTCAGTGTTTTACTACGAATCTTATGGAATAAAAACTAATTTTGGAGTTGCAAGGGGCTTTGGTGCATTGACATTCTGCATCTTTTCATTCATTTTAGGATTTGCACTGAATGACAGCGGCGTATGGATACTTCTGCTTTTGACATTAATCTCTTCAATTCTAATGATAATAACCATATTTTTGCTTCCAGATTACGGATTCAGTCAAAAAGAACAAAACGAAAAATCAAAAAGCAATATTTTAACTAAATATCCTGCCTTTGCATTATTGCTTATATCCATGGTAATGTTCATGACATTTCAAAACATGTTCGAGTGCTACATGATTGATATAATTGAAAATGTCGGGGGCAGTGTAGTTAATGTAGGTATTTCCAATTCAATATCTTCAGTTTTGGAGATTCCAGTCATGTTTTTGTTTCTTAAAATACTGAAAAGAGTACCTGCCAAAAATCTAATTATGATAGCCGGCATATTCTACATTTTTAGAGCATTTTTGATTTTTCAGGCACATGACACATTTGGAATATATCTCTCCCAAGTATTTCAGATGCTAACATTTGCCATAATCTCACCTGCAACAGTTCATTTTACCAATGAGATGATGGAAGACATTGATCAATATGAAGGCCAAGCCCTACTTGGTTCAACAATAACCATAGGATTGATATTCGCCAATTTTGTAGGAGGCAATGTTCTTCAATTCTATAATATAAACATATTACTTATCATATTAATAGTTTTAACTGTAATCGGATTTGTTTTTGCATTTTTAACCAATATTTT
Source organism: Methanobrevibacter millerae (assembly GCA_015063005.1). Lineage (GTDB taxonomy): Archaea > Methanobacteriota > Methanobacteria > Methanobacteriales > Methanobacteriaceae > Methanocatella > Methanocatella millerae_B. The sequence continues at coordinate 59,046 of SUTF01000003.1, forward strand.
CAAAAACAAACATGCTTATTAAATATCAAACATAACTATTTATTATGAAATACACTAATCTAGGAAATTCAAAATTGAACGTCAGTAAGATATGTATGGGTTGCATGGGATTTGGAGACCCTGAAAACGGAATGCATACATGGACACTGCCAGAAATGGAATCAATAGAAATTATTACAAACGGACTGGACAATGGAATTAATTTCTTTGATACAGCAATCGGCTATCAAAACGGAACTTCAGAGCAATACCTGGGAAAGGCCATACGTGAAAATGCCAATCGTGACGACATTGTTGTTGCCACCAAATTCCTTCCTAGATCAGAGGAAGACATTAAAAACAATGTTTCAGGCCAGCAACATATTCATAACATGGTTGAAAAAAGCCTTTCAAATCTGGGGCTTGACTATATTGACCTTTACATCTATCATATGTGGGACTACAACACTCCACTATTCGATATACTGGAAGGATTAAATGAAATTATTGAAGAGGGCAAAGTCAGGTATATCGGGATTTCAAACTGCTTTGCATGGCAGCTTGCAAAGGCAAATGCACTTGCCGAAAGCAATGATTTTTCCAAATTCGTTTCAATACAGGGACATTATAACCTGATTTTTAGGGAAGAAGAGCGTGAAATGATTCCACTTTGTCAAGCGGACAACATTGCAACCACACCATACAGTTCCCTAGCTTCAGGAAGACTATCAAGAATGCCTGGAAAAGACTCTAAAAGGATGAATGAAGACTTTTATGCTAAACTAAAGTATCAGTCAACTGAAACGCAGGATCTTGAAATCATCAAAAGGGTCAATGAGCTTGCATTGAACTATGATGTTTCAATGACAGAGGTTTCCCTTGCTTGGCTACTTGGAAAGGTTACATCTCCAATCGTAGGAGCCACAAAGCTTCACCATGTTGAAGGAGCAGTCAATTCCGTTGAGTTGAATTTGACCGATAAGGATTTCCAATATTTGGAAGAACCATACGTTGCTCACGATTTGGTTGGAGTCATGGCCGACAATAAGGTTTCAGCCACCGACAATGAAAAGGTCTGGGCAAAACACACAAAAGATAAAATATAATTTTTATTTTTTTTAATTTTTAATAAATTTAGGCATACCTAAATATTTATATATCTTAAAAACATAATATAATATCAACAAGATTATTTACATGGGAGGTGGAATCTTGATTATAGGTATTGAAAACCTAAAAGAAAAACAAAAACAACAAGAAGAGGAATCAGATTAACCAAATTTAATCTGAATCCACTAACCACAATCATCACAAAAGAATAATTAACCAGCTATTTTTAATGGTATTTAAGCTTTAATATATTTTTTCCTTAACCACATCACAAACAGCAGAATAATAGCCGTAATTAACAAAACAATAGATATCTCCATCATCGTTTCACCAGTCATGATTAATTTCAATACTGCATCATCAAAACTGGAATCACTACCTAACATTAATCCTGCAACAACGAAATAAATGGATAAACTGATAGTTTTACCCAATTCACGATTAGTGAATAAAAATGAAGAGGAGTCTATAAAGTTTTCACTATCAATAGTCTGTCCAACCTGCTTATTATTGGAAGCCAGGAAGAATCCTTCACCTATACCTAAAACGATACAGCCTATAAATATCTGATATATCGGAATGAAATCCATCTTAAATATGATATAACCTGCAATGATTAAAATAATACAACCCACTACAGATAAGAGTCTTAAATCATATTTAACAGTTAATTTGCCTGCAATATATGCAAAAATAATCATTACAATTGCAGCAGGTAATAAAAATAAACCTGTCATATATGAATTATAATCTAAAGCGTATTGCAAGTAGAAATTCAAAACATACATCACAATGAAAGTAGTGAAAAATACAACAAATGAAGAAAAGTTTCCAACAATATAATCGGGATTTTTCAATAATTTAATATTATAAAGAGGATATTCAATATTTTTTTCAAGCCAAACAAAAATAATCAGCAATACCAAACAAATAGGCAAAATATATATTCCTCCAAAATCAAGATTGGACATGAATCCTACAAACAATATCATCAAAATGGAATATATAATTGAATCCCTATAATCAATTGATATATCTTTTTTCAAGAACCATTCCTTATCCAATTTCATTAAAATAAAGAAAGCCACAATATAAAGTAGCATTAGTGAAAGGAACAATATTCTCCAGGATAGGTAATATGTAATAATCCCTGCAAACAAATAAGAAAGAGCTAAACCCACATAACCTGCGGATAAAACAATACCAATGGATTTTCCAAAATCCTCTCCAGATAGCTGCAAATATAAAATCAGATTAATGGAACAGCATATTAATGCACTTGATATTCCTTGAAAAGCCCTTCCAATGAGAAAAATTGTACTGTTTGGAGAAATAGCACAAACAATTAAACTGATTATGCCTAAAGAAATCCCAATCTTCAAAAATTTTCCAACACCATATTTAGATATGATTTTAGCTAAAGGCAATACCAGTGAAATAACCAAAACTAAATAAATCAGGCTTACTGCATTTGTCAAATCCACATTCATGTGAAAATCTTGAGAAATACTTGGAATTGCAAGGGTTACCATATTTCCCAGAATCTGTATGCAGAAAAGCACCAGACATCCCAGTATAATTACCAGCTTATCTTCTTTTACTTTATCCATTATATATAATACTGAATTTTTTAATATAAAAAAATATTGAAAACAAAGTTAAAAATAGTTCAATATTACAAGTCATAATGAATATTATGCAATTTGTACAAACATACAGAACTGCTTGAAGGGAATGCATAAATCATATAATCAAGCTCTTCAAGTGTTATCTTTTTGTTGATGATGAATGCAAACATATTTGCCACATTTTCTGCATCAGCAGCATAGATTTCTGCACCTACAATCTGCAAGTCCTTATCCACAATGACCTTAGCCTCAGCAGTAGTATCGTTTTTAAGCTCCAATGAGTATGAATTTCCATATCTGATGGTGTGCACTTCATATTCATCTGACTCATCAGCAATATATGCTGGAACACCTACTGTAGCTATTCTCGGAATGGTATATGCAACAGCCGGAACGACAGGATAGGTTATCTCATCCGCTTCACCCAGAAGTTCCTTTGCAAGATATTTTGAATGATGTATTGCAACGGTAACCAATTTTGCCACACCGGTATCTGCAACATCTCCTGACGCATATATATTTGGCACTTCAGTCTGCAGGTGTCCGTTAACCTTAATTCCGTTCTTGGTGTATGTCAAACCTACATTTTCAAGGCCGATATCCTCCACATTGGCTGTTCTTCCAATAGCTGCCACAACATAATCTCCTGTAAGGGACAGTCCGCTTTCACAATTGACTGTAAATCCATTTTCATATGGTGCATTGTCAATTTTAGCTTCAGGATCTCTCAATAAATCATCACAATTCTGGGCATTTTCAACATTTAAAATCCTGGATTCAGGATCATTAATTTCAACATTGCTTGTAACTTCACTAACCTGCTCGTTGAAATGGAAACGTATATTTTTCTCTTTAAGAATTTCGATAACTTTTTGAACATAAGGCTGGTGGAAATATTTCAATGCCATATCTCCCCTGATTATCACATCAGATTCATGGCCTGCCTCAGCAAGAATGGATGCAAATTCCATTCCAACAAAACCCGCACCTATGATGATTGCATGCTTTGGAAGCTCATCGATATCCAAATAATCGGTACTGTCATGCAGAAATTCTTTTCCTTTGATATCAGGAATGACCGGCTTCAATCCGGTAGCTATTACAATCTTTTCTGTGGTAAACTTTTCATCCCCTACCTGAACGGTATGTTCATCAAGAATAACTCCTTTTCCATGAGCGACATCCAAATCATATTCCTTGAACTTGCCATCAAGGAAAGGTGCCATATTTGCAATACGTTTTCTTTTAAATGCCATCAATGCAGGCCAGTCAACTTTAAAATCTCCGGATTTTCCTACACCTTCAAAGTTGTCTGTAAGCGCTTTGATTTCATAGGGAGCATCCAGCAATGCCTTGGAGTTACAGCCCCTGTTTGCACAAGTGCCTCCATATAAGCTTTCTTCAATGATAAGTATTTTAAGACCTTCCTTTCTTAAAAATCTTGCACCCTGCCAGGATGCGTTTCCACTACCAATATAAATAATATCGTAATCCATCAAATAACCTCTTTTTAAATATATATTTGAAATATTATAAATATCTTAAAAATAATAAATTCAATTGATGAATAACAGTTATCTTCAAAGGGATTCCAAGCAGGAAAGTGACGGCGACAACACATATCAAAGCACATTCAAGGTTTCAAAAACATCAAAAATTGAATATTTAATTGAAAATGAAAAATTTGATGAAGCATTATCCCTAGTTGACAGAATGCTTGAAAAGGACAGTGATTATAAAAATTGGAATCTCAAGGGAATTATCCTGGACAATCTGTCTGAATATGATAATGCCATAGAATGCTTTGACAATGCATTAAGAGTATCTGATGATTCTGAAATCCTAATAAACAAAGTGAATTCTTTATACAAATGGGCTAAGGTATCCTATTTTCCTGACTTGAAATATGATCACTCCCTTAGATTAATTGATGATGCTTTAGAGATAATTCCCGAAAGCGAAGATCCATCAGAATTCTATTTTTTAAAGGCAGAAGTCCTTGAATCAATGGGTCAGAGAGTCGAATCAAAAAAGAACTATCTGATTGCATACGGTGAATTTGAAAAACTTAATGAATTTCAAAAGCAATTGGATTATTTAGAGACTACAAACGATTTATTAGTTAACATAACCGGAAGCTATTACCACAATTACAACCCAACAGAGGGTGAAATCGTCAAATTGGTAAAAGAACCTGAAAACGAACATGACGGTGATGCAATAGCAGTTTATCTGGATAATGATAAAATAGGTTATGTTGCAAACAGTGAATATACTCTTTTTGATAAGGTTAAAAGTGCCACTAAAATTAAAAATGATATTCCCGAGACCTGTGAAGCTGAAATACTCTTTGTTTATCTTGATGAATACATCATAGCAAAAATCACCAAATAGTAATATTTATATTACATTATGTCACATATATATTACTTGGTGAGCAATATGAAAAAAAAGATTTTTGTTGTTTTATCGATAAGTTTAATATTATTTACAATATCTGCCGTATCTGCAGATGACAATTTAATGAATGAAACCAACATCAATCCAGAAACACCTGTGGTTAATGTTGAAAAGTATAATACATCATTGGAAACACATGATTTGACAAAGATCTACAGAAATGATTCTCAATTTGAAGCAAAAGTTATAGAAACAAGAGGTTCGGTCATACCTTTAACAAAACCTGCTAAAATGATTTTTGAAGTAAATGGCGTTATGTACTACAGAAACATACTAAATTCGACATCCAAATTAAATATCAATTTAGATCCGGGAACCTATACCATAACAACATATTATGGACTGCTTAAAAACACAAATACCATTACAGTATTGCCAACATTAGTTGAAAACAATGATTTGGTTAAATTTTATAAGAACGATTCCCAATATACAGTCAAAGTCCTGAATCCTGAAGGCAAAAATATTGGTGCCGGAAAGGTTGTAACTTTCAATATCAATGGAGTTTTCTATACCCGCCAAACTAATGATGAAGGAATAGCAAAACTAAATATTAATCTACAGCCGGGAGATTATATTATTACCGCAGAATACGAAGGATGTAGAGTTTCAAATAAAATCATAGTTAGACCAACACTTTTCCATTACCCTATAACTACATTCGGTGATGGGACAATTAGTGTCCGTGTACTTGATGGTAATGGAGAGGGTATTGCTAATGAAAAAATTTCAATAAATATTAATGGAAAAATATATGAGTTCAATAGTGAAAATTATGGAATTTTAATAGTAGATGGACTTAAAATAGATCTTCCACCAAGTGATTATCTATATACTGCAAGTTATAATGGATATTCAATTTCAGGCATATGGCATCATCATGGAGCAGTTGTTGATGAGCCTCAATGGGCTATAAACCTTATAAAATGTTATTCATAAATTCAAATCTTCTTTTTTTCTTTTTCTAATTTTTAAAGCAAACTTTTTTTTATAATCTAAACAAAAATATAATCATGTTTAGACAGATGAGAAGAAAAAAGCAGGAATTGTCACAAGAGGAATGTATAGACATTTTGACCAACTATCCGAGAGGAGTATTGGCATTGATTGGTGATGAGGACTATCCATATGCATTGCCGATGAGCCATGTATTTTTGGACGGAAAAATATACTTCCACGGCGCAAAGACGGGTCATAAAAACGATGCAGTTAAAAACAACCCTAAAGTCTCATATTGTGTCATGAATGAAGGCGTTAAAAATGAAGGTGAATGGTGGTATACCTTCAAAAGCGTGATTGTTTTTGGAAAAATCACAACGTTAACGGATGATGATGAAAAAATTGAAAAATTAACCTATCTTGGAGATAAGTTTTTCCCGACTCATGAGGAAACAGTTCGGGAAATCGACAGGCTACTTGATAGGACAGAAGTCTTTGAAATCACCATAGAGCATATGAGTGGAAAAAAAGTTGTTGAAAAATAAATATATTAACTGCTTCATCTACATTTACATAAATATAAATTAAAAAATATAAATTAACCATCATTAAATTAATTATCGATGCAATAATTTAAATGTTTAAAAATAAATTTTTAATTTAATGATATCTTAAATCAATTAAATGATATTGATTTTTTGTGAAAAAAATTAAAGAATAAACAAATCCTAAGATTTGCTTATTGAATGGTTTTAGTGAACCCGCCATGCAGGAATTGGTATACCAATCCTTCAGTTGACGGATAGGTACAATGTATGATTTTGTTTGAAGCTAAATATTGAGCAACATTGGAAATTGACGGATCAGTTATACTGAAGTTATCATCCCAAGCTCTTTTTGCAGAATAACCTGAAAAGTCACCATATCTATACGGACCCATTCCATTAGGGTTTGTCCAATTAATAGAATCCCATACAGGCACACAAACAACATTTTTGGACCTTAAAACATTTTGGATATAGCTTGAGGCAAGTTCTCTGATGGTACCTGCACAAAAGCCGTTGTAAATGTTAACAAGGACATAGTTTCTTGGAACATTGAAGTAATCCTCGTAATGTGAATTACTGTGCGTTTTACCCACATAAACATTCCAGCCCGCTGCAGTTAAAGCTCTGGCAAAATCCCATTTCTTTTCATCAGAACCACCATCGGCATCAATATAGACATTTTTACCAGGCAAACCATATGGATTGTTAATATTTTTTAATAATTCTGGAGAAACAAAAGTGACATAATCAGCCAGTCCTCCACCATATTCATAATAAAATGACATTATTCGAGTATCCAAAAGCAAATAATCATTGAATTTAACTTTACCCATGGAAGTATCCACTGTGCTTGGAACCTTATTGTCTTTACTTATTTGAGAAACAAGTTTGTTGGCAATACTTACAAATTCATCTTCTTTAACCAAACATGAATCAATTGTTGCCACATCAGATGAATCCGCTCCATTCACACCATAAATTATATCAATATCCTTAAAGTTAGAAGATTTGATTTGAGAAATCGCTTTGTTCATCAGATAGAAGAATTCAGGCATGGTGAATGCATGAACCGGTGCCTTAATAGTGTTTGGAAACTTATTGTATTTCTCGTAGTATGCATTTAATTCATTAGCTGCTCTTGAAATGTCAAAAATGGAAATTAAAATCGGGTCAACAACTACCTTATTTGATATTGAAGCACCATTGAACATTGAAGTTATTATGTATTCTCCAGGATGCAAGTTAATGTTAAGCATGGCCTGACCGTTATTATCAGTAGTTCTATTATAGAATACTCCATTAATATTGAACCTTACAGTCTGATTGGAATATAACTTTCCTTTACCGTCAAGAAGTGTAGCAGCGAATTTACCTGGAGTAGCATATAATTTAGTTAAATCACTTGCAGATAAAATTGGTAAAACCTTAATCTTATTAGATACGACACTGCCGTTATACTGTGCAGTAATAATATAATCTCCAGGATTTAAATTAATATTTAACCTGCAATAACCGCTTCCATTAGTTAAACGATTATAAAGAACACCATTGATATTGAATGTTACGCTTTCGCCTGCAGGTGCAACGCCACCAGTGTTATTCAAGACTTTTAATGTGTACTGTGTATTATTTTTATAATACTTTGTTACATCACTGTTTTCAATCAATTTGGAAATAACAGAAATAGTATTGGAATTGCGGTCTCCAGTCACAAGATTCATTGCAGTAATAATATAATCACCAGGATTAAGATTAATATTTAGTTTTGCCAAACCACCATTAACCTTCCTATCATAAAAGACACCATTAATGTTAAATCTCACATCAGTTCCATTTGCAAGAGGATTACCCTGGCTGTCAAGGAAAGCAGCATAATATTGAGTATCATTTTTCTCCATTTTAACAATGTCACTACCATTAACAGTAGATAAAATCACTACATTAGAATTGACAACATTATTTCCACAGGATACAATGACAGGATATTCTCCAGCCATTAAATTCAAACCAATGGAAGCAACACCATCAGAATTAGTAGTTCTACTGTAATCCACACCATTGATTGAAATGATAACGCTTTTATTAGAAATAGAATTATTCTCATTATCTGAAATGTAAACATTAAATCTTTCAGATCCTCCGAAATATTTTGTCACATTAGAAGCAGAAACTGAAACAGACTCATTTACTGCAATATAATCATCATATTGGGAAGTTAATAGAGAATCACCATATGTATTTAATGCAATATCTGAATTATCTAGCGATAAATTATCATAGCCCATATCATTAAAATCATCACTAGCACAAACACTAGAAATTGATAAAATTAAAAATAAAGAGCAAATTAAAAAAAATTGATTTTTCATAAATAAAAAACTCCATTTAATACTTAAATTACATATATTTTTTTAATAGTATTTAAATTAATTATAAATTTTAAAAAAAAATCATTTCAACAGAAAGCATATTAAATTTCTGATTGGAATGAACTGTAAACAATATTCATTTGATTAATTTTATCAAAGTTTTATAATCCACATGTTTTTTATTGAATCATTATTTAAATTAACCAATGAAAAGAATAATGAAAATTGAATTGTAAATAACATAAGATAATTATTTAAAGAATAAATAATTAAAATATTATTAACATTTTAAAAAATTTCTTTGAAATTTAAAAATTGTTAGAAATAAAATGAGGACTAAAAATGCGTATTAAACCACATAAAGAAATAAAATACCCAGATATGATTCAGGACTTCTTAAGCGAAGTAATGAAAAACGAATTCAAATTCTTCCAATTCTCATGTGAAAATGAAGTTCATACATTCTACAGCGAAACCGAAAGCACCGTTGAATTCAAACATGAATACCTAAAAGAAACTGATGAAGAAGGCGAAATATTCTACCTCAACTATGAAAGCATCAGCAGCATTGTGCTTTCCAAAAACGAAGCTTCCGAAGAAGATGAACTTGATACATTCAACGACGATGACGACTGGACAGGAAACAGAATTCAGTTCTAAACACTAAAAAAAATTAACCACACCATTCTATTTTTTTCACTTATTACACATAATTAGTTACAAAATATTTATTATTTTTCAAATAAACAGAGACCATATTTCAACCGAATCTATAAATCAGGAATATAGAATCAAGTTCAAATATGGATTATGAACATGATTCAAAAAATTTAACCATCACCATTCAATCAACTTATTAATTAAAAAAATTAAAAATAATTAATAAGTGATATTATGAAACGTAGAGAAATTATATTATTCATGACTGTTGGCACGGGAGTTAATGCTGATTCTCGGGAAGAAGGCTTTAAGTCACTTTCCAAAAAATTATATTCAACCATTACTAAAATTTACCCGAACCATGTCGTATTTTTTGCATCAGACAAATCAAAAAACACCATAAAATACATTGAAGAATTATTTAAGCTGGACGATGATGAGTTTATCCCGGATGAAGATTATCAGATTGTTGAAATGGAAGCAATTGATGATTTTAATTCATGCTTCGAATTGTTTGAGGAAAAGATTTGGGAATATGACTATATAGATAAAACTAAAAACTACCAGATAATCATGGACTATACATCAGGAACCAAAACTATGTCTGCTGCCATGGCCTGCTGCGGAATGTTTTATTCAAAGGATTTGATTTCTGTTGGAGGGGACAGGTCAAGAGGAGAGGTTTCTTCAGGAACAGAAATCATCAACTATCAGAATCTTTACAAAATATATGATAAGTTCGCATTAATGAGAATACGCAATAATTTCAACGCAAATCGTTTCATACAATGCATTGACATTTTGAATTATATCGTTGACATGAATATCCACAAGTCATCTCTCCTAAAGCTATGCAATGCATATTATTCATGGGAAATGATGAATTTTGAGGATGCATACAATTATTTGAAGGAAGTTGATACCAAACAGATTGAATTTGTTGAAATCAAAGATCAGCTTAAGAAAAATTTGAATGCTTTGGGAAACATTGTCCACTCAAAATCAGTCAACCTGAAGAACTGCTATATACTTGCAAGCTTGATTAATAATTCAATTAGAAGAGCTGAAGGATATAACTATGATGATGCAATCGCTCGTTTATATAGATCATTTGAACTTATTGCACAAATCAAGCTAACGAAATATAACATCAAAAGTTCAGATGTGGACACTTCAATACTTTTGGAAAATAATGTTTCTCAAGAGTTTATTGAAGACCTTGAAAAAACAAGAGAAGATGGTAAAATCAGAATTGGACTTGCCAAAGATTTCTTATTATTAAATGAGCTTGGAGATGAGTTAGGCAAATATTATGTGGAAAACGAAAGTAAAATAAAAAACCTGACCATCAAAAGAAACAATTCCATATTGGCACATGGACTGGATTCACAAACAAAAGAGGACTTTGATGATTTCCTTGAATTTATTCTAAGTATGGCTCGTAAACTGGACAAGGACATGAATAAATTCCTAAACCAAACAAAACTAGCTAAATTTGATTTAAAGCTTGAAATCAATTAGCTTATCTTTTTTTATTATTTTTTATATTTCAAACCGGATTTAAAAGCTTTATCTATTTTTTTACCAGTCTTATAATAAGAATGGGTTATGTCATCATAGGCTAACGGATCAAGCTTTAAAAAATCAATCTTTCCATCACTCAAGACATCCTCATCTGCCTGAACATTGACAATTTCACCGGTAATCTGAGTATGAGATCCTACTTCGGCAATATGCATTACTCTGCATTCAACGGATACCTTGAACTCGTTAATCAATGGTGCATTAACCTTTTCGGCTTTCTGATGAGTAAAATTAATTTTAGCTAATTTATCCGTATTGTATCCTGATTCTATTCCCAGATAATCGACTTCAGATACATGCTCAACACTTGGAAACGCCAGACAGAACTCCTTTGAGTGAAGTATGCTTTTTAGGGTTTTCCTTTTCAATGTTGTGTTTATGGCTATCATGACTGCCGGAGGATGATGAGAACACATTGTAGCAAAAGCCAATGTACAGGCATCAGCATTACCCTCTTCATCATATGCGCTTGCAACAACGGCAGGTGCAGGATACATCATGGTATGATTCTTAACGTTTACTTTCATTTTAATCACTTATATTATTGCTTTTGATAATTTCAGAAACCTTAATGTGAGGATTGATATATCTCTCATCAGTATTCAGCTCATCATTAATATATAAGACCTTCTGTTTACAGTGATGGATGCATCCAAAGCAGAATTCACAATTATCACCAATGACTGGTCCATCTTCTGTTAATGTAACATTGGCCTGAGGACAAACTCTTGTACATATTTTGCATCCGATGCAGTCTTCACCGACTAGAATATGATATTTGCTGGTCATGGTCTTTTCCAGTACCTTTTCAATAAATGGAACATCAGTGAAAAGCTTTTTGTAAAGGATATATTCTTTTCTGGATTCAATATCATTCTTTATATTATCAATTTGCCTGTCAATGTCTGAATCATCTTTAATGGCTTTTTCTTTTGCCATATCAAAAACAGGCAAAAAGTTATCAACCATCAGAACAGAATTGGCATAGTTAACTTTAAGACCCCTCTTTTTCAATGTATTAATCATTATCCGGAAGGCATTCTGGTCTCCATCTGAACCGTAGGAGCATATTAAAAAAAGATAGTTGCAGGTAATATTTACTTTTTCAAGAAATTTTCTTAGCATTTTTGGAGATGTGGCAAAATAAACTGGAAAAACAATTCCCACAGCATCATCTTCAATGTCAAGGTCATTGCTTTTCATTAATTGAGGAATACTGAGCAGTTCACCACCCAATTTCTTTGAAATGTATAGATTATTGCCTGTAGAGGTGAAATATAAAATTTTCATTTTTATTCATTATGGTTTAATAGTTTCCGGAGGATTTTCCAAATCAACAACTGCCTTATTTTCAAGATTTTCAGGACCTAAAGGAGTATGTGTTGACAAGTATACTGTCTTGTGATTACTGATGAATTCACGCACATTGTCTAAAGTTTCCCTTGCCTTTTCGATATCTTCAAAGACAATGGACAGCTTATTTTCATACAATGCCTCATCGGTATATGTAACATCCCCATGAATCATGTAAAATAAGTCATCGTCTTCTACAATAACAATACTATTGCCTTTTGTATGACCGATAGCCTCTATTAGATATACACCATCAACTATTTTTTGTGATTTTTCAAAGTTGTAATATGCACCATCATCATATTCGACAGGTACAATATTATCCCCACTCAGTTTCAATTCATCAGCTTCAGCTTTTGACATGTAAATTTTAGCGTTAGGAAACTGCTTCAATTCACCTGAGTGATCAATATGCTTATGAGTCAATAATATTTTTGACACATCTTCCTTTTCATAACCTGCTTCTTTTAGAGCAGTCAAATAATCTGAAATCAAATCTCCATTGTAAATTGGAGCGTTTTCGTCACATTCAGGATTTGGAAAATCAGCAGGAATTCCAGTATCAACTAAAATCACTTCATCACCTGTATCAATCAAATAATTCTGTATACTGGCACGATATTTAATTGATGCATCAAATTTTTCCTGGCCTTCTTCACCACCGAATGCGAAAGCCTGATTCATGAAACCGTTTTCATATGTTTTTATTGCTTTAATTTCCATTTTAATCATTATTTTTTATTGAGCAGTCTGATCGTTGATTAACAATTGAGTTAAGTAGTTTTGTTTTCCAATCATTTTGCATAAGTCAAGCTGCTGTTCACTCCAGTACATGTCCTCTTCTTCATCCTTAAGATATACTTTCATTAAATCATATGTTGTTGCATCAAAGATACCTGATTCCATCATTTTATTTAAGAATTCAATACCTTCAACAGAGACTTTGTAATCAGCTTCGATGAATTCTACAATATCAGTGTATATTGGTTTTGCTTCTTGAGCTTCCTGTTTGATTTCTCCACCTAAATCCAATATACGATCCATGAACTGTTCTACAAAGTCCATTTCTTCAGTTGCATGTGTTGCGTATTTGTCAGCCAATGATTGGAATCCTAATCCGCCAAATATTTTGGATTGGATTCTGTGTCCAAAAGAGTTTGCAGATAATCCGGTTACAATACTTTGTAATGCATCAATAGTTGCTTGTTTATCAGACATAATTTTCACCTTAACAATTATGACTTAAGAAACTTAAGTCTTGTTAATTAATATATTAAAAATTATATTTAAATTTAATTATGACTTTTCAGAGTATTCATATAACATTCTTTTGAACCCATCAATCTCCTCTTTAGAGTATTCTTCCAATATCTTAGCTTCCCCTTCATATATGTCTCTAATTACAGAAAATACAATAAGTCTACTTTTTTCTGTTAACTGAAGAATTTTTCTGCTTTTATTATTTTCATCAGGAATACGGGAAACCAACTCATTTTTTTCAAGCTTTTTAATGATTTGGGCTACGCTTGACTCTGAAACATGCAATATTTCTGCCAATTGCCTTTGTGATACATTCTGATTATACATGATATTGACAAGATATGTGAAATCAACAGGACTAATGTCCTTAAAATTATTCTTCAAATAATTATGGAACTGCAAATGAATAAATTCAGCATATAACACTATTGGCGTGAAAGAAATTCTTTCATCTTCAAAATTCAATTCAGGCATAATAAACACCTACTTTACATATAAGTCAATTTAATTTCCTTGTGCGGTCTTGTACGTCTATATCTAACCCGAGGATAACCAATGATAAATGCAGCATACATATGCTTGTTCTTATCGATTTGCGGGAAAAATTCCATCAGCTTATCATGATTGATTTCATCAGACATGCCTATGAATAGTGAATGAAATCCTCCAAGACCCAATGTATATGCCAATAGTTCCAATCTGGTCATTGCAATAACCGCATCGGTTTTGGCTTGGGAAAATGCCAATAGCAATTGCTTACCTTCCCAAAGCAAAGGATGACGTTTAGGATTCCTGTTTTCATCCCTTAAATAGTCACCTAATTGCTTGATTCTGAAAAATTCATCTTCCTTAACGCTGATCACATCATAAACATGATTAATGAATTCATCAAGCTTATCATCGACCACTACAAATTCAACATCCTGAATATTCTGCCTGTTAGGACTGTAATAGGCTGCTTCCATTAACTTGTCAAATGTTTCTGCATCAATCTTTTTATTCTTGAACCATCTGCAAGTTCTTCGTTGCTTTAAAAACTGCAGCATATCATCATATGAAACTGGAATTTCACGAGGATTATACTCTTCAACCCTATCCATCTGGTCCTGATATTCCTTTAGGATAATTGCATTCTGCTTACAGATTGTTGAACACTGCCCGCAATCAAAACAGTTACTTTCAACATCAACGGCAATGCCATCGATAATTTCTATATTGTCTCTTATACAGACAGTTTTACAAATTCCACATCCAACGCATTTTTCTTCATCAATTATCAAATGTTTCATAATAATAGTATATGATTTAGACAATAAAATATTTTTTTAATAAAAAAAGAGAAGTAAAAATACTTCTAAAAGTTAGTTATTTTCCTTGATTTCATTAAATGCTGTAGTTGCAGCCACTGCACCTTCACCGCAAGCAACAACCCATTGCTTTAATCCAACGCATACATCACCAATTGCATATACATAATCAACATTGGTTTTTTGGTCCTTATCAATTATTATGTGACCTGATTCATCCAAATCCACACCTAACTGAGTAGCCAATTCCGTATGCGGAATATATCCGACGCTTATGAAAATACCATTAATATGCATTTCTGTTAACTCACCAGTTTGAGTGTCTTTTAGAACAACTGATTCGACAAGCATGTTTCCCTTAATCTCTTCAACAGTTGCATTATAAATGACACCAATGCCTTCTTTTTCAATCATGTTCTGCAAGTGCTTTTGAGCCCTGAATTCATCTCTTCTGTGGACTAACGTGACATTTGCTCCAAGGTTTTTAAGGTAAAGAGCTTCCTGAAGTGCACTGTTTCCTCCGCCAACCATGATTATGTCTCTTCCCTGGAAGAAAAATCCGTCGCATGTTGCACAGTAACTGACACCTTTTCCCTTGAATTCTTCTTCACCTTCAGCATTCAAATGCCTGTGTGAGCTTCCAGTAGCCAGAATAATAGTTTTGGATTTATATTCGGCCTTATCGGTTTTTACAATGAATCTGTATTCATCATCAGTTTTAACAACTTCTGTAACATTTTCATTTTCATGAAGATCACAGTTTTTAATGGCTTGATTTTTCATGGTTTCAATTAACTTTAAACCAGAGATGCTTTCAAAACCAGGATAATTTTCCATTTCCGGAACTTCACGACCTATTCCTCCTGCCAAATCACGGTCAAGAATCAAATTTTTTGTTCCTTGACGACCGGCATAGATTCCTGCGGTAAGACCTCCAGGGCCTGCGCCTATAATTATAATATCATATTCCATAATTTACCTCTGGGGTTAAAATAAAAAAAAGAAATGATTTAATTGTTTAAATTAAATCCTGAATAGCTTTTTTAACATCACCTAAGTCTTCAGTCGGTTCGAATCTTCTAACAACATTACCTTCACGGTCAACTAAAAACTTGGTGAAATTCCATTTGATATCATTGTTGTCTTTGTAATGTCTGTCCATTGCCTTTAAAACTAATTTAAGTTTTGTAGCTCCTTTACCTGTAATGTCTGTAAATGGTTGTTCATTTTTTAGGTATTCAAATAACGGATCTGCATTTTCACCATTCACATCAATTTTATCAAATATTGCATATGGAACTAACCATTTATTACGGCATACTTCTTTGATTTCTGATGTTTCTCCAGGTGCTTGTTTACCAAATTGATTACATGGGAAATCCAAGATTTCAAATCCTTGTTCGTTAAATTCAGCATAAATTTCATTTAATTCTGTATATTGTGGGGTGAATCCACATTTTGTTGCTGAGTTTACAATTAATAATACTTTATCTTTGTATTCGGATAAGCTTACGGTGTTTCCTTCACCATCTTTTACTTCAAAATCATAAATTGACATATTTTTCACCTTTTGAGCAGTTCAAAGATAAGACTTAACTAAGTTAAGGCTTGACTAAATATTTATAACAAATGATATATAAAGCTATCTAATTACAAATCTGCAGATTCAACAGATAAATGATACATAACCTTCTTTAAATCAGCATACTTATCATTGGAAAATTCTTTAGTAATCTGACGTTCCCAACCTGCAGTTAAAACACTAACTTTAACAAATACCTCTTCACCCTTATCTGTTAAAGAAACAAGGTTACGGCTCTTATTATTTTTGTCCTTACGTTTTTCAACCAAACCCTTATTCACAAGTTTTTTAATCATCTTAGCAACATTAGCTTCGCTGACATACAAACGCTTTGCCATTTCTCTTTGAGAACTAGGTCCATAATATTTGACAGAATAAATATATGTTAACTCACCATATGTGATGTCAACATCATCCAAATGATCTTTTAAGTAATTATTATAGCTCAATAGAATATACTCCATATATAAATTCAAAGGTGTGAATATTATTCTGTCTTTTTTCCAGTCCCCATCAACCATATTATTCACCTAATTCCTGGATATGAGATAATAAGTTTTCAGTTGTAAAGTCTTTTAAAATTTCACCCATCGTATCCAGATTATTATGGCTTGCATCACCATGTATTTGAGCATAATACTTGTCTGAATTTTTTTTGAATAACATAAACAGTATTGTATTGTTATTGTCCTGAGTTTTATAAATATTTATAAAACCTGATTGGGTAAATTTTTCCACTGGTGCATTATTGTCATTTTTCTTGTTGTCTATCCATTTTTTATATTTGTTATAATCATCATCAGATATTTTTTTCATATCAAAAATATATCCTTCCTTGGTGAATGATGCATTTAAATTATTGGATTTAAGATTATTTATGCCTATTGGTGTTGTAAAATTCTCTTCACCAATAGTGAAGTCCTTAGTAAATATATTGCCATCGTCATCCGCACTGATTGCTGAGATTCCAATTAAAAATACGGACAGTAAAATACCAATAAAAATCATATTTTTTATTTTCATTTCATTTCCTCCTATTTGAAATATTAAATTTATAAAACAAGGTATAAATTTTTTATTACATTTATTTATTAATATAATTCTTAAAGAGTTCCGTTTGAAGAAGACTTTTTTCGGCGATTTTTTCCAGTTTCAGGAACAGTTTCCACGGCATTGATAACGTCAAGTATTCATCAGGTATGAAATGTCTTGTTTTGGACCTGCCTGCAAAGTCAATAGAACCCATTATTGGTTTTGGATCATCACTTTCATCCTGCTCAAATACAAAGGAGCCTATGGATTGGCATGAAGAGGCCTGGGGAGTCAATATGTATGAATCCTTGGTTCTGAATGATGAATTAATCTGAATAAGTGCGGTCAATTCAATTGGATTTAGTGTAAATATTACAGATTTTGGTGTTTCCCCATCTTTCAGATTTTCAATACCCTTAAAAATAACGTACTGACTTTCATCATATATTGGCCTGTTTTTGATATTCGTTATCGCCGTTTCAAAATCACTATAGATTCTTTCCCCTTCCATAAACATTTCGCTTACTCTTGGCATCTTGTCCAATCTGGCCTTATAGGCATCCTTGTCTGGAGCAGATTCCAACCCACATGAAAGAAACGTGGCCTGAAAATCCATATCTTCCTGTGTTGAAAATCCATCACCCCAGCCAAAGCCTGTGGCGATTCCACCACAGGTAATGTTTTCACGGCCAAAATAAGTAGTATTTCTTTTTGCTATAGTTTGTGCGACAAAACTCATTACACAACCACCACGACCTGCTTTAGGACCTTTTCCATCAGCCGGCTTTTCATCAGATTTCAAAAGAACAATTGGCGGGAACCTCAATCCCAATTCATTAGAAATATAACTTTCCATATTAAAACCTCAATTAATAATATGATTTAACTATTTGATATAGATTTCATTGAAAATATTTTATCAAATATTAATTAATGCTAATTAAAGTATAATTCCGAATCATATTTTAAAAGAAAAGAAAAAATAAATTAATTTAATCATTCATAAATAATGATATTATGGAAATTACAAAGGAGCATATCGAAAAGATTCATAAAATATTGAATAGGGTTTCACCAGTCGATTATGACTGTGGAAAACTTTGCGGTGAGATTTGCTGTGTGTATGATGATGAAGACTATCCGAATGATGAGTTGATAATATATCTGCTTCCGGGAGAGGAAAAGCTATATGAAAATAGCAAAACTTTTGAACTTAAACACTTCACGATAAATGAAATCAAATACCCATATTCCTGGAAAGATGGAGTCTATACTGTAAAATGTCTAAATCCACCAAGATGCGAACGTGAAATCAGACCGATTCAGTGCAGAACATTTCCATTAATACCACATATCGACAAAAACAACCATTTCTATCTGATTTTTGATGATGACCAATATCCATATGAATGTCCGTTAATTAAGAATAATTTTGAATTAAATGAAGATTTCATTAATGAAACATATAAAGTATGGCGATTTCTGCTTAAGAATAAGCTGGTTTATGATTTGGTTGATATGGACTCAAGAAAAAGAGAAAATAAAAAAATTAAATATAAAAAAATAAGATGAGGAAAAAAATAATCCTCATTGTCTTATAGTAATCCTATTTGAAGTTCTGGCGGTTTCATGCTCTGCTGTAATGATATATTCACCAGGCATTAAATTAATGTTCAAGGAAGCATAACCGTCACTGTTGGTTGTTCTGTTATAGAACACACCATTAATGTTGAAGGTAACATTATGGTTTGCAATTGCTTTTCCTTGACCGTCAACCAATTTAGCCTTGTAACTTGTACCGTCCTTATATCTCATGGATATATCTTCACCGGTTAAAACAGGCAATACTTTAATCTTGTTTGAATACTGTAAACCTTTATATTCGGCAGTTATGATGTAATCTCCAGGATTTAGGTTGATGTTCATTCTAGCAGAACCGTTTTCATTAACAACTCTTTCATAGAATACTCCATTAATATTGAATTTGACGATTTCTCCCTGTTTAGCTGGACTACCATCATCACTTAAAACCTTAATGTAATACTGTGAATCATTTCTATAATATTTGGTTAAGTCATTACCTTCCAAAATAGATAAAACGGTTATTTTGTTACCGTGAGATTCACCGTTAGGATGCATTGCAGTGATTATATATACACCAGGATTTAGGTTGATGTTCATTCTGGCATAACCTTTTCCATCAGTGGTTCTTGTGTACAATACACCATTAATATTATATTTGATATCAGTATTTTTCAATGGGTTTCCTTTGGAATCCAAGAATTTAGCATAATATTGTGTTCCATTTCTGAAATATTTAACAATATCATTACCTTCAATTGTTGATTTGATCGTTACAGTATTTTCAGTAAATGCAAATTCGTTTTTATCATCACCAGGATAAACCGCAGTGATATTTAGTTTACCTGCATCAAGATTAAGAGCAATTGATGCTTTACCTTCACTATCAGTTTGTCTAGTGTAAACTACACCATTGATTATGAATTTAACATCTTTTGAAGCTATTGGTTTGTTGTCTGCACCAGTAACTGTAACCGCATATCTTGAACCGTCCTTATAATACATTTCAAAGTCTTTTCCAACTATATTGGTGTTTGACTCATTGTTAAACATGCATATTGCACAGTTGGTGACACTTGAAGCATAATAATTGGTTTCACCATCATAACTTGAAACAATATCATAATAACCATTTTCCAAATTAGTTAAGGTTAAGCTAGCTTTTCCTTGACCATTAGTGGTTTTAGTATTTTTAGCACCGTTAACAGTAATGGTGACAGTTTTTCCTGACAATGCTTTACCATTAGCATCAGTTAATGTAACTTCATAATTAACGCTTGATACAGGTTCTTTTAAAACAATATTGTTTCCGTTTAATGAAGTTTTAAGTTTTCCTTCAACCACATTTACAGTTTTTGATGCTGCGAAATTGGAACTGGATGCACTGACTGCAGTTTGGCCTAATGGTCCGGTGTATTGGCTCATTCCAACATTCTTTGTGATAACCACATTTTGCGGATTGAAGTTTGGAGTTACTTGAACACCATACATTGGCATTTCACCAGCCAAATTACCGAAATTATTGTTTTTGAATCTTAAAACTTCAGTATTGGTATTCTGTTTAATTTCAGAAGGAATTGTAAAGTCTATTACAACCCAATTCTTAATATTTGATACAGCATAATTATGAATATTATTCTGTGAAACCTTGTTTTGAGAATTCCAGTAGTTAAACTCTAAGCTGTTGATAGAACTTTGATATGATTCAATGTCTGAACCGGTTTTAGAAGCATAATTATTTTTGAATATGTTGTAGTTACCTGCAAATGCAGTTTTTTCTAAAAATATTGCTCCACCATACTGTGCGGAATTGCTTTCATACAATCCACCTTGAGTGTTTAAAACTGAATTTTGCATATAGATAGCTCCACCACTGTGTGTTGCCCTATTGTTTGAGAAGTAGTTGTGGTTATTTAAAATCAATTCTTTAACATTGTTAGCTCTTATAGCTCCACCAGTACTTGTTGCAGTATTTGAATCAAAAACGTTTTCACCTAAAATGTCAACACGAGTTGAATCAAGTAAAAGTATTGCACCTGCTGTAGGAGCGCTGTTTTTGGAAAATGAGTTAGTTCCCTTAATCATTACATTATTATTTGCTGAATAGATTGCACCACCTGAACCGGCAGCACTATTGCTTGAAAATATATTGTTTGCATCAATATTTAGATAAGATTTATAGGAATATATTGCACCACCAATATTAGCTCCTGCACCATAATTTGCCTTATTGTTTGTAAACGTATTTGTTCCATAAATGTCAAGCCTAATACATTCCTGGTTGGATATTGCACCACCCATATTAGCAGTATTGTCGAGGAATTGGTTTTTTCCAGTAATTGTCATTACAGATCCAAATAAACTGTTATCGATTGCTCCACCTCTATAAGCAACATTTGATTGGAAAATATTGTCACCACTTAAGTATAATGTAGCATTCTCGTTGTTGATAGCTCCACCTTTAGCATGTTGATTCATTCCCTTATTGTTGGTGAAAGTATTTTTTCCGGTAATGTTGGCTATTGCCTGGTGATTGAATATTGCACCACCATCTGCATTAACAACATTATTTTTAAAGATAGTTTCTCCTTCAATATACATATATGATTTTTTGCCAGGATTATCTGCTGATGCAAATGCATTCATTATAGCAGCACCTTTTCCTTCATCGATACTTCTTGCAGCATGTCCGGTGAAATATGCCTGATTTGAGTCGAATGTATTTTTACCAGTGATTATTAAGCTAGATCCAAATTGATTAGCGATTGCTCCACCATCTTGCCAAACTTTATTGCCGTAAAATGTATTTTGACCCGATAAAGTAGTTTTAGCTTCCCTATCAGCTGCAATAGCTCCACCGTCACGGGCATAGTTATTATTAAACTGACAGTTATAAATATTAAGAACACCCATATTCAGGATGGCTCCACCATCAAAGTCTGTCATCAATGTTTCAGGCAATCTACCATTTATCAACTTGACATTGTTCAAATTAAGCTGTCCACCAGGAAGCACTACAAAGATTCTTCCATTATTATTAGCATTAATCGTATGTCCATTACCATTAATGGTAATGTTTCTGTTTGCATTAATTACAATTTCTTTAGCCCCATTGTTTACGACATCACCTGTTAAGTCAATCTGATTAGAAGAATAAATTGCATTTCTTAAATCATCAAATGATCCGCTGACATCTGTAGAAATTAAAGAATCATCTACAGCTATCTCCACAGGATTATCTGTTGAATTTAAATCAGATGCACTAACAGACGATATTAATATCATAAAACAAGACAAATATATTAAAAATAAAAATATCTTCTTCATAATTCACACCTACTTTAATTACATTATAAAGTTATGTTTAAAAAAGTATATATATGTATATGCTTATTTTGATAAATTTCCATACAAAAAATGATTAGTTTTAGAATTCATTGAACATATTCCTGATAAATCAAAAAATAGTGCATAATATCAAAAAATAGTGAAAAATATAAAAAATATAAAAAAATAATGATGAAAAATTAATCATCATTGACTTATTGAAATTCTATTAGAAATTCTTGCAGCATCATAGGATGATGTGATGATATAATTACCCGGCATCAGATTAATATTCAAAGCAGCATATCCTTCATCGTTTGTAGTCCTACTATAAAACATTCCATTGACATTGAACTGAATAGTCTTGCCGGATAATGGATTTCCTTGACCGTCAACTAATTTAGCTTTAAAGCGTCTGCCATCCTTATATTTCATCAACAAATCTTCAGCAGTTAATATAGGCAACACTTTGATGTTGTTTGAATATTGCAATCCTTTATATTCAGCTGTGATAATATAATCTCCAGGGTTTAGGTTAATGTTCAATTTGGCAAATCCGTTTTCATCGACAGATCTGTTATAAAATACACCATTAATATTGAACTTAACCGTTTCACCTTTTTTAGCGGGAGTGCCGTCATCATTTAATACCTTAATGTAATACTGTGAATCGTTTCTATAATATTTGACTAAATCATTGCCTTCCAGAATGGATAATACAGTGATTTTGTTTCCATGAGTTTCACCGTTAGGATGCATTGCAGTGATAATATACTCACCAGGATTTAAATTGATGTTCATCCTAGCATAGCCGCTTTCATTAGTGGTTCTTGTATACAATACACCATTAATATTGAATCTAACATCCGTATTTTTTAATGGGTTTCCCTTGGAGTCTATGAATTTTGCATAGTATTGAGTTCCATTTCTGAAATATTTAACAATATCCCAACCGTCTATTGTTGACTTGATTGTTACGGTATTTTGAGTAAATGCAAATCCATTTTCATTGTCCCCAGCAAAAACTGCAGTGATGTTTACTTCACCAGCATCCAGATTAAGAGCAATTGATGCATTACCTTCACTATCAGTTACCCTTGTATAAACTACACCATTGATTATGAATTTAACATCTTTTGAAGCTAATGGATTGTGGTCTTCATCAGTCAAAGTGACAACATATCTTGAACCGTCCTTATAATACATTTCGAAATCTTTTCCAACCAAATTAGTGGTGGATTCATTATCAAACATACAAATTATAGTGTTAGTAATGCTTGATCCATAATAATAATTGCTTTCACCAGCATAACTTGAAACGATTTCATAATATCCATTTTCCAAATTATTTAAGGTTAAACTAGCTTTTCCTTTATTATCAGTAGTTTTTGTGTATTTAACACCGCCAACATTAATAACAATTGTTTTACCAGATAATGCATTTCCAGTTACATCCGTCAGTATCACATCATAATTGACACTTGAAACAGGTTCATTTAAAATGATATTATTAGCATTTAATGAAGTCTTAACTCTTCCGTCAACAACTTCTGTTCTTTTCATTGCGAAAAAATCATGGGCATCTGCACTTACGGTAACCTCACCAAGATTACCGGTAAATTTAGAAATACCAACATTTTTACTGACAACAACTTTTGACGGATTGAAGTTTGGATAGATATCAACTTCTGCATAATCAGGCATTTCACCTTTTAAATTAGCATGATTATTGTCTTTGAAACTGACAACTTCAGTATTAATGTTTTGTTTAATTTCCGGAGGAATGCTTAAATCCAAAATTACCCAATTTTTAATGTTTGATACATCATAATTATGAATATTGTTTTGGGATACTTTATTTTGAGAATTCCAGTAGTTAAACTCCAAGCTATTTATTGAGCTTTGATATGATTCAATGTCGCTTCCGGTTATGCTTGCGACATTATTTTTGAAAATGTTATAATTTCCTGCAAAAGCAGTATCTTCCAAAAATATAGCGCCACCGTATTGGGCGGAGTTTCCTTCAAAATAGGATCCCTGCGTATTTAAAACGGAACTTTGAGTATATATAGCCCCACCACCATGTGATGCCTTATTGTTTGTGAAATAATTGTGATTTCCTAAAATCAATTCAAATACATTATTTGCTCTGATAGCTCCACCACTGGTTGATGCGGTATTTGAATCAAAAACATTTTTTCCCACTAAATCAACACGAGGAGTATTTATCAAAAGTATTGCTCCTCCCATCGGGGCAGAATTTGATTTGAATGTATTGGTTCCTTTCATTGAAAACATATCATGTGCAAAATATATTGCACCGCCTGAACCGGCAGCATTATTATTGGTGAATGTGTTTTTAGCATCAATATTTAGATAAGACCTAAATGAATAGATTGCACCACCAATATTTGCACCAGCACCGAAATTTGCCCTATTATTGGTAAATGTATTTTCTCCATAAATGTTAAGTCTGATGGATTCCTGATTGGATATTGCTCCACCCATATTTCCGGTATTGTCAATGAATTGGTTTTTTCCATCAATTGTCATAACAGAGTCGAACAAATTATTGTCAATTGCTCCACCCCTATAAGCTTTATTTGACTGGAATAGGTTATCTCCACTCAAGTATAAAGTAGCGTTCTCATTGTTGATGGCACCACCTTTACTATATTCATGCATTCCCTGATTACCAGCAAAGGTATTTTTTCCTGTTATATTAGCTATCGCCTGGTGATTGAATATTGCACCACCATCAGAGTTTACAACATTAGATTTAAAGATAGTTTCTCCCTCAATATACAAATATGATTTTTTGCTAGGATTGTTTGGAGATGCGAATGCATTTAATATAGCACCGCCTTTTCCTTCATCTACTGGAATACTGGCTGTTCCAAGGAAAAATGCATAATTTGAGGCAAATGTGTTATTGCCCTTTATTATTAAACTGGAACCTCCGGTATTGGCAATTGCACCGCCATCCTGCCATACTGAATTATCATGGAAATAATTTGTTCCATACAGCATAGTAGTTGCTTCATTATCATTTGCAATTGCTCCACCATTATGTGCATAGTTACCATAGAATTCACAATCCTTAATTATTAAAGTACCTTCATTATAAATAGCTCCTCCATCAAAATCATTTATACGATCAAAAGACAAATCACCATTAGTTAATTTAGCATTAATGAGAGTTAATTGTCCCCCGTTATAAATAGTAAATAGTCTTCCCATTTTATTTCCATCAATCACATATCCATTCCCATTGATTGTAATATTATCATTAATGAAAATTTCATAATCATCAGTGTTTATGATGTCACTTGTTAAACTAATTTGATTTGACATATTTATTGCTTTTCTTAAATTATCAAAAGTTTCGCTGACATCTGTAGAAATTATAGAACCATCTTCATCAATTTCTATTGAATTGTCTGTTGAATTTAAATCAGCAGCACAAGCAGATGACATTAAAATCAAAAAACATGATAAACATATCAAAAATAAAAATATTTTTTTAATCATAATCATACTATGTAAAAAATAGTATATATATTGATTGAAGAATATTGCAAAAAAACACTATGAATGATATTTCACATTATAAATATTATAAGGACCTTCACTGTATATTTTAACAAAAGTGACATTTTCATTTGAAAACTCTTCCAGATTCTTAGGAGTTGCAAAATAGCTGACATTTAGTTTTTCCAAGTCATTCACATTTATATTTAGATGAATGATATCCTGTGAAATCAAACCAAATTGCGTATCGGAATCATTGTGCAATATTACTGCAATATGTGCATACCTGTTATAGACATTTTCATATTGATGACTAGGATCTAAAGTATGCCATTTTTCCAAGTCAGGATATGTGTTGACTGAATTAATTGTTTTCGCACCTACTGGAAGTAATGAATTGAAATACAAGTCCTGAACTACCCATACTCCATTAGAATCATTATGCACTATATTTTCAACTTCATGAATGTAATTTGACTCATAAACAACATCCACACCATGATCAATCGGATTGACCAATGCACCTGTTAGAAATGCCAATACTATACATGCGATTAAAAAAATCTTTTTTCCTTCAGGAGATGATGACATGAATATGATTGAAATGAATACTGTATAGAATACCACTAAAATAAGAAGCATCCATGTCATATAATATCCTTCATATGAAAATGTTGATAAGTACACGACAATCACTGATAGTATGAAAGAGGATATGACTATTAATTTCTTAGGTTTCAATTCTTTTAAACTTGAAATTGAACGTATCAAAATCAAAACGCCTAAAAATCCAATGACACTATATAAACGGATATTTCTGACATGTCCCCTTAATGTAATGTCCAGCAAGAATTCCGGAAGTGGAACAAAGTAGAATATTACCATTATGAAGTATAGTGCCAGAAGTCCAAAGAGCAATTTGTCTTTTGTCTTTTGATAAGCAAGAACAATGAAAGCCAATATTAACGGAACTGGGAAAAAGTCACAGAATGCTGATGTGTCCACCACATTTAATGGAATGTTATCTGGCATTACTGAGAAGAATATTGATGGAACATAATTGAAGAAATATGTTGAAACACCCATACCATTGAAAACCTCATTTCCAGGATAGGCAGTATTCATTAAAATTTTAATTGTCTCTAAAGAATTTGAAAGAACATGTGCCATCAACACACCAAGTATGGCCAATGAAGCTACAATTATCAATAAATCCTTTTTATTGAATAAGAAATTTTTCCTGTTTTTCAAAAATATCCAGAAAGCAAGTAAAACAAATACATATGCAAACGGTATCTGCCATGAAGGATACATTACCAATGCAAATCCACCAACAACGATAACCATAGCCAAAGCAGCCAGTAATCGTTTCCTATAATCAGTTGTATTCATATAAAAATTAATCAATAAAACTCCCAATTGACCGAAAATCAACTGTTCAACAAGGCCGTTGATTGCAAACCACCATTGTATTAACGGTGAAAAAGTAATCAAAAGGCTGTAAGCCAAAGCTAATTTCTTATTGTCATTTGTCAATAGCCTTCCAAATTCAAAAGATACCAAAAGCAATGCAAGCAAACGTGAAACCCAGAAAAATGATAGGCCCTGAGCTTGATTCAGGAACAAATATCCAATTAGGAATGGCTTAAATATTATTCCAATATCCCATACAGGCTGTCCATAAATCAAAAACATGTCTGTAGTTGCTGCTCTGACAATATCTGTGAAATAAGAAAAGTTATTCACATATTGGGAAAATGCAAGCATAGTATTAACATTGAACTCATCTGCTCTGATTTCTCTTGAAACACCGAACAAAAGATTATGCTTAACATTAAAAAAGTTTAATTCGTTGATTGATGATCCGTGAATCTGGAAAATCACACAGACTATCAAAATCAAAAACAACAAAGGAATTCTATATGAATAAACAAAATCCAGTGCCTTACGCTTTCTTGCATCATCAAACAAGATATAAAATAAAATTGAAAAAGCAACTAGAATAAAAATAAATTTCTTGAATGAAAAATAGCCAAGGAATTTCATGAAAGAAAATTCCTGTATCAATAAAGAATGTTCAACAAAAATAACATAAGCATAAACTAAACAAGAGACTAGCAATACTAAAAAAACTTGTAAAACCTTATTATTTTTATTGATAAACATTACTGATATCTTTAATGTTAATGTTATATAAAATTTTTCTAAAAAAATTAATGGAAAATCCTATCAATAACCCTGCCTAAAACATGACCTACTATCGCTGTTGGAACTGCAAATACTATTGCAAAGATTAACCCCACAAAAAACGCAACAACAACGTTTTGAGCAAATAATGATATTGCAAAGGAAAATATGAAAAATGCGGAAAACACAACAATGGTGGCACATTTCGTTTTAGCAAGCCTTAGCTCGCCAGTGCGTTCGTCATGCTTATACATCAATTTGGCCTTAAGAGAATTTTCGGGAGGTATAGGATAAGGCTGTCTTTTCCTTTGAACCTTATACGTATTGTTTAAAACATCAACCGTTTTATTGGAATTTTTTTTAGCTTCCCTTTTAAGATTCACGCCGCATTCATGACAGAATGTTGCACCATCTTCGTTTTCAAATCCGCAATTATAGCATTTCATATCTAATCGTTAGAGGTTTCAATTTTTTCAACAACTTTCTGACCTTCATCAGCCATATTGCTGAACATTACGATGGTCTCTTTCATTCTAGGAAGTGCCTCTTGTTTATATGTACTTACATCTTCAATGGCCTGAATAGCTTCCATAAATGAATTTCTGAGAATTTCCGGATCAATCATAGCTTCAGCACTGGATTTTTGAATTTGAGAACCTTGTTCACGAAGCATGTGTGAAGTTGATTCAATGATATCTGAAGTGGTTTCATTTAATATGTTGATTTTATCCATAACCAATTTTTGGTCATATAATGCGCTTGCAACCATCACTCCAGTTCTTAATGCAGTGACTGTCACATGTTTAGCACGGTTGACACCACGTATAAGCTCCTTATTGTTTCTTCTAATCACATTCAATGAAACTATTCCTTGCTGATTGATAACAATCATTTGCTGCATGTCCATGATTCTTTGCCTTAATGGGAACAGAACCTCTTCCTTTACGAAATTTATTTTTTCAGGATCGACTCCTTCAATTTCAGCCTTTTGTATTTGCATTTCAATTGATTCATCCATCTGTTTTCCTAGTTCAATATCAGCAAGAAGCTTGTTTGTAACTTCCCTTAAACTGTTTTCTTCACTGACAAGTGTCGTATTGTCATTTTGCAAAATCTTACTACTGTGGTCAAGTGACACAAGGATTTCTGAAATTGCAGTTTCGGCCTTTTGATATCTGGAGAAATATTTCCTAACAGGATTGAATATATCTCCAAACACACCCTTTTTAGTGAAATCAACCTTACTTGGATCAATATCCTTAAGTTGAATGTTCAATTCATTTAGTTTATCACCAATATTTTCTGATTCGGATCCGCCTTTATTGAAATCAACAAAACGTGTGCTTAAAAGCTGATTTTTTTGTGTTGACCTTGTCATTTCATTTAAACCAAAGTTATCTAATGGTTTTAAAATGTTTTCCCTTTCAACAGGATTATCCAAATCTGCATCAAAAATAGCTATTGCATTGTTTTCAGCTTGAGATTTGAGATTTGAATTTTCTAATTTTTCTTGTTCTACCTTAATAGTATTTTCTACTTCATTTTCAATTTCATCAATATTTAGTGAAAATTCAGACATTTTAATACCTCGATAAAATAGTGTATACAATATTATATTGGTGTGGTTAGTTTTTAAAGTTATGTTTCATAATTATGAATCATATTTTTTTACTGAATCTATCAAATCCTTCATATCTGCCAGGAGATTCTCGACATCAGTATTGCTTTCCTTATTTGAGCTTAAATTAATGATCAGTTCATTGGTCAAATCATCGATGTATGAAATGATTGCTTTCATGTTTGATATCTTGTTTTCAAGCTCTGTGTCTATTCTTGGAGTTTCACGAGTAGTCATCCTTACAATATTTAATGCTCCATCGGCTTCGGAGTTAAAAACCTTATTTGCTTGTTTAACATGGTCCATAAATTTGTCATATGTGATTTGTGGCGGAGCGAATGATTTTTCAATCATGTTAGTAACTACCTTTTCCTTTGCATCATATTCAACTTTTAAAGTATTGATTTCATCTTCATATCTTTTAAGTGGACTTTGAGCATTAACAGGTTCTTTTTGAGTTTTAATTTCAGGATTTTGCGTGGAAGAAGGATTCTTTTTGGAATTTTGCTTAATCAGATAGCGAAGGCGGGTCTCCAAACCTTCTTCACTTACTATATTCAATTTGATTTCTTCCTTAAGCTGATTTTTAATATGTTCTCCAACTGAATATTCTATATTATTGGCTCTTAATATTGCCTTATACTCATCGCTTAGAAGAAATCCTCCAGTTAAATCTTCCAGTTTCTGTTCTGCAGGACTTTTTGAAAACATACCCATTTTGTAAACACCATTAGAATTTATGTTTTAATTGATAAATAAAATTTGCTCATCACTTACCAGTTTATAGTCAATCAATTCACTGGAATCCAAATCCTCATTCATTAGCTTGACTGCAGTGATTTGGCTGTTGTTATATGTTCTATAATATAATATTGCATCTTCAGTATTGTAGCATGAGGTATATATTGTATACTCATATAAATCTGGGTCATTGATAAATGTGCAGCCGTTTTGCTGTTCAACGGAACCTAAGATATGGAAAAACTGGGAAACGCTTTCCTCTTCACTGTCACCAGAATAGGAATTAGCTCTTGTGAAAGCCACTTTTGCAAATCTTGATGATGATGACAAATCACCAGGCAATCCTATAGCACCCATTCCCCTTGAATATTCATCCAAATCAAAAGAATCTGAGAAAGTATTATCAGGATTTTTGTTGGATAATCTCCTGTAATCGTTTAATGTGAATAACTGTTTGTCAAATGGAGGGTTGTTTGTTAAAACACCTACCGGATTGTCAAATACCCTAAGTCCATCATCCATCGGTTCAACTACAATTGCCGCATCTTTATCTGATATCATCCAATGAAGCGGAGATAAGGGCAATTCATCTGAAAAATTAATATTAACCAAATTAATGTTTTTTAAAGCTTCCTTCACTTCACTTACTGATGAAAAATTGCTTAAAAGATATGGAATAAACTCGAAAGGAGTTATGTTTATCATGCCTTCCTTTTCATCCAAATATTTTGCATTGCCTGCAAAGTTCAATCCTGCAATTGAAAGTCCTTTTTCATTGCAAGCATCATAATATAAAGGATAAACGTCAACACCTGCAGCCACACCGATAATTGCATAATGGGATTCTATGCTGTTTATTAGCTTGAAATCAAACTTATAGTTGCGAGGAGTAATCGTTACCTTTTCATTGTATGAAATCTCATAGTCGAAGTTACGACCGAAATAATGTTTTTTTGTAATGTAATTGCTTGCAGTACACATTAAAATCACCTATTCCAATTTAAGAAGCTTTGCCGCATTTTCATATAATATCATTGATCTTTCCTTATCAGTCAAATCGATTTTATCAAAATATTCCATTTCGGACACGGATTCCCACATCGGATAATCTGTTCCCCATAAAACCTTATCTGGCCCATAGGCATGAATCAGTTCCTTTGCAGTTTGCGAAGAAAGCGCATATAGGCTTGAACTTAAATCAACATAAAGGTTTTCTCTACCTGCAAGCTGTCGTGTTGCATCTTCCCACATACTCCAACCTGCAAAATGAGCTCCGATAACAGTTAAATCAGGAAATTTATCCAAAAATGGAATTAACTGTTCGGGATTAGAATAATTATATCTGAAATCACCGCAATGAATCAGCAATGGAACATCTCCCTCATTAATCACTTCACCCAAATCAAAAGCCCTTTGCTCATTTAATGCGAATAGCTGAAAATCAGGGTGTAATTTTACGCCTTTAAGACCCAAATCAATCAGATGATTGAAATCTCCTTCAATATCCTCGCTGTCCGGATGCAAGGTTCCAAAACCAGTGAACAAATCAGGATGAGCATTTACTTCATCACTAATGAATTCATTAATGGATTTTACCTGTTTAGGGGTGGTTGCAACAGAATGAACCAAATAGTGAACAACACCAACTTTATTTCCATCACTTATCAAATCATCGGTCTTTCCATTCAAAGACATGTTCAAATCATAAAAGTCCCTAATTCCTTCAACAGCCTTTGATGCGATTTTTTCGGGATAGATATGACAATGTGCGTTAATTACTTTCTGCATTAAACTTACCACCTAAATTTAATAATATATATAGTTTAGATTTTTTAGGTAAAATAGTTTAGCAAAAATTTAAAAAAAATAGAAAAAAATAAAAAAAGAGTTAAAACTTAAAGAATTTTCTTGTCCAGTTAATGTTATGTTTTACATCCTGAACCTTCATTTCATAAGATTCATCAACTTCACCATAATCCTTTTCTAAAATCTTAAGCTTTTGGTCAACATCCAAACTTGTATCTTTTAGCTGGGAGTATAGTGAAATTTCTCTATTGACTTCTTCAAGTTTATTTTCAAGCTCTTTTCTTTCCTTGTTAGCTTGGTCAATTTTACTGTTTAGGTATTCTGCTTCATTTTGTGATGACTTTTCCTTGATTTCAAAAAGCATATCAATAGCAGCACCTATATCAATATCATTATTCTGTAAGATTTCAACTTTTTTAAGTTGTTCCTCTGTTAATTCAATCTCAATTTTTGCCATGTTATCACTTAAAAAAATTAAAATGAATGAATTATTAAATTAATCCATTCATACCGCTTCTTCAGAATCGACCTCTTCTTCGAAATCTACCTTTTCACCAAATATTTTTAATCCGATGAACATTACAACTGCAGCTACAGGAATTGAAATGTACCAAGGAACACCAAGTCCAGCAGGGATGTATCCGATAAGAATGGCTACTGCTGCAACGAACAATGCATAGTAAATTTGCGTTTGAACGTGGTTAATATGGTTACAGCTGGATCCCATGGATGACAGAATTGTTGTATCCGAAATAGGTGAACAATGATCCCCGAAGATTGCACCGGTCAGCACACCACTGGTACATACAATAGTAAAAGTCATGTCCGGACAGACCGCCCATGCAAGAGGAATAGCCAGTGGCATTAGAATACTCATAGTACCATATGCCGTACCCGTTGCAAAGGAAATTAATGCACCCAAGATGAAAATCAAACTTGGTAGGATGAAGGCCGGAATGGCACCTTTTAGGACTCCAACCAAATAGTCAGCGGTTCCGATTTCACCGATGACTCCTCCTAAGGACCATGCGAGAAGCAAGATTACTCCAGTGATAACTATTGTTTTCATACCCCCAATCCATTCGGAGATTGCATCTTCAATAGTTAATATTTTCTGACCTACAGCCATTACAATTGCTACAATGGATGCAAGCAATGCTGCTTGGAATAAAGCTACAGAAGCATCAGATGCTGCTAAAGCTTCAAATATACCATTGAATGATAATGGAGATGTATGCATTAAATGAATAAGAGCCTGGTCTTCACCTGCAAGAATTGCAGTGTATCCACTCCAATAAAATGCAATCAATGCTCCAATAATAAGTGTTCCGATAGGGATAATAGCATTCCAGATTGATAATTTAATTCCTTCAACAGGTTTGACTTCATCAAAGCCCGGAGCAGAAGGTTCGATAACTTTTTCGCCGGTTTTTCTTTTACGAGCTTTTTTCTCAGCATCTTTCATTGGTCCGAATTCATATAATGTCAATGCAGAAATAACAATAAATATTAAAATGAATATATTATAGAATCTGTATGGAATTGTTTGCAAAAAGATTCCGAATCCGGTTACATTAGTCATACCGATGGATTCGAATCCTGCAGCAATTAAACTAATTTCCAGACCGATCCAAGTAGAGATAATAGCAAGACCTGCAATAGGTGCAGCAGTTGCATCCACAATGAACGCTAATTTTTCTCTTGAAACTTTGAGCTTATCCATAACAGGCCTCATTATAGGACCAATAATCAATGAATTAGCATAATCATCAAAGAAAACACATAATCCTAAAAACCAGGTAATAAGTTGAGCTTTACGAGGTGTATTTGCACGTTTTGAAAAAGTGTTAGCTAGTGCCTGTGCACCACCCATCTTAGTGATTAACTGGATTACACCACCAATGAGTAAACATTGAAGGATAATACCTGCATTCCATGGATCAGCCATACAGGAAATTACCTGCTGACCAATGCCTAAAAATGCATTTATAGCAGTGCTGATAATATTTACATCATTTACACAAAGCATAAACTCTCCAACAAAAACACCAACAAATAACGATAGAACAGTTTCTTTAGTAATAAAAGCCAATGCTATCGCAACAAGAGGAGGTAACAATGTTAAAATTCCGAAACGCATGGAATTTTCACCTTCAGGCATTTGTGTAATAATTAATGACAACACAAATAAACCGATAATAGCAATAGCCGTTACTAAGCCTAATTTCATATTGTGATTTAAATTCATAATATTCACACCATTTTCACTATATAATTAAATCAAAATTCCCTTTTCAATTTAATATACATATAACTATTTTCATTTTGTTTTATTTAAATATTAATCATTAAAATATACAAAATAACTCATAAATATAACATGAAAAAAATAGTAGTTAGTAAATATACTAACTAGTTAGGTCTTTTTGTATTAAACTCGTCTTTTGATTTAATTCCAACCAAGGAAGCAAAAATAGAAACCAGACATGCTACCGTACAGATTCCACATATTATCTGTGAAGACTGGACAATTAAACCTGCATATTGTGTTGATAATGGCAAGCTGCCCATTACCCAAGCAAACACTAAGGTCAACATACCAAGACTCATGGTCTGGCCTATTGTTCTCATTGTTGCCTGTGAGGCGGAAGCTGTTGGAGCGTCCTTTGGAGGAACTGAACTCATGATAGCATTCATATTCGGACTTGAGAAAAGTCCCATACCTATACCCTGAAGAATCATTGCAACAACAACCACATAAACCGGAGTTTCATTTGTAAGGAATGTCAATATTAAAAGAGCCACTGTAGCTATTGCCATACCTATTGCAGCCAATTTCTGCGGATGAATTCTATCTGAAAGCTTTCCTGAATTCGGAGCAATGATTGCCATGATGATTGGAGTTACAATTAAGATTAAACCAGCCAGTTGAGCATTCCAACCTCTAACATATTGGAAATGATAATTTAAGATTGTTGTAACAACCATTATCGCCAAATAACTGCATAATGCAGCTATATTGGATGATGTGAACTTAGTATTCTTAAAGAGATTCATGTTGAATACAGGGGAAGTCTGCCTTAGCTCCCAAGCTGCAAATACTATAAGGAAAATAATGCCCGCAACGGTAAATAAAACACCAGTTTGATTAACCAAGTTAGTGAATCCATAAATGAAAAGCATGATTCCTATTGCATATAAAATAGAACCTACTTTATCAATGCTGTCATGTTCATAAGTCTTCCAATCCTGAGGAACTTTTACAATCATCAGTATAATACATAAAACCAGGAAAGGAATAACTGCATAAAATATTGATCTCCAACCTAAATTATACACCAAAAATCCGCAGATTACCGGTGAAAGTGATGTTGCAAGATAAATTCCTGTTACAGTAAATCCCAAAGCCTTTCCCCTATTTTGAGGTTTGACCGCTGCAACAACCATTGCCATTCCAGACACATTTACCAATGCAACGCTTGCTCCCTGAATAATTCTAAATAACATGAATGACTCTGTTGAAAAGGACAATACTGCACCAACAGAACCAATTAAAAATATTACTACACCAACAAGCAATGACTTTTTGACACCGAACTTGCCTGAAATCTGGCCGGCCGGAACAGTAAATACAGCCATTGCCAGGAAAAATATGGTAGGAATCCAGTTTTGAATAACATTATTCATTGCAAAATCATTAGCAATTGCCGGAACACCAATTATAATACCATTTGATAAAAACACTCCAAAAAATGAAGTGATAGCCGCAATAAATACTATATATGTCTCAAATTCAATTTTCATTTTAAACACCCTCTTTAGTAAGATTCATTCCATTAATGGCAATTTCTCTCAATCTTTTCTTTAATTCATGATCCTCATCAGTCAAGCCAACTTCACGTTCCCAATCCTTGGAAATCTGCCTGAACTTTGGAACTAAATCATTTGCCTTGTCAGTAGTCGTTAACATATATTTCCGTCTGTTTTGAGGATTAATCTCTCTTTTTATATATCCGTCATCCTCGAATTTCTTAATGATTTTAGCGACATTGCCCTTGCTCTGGCAAAACATGGTTACCAGATTTTCCTGTGAGCACTTAGGATTGTCATGAATATACATAATATAGCGGACGTCATGTCCAAAATCATATTCTTTAATCTTTGATTTCATGTATTTCTGCTGATTTAGAGAAATATTGTGAATCCAGGCAATTAACGGAGAATCATCATTTATTGCCTGAAAACTTTCATCTTCCATAATCTCACCTTATTAATAATATGAAATTTCATTCATATAAAAGTTTCTTTTGAAACTGTTTATTATGAAACTAATATATAAATATTGTAAAAAATCACACATGCGACCAGTCGCACTTCAGCAATTTTTAAGAAAATCAAGATGAAAAATAACATTACATAATAATCAAACGGAGGCAACATATGACTAAATTTGAAAGGGAAATCTTCCATAATCGTGACAAAAAGTACAAGCTTTCACTTATATATCATATCCAATACATATTTGATTTATATGGAATGGAAGAAACAGCACTTCAAGTAATTCCAACTGAATATATTGACAATGAATTCTCAAACAAAATATTAGACTTTGCAGTTGAATGCAAATCCGGAAATATATATGACATTGAATGTGAATCATTAGAAGTCAACGAAAAAACTGGCAACAAAACATGGAAATATGTAAAGGAACTATATTCCCGATATGATAACGACATATATAGTGTAATTATAGCATTAGCTGAAAACAATGAACATCCCATCAAAAAAATTGGAACAACAACACACAAACCAATAATATGGGAAATGAAAAAATTTAACGGAGATAAATATTTAAATAGTATAAGAAAGAAATTTAATGACAACGAAGAATTAACCTCACATGACTGTGCAATTATTGAAACCATCCCCGATATGAAAAATACTGGAAAAACTGACACCATTGTAGAAGAGTTGTGTTACATCTTGTAAAATAAGGTTTTCAGCTTCTTCCTCTGAAAAAATTTTTGAATAGTCATAGCTGGAATCTTTCTGGTTTCACGACCATTGTAAAGAAAATCATAGGATTCTTTGCTGAGCAAACCTGTTTTAACATATTCCTTAGCCAACTGTCTTAATGTTCCCTCATGAGTTTTCAGAGATATGTCTTTTTTCAAGTAAAAGCCAGAGAGAAGAATACATTGAATAAAATTAACTTTTACCAACATTTAAAGCTTCTTTACTTTATCCAATTTTAACACCTTCTTTTAGTACGTTGCTTAAAAAAGGATAATCCTTGGTCTTATTGAAATGTTCTTCAGTCATGAGTTTTGGTGATATAACTTCATCTTTTTCAAAAATTATATCTATGGCGATTTTATGAATTTCAGGTTTGATTTTATCTGCAACTGGAGATACGATTAAGATATCAATATCTGATTCTTCATTGTCATCCCCACGGGCAACGGAACCGAAAAGCATGATCAGTTTAATATCATCGGATTTGATTGCATCTGCAAACTCCTTAGCTATTTTAATTCTATCATGCATAAAAAATCACCATAATGACCATTAATTAATTTATTATATTGAATTTATTTTAATAAATATATTGTCACGAAAATCAATAATCCAATGATTACCTCAAATCATTTAAATAAATTATTTACTATATTATTATTTGATTTAACTTGCATCTGTAGCTCCTGAAGTTTTCATAGCTATTATTTCATCAAGTAATGTTTCCAGGAAATCATTTTTGCTTAGATTCAGTTTAGCTTTGAATTTCCTATAAGTAGTGTCTGCAACATCTCGGCCATATTTTGTTTTCAGTAATTCACGAACTTCATTGTTGCTCATTCCCTTCTTGCAACAGTTAACTATCTCCTGTTCGTGCTGTTCTAAAAAATAGATTATATCTGAGTTTCCTCGACCCATAGGTTCCCTCCTACAAATCCCTTAATTCTTTTTCAAGCTGTTCTTTTTTTAGCTTGGATTAATCTGTATTCATTTTGTTTGATTATTTTTTGAAGAACCGGATCATTATCTATTAATGTCATTGTTTCTTCTGCATCACCAATAGCTATTAGTTTTGCTCCAAGCTCATAAGCATCTTTATGGGTGAAAGTTGAATCTTCTACAATTTTTTTAAGTGTCATTTCCACTCTTGCGCTGATGTTGGTTTTTTCCGGTACCATAATATATTAATTTATTATGTATTATATATAAAATTTTATTATTAAAAAAATATAAAAGTAATAATAATTTTTATTATTACCTTTGCAATAAAAAATAGTTTCTATTAAGAGTTATTACCTGAGATTTTAGTTTTGAAGTTTTATTCCGGCATTTCATCAAGTTCTTTTTGAAGGTCATGAATCTGCATTTCCTTGTAGAATCTTTCGAACTTTCCTACTTCGATAAGATATGCTGAAACTTCAAGAGCATCTCTATAGGTATAATTAGACTCTTTGATAATTTGCTTTTTGTCTTCATCCATGTAAGATGATGTATTATTAACATTGGCCATAGCTATTACAACCCGTATATAATAATTAATATAATATTTTATTATTTAAATTATATAAAATTATCATTATTAAATTTATAAAAATGTATATCATACTTTACAAATAAATTTATATTTAATATTTACTATAAAATAAATTAACTACAAATAGCAATACATCACAACTTTAATTGTAATTTTTTTAATTTAAAATATAGGGATTGAAATGAGTACTGAAATAGTTAATGTCAATACTAAATGGCTTAAATGGGCCAGAACATCAGTAAAATATGAAAAAGATGATGTTGCCAGTAAATTAAATGTTAATCCTGAAAAAATTACAGAATGGGAAGAAACAGGCGAATTAACTCATGACGAATTAATAGCTTTATCAGATGTTTATGAAGTTTCTCCCTACACATTCTTCGATGGTAATGACCCAGTTTATGATAAAGAAATACCTGATTTTAGAACAATTAATAGTGAAAAA
The DNA here is from genome assembly GCA_015063005.1 of Methanobrevibacter millerae. GTDB lineage: Archaea > Methanobacteriota > Methanobacteria > Methanobacteriales > Methanobacteriaceae > Methanocatella > Methanocatella millerae_B. The sequence continues at coordinate 98,643 of SUTF01000003.1, forward strand.
ATTAAACTTACGCCTGAAATCATGTTTGAATTAAGAAGAGCTAAAGAAAATAGAGAAACATTGCTTAATTTTGAAGAAGATTTTGATGATTTTGAATTTCCTTTATTTTCATCATATACTCTTGATTCCAATAATCCACTTATTGTTGCTAAAAATATTAGAAATCTTTTAGAGATGAGTAGGTCAAATTCACATAGAAAATTAGATTATTGGATTAATTTAATTGAATCTTTAGGAATACTTGTTTTTGAGTTTTATAATATTGAACCAGAACAATTAAGAGGTTATGCATTATATTATGATAAATTACCAATTATTGGAATTAACCATAAGGAATCCACTAATGCTAAAAAGTTTACTTTATTCCATGAATTAGCACATTTAATTATGAAAAAAGACGGCATAAGTAATATAAATGAATATACTATTATTAATAATGATGAAGCATATTGTAATAAAGTAGCAGCCGAAGTATTAGTGCCTAATAAGTTATTTAAAAATTATATTCGAGACAATTCCTCTTATAAAAAGTTCAGAGTTGAAGACATAAAAGGATTATCTAAAATATTTAATGTTAGTAGGCAAGTTATAGTTAGAAGGGCATTAGATTTAGGATTCATTAGTCGTGTGGATTATAATAACAGAATAAAAGAATTTAATGAGTATATTAATCCCCCTAAAAAAAATAATTCAAATAAAAATGTTAATAGCAAATTACAACCAAAAAAAGACAATAAGTCAAAAGATTCAGATAAAGGACTTCATAATAAAGCAAAAATTGCTTTAAGAAAAAATGGAAATTATTTTACAAGCTTATTAATCAAAGCATATGAAGAAGACTTAATAACTGATATAGATATGGCTTTGGAATTAAAAGTTTCTCTTGAAGTAATGTCAAAAATTATTAGTATAATGGAAAAGGAGGATTTATATGCATTCTCCTAAATACTTAGTAGATACAAATGTTATTTTAGCTAGAACTAATTATAGAGATTATGATGAAATGGTCTTTCCAAAATATTGGAAAAATTTTGATAAATTAGTTAATGAAGGAATAATAATTTCAACTATCAGCGTCAGTAATGAAATAAATGATTTAGTTGAAAGAAACGAAGTGGATGATAAAATATTAATTTGGGTTAAAAACAATTCACATATGTTTAAGTTACCAAGTGATAGCAAATACACTGCTGAAACGAAAAATATTAAAAGAGAATTACCGGGTTGGTATCAACGAAACAGATTTTATGCTGATTGGGATTTAGTTGTTTATGCTAAAGCTTATAATCTAATTTTAGTTACACAGGAAAAACCTAATTTTAATAAGAAAAAACCTAAAGATTATAAAATCCCTACAGCATGTAAAAGATTAGGTGCATATTGTCGATGCGGAATAGAAGTTACATCTGATATTGATCCATCTCAAACCCCTTTTCAATGTATAAATTTTGTTGAATTAGCTAGAAGAGAAAAATTAGGTCAAGAATAACTTTTATAATATACAATTCATTTTTAAAATAAATTTGATAATAAAAAACCATTTGATGATTAAAAAAGAAAAAAAAGATTTGAAAGTATATTAACTACTATACAAATCCGTAAATATCCAACTAGGGTCAATTGCTATTACATTTCCGTCTTCACACCAGATTACCCAGATATTTCCTGAAGTTGTATCAGCAACTGCAGCAGGGTCTCTGTTAATCCAGTTTCCTCCAGTATGTTTTTTATGTCTTAATCTTAATCTGATATGGCCAGTACCACTGACACGACATTTTACATGGACAAATTGTACATCATAACCTAAACTTTTAGCTATCCTGTAATAGACCTGTCCCCAGTCCACACAGTTGGAACCTTTACCTGCCTTAGCGTCTGTTATTGTTTTCTTGTCTGTTTTTTGTGAATCAAAATACTTTGAGTATAATTTCTTGTTAGCTATTACTGCTAAAGCTTCATTAATACTATTACCTTTGAAAGTACAAGTCTTTATAAATAACTTCATTGTTGAATCGTTATAGTCAGGTAATGTTGATTTGCGATATACAATAGCTGGAAGTCTTCCGTTGACTCTGATGTATGCTTCAGTTCTTATGGCCATGTCCACGTATTCAGCTTTATCGATTTGTTATTTGTTTTTTAATGTTACATAGTTTGGAAGGAAATCCAATGACTTGTTGTCTTTAATAGCTGCCATTGTATACATAGCCACTAGTTTATCTGTTCCTAATTTTTTAGCTTTCTTTTCCATGTCTTTACAATTACCTTTTAATGTTAATATTTGGTAATGGTCACGTTTTTTGTACTTCTTTTGGTTTTGGACAAGCCAGTAAGCTATTGAATTCATAGATTGGCAAAAACTTGTCCAACTAATAGATTTATTATCTGACATATTATATTTTTTATATAATATGGCTATTATATCTATTGCACACTATTTTATGGAAATAAATATCATAATCTAAACAAATTTTTTATGAAAAAAATAGTTTTCAAATGCTCTACCACAACGGTATTGTATATTTAAAATACAAATAAAACAGTATATTTAAATGAGGTGAAAAAAATTGGATGCAAAAAATCCTAAAATGAAAGGAAACACAACATATATCAAGTTTGAAAATACTGATAATTTAAAAGAAAATCCTGAGGGTTTACTTGCTATTTTCAAAAAATATGATTCTAATCTCGAAGTTGATTCAAATAAACTAAAACAAATTAAGGAAAAAACTATTGAAAAAACTTATACATTAGTTTTTAATATGAATGTTAAAAATGAAGAAGAATTTGAAATCATAAGAAAAGATATGGCTATTGAACTTCAAAAATTAGGATATAAAGTTAATCAAAATTTTTTAAAATATACTATTTAATATTTTTTTAAACAAAAAGAAAATATTTATTAGTTATAAATATTTTCATATTTTTTTTGATAAAAATACTTATACTATTTATTTTTCAGAACAGACAAATTAAAATTCATAATATTATTATTAATCCACTCACGATGTTTTCCAATAGCTACTTTAATGATAACTTTAATCAAATCAACTTCATCAACCTGTTTGAAATAATAATATGCTGGTCCTTCCAGCATTTGCCCGAGATCATAAAATGGCCTAGGCTTAATTGCATCCGGATTCATTAATCCATAATTCTTTAATAGCTTAACATTCTCTGTTTCATATTTCTCTAACTTAGATTTCTGTACTTTAGTAGCTACGGTCTTTTCTTTCTTATCAAATATCTTAGCTATTTGTGAAGAGTCAATTAATATACTGGTTTCAATTAAAAGCAATGTTATTTCTTTTCCTTTAACTGTGATTGTTGTTGGATGTGAATTTTCAGTATCTAAAATTAGTTTCATTCTATGCCTCATTATTATATTATTTTTTCCTGTTTAAAATATATAGCTGAGTGAAAGAGTAAAACTCAGCTATTTGGAGTTAAACTCTTTAGCAGAAGATGATTTAGTGAAAAAAAGCAATTAAAATTCACTAAAAAGAGATTTAATATTCTTTAATCCCTACACGCTCCCTGACGAAAGGGTCCGATATATATTTAGGAGAAATTATGGAAGTTCGGTTTATGCTCTGAATTTACCAGTTATAATTCTATTAGGTGCATTCATTAATACTCCAACGCTTGAAAGGATGAATAGCTTTGTATACATTGGCAGTTCATCACGAATATCCTTGCGCATGAATTCAATCAATGGATAGAAGTCATACATCTCACCGTCAGGACCTAATGGTGCAACGGTTGTACCAGTGGTTCTTGAGTATAACAATTTCATTCCTGGGTTGATATGATCCATTCCGATGTAGGTTTTGTCTCCCATTTCAGAACCACCATCACAGACAGCAGTTCCAAGAATATCCATGTTGTCCACACCATAATAGCTTTTGATTAATTCTACTGGTTCAACTTGTCTGTTGGAAGAGAACAAGTCAGACTTAAGAGTAGTTAATGATTTGTAGCTTACTGCCATTGAATTTAAATTAGTAAAGCTTCCTGCTGATTCCTTGAATTTTTCCTGAGCTTTAAGGATAGTCATACCAGTATCATCACCAGATTCAAAATCATATTTAGCAACTTTACTAGAATTGGTTATCATGTCAATAGCTGCCTTTTCAATGCTTCTGCCGATAAGTATTCCAACATCCTGTAACATGTCATTAACGGAGATCAAATTGGAATCCAACATCTGTGCGGAAACATTCAACACTCCCCCCGATAGTGTCAATGGAAATGGTTTCACTGATTGGTTTTCTGACGTTTAATTCCTGAAGGGTTGCACCAGGAGCAATATCTTTGGCTTCACCAAGAACACCTGATTGAATAGCTTCCTCGATATTTACATGCTGTGCCATGTAAGTGTAATATTGGCTGTTTTCTTCAATCTCTTGTTTTGGAAGTAATCTGGTGAATTTTATCCATTTGGCTGAAGTGTCAGCTACAATTTGTGCCATCACTTCATTTTGTACTTTAGCATCATTTCCTTTGGTTAGCATTTCTTTCACTCCTTATGGTCTGCATGTACCTTTCAAGGCAAGTCCCGGTTTATTTAACAATATTCCGACTTTACTTTGGATGAACAATTTAGTATATTGTGGTAACTCATCGTAGATGTCTTTTCTCATGATTTAAATTATAGGATAAAAGTCAGCTATGTTTTCATCACTAGTAATTGGTGCAGTTGTAGTTCCGGAAGATTTGGAATACAATACAGTTAATGGAGCGTTTCGTAAATCGAATCCAATGTATTCTTTATCACGTACTAGTGATCCACCGTCAGCTTGTGTAGTTCCCAAGAAATCGATATTGTCAATACCATAATAGCTTTGGATATCTTCAACCGGTTGAACTAACTTGTTGTTTTGGTAAGCAAGTTGTTTAACGTAAGATAATGTTTTGTATGACTCTGCCATTATGGTTAAGTCTGCTCCTGCTCCAGCATTACCTTTGAATGCCTCTTGAGCAGCAATAACAAACTGACCAAACGCTTCCATTGTATCTTCAGTTTGAGTAGTATTGTACTCAGGAACTTGATTGGAATTCATTAAAGTATCATAGATGTTGAATTCAATACGATTGGCTATTACAGTAGCTACATCACCCAACAAGTCTTCAAAAGAAACAATATCAGAATCGAAAATATCCTTGTTGACATTTAGGACACCACCGACAGTGTCAATGCTGATAGTGTCAGTGATTGGTTTTCTGATGTTAAGTTCCTGAAGTGAAGCACCTGGAGCAATGTCTTTAGCTTCCCCAAGTAAACCTTTGTTAATAGCTTCATCAAGATTAATGTTTTGTCTGAAGTAAGTATAGTAATCTGAGTTTTCTTTGATTTCCTGTTTTGGAAAGAGTCTTGCAAGCTTTAATCTTTTTGCAGTTTCATCAGTAATAGTTTGAGCTATTACCTCATTTTGGACTTTAGTATCATTTCCTTTGGTAATCATTTAAGCATCCCCTAAATCGTATGGTCTGAATACTTCAATGTAATTGTAGGAGTCTGAGCTTTCAACAGGATGCATTGCAATGTATTCGCCATCATCGGATTTAATAGCTCCAGTACTTGTTAATGCAATTCTGTCATTAACGTTAATGTTTGACAAACCACTGGCTAATTTCAATCTGAACAAATGTCCAAGGACTAGAATTACGGTTTTTCTTCTGCCACCAGTCATGGTGACCGGATCGTTGACTGCAATGCCCAGAATTATTTCTGAAGACTCATCAGTGTATTTTTTAACGGTAGGTTTTCCAATATTGGAATTTTCGGATAATGTTACGGCATCATCAACTTTAACTTTGACTCCAGAGTACTCATAACCTGGAGTTTCACCGGTTGGAGTGGTGACAGTAGTTTCAGTGATGGTGCCTTCATCTAACAAGAAGGTTGTGACTTCTTTTCTCTCTTCAAGTAAAAAATTGAATCTGCCATTAAATATGCCTCCACTTAAATTCTTTATTATGTAATTTATTACTTATAATATATAAAGATTTATATATTATAGCTATTTTTTTAAGGTTGAAAAAAATATAAGTTTATAAAAAGGAAAATGTTCTAGGTGGCAAATAGATAATATTGTCCTTTTTTTCAATACTATTGGTTGTGTTTGATATTATAATACCATAATCTGCATTATAACGTTCAATAGCAGAGGATACCTGTTTTTTAGTTTTTTTGCCCATGCTTACCTCTATTGGAATTGGACTTTGAAATTCCCTTTGGATAATGAAGTCAACATTGCCGTCACTTTCAGGATCATAATACAATTTAAAATAGTTTCCATCCTCATTGCTTAAGTAGAACAGTGTTGATGCAACAAGGTTTTCAAGAAGAACCCCAAGATATGCTTTCTTATTTGAATTCAAATTGCCAATTGAAGATGTTAGGATATGCTTGATGCTTGATGTTGCAAAGAAATACTCCCATGATTTAATGGATCTTTTAGCAGATGCAATATGAGGTTCACAGTGAAATATGAGTTGGGTTTTTTCCAAAATGTCTAGGATGTTTCTGATGTTGCCTTTGGATGTTCCAAGATATGAACCCATTTTTTCCTGTGAAATGTCTCCAGGTTTTTGCAAAGCCAGAAACCTCAATAGACGGTTGGCGTGTGTCTGGCTATCCGTAGTTATAGAGGAAATGGTTCCCATATCATGTGAAATGACTTTCTTAATCATATCAGTTATATTCTTACAGATGATATTGTGGTTGTCTTCAAAGAGTGCTGTTGGAAATCCACCATACTTCAGGTATTCATCCCAGTCAGTTGTAGAGTAGTTTTCGAGATTAATCAAGTCCCGATTGATAGCCTGTTCGCTTGTGATTGCATCACCAACATCTCCCTCGAAAATTAATTTTTTAAGGGAAGTGGAAACGTCAGCTGCATCATATCCGTATTTCAGTTTTAGATGCTGATTATAGTTTAATGGAATAATATTTTGTTTAAGCAGTCTTCTTGCTGAGTTGGCATCATATTCAAGGTTCAGGGCTGATGAGCCTGTAAAAATCATGAAGATATTTTTGGTCTTGTCATATATTAGCTTACCAGACAATGCCCAGTTCTTGTCATATTGTGACTCATCAATAAGCAGGAAAATCTTTTTGTCCAGTCTTCGCAGTGTAGTATTGTGATAAGTGGCGAGGAACTGTTTTACAACATCAATGATTTTAAAATCAACTATATCATTTAGGTTTTCGCATGATATGAATAGTATCTGGTTAGGATTGATGTTTTTGGATTTGTATAAATATTCATAGGTCTGATAAAGTAGTGTTGTCTTGCCTACACCTCTCAAACCTGGAAGTGCAAAATACCTGTTATTGGTTGTTTTTTCTAAAAACTCATCAACATGTCCTTTGATGAAATCAAATTCCTTTCTTAATTGGAAGTTCATACCGTTTAAAGACAATTCATTATTTAAAATATTTGGAACATCAGATAATTCTTCTCTGATATAATCCTCAATAATTTCTTCTTTTTCATACATATAAAACCACATCACATGAAAAACATTTCACTTGTTGGTTAAATATTTGACTGCATAGTATATAAATGTGTGGTCAAATAACTGACCAACATATAAAAAAGGGATAGAATAGAAATAAGTCAATAGAGTTAAAATAGAATGTCCTTAAAATAAAGATGACTTATTTCTATTTTTGAAAACAAACATAGGAGTGAAATTAATTTGTCTTCACTATAATATTTGTTGTCATATTATATAATATGGAAAGTAGGAATTAAGATTCATTTTCCACTTCATTTTCAACAATAGCTATTTCTTCATCTGTTAAATCATACAATTCATAAACTAAATTGTCTATTTCTCATTATTTTATTTATTTAGAGTAATAAATAAATAATTATGAAATGCATTATTTGTAAAAACCCAAAAGATGAAAAAGATTTTAACGAAGAACATGTTTTTCCAGACTCAATAGGAGGAGAATATAAAATCCATAATGTTTGTAAAGATTGTAATAGTCATTTAGGAAAAACTATTGATAGTAAATTTATAAAAAGTGGAGTGATTCGTGCTATAAATCATGATTTAAAAATAGAAAATAAAAAAGGAAAAGTCGTGCCGGCATTTCCAAATATTGTTGTTGACCCAAATGATAACTCCATCAGATTAAAACCAATGTGGGACAATAAAGGAAATTTGAAAGATACTGAATTTGAAACAACAATAAAAGGAAACACTGTTAAATATGATGAAACAAAAAGTTTGAATACTATTTTATCCGAACTAGATATATTATATAAAAAAGATAAAATTCCAGTTCTTAAAGGTATTGAAGATAAAGAAGAGAAATATAATAAATTTTTAGAAATAAAAGAAGATTTTAAACAAAAATATGAAAAAAACGAATTTACTTCATCAAAAGAACCTATTGAACAACGTTTAGAAACATTTGGAGAAGAAATAATATTAGAATCTCTAAAAATTTCCTATGAATTAACACATGAGATTTTGGGCGAAGAATATTTTAATGACCCATTATGTGAAATATTTCGAGACTATTTACTTAAAGGAAAATTAGATGATGACTTTGAGAGTAAGATTATTTTTAAAGGATTTTATGAACCAATTAATAATGCGTTTAATTTTCATCATTTTATATTATTTAATATTAATAATACATTAGTTTCAGGAGTTACATTATATAATACATTCGTATCAATATTCATAGTTAGTAAAGATGCAAAAAGATACAATCTAAAAGAAGATAAATATATTATTTTCAATGAACCTCAAGATAATAATAATTCTGAAATGGTTTAAATTTTTCAAAACCGTGACGATTAAGAGTATTTGATTTTAATTGAATAATGGAGTGGTTTTATGAATCTAGAAAGTACAATTATAAACCTAATTAAAAGTAATAAGGAAGGAGTTTACTATGACTTTAAAAGGCAATGGCTCAAAAACATTGATTTGCTAAAAAGTATTGTTTCACTAGCTAATTGCAAACATGACGGAGACAGATATCTAATTATAGGCATTGATGAAAGTAATGATAATTTTAAAGTAAATGGCTTAGAAAATTCTAAAAGAAAAACTCAAGTACAATTACAAGATCTTTTAGACAATTACCCCTTTGCGGGAGACAATATCCCAGAAATACAATTAGAAACCCTCAATTTAAAAGATTCGAATGGAGTTCTAAAAGAAATTGATGTGATTATAATTAAAAATACTAATAATAAGCCTTATTATTTAGAAAAATGTAAGGGATTTACTGATTATGCAATATGGACAAGACATAACGATAAAAATAGTATTGCAACATATTACGAAGTTGAAGAAATGTGGAAAGAACGTTTAGGATTAAATAATAATGAAAAAGAAAATTTTAAACGCAATTTAAAAGATTGTGAACATTGGGAATATAATAAAGAAGACAATGTAATTTATTATGTCCCCAATTCTGATTATAAAATCTGTTTAGGAGAAATTGACTATACTCGAGACATGAAAGAACCCTTTAGTAAGTTTTATTTAGATGATACATTTAATATATGTAAAGCTTCTTTTAAAGTAAGAGACACCACAATTTTCTCATGCGAATATATCTTTTGTGATGGATTTAGAACTGAATTTCCAGTACCCTCATTAAAAACAATAAATCATGAACCCCCATTAAATGGATTCTATTATTATTTATTAGATGATTTTATTGGTTTATTTGCAAATATGATATTTGAAATGTTTAATGGCGCAGAATGTCGTTTCTATGAATTTCCATATCTATTTTTTAATGACACAGAGGATTTGAATAAATTTACTACCTTCTTAGAAAATTTTGATGAAAAAATAGATATCCCTAAACGATATTACCCAATTGGAGCCCATAAGGATACCAAATGTTTCAGAAATATCGATTTATACAGTTTAAGAAAAAATAAATATATCTATGATTTCATTTATGATAATGAAATTAACTTGTCCCAAAATAACTTCTAGAAATGGATTTTTTGAAGTTATAAGTTCAGATGAATATTCACTTTTTAATTCATGTAATGAAGAGAATACATTTTTCTTCATTAGCTGGACTTAATAGAATCTAGAAATGTTTAAGTACTGACAGGTACCTAAACATTAAATGAAATGGATGAAGGCAAAAACTTTTTATAAGTTTAGACCATCAGCTTTTCACTACAGATGATAACTTTTCCTGATTAACTATGGTCATAGATGGCTGTAAGTTCTTCATTTCATGTTCTTTTTATACTTTTTTGATGATTTAAAAATTTTTCCAAATGTTATATTTACTTCAATTGCTTATGCATTGTTAAATTTAGAAAACTTACTGTTAAGAACTTCTTACAAAATAAATTGTATCACTGTCATAGCTACTTAGCGCATCATAAGCTGATTGAGTCATAAAACGGAATTTACCGAAGATACCATATTCAACACCCATATTGACAGGCCCTGTTGATTTTGCCAAATACATCTGTATACTTCATGAATGTTTTAATGGTATTACTGAATATGGGTCAAGGGATTCAGTTTCCCAGGATGTGCCGTTATATTCTTTTATGACCATGACAGAACTTGTGCAGATAGCTACACGATAACCTTTACTAACACCAGTTGGTAGTGTTGTTGTGGTTTGTATTTTATCCACTGGCAGTTTCCATCCAGCTTTCTCATCACTACCTTGACCAGTGTCACCTTTAGGTCCGGTATCACCCTTAGCACCAGTTTTACCTGTTGCACCTGTATCTCCTTTTGCTCCGGTATCTCCTTTAGGTCCCACATTACCAGTATCACCTGTATCACCTTTACTGCCAGTAGCTCCAGTATCTCCTTTCAGTTCATCGAATGAAATAGTTACTGAACCTTCCTCTGAAGTAATTGTTATTTCTCCATCTTCATGATTGACATTAACGGTTGGTGAAAAGCCACTGGCTCCTGTATCACCTTTACTTCCGGTTTTACCTGTATCTTCAGTATCGCCTTTTGGATCTTTTAAACCAGCAAGCTGTTCCGTGTGAAATCTTCAAATGCGAATGCATCACCAGTATCACCTTTAACACCCGTATCGCCTTTGGCTCCGGTATCACCTTTTGGTCCAACATCACCTGTATCTCCCTTTATGTTTCCTACGTTTTCCCAAGTGTTTCCGTTCCAGACATAAAGAGATCCGTTGACCAAGTAGCTATCTCCATCACTGCCTTGAGGATGAGCGTCAATCAGTTCCTCGTAAGAATTATACGAACCTTTAATAGTAAGACCAGCACCAGTAGCTCCAGTGTCCCCAATCGGCCAGGCCGGTCCAGTATCTCCAGCAGGCCCTGTGTCACCAGTATCTCCCTTAGGTCCTTGTTCTCCTTTTTGTCCAGTTGCTCCAGTCTCACCTTTGTCTCCTTTACTACCTTTCGCACCAGTATCGCCTTTAACACCTTTATCACCAGTGTCTCCTTTTTCTCCTTTGACAGAACCCGCATTTGCCCAGCCGGTTCCATCCCAATAATAATAGCTGCCGTCAACTATATAGGCATCACCTAAACTGCCTGAAGAGTGAGATTGAATAAACTCTTCATATGAACTATAATGTCCTTTTATTATTGTCCCAATACCTATATCTCCAGTATCGCCTTTAGGTCCTGTATCGCCAACTACACGTCCAATCTCTATCCATTCTGTATCTGCCATTTTAATCACTGCTCCACGGTTCAAGAAGTACTTTGTCAAACAGCATTGCTCCTCCGTAATCATATATCATTATTGCAGGGTAAAAACTGTCAAATGATATCAGATTACTTACATCACCTTCATATGAAAACACTTCTGTTGAACCGTTCATTATTTTAGCTATTAAATATCCGTTGTCATAATAAATGTGGAATGTATACCATGTAGAATTCAGATTCAACTGTCCGCTACTTACATCCAATGAATTTACTACATGGTTTGCATTTGAATACTTCACTCCCTTACCGCCATTATAAGCTCCAAGTTCAAGAATCTTGTTGTCACGGTAATGTGTGAGTTGCTTTGAGTTGACCAGCGCTATTGCATCTGCCCATCCGGAATTGCTGTTTTTCTTCTGCACCGTATCAACCTTGAAATGGATTCCGGATTTAGTCGGATCAATAGCTGGTGTTCCTTTGGGAATCAGCATTACCACACTTGAACCTGAAACTCCTTTTGAAAAGGAATATCCGTATCTGCTGTAATTGCTGTCGAAATTATAAGTTGAAAATGAATGGGAAATGTCTGAAGGATACTTTACCACATCATACAAGCTTGTATTCTGGTTTCCATTATCTGAAAAGTCCAGTGCTGATTTTACAGTATATGTATTTTCTATAGTGCTTGAACCTGCAATGACAGTCACTTCCAGAGTTGAACCTTGAGCCCCAACAGTGAATGTCTTTTCCGCCCTGCCGTTGATATCAGAGTAAACCTTATAGCTGGTACCGTTGACAATAACAGTAGCCGGAACACCTTCAACGGGATTGTCATCACTGTCATATATGTCAACTCCTGCAGAAACCTCACTTCCTTCCTTTACTTCAATTTCTGTAGGATAGAAAATGGAATAGTCTCCTGCAAAATTTGTATAAGCCCATCTTTTCAAAAGTTCAAATATTGTATCCGAATCATCATAGTGAATGTTATTGTCACTTAACTTTTGCCTTAGCAAAGTTCTTGCTGTCGCCAATCTTGAGTTTGTTTCAATTACGTTGCTTGCAATACTCACATTAACACCTCACTATGGGCTGGTTGCCCTTATATATTTGACTGTAACTTTTATTCTTTCACCTGCAGTTGCATTGCTTTTATAAACCACTACACATGGAGCATATGTACTTCCGAGCTGTGATGCATACCAGTATCCTGCGTAGTTGGAGATTGATTTGTCGGAATTTTCATACCATGTATATGCTCCGCCGCTTCCTCCGGGAATACGTACAATACACTCTTTAGATACTCCAGATTCTGTATATCCTTTATCAGTACCATCAAAGCGGAAGGTGGACAGATAAGTTGTACGGAAATCCATGTCTGATGCATCAAGAAAGATTCCCATTGAGTTTCTGGAACCGTTTCCGACCATTCCTCCACCAACACCGAACATGCCGTCACTGGATGGAGTATTTCCTCTTGTCACATCATAACCGATGTAGACGTTAGTGTTTGAGTTTGCACCTACAATTGTTGGAGCATTTTTTAATGGAATAGCTAGCAATACTTCCCCGGTAGCATCTGCTGTAACGTAGAAGTAATTGGTTCCATAGCTTAGATATGTTGTATCAATTGACCTTACATTGTTTGAGATTAACGGATTGGCCGTATCCAATACCCTGTCAAAGTTGTATTCATAATCTGAATCATCATAATTGAACCAGTACTGTGGCATTGTCAGTTGAGCTGAAACGGAAGGATTTGCTGTTACATAAACTTCATAGATGTATCCGTCCTTGTTTGAATCAGGATACATATACACATCATCGTTTGATGAAACATATGTTCCGTAATTGCTCCATGATCCTCCGCTTATCGGTTTTCTTCTAACGGTAACTGGAACATTGGGAATGTATGTGCCGCTTTGATCTCTTACAACAGGATATCCTCTGGCACTGTCATGACCTGATTGAGGCCCGTCATTAGTTAACCAACTGGCATAGCAATTCCATTCTATGGTTGTTGGAACCGGAACCGGCAGTTTCCTAATCAATGGAATTACGCCATCATTTTGAGAATATGAAATTGAATTGTCATTTAATATGTCTCTTAAATCGGATTGCATAGATGTTAATCTTGAATTCAATGTCTGTTCATTTGTTAATATTTCAGACAGGTCTGGAGGGTTAAAAGTCATATTAATCAGCTCCCAAGCAATGTCAAGTTGGCAGTTTGTGCTGATGTTATTGTTCCAATCTGATTTGTAACATTTTGAATAGCTGTAGCTATTGCACCGTTAGTTACTGCATTTGTAGAATCTGCAGTGTCTAAGGTTGAAACAAGATTGACAGGTCCTGCAGGACCAGTTGCTCCGGTGTCACCTTTAGCTCCTTTGAGTGAAGCTAATGTTATTGTATATTCATGGTCATCATCACCAAGATAAATTATTCCGTGTGCTGAATCCAGTGTTATGTATGCTGAACCACCAGATGAACCTGTATCTCCTTTTATTCTTCCTACGTTTACCCATGACATTTGTTATCACCTGTATTGTTTTATAAAAAAAGGAAGTACCAACATTAACGGCCGGCACTTCCTAAGGGATTTATGGATTTGATTTTATTGGAAAACGTAAAGTTCTCCGTCAACAAGATATGCATCACCAGTTGTACCAGTCGGATGTGCCGCAACCAAATCAGCGTAACTAGCATAACTTCCTTTAATGATGGTGCTGTAACCTTGAGGGCCTTGCTCACCGGTATCTCCGGTATCACCTTTAGCACCAGTGTCACCAGTGTCTCCTTTAGCGCCTGTGTCACCTTTGTCCCCAGTGTTACCTGTATCTCCTTTTGCACCGGTATCACCGGTTTGACCTGTGTCTCCTTTCTCACCGGTTACACCTTGTGGTCCTTGGTCTCCAGTGTCTCCTTTATCTCCAGTAGCACCTGTAGCGCCGGTAGCACCAGTATCACCTTTTGCACCAGTATCTCCTTTAAGACCGGTTGCACCGGACATATCGGTTACGAAACCGAATTCACTTGCTCCTTTCAGGTATAATTTTGCATTGTCCGGATCTTCAACATTTGATTGGATGGCTACAAACATTCCTTGCGGAACATTACTTGCATCGGCTTGCATAGCTGAAACAGATGCATATGTTTTGTAAATGCTGAATGGATCTCCGGTATCACCTGTTGCACCGGTTGCTCCTGTATCTCCAGTAGCACCTTTGGCACCAGTAGCGCCGGTTGCTCCGGTTGCACCTACATCTCCTTTGTCACCTTTTTCACCGGTATCCCCTTTTTCACCAGTTAAGCCTGCTAACTGTTCTGGGGTGAATTTATCGTAAGTAAATGCATCACCAGTATCTCCTTTGTCACCTTTTTCTCCAGTATCTCCTTTTGGTCCTTTTATTGTACCTACACTTGTCCATGCCATATTAAACACCTCTATTTATTTAGTTTAATCGTTATGCCAAACGAACAGTTCTCCATCCACTAGGAACGCATCCCCTTCATTGGCAGTTGGATGTGCTGCTATAAGTTCTTCGAAAGTATCATAAGACCCGAGGATAACAGTCGCAGCTCCCGTATCTCCGGTGTCTCCTTTCTCTCCTTTACCTCCAAGACTTACCTGGAAACAGTTGACGTATTCATATTCATCTGAATTTGCAACAGGATGAAATGCTAGAAACTCACCTGCATTATCAACAATAGCTCCGGTTGGAGACAATTTGATTCTCTCTCCAGCTTTAACATTAACAATACCGGAAGCCAGTTTTAATCTGTAAAGTCCGCCTAATAGAAGTACGCTTCCTTTTCTCTCACCGTTTGTCATTACGACAGGTTCATTGACAAGGACGCCTACAGGAACTTCCGTATCATCGCCGGTGTACTTTCTTAAACTTTCATGTCCTATTGCAGATTTGTCTGAAATACAAAGTATATCGTCAACTATGCACTTATTGGAATATTCATATCCAAGACTACTACCTGATGCAGTAATGACATTATCAACCAATGTTTTAACCCCATCATCCAATAAGAAGGTAGTAATCTCCTTTCTTTCTTCCAATAAAACAATTGTATCTGTCATGTATATCACATTAATATCTCAAATATATGATTTCCTTTAACTGAAGGATTGCATTTTATATTGCAACCACTTTCACTAGCTAAATTGCAGAAATATAAATCCTCTGACAAGACTGTATCATTTGGATAGGTTACGAACTTAAAATATGGATATTGAAGTTTCTCAAAGACATTAACTTTGATTAATGCAATCCCGAGTCCTCCGCCTTTGACTTCAATCGGTCTTGGCACTTCATGAATCATTGTATGGCCTTTGATGCAGTTGTCATCGTTGAAGTCTTTCCCGAAAGTGAAGATTACTGTCTGGTCTGTTTTTGTTCTTTTTCGATAATACCATCCAAGAGCAATATCACTTTCACATTCCAATAGATTTATTAGAGCATCTGAAGGAAGCTGAATGTCTGAATCTACCATCAATACGTAATCATAGTTTCCGACCATTGAATTTTTAGCTATCTGATTTCTTGCTTTAGCACAGTCATAGCCTGCCACATAATCAAAGTATAGACTATATCCTTCAGGTCTTTTAAGTCCGTATATGCTTTTGAAGCATTCCGGTTTGATGGACTCAAAGGTTGGAACTGCAATTAAAATCTTTTTTGCCATTTATTCTCTCTCCAGTTTTTGGATTCTTGACTCCAATTCATCCAAATTTATCTTGTCTTCACGCTCACATCTATACTCATAAATGTCAATTAATGCAACAATAATGATGGCTAATGTAAACGGCAATAGTCCTTCAATTAAAGCATACTTTGTTGCATTGGTCATGATGATGTTGATAGCTACTGCTGTTAAAACAGCACTTGAAATTGTTTTGGTAAAGTTGCAGATGAGTATCTTCTTTTTTATTTTGTTCATGATAACAATATCCTCCAAAGAAGCTTATTCTCTTTGAGGGTAACCCAATACTCTTTTAGCTTTCCTCTTAGCGTATTCAACATCTCCTTCGCCTCTTATCCTGCTTGCGTAATGACTAGCTATGCCTAAAATAATCATAAGAATACAATAGGGTATAGTGTTTTCGCTAAGGCCTAATGCTTCTGAGTACAACATGACTATCGGGATGACAGTAACCAGAAATGATGTTATGATGTCAATGTCTTTTCTGTTTGCTTCCAACCATTCGCTGATCATTCGCCATCACCTTCAAAGTCCTTATAAGTATGGCTGAGGATTACACCGTCAACGCAAATCTTTTCTTCGCTTCTGTATACTTCTTCGGCATTTTCTTCTATGTTTATCCAGGATTCGTACTCTTCAAAAGTTTCAAAGTATTTTATGTATTTCATTGTGCCTCCCAAGTAATTGAATAGTATAAAATACCATTTTCGATTTTAAATGATATTACTGGTTTAACTGCATAAGGATAACCTGAATCAACGTATTTGGTGCCGTTCCAGTAAAACCAATGGCCTGTTGATGCGTCGATGTATGGTCCTTTGTTTTCCAAAGTTCCCACCAGTTTCCTTATTGTCATGAATTAAACCTCACCATAATATTATATTTTTTATTATATAATTTATTATATATTTTATTATTTATTTTATATAAAATATACTTTTTCATCCTCAGAGCAACCTTCCCATTCCATGTACAGTTTATTGTCTTCCCACACAAATCTGACATTATTGACAATAGCTACATCTGGAAGCTCACAATATGTAACGCCGTCTGCATCCTTGACATAATTGGCCTGTGCCATGATATTGGACTCCGTTGGTACAATCATGTTGACTACATGAGTTATTTCATCCTGTTCAAAACTGCAGTCTGCAAGATCAATGCAGTTCTGGGATTCGGGATACATTTCGATTTCTGACATTTGCCTGTATACTCTGATGTATTCCACATCTTCATTTTCCGTTAAGTTAACGATTGAAAGCAGTCTTAAGTCATGGCCTTCAGCAGGATTGCATTCACCGTCACTGTCAATGTAGATTCTGGTGTTCGGCAATATCCTTGCAGGAGCTGGCCTTTTAAGTTTCAATCTGAAGACATCGCCCAACACTGCCACAGTAACCAAGGCATGTCCTGAAGACCTGACCAGAACTTTAGCCAGAAGATAGCCAAAAGCAAGATCTCCTTCCTTGGCTTTTTTAACAATTGTGTGTTCCATTGTTGAGGATTCCTCCAGTGTTACCATTTCACCGACACGGCACTGGTTGGCTGAAATCCATGCCGTATGCTCCTCATTAACATATGTCTTTTCGCCTTCATCCAATAAACATGCAATAACGTCCATTTTCTCTTCATGGCTTAATCCTGTCGGATGGCCACGGTTATGCCCTATTGTTTCATCATAATCGATAATCATTTAAAACACCCAATCCCAATTATGGTTAATTATTTTATCTGGTATGTATAGGCCAGTGTTTTCCATATCCTCATCATTGGCATCCCACAATAACGTGCTGCCTTTATATGCTTTAGGATATTCATGACTTCCCTTGAATAATCTGATTCCATGTTTTGAATCCCTTTCAGTGACTGTTATAGTTGGAATGCCGTTGGCTGAAATAATTGGTGAAGGAAATATCAGCAGCCATTTCAAATCAACATAATTGAATTCTTCAAATTCCTCTGTTGCAAAAAATGTCGGAGAGATTTCAACTTCAGCGAAATTGTTATCATAATATTTGGTTGGATTGTTTCTGCTGAAACCCTCCAGAAAATCTGAAGAGCTGCTAAAACCAGTACCAACCCTTCCATGAATATGATATTGCTTATAAGTTCCTTCATCATCGCTTCCGTGATTATATTCATCCCATGATGAAGACATGACCAATGTCTTGGCTCCGTTGAACATTAGATGCTCTTTTTCATCATCTGCCCAATTCAGTGCAGTGGCTTTCCTGTCAATTCCCCAGGTTGTGAGACTTCCGTCCACCTGCATCATGACACTTCCAACTGTTGAGCCATGATATGTTGCATTATCATTAACATCAACATTACCGACTATTCTTTTAAATCTCGCAACAGTAACACGATTATTGGCTAATGCCTGACTGGAGACGAATGTTGTAAACAAACTGATTGGAGAACTTCCGTCAATGATTGGAACGTATTTTGCTCTTAGAAATTTTCCACCATCTGTTGAGTCATTGTTGATGCTTAAACCTGAGTAGTTCATGAAAAAGCTTGAGTATGTGTCAGAGTTTGCATCAAACATTAACACCTCACCACCAGTCGATAAAGTGCTGCTGAAGGTTGTTCCGGTATCATAGACATCCAGCAATAGCTTTGTGGTTTGAGAGATCTTGCTGGTAGGAACTCTAGCTAGAATAGCTGATTTTTGAGATCCATAGGCTGGAAGGTATAAAACCTTACATTCGGTTTTGTCCTTTGTTTTGATTTTAAGATTTTTCAAATCACTTCTGAAAAGATTAGAATAAGAACTGTTAGCTAAATTATCCAATAAGATATAATCATAGTTAGATGAATAGCTACCGCTTCTTTGGTTGTAATTACTCATTACAATATTGATTTGTAATTCTTCTTGCAATGTCATAATTAATATTTTATTATCCTTTTTATATAAATTATATAATAAAAAAAGTAATATTTGACATTAACATAACGATTCAATATTCGGATTTTGTTTTTCCCCCACACTTTGATATATACAAATATTCAAAATAAAACGGTAAACGAATAAACATTTCCAGTAAAGATATTAATGAGTTAGAGAAAAAAGAAGAATCCAAGGGATTACTTTGGAAAACAACTATAAACTAATAAATGGTGGTTTTAAAAATGAAATCTGAAGCAAAAAAACAATAATAAACATGTTAATTGTTTCTCAATTTTCAATCTTGCTTCTGCCATTTTATTTTTTATTTTTTATTTAATAGTTAAGTATATATAATAGTAAGACTAATGTAAGTATGACTATAAACAGGTTTGGAGGAGAATAACATGTTTTTGAGTAAAGAATATCGACCCTCAATTTTAAAAGAAGCTTCCCCGAAAATTGTTGGTTGTGAATTAAGCGATAAGGAACTTCAAAAGTTCCTTAATGAAATTGATGTTGAATTTCAAATTATAGATAATTCCACAAGATGGGCGGCATTTGCTCAATATTATGCCTATCAATATAATTTTAATAAGATAAAGGCAGCATCATTTGCATACATGGTTAGTTTATTCATGACTGGAATAGGCATTTCTCTATCAACAGAGATGTACTTCAAAGAGGCACAAATTGAATCGGATTTAGAAGATAAATTAAATCAGATTAAATCAAAATATGATGATGAAAAAAAACAAATGATATCCCTGTTCAGGAATATATTCTGGACATATAAACAACATAGTTCAAAGTATGAATATGCTACAGAAAGATTGTCTTTCAAAGTAACCCTCTCTGAAATGGAAAAATTCCAAGCGATAAAAGGAAGGAATAATAAAGAAAAATTTAAAAAATTAATTGGTGATAAAATGTACACTGTATCAGATAATATACATTCAAAAGACTTAGTAAAATTAGGTTTTCCAAAAGACCTTTGCACAAGTTCAGAAAGTTGTGAAATATTGTTAGAACATTGTAAAAAGTATGATATGAAATTTTTAAAAGGTTCATATTATACTTTAGTTCATAAAGATTTTGATAAATATTTTAAAGTATCAAAAAGCAACAAAATAAGAGAATTATTAACATGTAAAGATTTAAATGAAAACATTAATCTACCTTTGGATCATGTTAACTTGTTTAAATCAAAAATCGAAGATGATGTTTATATTTTAACTTCAAGTCCTTATGATCCTTCTTTAAATATGAACTTGTTTAATCAAATTAAAAGTTACCCATATTCTATTTATGTAATCCACCCAAATTTTTTAGATTATGCGGCATTTGTTGATAGGGACCCTGTTGGAGCATTAAGAAATCCTTTAAGTAATATGAATTATGCATTTACAAATGCATCAGCAGACCAGATTTTAAATATAAACCAAGTAATCTATGGTGATTTAGACACTTTTGTTTTTGAATTTTTAATTGATGGAAGTAGATAAAAATTTAATAAATTGAGTATTTAGCATAATATTTCAATTGTGCTATAAACTCTAATATTATACTCCTTACCAGCTAATAAAACATTAATCAGAAATAGTAAACTCCTGATTAACAGCATCTGGTTCATCATTATTATAAATCAAAACATATGCATCGCAGACTTATAAATCTCTTTCAAATTATTAAGATTAGTCTTATATAAGTCGCATGAACATAATTCTTTGATATACTTGCAGTTCATCAATATATTCAGTAGCCAAACCAATATTCGATGTATGAAACTTCCGGTGTGTATGAGCACGGAAGAACCTATACTTTCCTTTGAAACCCCAACCCATACAATCATTAGTTTTCCTGAAACTTATTCAACAATGATGATGCTGTAAAATCGAATGATTTATCATCTAATTTTAAATCCTTCCTTGTCTGCAGTTTTGAATATTTCTTGTCAAAAACATGCATTTCGGACAAGATTAGCTATAACTAATTACTCCATTTTCTGGACAATGCTTTGTCATTGAACACTGTTTTTTCTTGGCATTCAGTTACTTCACTTATATTTTCCTTGAAAAATTTCAAGCAATAATCTTTTTTCGGACTGAAGTTGTCACAGTTCAAGTGAATGTTTTCTTTGCAGTTATCACAGTTTATGTCTGTACCTGTTTTATTTTTACAGTGTAATTCATTGTTTTCAGTGAAACGATATTCGCAATCTTTAAACACTATGTTATCCATTATTTACCTCTTAAAATGCATTTTGAATAATTTAGGGGAGATCTTCATTTCAACACATATTATATTTTTCTTCTTTTACTTAATTAACTTATGTTTAAGATGAAGTTATTGTGATGGTAACATTAACATTTGCAAATTTAAAACTTGTTTCCCCTTGCACTGTATATGCAAGATTTGAGATTAAAACAAGATTAACAATGCTTGTTGTTAATGCGAAATAGCTTTCAGGAAATTGAAAGTAAAAAAGTAGCTATTGTAAAAAAAGAAAGGTGGATGATTATTTCATCCAGCGTTTTAGTTGTGGAAACATTTCTTCACACATTTTTCTTGCTTCCTCTTCGCTCATGCCAGTAGCTTCAGCAGCTTTTGGAGCGGAATAATCAATCATGTCTTCCATTGAAGAATCTGTGGTAAATTCACCATCTTGATAGCATTAGCTACAGTAGTCTTCGCTTTTAGATCCATCTTTTTCAGTTCCAAAGTGCTCGTCGCTCATTGGCAGTGCACAGGATTGACAAAATTTCATATCTTCATAGTTCATAATAAAACCTCAGCCATATTCTGTACTGTTCCAATATATAAAGTTTCAGTGAGCATTTGGTAACCTTGGAATCAAGCCACCTTGCCATACCCACGTTTTAAACGAGCCAAATCGCCCAGGCCGACCAAATACCGACAGAATGGAGGCATCTGTGGTGGGGCCTGGGTGAATAGAATTGGCGAGCATATACTATAGGGAAGAACCGACCCTCACCAGTCGGTTCCGTAAGGCAAACAATGTAAAAAAACATTTTAAAATAATTAACATTAACACTATGTTCCGTCCGAGCGTTAGCGAGGACTGGACGCCTTGAGCGTAAGCGAAAGGCTATACTATAGATCTAACAAAAATGGTCATGTCAAGGTTCGAGGAACAGGGGTTTACCCCTGTTCCGAGTTTATGGTTTGAAGTAGATGAATCTGTCAAATTTAAGAACCGACCATTTATCGGTCGGTTCGAGGGTTAAGTTTTTTAAACTTGATTAAGATATTTAAGGAGAAGTGAAAACACCTAAACACTTCCCCATATGAATAACGAGCCGACATAATAGCTCCGGTGAAAAATAGCAAAACACCATCATAGCTAGATTCGGGTTCTGTTAAAGCCCATATCTTTCAATATCTTATTGTATTCTTCACGAGTTGTAAATGATGGAGCGTTTTCATCTCCAGTGCTTCCAGTTTCACCTACATCACCAGAGTTTTGAGGGTTACGTCCGCCAGGAGTTGAAATGTCGTTGCTTGCTTCAATTTTAATTCTTCTCTCAGCCAGCTTTTCCATTAGCTCCATATCAACATCACCGGACAATAGTTTATCGATTATTTCCTTGTCTTGTGCGTTTTCATTATAGTTAAAGTTGTATTTGGCTTCGTACTCTTTTATTTTCCTTTCATTTTCATGTTTTCTAAGTTCAGATAATTCGTTTAAGATATCTTCCTTATTGTTTATGAATTCCTTATTTTCTTCTATAGACTTTTTAATCTTATCATACTTCTTGGATTCCTTTTTTAAGCTATTAATTTCCTCTTGCAGTTTTCCGATTTCAGCATCTTTACCTTGCAGTTTTTCAAGCAACAAATTAGTAGCTACATTAACATCCGGATTTTGTGGTTCTGGAGGTTGAGAAGTAGGTTCAGGATTTCCAGTTTCACCAGTCCCACCTGTTTCACCGGTTTCTCCAGTTTCGCCAGTTATTTCAGAATTCAACAAAGTTATCTTTCTTGGGTTTTTGGTTACGCCAACATCTATTAAGCTCATAGTATCAATTCCAAATGAATCTCCATTATCTTTCAGTAAAACATCAACTTTTGGGGATAGGCCTTTTCCTTTCATGTCCAGTTCGTCTGGAAGGTCTATGAATAGCTTTCCTTTATCCTCTTCAAAGACAATATTGTTTCCTATGCCGATATAAACCCTATCGTGCTCGGATGTTAAAGGTATTCCTCCACGGTAGTTTTCAGTTATTTGCTTTAAATCTTCAGCAGTCCATTTCACAGGTTTGTTGAGTCTCCCATCCAGGTCGGAGTAGTCATATGATCCGACTTCAAAAAGTTCATGTTTCATATTATCACTTTATTATATTATTTATTATATATTTTATTATTTATTTTATATAAACTTTTATTATATTTCGTTTCCGCTTTCAGATGAAATTCTCTCACCGACAGGCTGCTCATCCTCAAAGTTTGAAAGATAGTTTTTATAGATTTCATCACCTTCAGAGGAAAGTTCCATAATGTATCTGAGCACATCATCTCTTGAATAGCTGAAATAAATGTTTAATGATTCTTCAATGCCCATCAGTTCCAACTGCATCTTTAACAGCTGATTACAGTATTTTAAAACCCATTTCTGATCATTTGATACATTAACAATAAAACCCGTAATGGCTGAATCATTAATGTATTCTGCAACATTCTGGTTTGATCTTTCATTACCTGCCTGTGACTGAGGAGTTACAAATGTCCTTAAGATATTGTTTCTAAAGATTTCTGTTTGTCTGGTATAGTCTGACTGGTAGTTGTTACCTCCTAAGATTTTGGATTCAATTCCGGGAGGTACAATAGCTACGTTACTGTTGGCAGTTGTTCCATAATCAGCATATAGGTTCTCTTTAGCGGTTGATGACAGTTCAGTTATTATAGGCTGGCCGTTAGCGTCAAGTGATGGCTTGACTTCAATGATGTTGTCCTTGTTGATTCTTTCAACTTGGTTTCTCTCCAGGTTGCATTTATGGTAAATGTCATCAAGGCAATTTAAGATGATGCTTTGGGCTTCGCCGTAGATTTCATTGTACATGAAGTTAATGACTTCATCTGCTTCATACTTGACCGTTAATGTTCCTTCCTCAACACTGACATAGTTGTTAAAGTCTTCGGGAGATCCGTTAACAATATCTTTCGGCATTTCATGAAGGTACAGCTGCACTTCATTATCATCATTGAATTCCTTTTTCAATCCGTAACCGTGTGCACCTATTTCTAAAAAGATAGGTTTAATATATTTGCCTATGGATTTATCCCAGCGCTGCACCGGTTTGATTAGTCCTTCACCATCCACCATTCCTCCCTGCAGGATTTCCTTAGCCACTTGTCTAATATCAATTTTTCTGGCCCAAAGAATTAATGTGAGTTTCTGCTCCTGAGATAACTTGTTTTCCTTATCCACAAGAACAATATTAACATTAGCCTTATCGATTCTGTTTTTTAAAATTCCTGAAGTATAACCATCAAGCTTTACAGCATAACGTGCGTTAGCTATTGTCTTGTTGATTACTGGCGGAAGTGCATCGACAAGATCAAGGCCAGTATTGATTCCATCAACTCTAGGCTGCCTTTCACTCTCACCCCAATAGCTACGCTTTGTATTGTACTGTTCTACACGATTGTTCAGTAATCTGGTTCTAATATAATCAGTAATTCCCATAGTAATCATTCCACAAATATATTTATTATATTATTTATTATATTTTTTATATAATATACATAATAAATCTTCGTAGTGAAAATTTACCCACTAAATCAATAATGCAATTGAGTTAACATCAAAAAAAAACTAGAAATTAGTCACCACATCCTTTTTTATCCTATTAAAAGGCAAGAATATTTTTTAATGAATAAAAAGATATTAAAATAATTATTTAATCTCATTAAAATAAAGTTTGTTGGATTGAAAGTGAAGGAGGATTTGAATTAGCCTTACGCTCCCATGCTCTTTTTTCAGATTCCGGAATCACAATCCACAATATTTCTTTTGCTCTAGTCATGGCAACATAAGGAATTCTTAATTCTTCTTCTTTTAATAAATTGTACTGTTCAAATAATTTGCTATATTTTTTGGCACCAGGTGGTTTTTCTTTTAAAATTAGAAGTACTGCTCTAAAAGATTTTCCTTTAACACTATGAATTGTACCATAATGACTATCCTCATTCGAATGTTCTAAATTTAATTGAATATCCTTAAATAACCCTTGAAATCTAGCATCCTTTATATTTTTTAGTTTTATTCCCAAATCAAAATTTGAATTGACATTATCTATCCAATTATTTATATCATAAGTTGGTTTAACTGTTGGAAGTTCATGAATAAATTTTAAAATATCCTGCCTATGTTTTAATAACCCTTTTTCTTCAATGCTAGAATTAATTAATTCTTTACTAACAAAATAAGTATTTTTATTTAAGTAAGCTTTTTCTAATAATTTAAATCCCTCTTTAATATGTCCTAAATCCCATAAATATTTTCCTAAAACAACATGTCGTGTGAATGTGGGTTCTAATTCATTACCTTTAAAAATCTGAAAAATAGAATATAATCCCTCATTTTTAAAATGATTTGCAAAGTTTTGACCTCTGAATAATATTGCCCTTGAATTGTCATCTTGAGGGATACTTTTTGAATCACAATACTGTTTGAATTCTATAATGATATTTTCAATATCCTGTTCATCATTGTATGTTTTAAATTGAGGTTTTATTTCTAAAAGAGTATTTTCATTTTTTGAAACAAAATTAGTATGAGAAAATTTTGAAATAAACTCACAAATTGATGAACTGCATCTAAAATTTTCATTTAATTCTATAGAATGCGATTTCCATTTACGGTATTTGTTTTCAAAAAGCATTGGATTGGCATCATTCCATTCATAAATAGCTTGTTCTGGATCTCCCACCAATATTAAATTTTTCAAACCATTTTCAGTTAATTTATTTAGTATTTGCATTTGAATATCTGAAGTATCTTGAGCTTCATCTAATATAATATATGGAAAACGTTTAGTAAGTAAATTTAAAATGTTTTCATGATTCTCTAAAACTTTTAATGCATAATAATGTGCATCTGCACGATTTGCATAACCTTTTCTAATCAATCTCTTTTTTTCAATAATTAATTGTGAATTTGATTCCCAATTTTGTCCTAATTTTGATCCAGGAACCTTGACCCATTCACCATCTAAATTACGTGTAATCTCTGTAAACTGTTGCTGTGAATAAAACGGTGCAACCCAATTATTAAATGGTTTTCCAATTAATTTTGGCCGACAGTTACATTTCATTTCTAAATGACCAAATGGTAAAAATATATAATTATTAATAAAACTATCTAACGTACCTATAAAATGAGGATATTGAATTTCAAAAGAACTATCAAATAATTTAAATGTTTCTTTCATTTCATCTACTGCAATATTTGTAAATGACAATAATGCTAAACCACCACGACAATCCCAATTTTCAATAATATCTATTGCTTTTTTAGCAATTGTGAAAGTTTTTCCACTGCCTGGCGCTGCCTTAACAACAAATAAACCATGTTTATTTTTATCTAAAATTTCCTTTTGTTTTTCAGTGAATCCCATTTAATCCTCTTTTAAAAATTCAAATAAATTTTCAATAACTTCTGGAATCTTGAAATTATCAAAATTTTCCCATTCTTCTACAATTTTAATAGCAAAATTAGTTTTTTTAATCTTCTTTTTATTTAGATATTTAAAAATTTCTTCTTTTTTATTAGATGTTGGGTCTCTTAAAGAAGAAATAAATTCTTGGGTTAGTGAAATATTTTTAACAACAAAGTTATCTACTAATAACTCTTCTAAAAGATCTATATTATCAATATTAGCATGTATTATTTCAAATTCAATATCTTTCTCAGATTCAAAAATACATATATTTTCTTTACAGTATTCTCGTTTAAATTTTTTTGATAGTTCTGAAGGTGAACTATCTACGTTCTTTTTATCATTGTCAATCAAAACCACACATTTCTTTTTTAAATTGAGTTTATTTTCGTTTATTGAAAATAATTTGATGTAATGTTCCATTGAATCTTTACTATCAGTTTCGATTATTTCAATATTTTCATTATTTAATAAATTAAACTTTGTTTTATCAAATAATTGCAATAAAATTCCTTCTGTTCTACCTTCTACAATTATGACTTTTTTTGAGAATAATAAGTTAACTTTGCTCATGTCGAAAAATTTTTTAAAATAGATTTCGTCTTTTTCATCTAAATTTAAATCATACCAATTTATAGCGCTGATTTCATTATTAATATTTTCTAAAATAATCAATGACTCTAAATTAGCATGTGAAACTAAAATTGGAGAATGAGAAGTCATGAAAATTTGGAAAGCATAATCATTATCTAAAAATTCCATTAAATAATTGAAAAACGATTTCTGTAATTGGGGATGTAAATGAGCTTCAGGTTCTTCAACACATAATGCTGTATAAATAGATTCATCATCATTTGAATCTCTTAAATTACCTAATAAAATAGACATATAAATTAAATTATTATAACCTAAACCATTTTGTGATAATTCTAAATTTCCACTCTCTATAGGTAAGGTAATGAAAAAATTATTAACAAATGCATCATATTCTTCAGGGATTAAATTTATGTCAAATTGAGGAAAATCATTATGAGTCATTCCATCTAAATGAGAATCTATATAACCTTCTTTTGAACTTTTAATAAAATCTATTATTCTATGTTCATTAATTTGTTCATTCAAATCCTGAATCAATTCATTTTTATCATATTCGGCAGATTCAACTTTTGAAAAAAATTTTCCTAAAATGTTATTTCTACCTGGATGGAGATATCTTCTAGAATCTCTTAAAGGATCTAAATAAATGTGGTATAACTCTTGGAATATTTCATCAGGAATTTGTTGTCCTTCAAAAGATCCTCCCCACACTTTATTATAGATTCGTTTCCTGTTGTTTTTTACTTTAATATAATATTTAAAGTGTATTTCCAGATATTGAGTTTCTGGATTGAAAATATCATAAAATAATTCTTGTTCATCTGGATTTCCTTTAAAATATAATGAAAATTCAATAGATTCAGTTTCTGGTAACCCTACAGTAAAATCATTTTCATTAATATAAATAGTTCTATCAACATCTTTATAACCTAAGCAAAGTCTTAAAGCATCAATGATTCTAGTTTTTCCAGAGTTATTTTCTCCGATTATAATATTCAATCCTTTATTGAATGTTAATGTTAAGTCATGAATCCCTCTGAAATTTTGTATTCTAAATTTCTCTAAAAACATATCATAACTAAATTTATTTTTCATAGAAAATAAATATTTACTAACATTCATTTTATTGAACATCTGTTCAGATTAAATAAATTGAAAATTTTTCCAAAAAATTAAATAACAACATATGATAAAATTCTATAACAAAGTTGATTGAAAAGTACTCATAAGAGGTACAACTTTTTCACGAGTTTCAATATAACTAGGTTCTGAAACTTCCATTATTGTTTCACCATCTTTAACATCACCAACCATCAATGGCGAATCATGATTATACAACTTTTGGTTCCTTTTAACTAACTGCATATTGCTGTTGACAGAATAACAGCAAATTACTAATAAATGAAATTTTATTTAATATAGTGAACCAATTAATGCTTAAAATTAGCGAAACTAACCACAACATTTTAGTGAAATTTAGTAGACAGCACACAAAAAAACCATTTTTTAAATTTCTTCACCCAATAAAAAGTCAATTATATTCATATGTTTAATTCCATTTCTAGACATGTTAAATTCATCCATGCTTAAGACATATGCATCATATTTATCAGGAATGTTCAATAACGGTGCAAATTCCCTTTCTATTGTTTCATCGGAAGCTAAAAGATAAGCAACTTGAATATAAATCTTATTATTCTTATTTTTTGCTATGAAATCCACTTCCTTATTTTTAATCCAACCCACCTTAACTGAATATCCTCTTCTTAAAAGTTCAATATAAACAATATTCTCAATTATTCTAGGCAACCATTTATTATTTTCATCAACCAATGCCTGATGAAACCCATGATCAGTTAAATAGTATTTTTCCTGTGTAGATAAGAGTTTTTTTCCCAGTATGTCTTCACGTAACACTCTATGGCAAAATATGGATTCAACAATGAAGTTTGTATAATTATTGATGGTTTCTCTTGAAGTTTTTTTACTTTCGGATTTTAAAAAATTTGCTATGCTTTTTTTAGAGAATGTCTGTCCAATGGAATTCATAATATAATAAACGAACCTTTTAAATGTATCAATTCCTCTTATTTCATATCTTGAGAGAATATCACTGATAATAATCGAATCATAGATGTCCAGAAGTGCATTGATTTTGGCGTCTTCATCTTTTAAAGAGAGCAATGAAGGCATTCCCCCATATTGCATGTACTGCATGAAATACTCATATATTTTAGATTTATCAATTTCAATATTGTTAATTTCATTGTGATACTTTAAAATTTCTTTAAATGAAAAAGGATAAATGTTTATATGAACATATCTTCCTGCAACCAATGTTGAAAGTTCAGATGAAAATAATTTCGAATTAGATCCAGTGACATAAATATCTGAATCAAAAGACACCCTATACGAATTAATTGATTCTTCCCATCCCCCAACCAGCTGAATTTCATCAAACAACAAATAGACCTTACCTTCGATATCTTTAACTTTATCCAAAACAACTTCATCCAATTCTTTTGAAGTCTTAATATGCCTATATTTCACATTTTCAAATGATATATAAATTATATTCTCATCATCAATACCCAAACCCTTAAGTTCTTCGATAATGCTTTTTAAAAATGTTGTTTTACCACATCTACGCAATCCAATAATGATTTTAATAAAATCCGTATCCAAATAATTATAAAAAACCTTAAGATACTCATCTCTTTTAATCATATAATCACTTCTTAATAATATATTTAGATTCTAATCATATATAAATTTGCAAGTTATAACTTACAAAATTACTAAATAAAAAATAAATTAAAAGTATAACTTACAAAATTACTAAATAAAAAATAAATTAAAAGTATAACTTACAAAATTATATTATCATCCCCAAAATTTGAATCCATTGCATTTCAAAAAATCGTTCTGAATTATCAGGGAGGGCATAATCTCATTAAAGACCAATTTAAATTAATTTTTGTTGAAAGTCTAAAAAGCTTCCCTCACCAATTTCTTTAATTTCTTCACTTTCCCCAATCTCACCAATCAACAATGGTGAATCAGGATTATGAAGTTTCTGATTCCTTTTAACCAAGTTCATGTTACTGTTGGCATAATAGCATTAACCGAAAACAATGATTATCCCATGCAATTACATACAAACCTACAATAATAACTGAAAAAATTATGGATATGATTAACAAGGAAAACTTCTCAAACCGGAATATGACAAATGGCGGATAAAATGTGAAAATAAATGAGAAAAAAAAGAAGAAATTATTTATAACTTACTAAACTATATGAAACCCAAATTGCAAAAACAACAGTAATTTCACTAAATAATAACTCCATATCAAATTAAATTTTAAATGGAAGATGATTAAAAAATCTCAAATTCAAACTAAGAAATGAACTTTAGTTTTATCCATATCATCTAAAGTATGAGGTTTTAAATCACCGTCCGGAATTCCTAAAGCCAATATTCCGACAATTCTGTAATGCTCGTCAATTTTAACTATATCTCTGACAAGTTTTTCTGAATCCTCACCGTCGGATGATTTTCTAAGATGCATTTGAATCCAGCAGCTTCCAACACCAATGTTTGCAGCCATCAAGTGCATGAATGTCAAAGCAATAGATGAATCTTCAATCCATGTATCAGCATCCAAGGTGCTTGCAGTGACCACAATTGCCTTATCTGCACCAGCCAAAAACTTAGATCCATGTTCTTTAACTTCAGACAATTCCACCAAAGTTTTTTTATTTGACACTATCAAAAAATTGCATGGCTTTCTGTTCATTGCCGTTGGCGCCAAAAGGCCTGCTTTTAAAATCCTGTCCAACTGGTCTTTAGTAACTTCCTCATCAGTAAACTTGCGAACACTTCTTCTTTTTAAAATCAAATCTTCAAATTCCATTTAATCATCCTCAGAAAAATCCTTCTCCAAAAGTATAGTAACAGGGCCATCATTAAGTAAATTTACTTTCATATATGCTCCAAACTCACCGGTTTCAACATCAATTTCTTCACTGCACTTTTCTACAAAATAATCGAAAAGATTAGTTGCATCATCCGGATTTAGAGCCTTGTGAAATGAAGGTCTGTTTTTCTTGGTTTTTCCATATAACGTGAATTGCGGAACCAGCAATAGTTTTCCTGAAATATCCTTAACTGATTTGTTCATGCGATTGTTTTCATCAGGAAAGATTCTAAGCTTAATCAGCTTTTTAGATAAATAGTCAACTTCTTTTGTCGTATCATTCTGGCCAAATCCTACTAAAACCATTAATCCATTATCAATTTGACCAATAATTTCATTATCCACTTCAACACTTGCATTTGAAACTCTTTGGATAACTAACTTCATTAAAAATTCTCCAAAAAAATAGTAAAAAAGGGATTAAATCCCTATTTGTTCATTGCTTTTTCAACTGCTACAGCTACAGCCACACTGGCACCGACCATAGGGTTGTTACCCATACCGATAAGACCCATCATTTCCACGTGAGCCGGTACTGAGGATGAACCTGCAAACTGAGCATCAGAATGCATTCTTCCCATAGTGTCTGTCATACCATATGATGCAGGACCTGCTGCCATGTTATCCGGGTGCAGGGTTCTTCCGGTTCCTCCACCAGATGCAACTGAGAAATATTTCTTGCCTTGTTCAATACATTCCTTCTTGTATGTGGCGGCTACAGGATGCTGGAATCTGGTTGGGTTTGTTGAGTTACCTGTGATTGATACGTCAACACCTTCCAAATGCATTATAGCAACACCTTCACGCACATCATCGGCACCATAACATCTGACCTTTGCCCTTTCACCTGATGAGTATGCCTTTTCGCGTACGACTTTCACTTCACCTGTAAAGTAGTCAAATTCAGTTTGAACATAAGTAAAACCGTTGATTCTTGAAATGATTAATGCAGCATCTTTTCCTAAACCATTTAAAATGACCCTTAAAGGTTCTTCCCTTACCTGATTTGCAGAGTTTGCAATTCCAATTGCCCCTTCTGCTGCAGCAAAACTTTCGTGACCTGCAAGGAATGCAAAGCAGCTTGAATCTTCACTTAAAAGCATTGAAGCAAGATTACCATGACCTAAACCAACTTTTCTGTCATCTGCAACACTTCCAGGAATACAGAATGACTGCAATCCTTCACCGATGGCAGTTGCAGCATCAGCAGCTTTGGTGCAGTCCTTTTTAACAGCTATTGCAGCTCCAACAGTATAAGCCCAGCAGGCGTTTTCAAAGCATATCGGCTGAACTCCCTTAACGATTTCATATGGGTCGAAGCCTTTATCAAGACAGATTTGGCGAGCTTCCTCTAAATCATTAATTCCATAGTTATTCAATACAGGAAGTATTTGATCTATTCTTCTTTCATAACTTTCAAATAAACTCATAATTCCACCCACAATTATTCTTTCCTAGGATCAATTGTTTTAACAGCATCATCGAATCTGCCATATTGGCCGCTTGCCTTTTCAATAGCTTTCAAAGGATCCATTCCATCCTTAATGCTGTCAAGCATAATGCCCACATTAATATATTTGTATCCTATAATTTCATCATCTTCGTCAAGTGCAATTTCAGTGATATAACCTTCAGTCAATTCCAGATATCTTGGACCTTTCTTGTTGGTTGAATATATTGTTCCAACCTGGCTTCTGTGACCTTTACCTAAATCCTCAAGGCCAGCACCGATTGGAAGACCGTCTTCGGAAAATGCAGACTGGGTTCTACCATAAACGATTTGCAGGAAGAGTTCTCTCATTGCAGTGTTTATTGCATCACAAACCAAATCAGTATTTAAAGCTTCAAGAATGGTTTTTCCAATTAATATTTCACCAGCCATAGCTGCTGAATGAGTCATGCCGGAACATCCTATGGTTTCAACCAAAGCCTCTTCAATAATACCATCTTTAACGTTTAAAGTTAATTTACAACATCCCTGTTGAGGTGCACACCATCCTATACCATGTGTCAAACCGGAAATGTCTGAGATTTCCTTTGATTTAACCCACCTACCCTCTTCAGGTATTGGTGCAGGTCCATGATTTGCTCCCTTTGCAACAGGACACATATTTTCTACTTCATTTGAATATATCATTTTCAATCTCCATGAAATAATCTTAACAATATTATCTTTGTTTAATCATAATATTAAATTATTCTAAAAAAATAATTACATAATCAGAATTAATGAAGTTGTGTAAAAAGTTCTGAACCACCCAAATCCGAATTGCCCTATGATTAATATAACGAATAATAACTAGCCAAATTTAAAAATAAATGATTGTATTAGAAAAAAGTATGTATATATGATGTTTGAAATTCTTGCTTCACCACAGATTATTTGAAATATAAATTCAATATTTATAATATAATTTAATCAAAAAAAGCATTTTACAATCAATGTCATAATGTGAGATTGACTAATCCCACAAAAATCCCGAGACATTGATTAATCTCACCAATAAGGAAGTGAAAAAAATTTTCACCACGAATTATAAAATAATTCTAATAATTAATATTTACTCACAACTATTTAAATAATTTGAATTAATGTGAAAAAAGTGATTATAATCCATTTTAGAATGGAAAACACACATTATTTATAAAAATATAATATAATATGGAGAATTATATCTCACCCTTATTAATTTCTTATAATCAACTATTTCACAGTTAGAGATGTGAAAAAAATGAACTAAAATACTAATTAATTATTTTATTAAAATAATTAAAAGTATAATTAAAAGCCTAAAAAATGGACCTTTAATTGCTAATAGCTTCAAATTTATTATTTTCCTCCCTAATCATGGTTATTAAGTGAAATATGAGAATAACTGAAGAATCACAACAAGCAATGTTATAATTACACATACACTATTCTCAAATTAAGTTAATAGAGACATATTTTCAATTAACATATTAAATTTAAATATTAAGAATTTAAAGCATTTTAAATTACTTTCAGATTAAAATATTGCTTTTAAAGAGTTTAATTGTTTCAACTTGTAAAAAAAATAGTGAAAGATTATCTAAAAATAATCTTTCTTTTCAATAGGAGCGCCACAAAATGGACATTTAGTATCAAATTCATCCACCATAAACATTCGATGACATTCAGGACATGCATATTCCTCTTCATAATCATCTCCAAATGATGCTCCGCAGCTTGAACAAATTGGTTCTCCTTCATCAACCCAGCTTCCGCAATTAGGACAAATCATAGCTCATCACCCTTAAATGACTTTGAAGCAGCACGTGAAAGTAAGTCGTTTTCAAGCAATTCCTTCACTTCTTCATGAGTAAACCACCCATACTCATCATGTTCTTCGCTTATTTCAACCTTATCAGTTGTTGAGCTTACCTTCATGATCAGTTGTATTGACTTTACCTTTTCATTGCTCTTGCATGCAGTATAGTCATTTTGAATAACATTGTAAAGAGAATCAATGTTGATTTCAAGACCGGTTTCCTCAATGAATTCCCTTTTTAGAGCTTCATCAAAATATTCATGCCTTTTAACTTTTCCGCCAGGAATTTCCCATTTTTCTGCATCATGACTTGATTTGGATCTTACCTTTAAAAGTAAGATCCTATTCTCATATTCACAAATTCCTCTTGCAGTTAGTCCCCACATATCGCTCATCATTTCACCTGTTTAGAAGTATATTACTTTTTGCTTAAATAGCTACTCCCAAATCCAAACATTCAGAAATTTCTCGATATCTGTTTCTGACTGTCACTTCAGTCACTCCTGCAACTTGAGCCACTGCCTTCTGGCTTTTTTTATTTCCAAGTAATACTGATGAAATATATATTGCAGCAGCAGCCAAACCACTTGGACCTTTCCCAACAGTTATCCCCTCTTTTTTGGAATCATCTATGATATTAATGGCTTTTGTTTGGAATTCCTCAGACAAGTCAAGTTCACTGGCAAATCTTGGAATATAGTCAGTTGGAGAAGTTGGAGTCAGTTTGATATTCAGTTCATTTGTTAGTGACCTGTGGATTCTTCCAATATCCTTTCTGGATGCAGATGATACTTCTGCAATTTCATCCAATGTCCTTGGAATTCTGGATATCCTGCATGAAATATATATTGATGCACATACCACACCTTCGATTGTTCTTCCTCGCACTAATTTTTTATCAAGTGCCTTTCTGTATATTAGTGAAGCATCTTCGCGAACGCTTCTAGGCAAGGATAAAAGTGAGGATTTTCTGTCAATTTCTGTTAATGCAAAAGCTAGACTGCGTTCTTTTGCTCCGGAAATTCTGATTCTTTTGTTCCATTTCCTTAACCTGTACCATTGAGCCTTGTCTTTCGGTGATGCATTTTTATCAAAGCCTATGACTGTTGCAAGGCCTCCGTCATGTATGGTAGGTGTTGAAGGTGCTCCATGATTTATTTTGCCACTATCTTCAGATCCATACACAGCAAGGCCGGAACCTTTGGCTATGAAATCTTCATCAATTATCCTACCACATATTTTACAAATCAGCTCATGTGTTGAGTGATCATATTGAAAATCTGTTGAATCACAATCAGGACAGATTTGTTCTTTTTCTTCAATCATTGAAACTTTTTTTGGACGTTTTCTTAAATTTCTTTGATTATTCATTCTAGTCTCCTAAAATATTTAAAAAAAAGATCATATAAAATCAGATTTCACAATTTTATAATAGTTTACTCACAACATATAGACAAAGATGTATGTGTAACAAATTCAATTAAAATCAATTGCAAAAATAGCTAAAAATAAAAAAAATAAGAAGTTATTTGCGAACTACATCCAAAGCTCGTTTAGGACAACGATTAGCACAGCTCAAACATAAATTACAACGGTTCGGATATAAAGTCCATACTCTTCTCTTGCGATTTATATATATTGCATGCCTCATGCACACCATCTGACATTTTCCGCAAAGATTGCATGCATGCCTGTCAACTTCCAATTCTCCCCTAGACCTTATGAGGCTAGGAGCAATCAACTGCCCAATCAAATCAAAAGGAAGCCCACCGCCGTGACCTCCACCATGTCTTGCTCTCAAAATAAGTACTCTCCCATGTAACTTTAATCATTAATTTATACCTCATAGTATAAATATTTAGGTATGACTAAATTTTTAGAGAGTAACTTATAAAAACACATTAATTTACATTAATGCAATCGTTAGGACAAATTGCCTCACAGACCCTGCAATACTTGCATGTAATTGGGTTTCTAACAACAGTCAAATCCCCATCCTTAACTAAAACCTTGTTCGGACATGCAATTACGCATTTCTCACAATCCGCACCCTTACAGTTGTCATTGTCTATGTCAATGTGAGATTCTACACTTTCCTTTTCGTTTTTATCCTTGTTTCTTTTAAAAAATGAACCTAAACCCATGATAAATATTATATGAATAGCTGTTAATAACTGTTTTCAATCATATCCCTGTGACTCCAGATAGTCATCGATTTTAGGGTTATCCCCATATTCATAGTGGTCATAGTACCAGTCAGGATCATTTCTTGCTATGGTTGAAGGTGAAGTATCTACACCGTAATGGCTGGATGAACCAGAAGATGGATAATATTCATGATAATTAACATCAGACCTGTTTAAATTTAATATCTTATAAAGCAAATCATTCAAATCATAATTATGATGATTATTGTCCAGGATTATTCCATACACCATTTTGTTTTGGGGATTGTACTTGAGACAGTATATCGCATACATGGAATTGACTCCAAATATATCTCCATAATCATAAGAAACCTTTGATAAATCATTAACTTCCAAATCCATATCATTTAGGGGAGCCTTCCACACAATAGCATAGCATTTTTTGCCCACAGTATCTACAAAACTGACATTTCTGGCATCTTTCCATTTCAACACAGTATTTGATGATACTTTAACTTCACCGTCAGGGATTTTTTCATTTTTGTATTCCAGAGCATCCTCTATTGTAGCTATCATGTATCCGTCCTAGCCAATATCCAGAATAACCTTATCATCAAAACCCGCATAGCTTGGAGGTGATGTCAAATAGATAACTCCACCAATAAGCAATCCCAGAACGAATAATATTACAAAGACGTATGCACCAAACTTCAAAAGTTTTTTTAAAATTTCCATCATAAAATTATTGTGTTTAAGTTGTTAATATAGTTAATCAATTAAATCAAAAACTTCATCCAGACTGTTAGCAACATCAAATATATCCAATGCACCATGTCTGATTAATCCCTGATTGTGCATATCCTCAAGCATGTCAACCATCTTGTCATAAAAATGATTGATATTGAAAAGAATGATTTTTTTGGAGTGTCTGTGGAGATATTTTAATGTCAACACTTCAAAAAACTCATCAAGAGTGCCAATACCTCCAGGAACAATGATAAAGACATCTGATTTTTCTAAAAATAAGTTCTTTCGCTCATCCATGGACTCAGTTTTTATGTATTCACTGCAATTCTTAAAGTCATCATCAAACTCCACAATCCATTCAGGAGCAATGCCTGTGACATTACCTCCATTTTCAAATACTCCTAAAGCAACTGCACCCATCATTCCATCGTTTCCACCGCCGAAAACCAATGAATGATTATTTTGGGCTATTCTAGACCCTAATTCATAACCAACATCCGTAAACTCTTTTGGAGTATCCTTGCTTCCAGATCCATATAGACAAATTTTCATATCTTTAAATATGTAGGTCAAAATAATTAAATATTAAAGATAATAATTCCAAATATTATATTAATGAATACTAAAATACAAGATTTCATAGCAATATCAGACTTCGTTTCTTTAATGAACTTATGCTGCGGAATTCTATCAGTAATATTATCAATAAATCATAACTTTTACATGGCAGCAATTTTTATGATTCTGTCATTGCTTTTTGATTCAGTGGACGGATGGGTTGCTCGAAAAACAAACAGAATAGATGTGTATGAATTCGGTAAAAATATCGACTCCCTATCAGACATCGTTTCATTTGGAGTTGCACCAGCAGTCTTTTTATACTCACATACTTTGATGAATTCACCATTTCTTGAAATTCCAACAATCATCGTTTCATTGATTATTGTAATCTGTGGCGTTTTAAGATTAACAAGGTATAATGTTATTTCAAATGAAGTGGAAGGATTCATTGGCTTTCCAATTCCTGGAGTAGCTCTAATAATAGCAACATTTTACTTAAGCGGTCTTTTTAATATTTACTTAGCATTAATATTAGCAACTATTGTTTCACTAGCAATGATTTGCAATAAGCCATATGAGAAATTCAACAATCTCTACTTATTGATTCTAAATTGCTTATGCATAATACTAATTATACTTCAAATTCCACTTAAAATTGGATTTGTCAATGTTCCTGCATCAATTGTCCTTTTGACGAGTCTGGCATATTTATTTATTAACTTACTTAATGATTAACATGAAAAAAAGATACATTATACTATTAATAGTGATACTTGTAATTGGAATATCCTCATTTATTTATTTCAACGATTACTATCATGCGGACAGCACCGCATTAAAATACATCAATGGAAGTGAAAACGTAACCGTCAATAAAACAGCAAACGGCCTTTTGCTTGACGGGCCAGGAAATGATTCAGCATTGATTTTCTATCCCGGCGCAAAGGTGGAATACACATCATACTTAGCACTTATGAATGAGATTGCCGAAAAGGGTGTTGATGCATACATCGTTGAAATGCCATTTAACATCGCATTTTTTGGCTCAAACAGTGCAGATGACATTATAAAAGATTCAAACTATCCACATTACTTTTTATCTGGTCATTCTTTAGGTGGTGTTGTCGCATCAGGCTATGTTGCCAAACACAATGTTGATGGACTTGTATTGCTTGCAGCATATCCGACAGAAGAAATCAACAAACCCGTACTTTCAATATATGGATCTGAAGATAAGGTATTAAATCTAGAAAAATATAATGAAGCTAAGCCATTGATGAAAGGAAATTTCACTGAATTCATAGTTAATGGTGGAAATCATGCCCAATTTGCCAACTACGGCAATCAGTCAGGTGATGGAATAGCCACTGTCAACTCAACTGTTCAGCAGAATATTACTGCAAATCAGATAATGGATTTCATTAGGGCTTTAGTTTAAAATCCTATCCAAATCCTTTATCATCAGCAATAATCTGGCCAGTATGAATGCCACTCCAAAAATGAGGACTAACCAAAACACTGTCATGAAAAGAGGTTGTTCATATACCTTCAAAAAGGGATATGGACCTACCACTATTTTTTCCACATTCAATATAATCAGAATTATTCCATAAGCTATTGTGAAATATATCGCCCTCAAGTTGTTTTTGAAAGTGTTTTCCAAATCATTCCTTTCAAAAAGTATAAAGGATATGCAAGCAAGTATCGGGCATAATACATGAACATAAATAGCCGGACCATCCAGGAGCAAGAAGTGATAATTGAAATCATACATTGGCATGAGAACAAAAATAACCACCAAAAACGTTATCAGCACAGACAATGTTGATGAATACTTGAAAAGCTGTACAATTCGCGGAGTATTCTTTCTAAAAGCTAGATACAATATGCATGAAATAAAAAGAAATAGATTTGAATCAATTGTGTAGTATGTCAAATCTATACTGCCCACAGATTCCATGAAGATTATGCAAGCAATAATCTCCAGTACAATTATGACTACATTCAATGCAATGTCAACGCCAAACTTATTTTTCATTTAATACCATTCCCCGTCATAGGTACGAGGATCATCGTATATCTCCTCATCCCAATAGTTATCATAGATATATTCATCCATCCTAAGACTATCTCCATAATTATGGTTATCATAATAATTGTATGGGGAATTAGATCTGCCCCCTGCAGTTACTGTGATTGTTTTAGTCAGAGAGCATGGATTATACTTGTCATTTCCCTTGAAGTTAACTGTTATTACATAATTTCCATTTGTTGTTCCTAAGAAGAATATATTCTGACCAGTATTGTTAAGCGTTTTTGTAGGTAAAGTCCTTACAGCACCGTTAGGCTTTGTTATGCTTATTGAAAATTTTACTATTGGAATTGGATTATTTGAAGAATCCTTAAGTGTTATTATAGCCGAATAACCAGATTGATCTTTATCTATTTCAAAATGTGCATCTTCCTTTGCGGATACAAATGACATTCCAAAAATGAAGATACATAACACAATTAATATCAAAAATATATTACGCATGTTACTATATTATGTTTATCTTTATATATAAAGATTAACTTTTAATAGAGGAACAACAAATTAAAGTTTATGAAAATTTCAGAGGAAATAAAGGAAGCGTTAATTGAAAACAAAAAGATTTTTTACATGCTAATGATATTATTTGCCATAGGATTTGTCATAGCATTCATTATGGCTGACGATATAGCTCCCGTTTTAATGCCAATGCTTAAGGAAGCCCTGCTTGAAGGGAATGTAACTTCAATAGATGCTTTCAGCATAATGTTTCACAACCTGAAATCCGCAATAACTATATTTTTTGCATCAACACTATTTGGAATATTTGCAGTAATATCCATAATAGCCAATGGATTTGTAGTGGGATTCATGGCAGGCTATACCGTTAAATCATTCAATACACTGATTATATTTTTAGCATTAATACTTCCCCACGGGATTATTGAAATTCCGGCATTATTCTTAAGCTGTGCAAGCGGAATACAATTGTTCCTATTCATATTCAGAGTCCTAAAAGATAAAATTAATCATTATTCATTCGCTGAAGCCTACCAAAACAACAAAAAGACATTGAAACATATTTTGATTTTAATGTCAATAGCTATTCTATTATTTGTAATAGCTGCCTTGATTGAAGGGTTCATTACACCACAGTTAGGCAATATAGCAAGCCAGCAAATGGGCGGTTCAAAATTATTTTAAAGAGGATAAATGCCATATACCTCTTTTTCATGATTTAACCATGTTCTAAACATTTTATCTTCAATAGAATATTTTTGATTTTCATAAGCCACAATTCCCTTATCTTTCAAGTTAGTGAGATATTTATTGAATGTTGCTCTTGAAACATTAGTCTTATCCAGTAATTCACTCCATGTTAATGACTCTTCATCAGCAAGATTCTTAACAATATTTTTCTCATTATCGTTTAAACTACTCCATACCTTAATCCATATTATCAAGATTTGTTCCATATTTGTGAAAAAGGTATTTTTAACAGTTTCTAAATCATATATCTGACTACTATCCATAACATTATAAAAACTGTTAATATATAGTGGAATTCCTCGAGTACAAGCGTAGAATCTATCAAAACCATCTTCAGTGAATTTTATTTCACTCATGCATTCATCAAAATAAGACATGGTTTCCTCTTTTGTAAAAGGATTAATTCGGATTTGTTGCAAACGTCCATCAAAAGGTCCTCCATCTCCATTCAATTCAGATATAATATTTATAGTAGTATAAAAAACGATACTAGTTCAAAAAACTATACTTAACCATACAAGTATAAAAAATTATACTAATTCAATAAATTATACTAAAAAATAGTAAAAAAAGAGTATGAAAAATACTCTTATTCATCAAAAAATGGTTGTGGCAATGCACATGCATCATTTCCTTTAGCAATGAAGTTATATACTAAAGCTGCTAGAATACCTCCAAGGATAGGTCCAATCAAGTAAATTGGATAGTATGCCCAGAGATTTGCTCCGCCAAGCAACATGTCCATCAAATAAGGACCGAAAGTACGGGCAGGATTTATTGAAGCACCAGTGAATGCACCTAAAACTACAATAACCGCTGTTACAGTCATACCGATTGAAAGACCTGCAAAACCAGGTTCTGCCTTTTTATCAACTGCAACACCCATAACCACAAGTACAAGGAAGAATGTTCCAATAAACTCAGCAAACATTGCCTGCCAGTATCCAACACCTAATCCGGGAGCCGTAGCACCTAACGCTCCGATGGTTACAGCACCACTTCCTAAGCAAAGGAATAAAGCTAAACTTCCTAAACAAGCTCCAATTACTTGTGCGATAATGTAATAAACACTGTCAACCAATGAAATGTTTTTGCTTACAAGCAATCCGACAGTTACTGCAGGATTCAAGTGTGCACCGGAGATTTTACCAAAGAGATAAATACATGCCATTACAGTCAAACCGAAAGCAAGAGAAATTGCTATCCAATCGCCAAGACCGCCAAGAATACCTATGCCTGCATTGCCCGGGTTTAAACTATCTGATATTAATAGTGTTACTACTGCAGATCCTGTTCCGAAAAAAACCAGAAAAAAAGTTCCCAGAAGTTCAGCCAGGAACTTTTTTTCAATATTACATGAAGCCATCTAATTCACGACCTAAATAGCTTCTCTCCATTGACAGTATTCGTGTTTTCCATCAACTAGTGTTGCGGATGCACAGTTTTTACATCCTCTAGCAGGTGAACCTGCAGATTCCTTATTAAGTGCAATAATATTTGTCATCATTGTAGCTGTAATCGGTTCGGATGTAAGCAGGCATGGGTAATCAGCCAATCTCATGAGTGATGAGAATCGGACTGTTATTGCACAGGCAGGATAAGTGTATCTTTGCGGATTCATGATTACTTCATTTTCAGCTATTGGACTTAAGTCAACTGCATAACCGTTGATTTTTGGAACCAAGTCAATCTTTTCGCTTGACCTTGCTTTTCTTGCATCACTTATTGCACCGAATCCTCTGTAAATCATGTCCATAAAATCACAGTTGTGCAATTCTGCAGCCGCACCCCTTCTTGGATATTGCTGTACATAGTTGTGGAATCTTTTGTTCAATAAGTCAACTACCATTGGTGCATTGAATCCGTCCAATTCCAAAATGCATTCTGTTGCACAAGCGGATGCACCTGTTGCAAGATTCAATACATTTGCAGGAGTCTTATAGTTATCCAAGTTGTTTCTGAGTGTAGCTTCAATAACCTCAGTCGTGGCCTTAATGATGTTTAATGTTACATCATCCTTAACCATATTGTAGCTTGCCTGGCCAATGTGGTGTCCGATATCTCCAACACAGTATGCTGGAACGGTTACTATATTACCGTAATGGACTCCATCATCCATTGCTGCCTTAACGGTTGCTGTCATTTCCTTTTTATATCCGTTCATATATTTTCTTACATCAAATGAAGAGTGGTCTGCATCATCCATTAGGCATCCTTGAGCTTCAATAGGTTCGCGATAAACCATCTGCAAGGTTTCAATTTCCTTTTGTGTGGCTTCAGCTGCGGTCAAGCCGTCCTCGATTGCATTTGCAAAAGCATCACCGACACCATATGATGTGTTCATACCCCATGATTTAGCAGACAGGATTGCTTGCTTGTGCATTTGCGGAATATCCAAGTCTTTCAGGATTTGGTTTACAACATTGGTTGTGCTTCCAGGCATCAATGCAAAGTCAACTACGCAGGTCGGTCCATAAAATCCTCCATATCTTCTGATGGACTCTTTGGAAATCAATGCTTCGTTATCTGCTATAGCCTGAATAAACTTGTCTACGCTATCTGCAAATTCGCCATCTTCTTCGCAAAGAATTTCAAGTACGGGTGGTGTCTGGTAATGTTCGATGAATGGATCGTCTTCCGGACGGATGGTTTTGGCAATGGAAGTCAAAACTTTGTAGTGACTTGCAACAGAATTCTTGTGTAGGTTTATTACACTTTCTGCTTGTGAGTCAAGTGCTTTTATATTAGCTACTGCATCAGCATAAGGCTTTGCATCAGTAACTTTAAAGTCGTTATATCTGTTTTCAGATATTACTTCAACGTCTGCCTTTTGA
The DNA here is from genome assembly GCA_015063005.1 of Methanobrevibacter millerae. GTDB lineage: Archaea > Methanobacteriota > Methanobacteria > Methanobacteriales > Methanobacteriaceae > Methanocatella > Methanocatella millerae_B. Next base: position 143,048 of record SUTF01000003.1, read on the forward strand.
GCAGCTATTGATTCATTGATCATTTTTTCATATAATTCTTTCATATTATCAACCTCAAATCGTATGAAAAATTCAACTGCCTTAAAAAACCGTTAATTTAAATTAACGATTTTCACTTTTGATAATAACTATATTATCGTTATTTATAATAAAAGAAAAATATGTATTTAAACTTATCGAAAAAATATCTATAATTACTAAAATTAGATAAAATGATGATATATTCAAAAAAAATAGAAGTTAAAATCATAAGAATTAATAGTTGAAATGATTTTTAACTTCTTCTGTAACTTCCCTTACGCTGTCAGCGGCAGCGACAAATTTCTTTTGTTCATAATCATTCATATGAATAGGAACAACCATTGCAATTCCCTTTTTAGATAAAACAGCAGGAACACCCAAAGATACTCCCTGAACGCCACCAATTTCGCCATTCAGATATGTGCTTACAGTTAAAATCTTATGGCTGTCTGTTATTATTGTTGAAATCAGATTTGAAATGGCATATGATGGACCGTATTCCGTTGCTCCCTTTTTAGAAATTATCGTATTTCCCGCTTTTCTAAGCCTTTTAATAAGCCTTGGAACATCCATATCAACAGATTGAACGAAATATTTTAATGGAATACCACCAATAGTTGTTGAACTTAAAAGAGGAACCATATGTTCTCCATGTTCGCCGATTACCCTTGTATGAACTTCTGAACTGTTAATATTAATCTGTCTTGAGAAATATGCCTTTAATCTTAAGGAGTCCAAGTGATTTCCAATTCCAATCACCTTTGTTTTATCAAATCCAGATGCCTCAAGAGCAATAGTCGTCATTACATCAACAGGATTTGTAGCTACCAATATGATTGAATTTGGAGCATGAATTGAAACTTTTTCCGCATAATTTCTCACTATTTCTGCATTAGGAATAGCCAAATCCATTCGGGTCATTCCTTCCTGTCTTGGAGTGCCCGCAGTAATCAAAACTATATCAGAATCATTAATATCCTCATAAACACAGGATGGAGTTAATTTACAATCTATATCCTCAGCAGCCAGTGCATCATACATGTCAAATGTTTCACCTTTTGCCTTATCTACGCTTTTGGGTCTTGAAAACAAAACTATTTCATCAACAGTTTCTGCCCTTGCCAAGGTGAATGCAACATTTTTTCCAATAACACCAGTTGCACCTAAAATACTTACTTTCACCATATTATATTGTATATAATTTATTATAAAAGTAATTTGCTAAAAATCAGAAATGCTAAACTATATTCACTTTTTAAAAAAATAAATAGAACGAATATGAAAAAAACAATGAAAACAATTATTTAAATTGAATATTATGAAAAATCCCAAAGCATTTTTGCAAGCAATTCACCATATTGCATGCTGTTTGAAATGAAAAAAAATCACCTAGATATCATGTAGATATAGAAAATCCTTTAATAATGAATGAATAAATATTAAAATATGAAAAAGATGAATAATAATAAAATTATCATAATCATCATTGCCATAATCATATGTTTGATTGCGGTGGGTGCTTTTTATAGCATGCAAACAAAAAGCAATGATTTAAACTCATATGCATTGAGTGAAAAGGATATAAAAAATTTAACCTTAAACATGACAAAATGGAATTATGATGAAGAAAACGATATTTACTACCAGATGAATGTCAGTTACTGTACAAAACCTGCAACATGGGAATATGAAACATTGGGAATATATGTGCCAGGAAAATATTTTGATGGAGTGAAAAATAGCAACGGAACATATAACTGTAGCCTGAACACTAAAAATCAGGTTGGAAATTATTCTTCGGAAAATGCTCCTATTGTAATTCCAATCAATACCCCCGGATACTCTGCACAGACTGCACCGACATCATATAACCCTCAGGAAGTAAAAGAATTTACTGATTCAGGAATCATATATGTCTATCCTGGATGCAGAGGTCGTGACAGTGGATATAATTATACTGGAGGTGCACCTTGGGGTGTTACTGACATTAAAGCTTCAATAATGTATTTAAGATTTAATGATGACATAATGCCTGGAGATACAGAAAAAATATTCACATTCGGACATAGCGGAGGCGGTGCACAGTCCGCAATAGTCGGTTCCAGTGGAGATAGCGAACTATATGATCCTTATCTTGAAAAGATTGGAGCTGCAATGACTGATGTTAACGGAAATGTAATATCCAATAGAATTTATGGGGCAATGTGCTGGTGTCCAATTACCAATTTAGATACAGCTGATGCGGGATATGAATGGTATATGGGACAATACTCAAGATCAAATGACACATGGACATATGAATTATCAAATGATTTGGCCGGAAAATATGGAGAGTACATTAACAATTTAAGTTTAAAAGATTCGTCAGGAAAAGTTTTAACCCTGGAAAAAAGTGAAAACGGAATATACAATTCAGGTTCATACTATGACTATCAGCTCAAAATCATTGAAGAGTCATTGAACAATTTCCTTGCCGATACAAGCTTCCCATATACTCCTCAAAGTGGAATGGAACCTATGGGTGGAGCTCCTAGCACAGGTCAAACACCAACAGATATGGGGCAAGTACCTTCAGGAAACATGTCCATGCCAAATAATCAGAATACACAAACAGCTAACAGTTCAGCAACCTATCAGACCGCACAGGAATATATTGATTCACTTAATAGTGACGGCCAATGGATTGAATATGATGCGTCAACAAATACTGCCAAAGTAAAAAGCATTGAAGATTTTGTAAAACATTGCAAACCTGCAACAAAGGATGTTGGTGCTTTCGATGATTTGAATCGCAGCCAAGCTGAAAATAAAGTATTTGGAAACAATAAAAGTGGAGATTCACTGCATTTTGATTCCATGATGGCCGAATTGCTGAATGCAAACGCTGATAAATATTCAAAACTGAACGGATATGACCCATCATATGCAGAACAATATTCAAGCGACATCAAATTAACTGACATATTGAAAAATACCGTCGACAAACGTGTAGATATGTACAATCCAATGTATTACTTATGCGATTATTACAATCATTCCACATCAACACCTGCAAAGCACTGGAGAATTAATTCAGGCATTGAACAGGGAGATACTGCAACAACTGTAGAAACAAACCTGGCTTTAGCTTTAAATCAAAGTGCAAATGTAGATGATGTTGAATTGAATGTTGTTTGGGGACAGGGCCATACCCAAGCAGAAAGAAGGGGAAATTCAACTTCAAATTTCATATCCTGGATTAACCAATGTGTTCGCTAGATTCAAAATCTAACACACATTATTTTTTTCTTTTTTTAAAATACGCTAGCTATAAAATTACCGAATGGAATACTGATATATTCCTCCAAAAATCCTGCAAAAATCATCACGACAAAAGCCAAGAGGAATATTGCAATTGACTGATATAGATACTTCTTATTAATTTCCAATGAATTGGTTATTGTTCCGTTTGCTAAACGTTTTGATGGAGAAAAAACATCTTTTATAAATCTAACTATAAATGAAAACAATATGAAACCGGCAAAACTGTTAAGAATTGTTGATAAATCTTCAAAAAATCCGTGAAGACAGGTTAATTTCAAGAATAAAAATGGATCTCCACATGCAAGTTCAGTTCCTCTTGAAACAATTCCGGACATTCCAATATTAGTCATCATGTCATAAATTGCACCATAACCGAAAAATACTGATGTCAAATAATAATTTATGTTCAAAAAGCAATTGTTGATTATGATATCCATCATATCATCAAATGAGAAATATGTTATCTGAGAGAGATATGCATATTCATCCACCAATTCCTGTTTTACAAACATCCAATCGGCGATGAAATATCCTCCGACCCAGCATATGACCGCAAACACCACCGTAAATATAAACAGATATTTATGGTCGATGAATGCACTCTTTACATATTTAAAATAATTATCTAAAAATGACATTATTTATTAATTTATAAAATCATATTATATATATTGAATTAATTGAAAAGTGATAATATGGATAAAACTTATATTTTTGGACACAAAAGCCCAGATACAGATACAATTACATCAAGTTTGGTAATGTGTGAATTAGAAAAAAAACTTGGAAATGAAAATGCAGTCGCATGCAGATTAGGCAATATCAACAAAGAAACAGAATTTGTTTTAAACTATTTAGATATTGAAGCTCCTGAATTAATCGAATCCCTAGAAGATGGCAGCGATGTTATTTTGGTTGACCACAATAGCCCATCAGAATCTATTGATAATCTTGAAAATATGAACATTAAGAAAGTTGTAGACCATCATAAACTTGCTTTAGAAACATCTTATCCTTTATTTTACAGAGCAGAAGCTGTAGGTTGTACTGAAACAATCTTATATAAATTATTCAATGAAAACAATGTTGAAATTGAACCTAAAATTGCTCATTTAATGTTATCTGCAATCATTTCAGATACTTTGCTTTTAAAATCACCAACCACAACTGATGATGATATAAAAGCTGTAGATGAATTGGCTAAAATTGCTGATGTCGACTATAATGAATATGGTCTTGAAATGTTGAAAGCAGGAACTGACCTTTCAAGTTTTACAATTGATGAAATATTGGATTTGGACGCTAAACAAATTGACTTTAAAGATGTAAAATCAATTGTCAATCAGGTAAATACTGCAAGCATTCCTGACGTATTGGAAATGAAAGACGAATTGGAAGCAGGTATTGAAAAAATCATTGAAAAAGAAGGATTGGACTTATTCATACTTTTGATTACTGATATCGTTAACAGCAACTCACAGGTAATTGTGCTTGGAAAAGATGCTGCTTTGGTAGAAAAAGCTTATGGCGTTAAACTAGAAGACAATACTGCACTTTTGGAAGGTGTGGTTTCACGTAAAAAACAAGTTGTTCCTATAATGACCGAAACAGCTTAAAATTAAAAATATAGGTTTTTTAACCTATATCTCCATTTTTTTTAAAGTTATTTAATCATCATCAATTGAGTGAAATCATCAAAACAATTTATCAAAAATTTGTTCATAAGTTCTATAAAAATCCAAAAATTCCAATATCTCAGGAGGCGCATTGATAACTGCCATTGCATTTTTTAATGACAAATGAACTTTTTTAGCACCATTTTCCATTGCAAACCTTATAATTTCAGACAAATTTTCATAAGGTTCATCATCAAGTATAACTGTGCCAGAGGCAATTATCTCATTTCGAACAAGACTTTCATTTGCTATAACCAATGGCATATTATATTGATTAGTAATTCCATCACCAGTTAAATTGTCAATGGTTATTTCACAATTATAATCAGGAATATTATTTCTAATATCTTCTTCAAGATTTTTAGGAGAAACTTTAAACTCATCGGATTGTTTTATTGACAATTTATATGCATCAAAATTTCCATCTTCAGAATTTCCAATGAAAAATACTTCACCAACATCTAATTTGGAATCCAATAAGTTTTCACCAGACCCTTCAGATAATCCAAAATCTTTTTCATCCATTTGTTTGCTTTGCTCTGATGAAGAAAAATCTCCTAAATTAATACCGGATAAAGCAGAATCAACAAAAATCTTACCTCCTTCATTTACAAGCACATCATATCCAGAATCTTTTACTTCAGGATTAGTTATAGAATCATCCCTGCTTTTACCCTCACCTGCTAATTTTAAAAGCAATCTAATAATTTCATCATTTTGGCTTACAATCTTTTCATTTAGTTCAATTAATCTAGCCATATCTTCCTCAATCATTCAATTTCCTCCAATAATATTAAATAGTAACCTATATCAAATTATTATATATTAATTTAATTTATTATAATTAATTATTAAAGGTGAGAGTATTCTATCAAATAAATTGAAAATTATTTTAATAATTGTTATCCTTGCAATCATAGGAGCATTATTTGTATATGATTCCAATAACAACAATGCAAGCGCTTCAAATCATTGGGAAAATGATTTAGGTACTGTTGATAAGGTTATTTACGGAAACCCTAATTCAGCAACAGAAATCGTTCTAATTGCAGGAATTCATCCAAGAGAACCTCTTTCAATTAAACCGGAACTGAAAGCAGCGGAAGAATTTGCAAAAACACATGACGTAAAATTCACGACATACTATGTAAACGTAACAAAAGACCCTGATATATACCAATCAAGCCGTGATAACGGTGAAAGCCTAGTTCATGACTATATTGTGCCTGACATCAACAATACCCAAGCAAAAGCTGTGATTATCAGCCATTCCCATATTGAAGGATATGGAGAAGGATTTTATTTGGCAACACCTGCAATGGACGATCCATCAGTCCACATAGCTGAAAAAATAGCTAATGAAAGTAGTTTCAAGTACTTCCCAACCAATAAATCAAAACCTTTAGAGGCAACATCCGCCAAACTTGTTTCAAAACCAATAGCTGATGCAGGATATCCTACTTTTGTATATGAGATACCTGAAAACATTACAGAACAAGATTCTACCGACAAAGCTGTGGAATTATTTGAATTGATGTATAATATCGTCAAAAAATAAGTAATTTATTTAAAAAAAACCATCACCAATTTTTAAAAAAAATAATAGAGGTTTAAAACCCCTATAATATTGTAATTTTATTAGAAATGGAATATCCATTATAGATTGAAGTAATGATATATTCTCCAGCCATCAGATTAATGTTAAGACTGGCAACACCATTGCTTGCAGTAGTCCTATTGTAAAATACTCCATTAATATTGAACTCGACCATTGCATCAGCCAAAGGATTTCCGACACCATCAAGGACTCTTGCCTTAAATTGATCAGAACTTCCATAATTTTTAGTCATGTCTTCGCCATACAGGACAGAGATTACATGGATATTATTGGACACCATGCAGCCTTTATATTCCGCAGTGATGATATAATCTCCAGGAGGCAGATTGATATTCAACTTGACATGTCCGGTAGCATTGCTTATGCGAGAGTAGAATACACCATTGATGTTGAATGTGACTTTTTCACCAGCGATAGGATTTCCATCATCACCAATAACACGAACAACATATTGGGTATCGTTTTTATAGTATTTTATGATGTTGTGATTATCCATGAATCTTGACAGGACCACAATAGTGTTGGAGTATTGTTCTGTAGTATTTGAATTTATAGCTGTTAGGATGTATTCTCCAGGATTTAAATTAATGTTTAACCTTGCAACTCCGTTTTCATCAGTAGTACGGTTATAGAATACTCCATTAATGTTAAATGATACCTGTGTAGTTTTCAATGGATTGCCGTTGACATCAAGGAAAGTTGCATAATATTGTGAATCGTTTCTATAAACCTTAGTTAAGTTTTCACCGAATATAGTATCCTTGACAAAAACGTTTACCGTAATGCTTTCGGGAGCATACTTGTCATTTCCAAGATAGCTAATTTCAACAGCATAATCTCCACGATTCAAGTTTAAAGCTATTGATGCCAAACCCTCTGAATCAGTGGTTCTGTTATATTTAACACCATTGATTAAAATGATTATTGTTTCACCGGATATTGGATTACCGGCATTATCACTCATAGTTACACTTAATCTTTGACTACCACCATAATATTTTATGACATCAGATGCATTCAAAATAACCTTGGAATCGGAATCCACAACATTCAAAGTGGAATTGGCAGTTGCATCATTGTATTTTGAATCTTTTTTATATTCCACAGTGAAATCATAGGCACCGATTGGCAAGTCAGGTATCTCCACAGTAGCGATGCCATTATTTGCTTTGGCTGTATATGATTTACCTGCAATAACAACACTTATCTCCCCATCAGCATCAGGCATTAGATTAACGTTGATTATTGCTACATCTCCTTCGACAATGTTTTTTGCATCAACGCCAAGATTAATGTCTTTTTTGGTTACGTTGAATGATGTTTGTGATGTGGCTGAAGAGTATTTGTCATCACCGTCAAATGTAGCAACGGCATCGTATTTTCCAACAGCAATTTCATCTTTAATTTCAACTGTTCCCTTACCTTTTGAAACTGATACATTATAGGACTTACCGTTAATTAATACAGAAACATTTCCATTAATCTCATCATTCATTATGATATTGGCTGTCAATGGAGAATCTACAATAATATCGGCAATATTCAATTCCAAATTAGGGTCTAATTTATTGACTGTAATCTTAGATGTTGTGTTTGCTTGAGGATGCTGGTCATTGCCCAAGTAAGATGCGAATACATATACAATACCTGTTTCATTGAATGCTAAAGTTAAATTAGCTATTCCGTTGGAAATAGTGCTTAAATAATTATTTCCATTTATGATAAACATTACGCTTCCATTTTCTATTAATTCATTGTTTTGGTCACGGACAATAGCCGAAATTACAGTCGGTGCATTTATTTGCGTTGCAATATTATTCACTTTAATGCTTGTTGTGTTCAATCCGCTGCTTCTTGTGTATGCTTTGATACATGCTACCTGTGAAGCGTACCTGTGTTCAATTTCAGGGTCGTCAAATACATAATCAAAACAGTCTATCCAGTTTTTAGCGTCGTAACTGAAATATGAAATTCCTTCACCATAGGTCAATCTTGATGCAGTTACAATTTCAAATATAGGAAAACTCGCCATTGAAGGTGCATCTATCCTGATTTGAATAGTGAAGTTATCTCCAACATTTAAGAGGAATTCTGTATCGAATGGGATTGTATAATATCCCAGTGTCGCTGAACCGTTTTGTGTTAACACCAATTCATCATTTATGAATAGGGAAACTTCATAATTAGAGTTCTGTTCGAAGAAGGTTCCGAATGCAGAGAGTATGTCATTTCCAATAGATGTGAAAGTATTTTTATAGTATACGGTCTTTTCATGAGTTATAAGGAAATCTGTCATACCTCCGATATCATATTGGTAGTTTCTGTTGTATCTGACTGTATCGTTTAAAATGAATGTATATGCATTATGGGAATTGTTTAATGCATAGACTATAGGGTCACAGTATGAAACATAGAAGTATCCTTCATCTCCCCATCCGGTTCCCCAACTGTTTTTCACAATCCATGCGCCGTCGCATTCAGCCATGTCACCCATAGGGAAATTACTTTTTGGATATGTATCATCCCATCCGACTATTGTTACGGCATGGTTAGGAGAATATCCTCCAAATACATAGTAATATGCTGCTTTATCCTCATTCCATACCAATGGATTTGTCTGATCCATGAATATGTTCACCGCTACAGCACCATAGTCAAGAATAGCCCTTTTCATTGCATCATTATCTGAATATGAAGTACGTGCAGGCAAATAGTAGACGTTCTGAACATGCATTACCGGATCCAACAATGTGGATAATGTGGATAAATCATCATACTTGTCGTCACTTTCCAAAACAGGACCTATCCAACTTAAAAGGTTTCCATAAGTCATTTCATCATGTCCTCCTTCATTGGTTGAATATTTCCATCCATATGCTGAGTACAGTTCGACCAGGTTTTTAACGTTTTCTTCAGACAAATCATAGGAAATGCCTGTTGCCTTCAAGATACATGATTCCAAAGCAGCTATTCCTGCAAATGCCCAACAATTTCCACCGGCTTGCTGATCCCTTATTGGTGTGGACAATCCGTTTTCAACCAGACTGTATCTGGATGGCAAAACTCCTGTATATGAAGAGTTATATTTCATCATTGTATAATTGGAATTATAATCTATGTCGTATTCATATCCTTTTTGGTCATGTATAATAGTGTCGTCGCCTGCAACGTTATTTTCAAAGTCAACATCATTTAAAACCAGATGGTTGTTATTTGAAAATATTGCTCCACCTTTTCTTATTGCGGATGTGTCTTTTATCTTAACGTTATTCATTTCAGTTGAGGTACAGTTATCAATAAATATTGCGCCTCCGTCACGTGCTTCAGCAAGTGTAATGTTTGAATTTCTTAATGAGAACTTACCATACATCTGATAGATTGCTCCACCTTCGAGTTTTGCAGTGTTGTTGTTGAAATTACAGTTTGAAATGTCAAGCACTGCATTTAAATTACATATTGCTCCACCGAAATCACCATGCCCATTAGAGAAATCAGTATTTTTAACAGTTAAATTTGTAACTTTTGCATATATCGCTCCACCTGCATCGCCTTCTGCATAGCAGTCATCGAAAATACAGTTTTCTATTATTATGCTTCCACCATCGGTAGCCAATACTCCACCATAAAGCTGGGAGTGGCTGTCATAGAATTTTGAGTTTTTAATTACTGTTACACCATTCTTATGATATATTGATCCTCCATAAACTGCTGAATTGTTCATGAATGTACAGTTATCCAGAGTCAAATATGAGGGCATTCCATATCCTGCAAAATAAATTGAACCTGGACTGTATATGGCTCCTCCAAAAATGTCATTATATTCTGGAGATTTGTAATATGCATCAGCTCCACGTCCATTTTTGAATATGACGTTGTGCGCCTCCAAGGTTCCCTGGTTTTGAATAACGGCACAGTCAAAAGTCATGTCCCAGACATAAAGTCTAGCATTGTCATTTACAAAAATAGGAACAGTTCCAAAGGTTGACTTTAAGATGGTTCCTTCAGCACTTTCCCCATAAAATTTTACCTGTGTTGTTTCACTGTTTGAAAAAATGTCAATCAGTTCATCTATTTCATAGACACCATTTGCAAAGTATGCGGTATCACCATATTCAATTCTTGCATTTGTAACATATTTATATGGATTTGCCTTAGACCCATCACCATCATTTGCAGAGGATGCATTGAAGTATATAACCTCCTCAAATGCAAGAACATCATCATTATTCACCATTGTTACTATTTCATCATTAATATCGCTTGTCTGACTAGCGTTTGCCATGTCTTCAGCGTTTACTGCTGAGATTGAAACAAAGCATAATATTAACAATGCAAAAATCATTATCTTTTTTATTTTCATTTATTTCTCTCCTTAAAATGATAAATCATCAGTTAATTGTTATTTTATTAGATATGTTTAATTCATTATAAGATGAAGTGATTATATACTCTCCACTTTGAAGATTGATGTTTAAGAGTGCTTCACCTAATGAATCAGTAAATCTGTCATAGAATACTCCATTAATATTGAATGTTATTTTTTGATTTGAAGCAGGTTTTCCCTGATTATCAAATGCGTTAACTTTGAATTTGCTTCCATCACGGTAGATCATGACCAAATCTTCACCAACAATCGTAGGCAATACGGAAATATTGTTGGATATCTTAAATGATCCATATTCTGCAGTTATTATATAATCGCCTGGAGCTAAATTGATATTCAGTTTTACATGACCAGTATCATTAGTTTTTCTTTCATAAAATACTCCGTTAATATTGAATTTGACTATTTCACCTGATTTTGCATAACTTCCGTCATTGTTTACTAATCTGACAACATACTGTGAATCGTTTCTATAGTATTTCACCAAATCATGATTTTCAACAATTCTTGGAAGAACAGTAATATTGTTAGACGCCATTTGATTGGATAATGGATTATATGCAGTAATTATATAATTTCCTTGATTTAAATTAATATTTAATCTTGCAATTCCATTTTCATCTGTAGTACGGTTATAAAATACTCCATTGATGTTAAATGTCACTACATTATTTTTTATAAGATTGCCTTCACTGTCTAGGAACTGAGCATAATACTGGCTTTCATTTCTGTACACTTTCACCAAATCATTTGCAAGTACAGTATCTTTAATAGTGACCATCGCATTCTTAGAAATATTATCACAAGTCACCATTATATCATAGCTTCCTTGATTTAAATTTAGTCCTATTGAAGCAATACCTTCACTATCAGTTTTGCGTGTATATGCAACACCATTAATTGATATGTTTACAGTCATATTCTCCAATGCATCACCATTAGAATTGCTAACAGAAACAATCAACCTTTCACTGCCTCCATAATACTTGACCACATCTGAAACATCAACCAGAATACTTTCATCAGTAACATTATCCTGAGTGATGTTGGTATCATTTTCAGGAGTGATATTGGTATCGTTTTGCGGTGTGACATTTTCAATAGGAATGACCTCTTTTTTAGTTACATTGAAAACTCCAGTGAATTTTGAAGCATTATAATAATCATTTCCACCATACTCTACAGTGTATGAATATGCATTTGCATTTAAATCACTGATTTTCACATTTGCTTTCCCATTGCTTATGAATGCCAAATATTGCTTTTCATTGATATTTATATAAACGACACCTGAAGCATCATTTTTCAATGTAATATTTACAATAGCAATTTGACCCTCTTCAATGTCACCGCATTCAGCAGTTAAATTAGGATTTGCCTTTAAAACACTGAAACTAGTTGAGTTATTTGAACTTAAGAAATATTCATTACCTTCAAATTCTGCACTTACCTGATAATTGCCAACTTTCAAATCAGAGATATCCAATATGGCTACACCATCATCAATCCCTATTTCATATTCCCTTGAATTGATTTTAATGCTGATGCTTCCTGAATTAATATTAGAAACTTCAGCGATGACAGTTGCATTATTGCCATAGATGACATCATCAACATGCACTTTCAATACAGATTTTTGCTTCAATACAGAAACATTACATGAATCTCTTGCAGACAAATAATCTGAATTTTCACCAGTATTGGCATTTATAGTATAATTTCCAGGTTTTAAATTAGAAATAACCAAATTGTTTTTAACAAAATAGTTATTGCCATTGACACTTATTATTACCGGCAGAGAAACATCCTCACCATCATTATTTGTCAAAGAAATATTTACAGCCAAATCCTCGCCATAAACTATATCACTTGAAATGATTTTCAAATTAAGAGAATCCTTGATTGTAATACTCTTAGAAGTATAAGAAGGATTATATTTATTATTTCCAGTATAATTTGCCTCAATCAGGTGAATTCCATGATTAATTGATATGTCTATTTGAGATTTTCCGTTGATTACATCCCCGACATAGCTTTTTCCGTCAACCTTAAATTCAACATTACCTCCATTAACAACGGCACCGGCAGCAGTTACGCTGGCTATGATATGGGTGGATGAAGCTTCGGTTATTTCAATTGATGTATCCTTTGCAATTTCCTCTTGTTCGGATGCATTTTCATTTAAAACTGTATAAGCCTTAATGCATGCAACTTGTGAGGAATACTTATGGCCATAGCTATCAGCTATTGAATAATCGCTTAAATCAGTCCAAGATTTACCGTCATAGCTGAAATATGAAACTCCTTTTGAATAAAATGCCTTTGAAGCAGAATACTCTTTCAAATGTTCTGAAATCATGAAGCTTGCATAGCCATTGCAGGAAATTTTAAGTTCTATTGTAAATTTATCGCCGCTTCTAAGTGAAACAGGAGTTTTCAAATTAATTGTATAATATCCCATTCCTGAAATTCCATTTTGCGTGAGTTTCAAATCATCATTCACATATATTTTAGCCTCCCAGTTGGTTCTGCTTGCATTGAAGTAAGTACCGAATGCTGAAAGATACTCATCATCAGTGGATGTGAAAGTATTTTTATAATAAATGGTATTTTTACCTGTTACAAAGTAATCTGTCCATCCTGCAGGATCATACTGGTAATTCTTATCAAATTTGACAGTATCATTTAAAATGAATGTGAAAGTGTTTTGAGGCTTGTTGATTTGAGCACAGCTTGTATCATAGTATGAAACATAACCGAATCCGCTGTTTTGAACACCCCACTGATTTCCATAACTATTTTTAATAATCCATGCCCCATCACCAGCAGGAGTGGATGGGAAATTATATCTTGAGAAGGTATCGTCCCAGCCGACAATTGCAATTGCATGGTTTATATCGCCGCCTCCACTATAGTAATATCCTCCGGTTGAAGGACTGTAATAGGCACCACTGTTTACAAAATAGATTTCAGAAGCAACAGCACCATATTTCATTATTGCCTCTTTAATCGCATTATTATCAGTATATGATGAACGCTGCAGGAACAGGATATTGTTCACATGCATCAGACTGTCCATAACAGGTGAGATTACATCATTGTCATCAGTCAAATCCTGGCTTTCAAGCACCGGACCCAACCAGCTTAAAAGATAACCTGTACTCATCCTATAAAATCCTCCATCATTTGTCTCATACTGCCAACCGTAATCAGAGAAATACTGAGCAAGATTTTTCAGATTGCCTTCAGACAAATCAAATTCAGTTCCTGTAGCCTTTAAAATACATGATTCTAAAGTGGCCATAGTAGCATAAGCCCAGCAGTTACCACTATTAGCCTGATTTCTAATTGCAGATACCTGATTATAGTTACGCAAATCGAATTTGGAAGGAAGAGATCCTGCATATGCCGATTTGTATTGCATCAAAAGATAATCATCACTTGTGATTATTGCATTGCCTATATCGCAGACATACTTGTCATCCTCATATTTAGCCCTATTTTGATTGAAGGTAGGATTTGAAAAGATATTTGCAATATTTGCATAGGCAAAGATAGCTCCTCCCACCTCACTGGCAACATTATTATTGAATTTAGAGTCCTTAACATAGAATGTTGTCAAATTGTCTGCAAAAATAGCTCCACCATTTTTAGCCATGTTTGAATCAAAAGTTGAGGAAGTCACCTTAAGATATCCATATAAAGAATATATTGCTCCTCCCTGATAGCTAGCATTATTGTTTTTAGCAATAATATTATCCATAGTTAAAGTAGAATTCAGTCCAGTGACGGCAGGACCATAGAAAGATGAGGAGTCCGTGAAATTTGAATTTGTTATTGTTGCCTTAGAATTGATTATGTAAACTGATCCTCCAGCATCATATTTTGACCTGTCATTTTTGAACTCACAATTATTGATTGTAGCACTGGCTCCTTTTAAAATGGCTATTGCTCCACCGAATTGTGTTGCTTCATTATCTATGAACTTACAATTATTCAGATTCACTGTTCCGGAAGATGCATAAATTGCACCACCATATTCCGCATGATTATTCCTAAATATTGTATTTTGAGCTATAATCTTTGCTGATGAAGACAAAGTCGAGCTCATGGACACTGCTCCACCATAATTGTTTCCATAATTATCTGAAGAAACCCCTTTGGCGTTTTCAATTATTGAATTGGCCAAATCCAAAGTTCCATCAACCTTAAAGTTTGCACCCTGAATGGTCAAGCCCTTAATTGATATTGTGTTTCCAGAGGATGCTGTTAGAAAGGTATCTGATCCAGTATATTTGATTATAGTATTGTCTGCACCATTTCCCTCAAATGCAGCAGAACCGTAAAAGAAAAATGAGGGTCCGCTATCCAGCTGATAAGTTCCGCTTGCAAAAACATGCCTTGCATCACCGGAAATTCTACTTGAGGTCAAATATTTATAAGGACTTGATTGAGTACCGCTACCGTCCGTTTTGGCAGAAGCATCAAAATAATATGTATAATAATAATCACCCAAGCTTTCACTGCCATCAATAGGTGTGGAAACAATATCATTTGACACAATAGTCATATTGTTGTCAACACCATCATCCACAGCAGACACCGGGACAATAAGCAATGAAAGGAAAAGCAAAATTATTAAAAATTTATTTATAAAAGACATTATTATCCCCTTAAATTAAATAAAAAAAGAAAAAATAGCTTGAATTAAGCTATTGTAATTTTATTTGATTTGTTTAAAGTTCCATAGGTTGTAGTTATAATATATTCTCCTTTTTGAAGATTAATGTTTAAACTAGCCAATCCATTAGCATCTGTTGTTCTATCATATAAAACACCATTAATATTAAATGAAACAGATTGATTTGGATTAGGATTACCTTGATTGTCAAGAACTGTTACATTAAATTTAGTGCCATCCAAATAATTCATTTCCAAATCCTCAGACACAATAGTGGATAAAACTTTGACATTATTGGATACCTGACAGTCATTATATTCTGCAGTGATAATATAATCTCCAGGTTCAAGATTAATGTTTAGTTTAACCCAACCATCACTGTCAGTGGTTCTTGTATAGAATACACCGTTAATGTTGAATGTTGCATTAACACCAGCACCTACAGGTTTGCCATCATAACCCCATAATCTAGCCTTATATGGAGTTGCATTGCGGTAATATTTAACTACATTCTCATTGTCTGTAATTGTAGGCAATACAGTTACAGTGTTTCCCTTAACCTCACCAGTTACAGGATTGAATGCTGTGATAATATATTCCCCCTGGCGGAGATTGATATTTAATCTTGCATATCCAGACAAATCGGTAGTACGATTATAGAATACTCCATTAATGTTGAATGATGCATTAACGCCGCTGACAGGAGTTCCATTGAAATCTAAAATCAATGCCACATATTGTGTACCGTTTCTGAAAATCTTAGTAATGTTTTTTGAAACTATTGTTGTTTTAACGTTGATTTTGCTTGAAACATTTAAAGCATTGTATTTATCAGAACCTGCATATGAAACATCTACATCATAAATACCGCTGTCCAAATTAATTGCCATTGACGCCAAACCGTTTTCATCCGTTTTTCTTGTATAATCCCTTCCATTAAGGTTTATGTTAATTGTTTCACCTGAAATTGGATTTAGCTTTTCATCAGTTAATCTCACAACAAATCTGGAGCCGTCATGATAATACATTTCCAACTCATCAGCAGACAATATAATATCAGTTAATTCAGTGTCATTTGATGGAGTCACATTTGTATCGTTAACCGGATCCACTGGAGTTACATTAGTATCATTTACAGGATCTACAGGAGTCACGTTAGTATCATTTACAGGATCTACAGGAGTGACATTAGTATCATTGACAATTTTTTCAATTACCTTAAAAGGAACCTTTTTGGAAACGCTTGAATTATACTTTTCGCTGCCGAGATATTTGACTTGAACAGTATAATCGCCTGTTTCAGTTAGAATAAAGTTATATGATTTAGCTGCTTGTGTAGTTGTAATTAAAATATCATTAATATATATTTCAACATTGCCTTCACTTACAGAAGCACCGTCTTTATCTGTTACCTTAGGAGTAATGATTATATTGTCACCAGACACTATTTCAGGAAGATTGACTGATACATCACTAACAGTTGCCAATACACTATCAGTTACATTGTCATCAGTAGTATTGTCTGTAGTGTTAGTGTCAGTGGTATTATCATCAGTTGCATTATCTCCGGTAGAGTTATCATCAGTAGTGTTATCAATAGGACCATCATCCTCGAAAACAACAGTTATTGTAATAGTGGATGATGAACTTGGATTATACTCATCATTACCTAAATAATATGCCTTGATATCATATGTTGAAGGCAGGAATGGATAGTATTCATAACTTTCACCAACATTGATGGTAGTCATGTTCATATCCAAAACGGAAATGGCCACACGACCTGAAGTCACAGGTTTGTTATTCTTGTCAGTTACCTTAGGAGTAATCAATACCTTATTGCCATAAAGAACCTTTGTTGCATTTACATTGATAGTTGTAACTGTATCCATTGATTCGACAGGTCCAACATCATCTTTGGTTACATTAATCTGAACTGAATTGGATCTGCTTGATTTGTGTGATGCATCAGCCAAGAATTCCGCGTAAACCTCAACAGTACCTACATCAGAAGGAGTTATTGTGTATGTCTGGCCTACATTTATTGTAGCAACTTTTGAATTGTCAACATAAATGTTAATATATCCGCTGGTTATCTCATTATTATTTGAATCATATACTGAAGGAGTAATAAGTGCGCTTTCACCCAATTTCAAGTTTAAAGGATCTGCATCAATAGTTATGGAGGTATTTTGAGTGGTATTTTCATCAGCTTCAGCAACATAATATGCCAAAACGTTACTTGTTGCATTGGATAGGTGTTCATTTCCTTTATAGAATGCAGTGAAATTATACCATCCAGGTTCAGTGAATGCTAATGTTGCGCCGTTAGCCCATTGACCGTTAGGACTGACTGCAATTTGACCCAAATATTCACCATTCATATATATTGATAAAAATTCATTAATTGAACTTTGCCCTTCCTTATTGGTCTTTGAAATTAAATCAGATATGGAGTTTCCAAGCTCTGCACTGGATAAATTGTTTAGGATAACTCCTTTATCTCCAATATTTTTATATATTACACTGCTTGAAGTGGAATTGTCATATAATTTCAAAGATGTCTGATAAGTCTTGTTAGTATCAATTGGAGTGCTTCCGCCCCCAATGATGTAAGTTAAGGTATTACTTGTAACTTGTCCAAAAATAGATGTTGAGTGAGCATATACAGTGTATGTACCTGCTTCAGTAAATGTAAAAGTTACGCCGTTTGATTTTGCTACAGAAACATAAGCAACAGCCTGACTATATCCGTTAATGTTTAGATAAAAGATATCACTATCACTGGAAAGAACATATGGCCTTACATTCAATGTTACAGAACCGGTACCTCTTGTGATTCTATCCGAATCAGGATATTGACTATCACTTATTGTTATTTCACCATCCCCAATGATTGAATCATCATTGGAAACTTGATAAATTTCATTGCTTTGAGATGAAATTTCAACATTATTAGTTAATATCGTTTCATTTTCATCAATTTCACTTGCTGAGACTGCACTAATGCAAAATAGTGCTAAAGTCAAAACAATTAGCAAACTAAATATTTTCTTAATATTATAGCCTCCCGAATTACTATTTAAAAAATCATTTATCGATATAATCTCCAAAAGACCACATCAATATATATTTAGGTATGACTAAATATTTAAACATATTGAAATAAGCACTCAAACACTAAATTTAATTAACTTAAAAAACAAAAATAAAATTAATTTAAAAGGATTGTTTAAGATGTTAAGTATTAATCAATGTTACTTGGATTTTGTCAACAAAATCCTCAAAGAAGGGAAAGAAACTTATAAGGACAGCAATCATCATTTAGTTGAAAGTCTTGGTAATTATTACTTGATTGATGACCCACTAGATTTAAAATTCGAAGCCAAATATCAGCACATGACCTGTGAAATGATGCTTGATGAAATTAAATCAGGAAAATTCGATATTGATGAATGTCCAATTAAAAGCGATGCATTATATGAATATGTAAAATCATTTGAAGACAGCTCAGACCAAGGATTTGTCTACTCATATCCCAACCGTATTTTAGCTCATTTCGATATAAACCAATTTGATGTTATGAAAGAAAGAATATTACATGCAACAGGAAGTAATAGGGCTGTTGCTATCACATATGATCCAAAACTTGATGCTGACCGAGAAGATATTCCATGTCTTCAATTCTTACAGTGCATTGTCAGAAATAATGTGTTGACAATCCATTGCTTATTTAGAAGCAATGATATTTTTGGTGCATTCTATTCAAACATGTTTTTCATAGCCTATATCGGCATTAAAATGAAAGAAGAACTAAACAAAGAGTTGCTTGGTGAAAAAGTAAACTTCGGAGGAATCCATTACCATTCCACATCCGGCCACATATACAACACAGACTTAAAAGCAGCTCGCAAATTAATAGCTAACAACAAATAGCTATTATTACTTATTTTTAAAAAAAAAGAATATTAGGTTTTTAAAAACCTAATTATAATATTTTTATTGTATTTGAAACACTCAATCCATTATACATTGAAGTGATAATGTATAGGCCTTTCTGCAAATTGATGTTTAGACTAGCAATACCCAGACTATCAGTGGATCTTTGATAAAATACTCCATTAATATTGAAATTGACTATTTGATTTGAATATGGCCTTCCATAGTCATCAAGAAGCTTTACCCTGAAACTGCTGCCGTCTTTATATCTAATTGTCAGGTCATTACTTTGCAGAATGCTTAAAACCTCAATGTTATTTGATACCCTCAATCCGTCATATTCTGCAGTGATAATATATTTTCCAGGTTCAAGATTGATGTTTATTCTTGCAACACCATTGCTATCAGTTACTCTTTGATAAAATACTCCATTAATATTGAATGTTATGGTTTTACCTGCATCGGCCTTACCCTGATTATCCAACAGTTTAACACTGTATCTTGATGCATTCTTATAATATTTCACCAAATCATGGTTTTCAACCAATTTTGAAAGAATAGTGATATAGCTGGTCTTCATCTCACCAGTTACTGGATTTGTTAAAGTCAACTGATAAATTCCAGGTTCAAGGTTAAGATTCAACCTAACAACACCAGCATCACTTGAAGTCCTATAATACATTACTCCGTTAATGTTCATTTGAGCAAGCATATTTCTTAAAACTTTACCATTATTATCCAATATGGTTGCATAATACTGTGTATCATTTCTATAATGTTTGGTAACGTCATTTGAAGAAATTGTTGATTTTACTTCAATAGTATTATATACGTATGATTCGCCATGATTTGCATCGCCAGAATATTTGGCAGAAACGGTATATTTTCCAGGATCCAAATTAATGGCAATTGAAGCAATTCCATTATAGTCAGTGTATCTAGTATAGTCAACTCCACGTATATTAAATACCACCGCTTTATTGGTTAAAGGATTTGCATTGTTATCCTGCAACTTTACAGAGTATTTGCTTCCATCTTTATAATACATTACAACATTGCTTGAAGTCAGTGAAGTAGTATATGAGATTACACTGAAAGTATCAAATGCTGAAACTGCATCATACTTGTTATTTCCGCCATATGTCAATCGGGCATTATATGAGCCAATTGAGAAAGTGTCCGGTATAGTAAACTGCGTTACACCATTTTTAACATTGACAGAATATGCCTGATTATTAATAATAATGTTTGCATTGACAGCAGCGTCTGATGTTATTTGGGCTACTGGCCTATTACCATACAATACATCATCTATTGAGAATTTAAGATTAATGCTTGATTTACTTATGCTAACCGTTGAGGTCGTAATAGCCTGCTGGTAATTAGTAGCACTGAATCTGGATGTTACTGTATATGTTCCTGCTGTGGAAAATGAAGTGGAAAGTTTTGCTTGGCCGTTTTTTACATCAACAGTTGAAGTTTTACCATTTAGTGTGAAAATGACACTGCCGACATTTAAAGGATTATTATTTGAATCATACACCTTAGCGACAATGTCCACATTTTCGTCAACTATAGCATTTACATTTAAAACTGTGATTTTTGTCGGTAAAATCACGCTGTTAACAGTGACAGTTGATCTTGCAGAAGATGAAGAATAGGAACCTCCGCCAAATACAGCACTAACCAAATAACTGCCAGCATTTGAAAATGAAGTGGACAAAACAGCCTGACCATTCCTAACACCAACAGAAGAAGTCCTACCATCAACAGTAAAAGCAACACTACCAACATTAATAGCATTATTAGAAGAATCCAAAACACGAGCAACAATATCAACAGAACTACCCACATTAACAGCCATATCACTCAAAATAACCTTGGAAGGCAAAATAACATTATTAACAGTGACAGTAGCTCTTGCAGAAGATGAAGAATAGGAACCTCCGCCAAATACAGCACTAACCAAATAACTGCCAGCATTTGAAAATGAAGTGGACAAAACAGCCTGACCATTCCTAACACCAACAGAAGAAGTCCTACCATCAACAGTAAAAGCAACACTACCAACATTAATAGCATTATTAGAAGAATCCAAAACACGAGCAACAATATCAACAGAACTACCCACATTAACAGCCATATCACTCAAAATAACCTTGGAAGGCAAAATAACATTATTAACAGTGACAGTAGCTCTTGCAGAAGATGAAGAATAGGAACCTCCGCCAAATACAGCACTAACCAAATAACTGCCAGCATTTGAAAATGAAGTGGACAAAACAGCCTGACCATTCCTAACACCAACAGAAGAAGTCCTACCATCAACAGTAAAAGCAACACTACCAACATTAATAGCATTATTAGAAGAATCCAAAACACGAGCAACAATATCAACATAACTACCCACATTAACCTGAATATTGCTTAATGATACTTTTGAAGGAGTTTTATCAACAATATTAACTCTAATATTTGTTGAAGATGACTTATAATCATCACCTTCAAACGTTAAGTAAACATTGGAACTGCGAACGAGCAAAGTATTCAAAGTAGCCTTTCCATTGTTGACATCAACTGTGGTTTTTTCACCATTGATATTGAATGTGACCTTGCCGGAGTTAACCAGATTGCCGTTTGAGTCTTTTACTGTTGCAACAATATTTGCACTATTATAATTGGTCGAATATGTTGCTGAAATTGTAGTATCCAAAACTTTTTCAATTACATTGATTAATGAAGTTGTTCTTGAAGACTTATACTGAGTTGATTCAAATATTGCAGTTACAGTGAAAGATCCTGCATTATTATATGCTGTTGTATAAACTGCTTTACCGTTTTTAATGGCAACTGTTTCCATTTTACCGTTTGTTGAAAAAGCAACATTTCCGGAAGTGATTAAATTATTATTTGAATCATAAACTCTGGCGGTTATGTCAACATTTTCACCAACCCTAGGTGAATCATATGATAAAACAATGCGTGAGTTTGGAAGAACCTTTTTGACTTCAACATTAGCTGTAGCTGTAGAAGGATTATAATGGATATATGAAAATGAAGCCCTTACAGTATAGTTTCCTTCATTTGCAAAAGAATAGTTTAAAACAGCTTTTCCGGCTGATATAGGAACCTCATAATTTTTTCCATTGACTGTGAATATGACGTTTCCGACAGTAAGTCTGTGATTGTGAGCGTCAATAACATTTGCTTCAATAGCAAAGTTCTCACCAACATCAACTTCATAATCTTTCATTTCAATGATTGTGTTTAAAGTATCCAATGTAGTGAATGCCTTAATACATGCGACTTGCGAAACGAATACGTTCTCACTGTTATAAACTCGCAATTCATATAAGTCACTCCATCTTCTGCCGTCATAACTGAAAAATGACATGCCTTTAGTATAGGTTACCTTATTTGTATATTTGGTTTCTGAAATAGGAACCATGACGTTATAATTTGCGGATTTTTTAATGATAATCTCAAAATTGTCTCCCTTGTGGAGAGGAATGAACTTATCCAATTTGAAAGTGTAATACCCTGCTGTGGAAGTTCCATGCTGGGAATACTTCAATTCATTGTTTACATAAATTTGAGCCTCAAAATCTGCATCATCATAGAAATATGTTGAAAATGCGGCAAGCAACTCATCATCTGTTGAATTGAAAACGTTTTTGTACCATACTGTTTTTTGTCCGCTATTAAAAAAGCTTGTCATTCCTATAATGTCATATTGATAGTTCTTATCCAAATCAACTGTATTGTTTAAAATGAATGTATATGATGCCAAGGTGTTTCCCACTTCAGCTAAAACAGTATCATAATATGAAACATAGAAGTATCCGTCTTTTCCAAACTCTTCGCCCCAGCTATTTTTACAAATCCATGCACCATTTCCCTGAGGAGTATTTTTGAAATTATATCTTGAATAATTATCATCCCATCCGACAATTACAACTGCATGATTACGTTCCAATTTACCATTGTAATAAAATCCATAAGTCTTTTCATTATAATAATTGTCGTCATTATGTATACCACTTACAACTCCCCCATATCTCATGATTGCTGATTTGATTTCATTATTATCCAGATATGAGTTACGGTTCAGACAGATAATATCCTGAATATGGAATCTGGAGTGAAGAACAGCAGATAATGTTGAATGGTCATCGAATCTATCATCCTTCTCGAAAACAGGACCCAGCCAACTGGTCAGATATCCGACAGCCATCAAATCATAACCGCCGGTATTGGTTTCTATGTTCCATCCATAGTCTGAATATAAGCTGATTAGGTTTTTCATATTTTCTTCAGATAAGTCATAGGTATCTCCAGTAACTTTTAAAATACATGATTCCAATGCACCAATAGCTGCAAATGCCCAGCAGTCCCCACTGGATTGCTGATTCTTAACTGGAGTGACATAACCTCTATCAACCAAACTATAATAAGATGGAAAAACAGTAATATCATCATGAATTTGATTATTTACGATCAAAGTATAATTTCCATCCCCCAACCATAAATTAATCTGTTTAGTTACGTATAAATCATTGTTAATCTGAGCTTTATTGTTATAATAAGTATTTGACACCTTAGGTATATCATTATATATGGAGTAAATACCGCCACCACAGACTTCAGCCTCATTTGAATAGAATACGTTTGCATCGATATGATGGCCTGTAGCATTATCTAAAAATATTGCTCCACCGTTTTTTGCTGAATTGAAAAAGAAATTTGAATTTGAAGCATAAAGAGAGCCGTACAATGAATAGATAGAACCCCCACTATAAAGAGCCCTATTATTATAAAATCTTGAATTGGTAATTGTAGTATATGAACTTAAATCACAAATTGCCCCACCAAAGGTTGCATTACAATCGTTGAAGGTAGATCTTTCGACAGTGACATTTCCTTTCTTAAAGTATAATGCACCACCTGCTCCATCAATAGTATAATCATTTTTAAACTCCGTATTTTTGATTATGATTGTTGAACCTTCCCTTGCTGCAATAGCTCCGCCGTAATTATAAGCAACATTATTTTCAAAATGGGAATTTGTAATAGTTAAAGTACCATGAGTCATGTATATTGCCCCACCATACTCTGCATAATTTCCCCTAAAGGTTGAATTATCAATGTAGAGATGAGGACTGTAATGTTCACCGGGATTGTAAATAGCTCCTCCAAAGGAATTATTATAAACGCCCGGTCTTGCTATACCATCTTCCAGAATTGAATTTGTAATATGTATTGTTCCATGATTAACAATACTAATGCCTGAAAATGTGACATTTGCTAATGTAAAGTGAGCAATAGTTAAAACATGATGACTTCTAACTATTGTGTTGGCTGCACCTGAGCCATAAACTGTTAAATTATTGAATTGTATTGAAGATGATGAATCGAAGAGATATTCACCACTAGCCAGGTGAATTCTCTGATTGTTTCTCATATATTCTTGTCTCAATTGATTATAAGGATTATTTTTTGATCCATCACCATTAATTTGTGCTGATGCATCAAAATAAATGTCATTATCGTTATTTCTTAGGACATACTCTTCCTCATTAACTGTCAATGTAATATTGGATTCATTTTCCATAGCATAAGTTGAAGGAATAACCAATAACATGAACATTAAGAAAACAATTAATGATAAAAGATTATATTTTTTATTCATATGATGTCCTCCTATCAATTATAATTATAGTTATATTTGTTATTATATAAAAAGGAGTAGCATCATTTAACAAGAAAAAGAAAAAAAGTAATGAATTAATAAGATGAATAATTTGAATATTGTTCAGTTCTTGATTTAATATTTTCAAATTTCTCATCGATTAGCAATTCACCATTTTTAAATACAGTCTGCAATACATTGTCTCCACAGGCATCGATGGGGATTGTCTTGAAAGAATTTTTTTCCTTAACAAGTTTGAATCTACCCGTTTTGGATTTTTTACTTGAGTCCAGTGGATTTTTAAATATATCAAACCATTGTCCATCCCTAAATTGGGCAGAACATTTAAATGCATTGCGCTGAGTGTCACGGGTAACTGAACTGTGAAGTCCTCCACCCATTCCGAAAATAATGTTTTCGCCAGCCCAATTGTTGGATTTCATTGCAAAGAGAATATCCCTTATCTTGTGATAGTTTAGTCCATCACCCCACAAAAGACCAATATTAGCATCAAATACTTTATATCCCTTTTCAGTCAGACGGCTTCCAAAACCTCTTTCCAAAATGTTAAGACAGTCTATTGTTGTTGAAACCGGTTCACCACTGTCTGGTCTGAAAACAACCTTATTTGTCTCAACATCCAAGAACCTCATGATAGCATCATTCAATTCAGTGCCTTTGGTGGAAGCTTCAGTTAAGAAATTCCTGTAGTCATAGCTGTCTATTACCATGGAAAGAATTCCGTCCTTTGCATTTTCAATGACATTCAATACTTGGTCGAATTCGCTGTCCTGACCAAGTGAAGTCATTACACTGTGTTCTGTTGCCTGAACTGAAAAACCATAGACATTTGAGTCATTATAGTAATTTTCAGGAATTGTCAGAGCAGGAATTGTATCTGTACCTGAAAAGCTAAGCAGATGTGCAGATCCACATAGCATTGATGATTCTGTTGACGTGGCTCCTCGATAACCGAAATCATGGAGCATAAAATCCAAATTATCTTTTGAAGAACCCGTAACATCCAAATAGAAATTAGCTAACTTTTTTACTTCAGCAGATAAAGTTGCAACAGTTGACGGATACCATACCTGCAAAAGCAATGATTCCAGATAGTTAGGCAGCCAATAGCACTCATCATCAGTATTTTCAACAGTCATCAATACATTGCCCACATCAACGGGAGTACCTTCTGGAACAGCATTTATTTCAATTGGCAATCTGCCGTCATATTCGTCAAGAATAAACTGCCAGCCTTCACGGTTGAAAATGCCTTGCCCAAGATGAGTTTGCATAAGCCTGTCAGCTTCATCAATCTTTTCTTGAGTTACTATTTTACCTTCCAAATACTTTTTTATTATATATTGAAGCCCATAAAATATAGTCTTGTTAAATTCAGCACCAACCCTACTTTCAAGGTAGGAATAAATCTTTTGTGTACCTTTTGGATAGAAGTAGTGATGGGTTATCTTATATGAGTCAGTCAATAGACAAATATTATTTTCTATCATAATATCAACTTTTTAATAATATTAGTTAATGATATGATATAAAGTTAACCATTGAACCTCCATTTAAAGAAAAGATTAACTGGTTTTTACGTCTAAAGTTCTTTTTTAAGAAAAATTTTAAAATTTCTTATTAAAAAAACAATAAGAAAAAATTTTACAAAACACAACAATTTTTCCAAATTAGAAAAATATTACAAAGTCATTAGATTATTGATTTAAGAAAGTAAAATTGTTTAAATTAAAAACAAAGAATTTATATATGATTAAATACAATATAAACTTATTTAACAAAAATACGGAGGTTTTCCAAATGAGTGAACAATTGGAAGATCGTAGTTTTAAGAGATTAACTGACACATTTCCAGTACCAATGCTAAAATACTTGCATGTGAATCATGATAGAATAAAACCATACAAAACAACATTAGAAATCAGTGAAAACAACAAACAATTTCTAGATTACGTACTAGAAATATAAGAAAACAAATTAATTGATTTGGAATTTCACAGCACTGTGTTAACACTAGATCATCTAGGACGATACGGTACATATAAGATATATTTAAGGATAGATTCCAAAAAACTAGTGTACCAATGTATATTATGCACTGCAGATCCAATATCCTCCAAAAGACAGCTAAATATCAATGAAAATGAGAAATTGGAATTTTATATAGTATTTACACAAGAAGATGATGCAGATGAAAAAATAAAAATACTTGAAGACATCATAAATAATAATAAAAAATTAACCAACACAGACATTGAAATCATCTATCTAACTGTGGCATTATTTATGAAATCAGAATTATCCAAATCTGAATTACTTTTAAAAATATCTGAATTAACAAATCAGATTCAAGGACTAAGTAATGAAGAATTATACGAAATCAAATTATTTCAAAAAGCATATATGAAAAAATTCATATCAGACGACGATGAACTAAAAGAGGAGATTGAAAAAATGATATCACTATCAGACATTGAATCAATGAAAGAAACATTCCCAAAAGAATCCCTAAAAATAAAAGAAGAAGGAATCGAACTAGGAATGGAAAAAGGAATAGAAAAAGGAATGGAAAAAGGAATAGAAAAGGAATGGAAAAAGGAATGGAAGAAGGAATGGAAAAAGGAAAATTAGAAGAAAAAATCAAAACAGCTGAAAAAATGAAAAAAGAAAAACTAGACACAACAACAATAGCAAAAATAACAGGACTCAACATAAAAGAAATAGAAAAGTTATAATCTCATAAATCATAACTTTTCAACTAATGGCAGAAAAAACAAACACTTAAATGATTATTTTTTTCATTATTTATAACTTTCATCCAATTTTCTGTAATATGATTGCGGATGGTCACACATAGGACAAACTTCAGGTGCTGACTTGCCGTAATGCAAATTACCGCAATTACCACATTTCCAGATAATTTCTTCTGACTTTTCAAAAACACAGTCATTTTTAATGTTTTTAACGAAAGCCTTATATATTCTTTCATGTGATCTTTCAATTGCTGCAGTCAACTCAAACAACTGAGCAATATCATCAAAGCCTTCATGTTTAGCATCTGCTGCAAAATTCATATACATGTCTGACCATTCATATTGTTCAGTTTCAATAGCTTCACAGAGATTGGTTAAGGTATCTTTCACACCACCATCATGCAACAGTTTGAACCAAACCTTTGCATGTTCCTTTTCATTGTCTGATGCTTCCTTGAAAACTTCAGACAATTGAACATAGCCATCCTTTTTGGCTTGGGATGCATAGAATTCATATTTCACACGTGCAAGTGACTCTCCTTCAAGAGCCTTTAAAAGATTTTTTTCAGTAATACTGCCTTTTAATTCATTGTGCATAATATCACCTGTAAATTAAAAAGGCTTTTTTATATTATTTAAGTATTTGGTGATTAAATGGTAACTAACGTTTGATATGCTGATTTGGATATAGGAAATCATCCAAAAAGATTAAAAAATCGTCATTGGCCAAATCTTCAATATCTATAATGTTATAACTATCTAAAATAGGTTCGGTTAAGTTTTTTCCTACCTTGATTATTGAAATATGCTCTTTAGTAAGAAGATTGGAAATAAAACTTTCTGGTGTAGTAAATTCCCTTTTGGCATTATAAACTAACATATCATCTAAAAGATAACAGTTTTCAAGACCGAATTTCTCAATGAAATTATCACAGGCCTGTCTGTAATATACCCTAGGTCCTTCATGGACTTTTATATTATTCAATTTTGATACTGCCAATTCAAGCAATATTACAGCACAGCTTTCTTCATCTGTCCAATAGTCATGCTGAAATACAAGAAAATCATTTTTATCCAATTGCCTTTTCAATGAATCCGCTGTTTTTTTAAGTTGAGGATGTAATGTATCTAAAGGAATCTGTGGAATATCAAATTTTATTGCAATCATATTGCTTTCACGAGCTTTAAATTCATTTAAAATACTGTCCTTATCCAAATATTTATTTAAAGGATAGAAATATTCAGATTTTTTATCTGAATTCAAATAGTTTCTTGCTGATTGGATAAACTGTGAGTATTTGTCCAATCTTAGGGCTGCACCTACATTACGGTTCTTGTCAGTTGGATCAATGCATATTAATGGATCCTTAAACATCTTTGCAGTTCCATATTCCATCAAATCAATGGTATGGCCAAACTGCCAGTCAGCAGCCTCTTTTAAAGTATTTTCAAAAGTTCCGTATTTTATAATCAGCAATTCACATAAATATCCTGCAAATCCGCCCACCTTAAATTCAGAACCGTATGTTCCGGTCATGTCCATGAATCTTTTCAAAAGGAGAACCTCTTCATTTTGGCCTTCCTTCAGATTGGCCTGAACGAATTTGGTGTGAAGGATGGTTCTGTCTACTGCGGACTTAAGCTGGCTTCCATCATCAATTTGATAGCATGGCACAAAATCTATTTTAAAGCCATCAATTTCAGTCGTTACATACGGGTGGGACGCAAATTGGTGATATGGTTCAGCATTGAATGCATCGCAGCATTGATGTGCCAAGTCAAGACCCATCTGCTTTAAGTCCTTTTTGTCTGTTGACAATGGGAAAGATATGAAAATGTCAATGTCTGATTTTCCCCTAAGATATGTCTTTTTAGCAACGGAACCTACAAGAACAGCTTCCGCATCAATGCCTGAAACATAGCATTTGTCATTTAAAAAATCAAGAAGATGTCCTGAAACGTCCCTTACCTTATCCTTTTCCTCTTCAGTAGGTTTAATTTCATCCAAAATGATTTTATAGTCCATCAAATCATAGCCTATATTCTATTAAATCTTCATAGATTGGTCCTGATGGAGTCAGTGTACTTTTCTTTAAAGTAATGGTGTTTACTTCCATAGTACCAATATCAATTGTTTTATTTGTTTCTATTGTCTTTTTAACATCAGCTTTCCCTTTTGCAGATTTCATTCGGCCGATTGTTAGATGTGATGAGAATTTTTTGTCCAAATCAAAGCCTATGGAATTGAACTCCTTGTCCAGTCTGTCATGCAAGTCCTTTAGGATTTCATCCTCGTCAAGACCTACCCAAATAACTTTTATTCTGTTGGCATTAGGGAAAACCCCACATCCTTTAATTTTAATGTTAAATGAATCGAAATCCTTTATTACATTTTCTATTTTGGAGGATATCAAATCGATTCCCTCTGTGTCGATATCTCCAAAGAATTTTAAGGTAAAATGCAAGTTCTGCAAATCAACATACTTGATGTTTGCATCGATTTGTTTAAATTCCTTAATGATTTTATGTATTTTTGGCTTTAAATCATCATCCAAGTCAATTGCTAAAAATGCTCTGATTTGTGACATTGAAATTCCTCATTGTTCAATTATTGTTTCATCAATAGCTATACCGAAGTGTCTTGCACTTTTTTCAATATAGACTTTTACCTTATCCCCAGGCTTTACATCAGCAACGGATAAAGGTTTATCGTCAGCATCAACAATTCTTATTGTTTCTGCATTTTGAAGTAATGTTCTTATAGTTTTTCCTTCATATTCTGCTTCAATCAAAATCAATGGTCTTCTTTCGATTTTGCTTCTGCCCACATATGCTGTTCTGGTCTCACCTTTAGTATTTACAATCAATACCTCATCTCCGGCAACAAGCTCTGACAAGTATCTTGTCTTGTTGCCCGGTACCATCACATATGCCTGTACAGGACCGGCATTAACCCTGAACGGTCTTGAAGCTACATATTCACTTTCCAATGATTCTGAGTGAACAAGGAATAATGATTTGGAATATGAACCGATAAGCATTCCTTCACCGGGTTTCATCATGTCTGTCGTGTCGACACATACCCTGTCGCCGGATCCTAACGGTTTTACGTTGGTTACGGTTGCAATCTTTAAGTCATAATTTACCTTTGATGCATTATCCACTTCTGATGCGATATCCTTTATTTGTGCAAAGTCATTTGCCTCAAATATTACTCCATCGGTTCCATGCTCCAAAGTTTCAAGCGCCAATTTAGCGCCTTCACTGTCATTTACTGCTGCAATAATTTCAACATCGACTTTCTGAAGGTCCGCTATTATATTTTCAAGAGGTATAACTGTCCAGTCTGTTCCTATAAGAATGATGTAATCTACGATTGGTCCTAATTTTACTGCTAGTTGTTCATGTAATTTATCAGTGATTTTTATGTATGCACAAACAGTTTTACCTTCGCTTTTAGCTTTTTTTGCATTAGCTAAATCAATAGAGTCGGATAAATTTTCACTTAAATCTATGGCTCCGTCCCCTTCGCCGCCAATTCCCACGAGATAGATGTCAGCATCATCTTCATTGGAGATGATGTTCACATTTCCCAATTTGCGGATTTTGTCGCTATACTCTAAATCCAATACATAGCTGATTCCTGATTCGAGTGCTGTTGTTATCATTTCCTTTCTGTCGTCCCATGGGAGGTCTGGAGTCATTATCCAAGCGAATTTATTTTGCATTAAATCACCCTATTTTAAGAATTTTAAAGCTTCTTCGACTTCTAAATCATTATGTACAACTTCTGAAATCGCTCTTGTAATTTTTCCAGGATTTTCTGCTTGGAAAAGATTACGTCCGAATGCTACACCTGCTCCACCAACGCTTAAAGAATCCTTTACCATAGTCAATAGTTCTTCATCGGTGTCGACTTTTGGTCCTCCTGCAATTACTACAGGCACAAGTGCTCCTTCAACTACTTCCTTAAATGAATCAGGGTCTCCTGTATAATTGGTCTTTACAATGTCAACTCCCAATTCTGAACCTACACGGGCAGCATGCTTTACAAATTCAACATCCAATTCGTTTTCAACCTTTTCTCCACGTGGGTACATCATTGCAAGAAGTGGAATTCCCCAGTAGTCACATTTTTCGGCGATTTCACCTAATTCATGTAACATGTTGCTTTCTGTTGCACTTCCAAGGTTTACATGCACGGAAACTGCATCTGCACCCAATTGAATTGCTTTTTCAACAGATGTTACTGTTACCTTATCGTTTGGATCAGGTGCAAGAGAAGTACTTGCGGATAAGTGTACAATAAGACCTATGTCTTTACCGTATCCTCTGTGACCTCTTTGAACAATTCCTTTATGCATTAATATTGCATCTGCTCCACCTTGGGAGATTTCTTCTACAGTATCATCTATATTTACAATTCCTTTGATAGGTCCGCTGGAAACACCATGGTCCATTGGGGCAATGACTGTTCTTCCAGTATTCCTATTGAAAATTCTTTCTAAACGAATTTTTTTACCAATCATTATATTACCTTCTAAAAAATAACATTATTTAATATATTTTTGATGCTATATATATTTTAATTGTACAATAATGTGCTTTTAAGCGAATATAATTTAAATTCATTATATTGATTTAGGTAAAAAACTAAATAATGTTTAAAAAAATAGCTAAAAAATTATGCCAACTATATCATTTTTTGGGCATAGGTGTCCATAAGTCAAATTCCTTTATTTGAGGTGGAATTCCACTGTCCTTATAGGAATCTAAAAATCCATCAAAGGATTTATAGTCTCCCATGACCTCAGTTATTGAATTGTAAAACTCAACCAGACCCCTATTTCTAATGAAAGTATGCTTTGGTTTGAATGTTGATGACCATATGTAGAATACCTTAAAGACAGTATCTGGATGATATCCTCCACCCAAATCAATAGCCAGAACATCACACTTTTGAGTTAACTTGAACACTTCAGATAATGTTTCATGAAGCCTTACATCAGCATTGATAACTGCCAAGTCCAGTTTATCCATTTCCCTTGAAGCTTCCGGTGAATTATCCAATGCAATCAGATTAACATCATTTTGCAGGATTAGCTTTGATGTGTTTCCGGTATGGCATCCAAGCTCTATTACACAGTCTCCATCATTAACTGCCTCCTGAATTTGCCTTCTATAGTCATTGACATCATAAGATAACTTTATCATAATTGCCTCTTTGTGTATAGTTTATCTATGTTCAGCTTTTCAATATCCAAATCTTTAAAGACATCTTCATTATCTGCAAAAGCAAATACTGTATTTCCAAGCATTGCCATAGAACTACCCAAAATATCATCCATCGAATTAAAATAATTGACTAAAGATTGAACATCATCTGTCATTAAATTCGTATCCTGGGAAAATCTCAATGAAAGCTCTAAAAATTTATTTACTGAAATATCTTTCTTAAATTCTTCCAGACACTTGTGGCCGGTTTCAGAAATGACTCTTTTATGATTCGGATTCTGAATTATAGATGCAGTGTCAATCCCTCCGAAAAATCTGGTTGCTACAAACAAGTCTTCATCAAATGATTCTATCCTGCCTACTCCAGGTGCTCCTGGAGAAGTTCTTAAAACCAATCCTGAACCAGTCTGGCCTATTACATCACCGAGTCCACCACCCAATGACACTTCGACTTTATGTGCAATCTGACCGCATTCATCATATGAATATCCGCAGTCAAAAAATTCGTTTAAGGCTATAGATAAACTTAAAGCCGAAGCTGCTGAAGTTCCAAATCCCGCTCCGATAGGAAGCTGAATATCCTGAGTGATTTCAAAAGGAGAATCAATATTAAAATGCTTTAAAACCTCATTTATAACAATATCAGTACCCTGATTAATGTTGATTTTAAATTCGGATGAATCTTTTAGCGTAGTTTTTACTCCCCTGTCAAGAAGAAATCCTGCGCCACAGGATCCGTTTTTCAAAGGGTCCTGATTATTTTCAATGCTGAAAAAACCAGTGATGTGTGCAGGTATGAAAACTGAAATAGTCATAAAAAATAATATGGTAATGGTTTATAATAAATTTGTTCATTCCAAAGCATCATATTCTTCGTCAGATACCTCTTCACACCATTCATTTTCAGGATTAACTCCTGGAACTTCAATTGCAATGTGGGTGAATTGGGAGTCTTTTGATGCTCCATGCCAGTGCTTAACATTTGGAGGAATATTAACGACATCTCCAGGTTTTAGTTTTTGTGCGGGCTTATTTTCTTCCTGATACCATCCTTCGCCTTCAGTTACAAGAAGGATTTGTCCTCCATTTTCATCAGCATGGTGAATGTGCCAGTTGTTTCGACATCCCGGCTCGAAAGTGACATTCGCAACCATTACCTCACCTGCCTGAGCAAGAATATTGAGATAGCTTTTACCAATGAAAAATTCTCCGAATGGATTTTCCTCCCCTTTTCCGAAAAGAATTTTCTCACTCATTATTCAGCCACCCAATGAGCTACGCTGTCCTTTGCATCGTAGACATTTGCACCTGGAATTGACAATCCTTTTTTGATTTCTGCTCCTTCACAGAGTTTAGCCAAATCCCTTTGGGATGAGCCGAATCCTGAGCCTTCATGGGTAACGAATGGTTTTACGACTTTGCCTTCAAAGTCAAGTTGTTCCAATTGTGTCCACATCGGCATTGGAAGTGTTCCCCACCAGTTTGGAAAACCAATGTATATAACATCATAATCCTTAATATCGGCCAGGGTCTCTTTGATTTCAGGCCTTGCATCGTCTTGCTGTTCTTTTTTTGCAACATCAATGCATTTCATGTAATCAGCAGGATATTCGTTTGCAGGTTCAACTTTGAATAAATCTGCACCGGTTTCATCCTTGATATATTCTGCTATAACTTCGGTATTGCCTTTTTCTATGTTTTTTAATTCTCCACCAAAGTAGTTTTCACCAGAACGAGAAAAATAAATTACTAAACTATTTGCCATAATTACACCTTCTTTGTTAATATTATATTTGGTAGATTTAATATATAAATGTTGCGAAACACAACAATTAAAACATTGAAAAAAAATAAAGAATAAAATGAAAAATTATTCTTTAATTGATCTGGCTAGCTCTGCACCTTTTTCAAATGCTTCTTTTAAAACATCTTCATCAGGTACAAAAGTAACGTCCAAAGTATCAGTTACATTAAATCCGGCAGCTTCCAAATCCTTTTGGAGTTTAGCAACAGCTCCTCCACCCCAACCTTTTGATGAAAAGATTAAAGCGTTCTTGTTACTGGTGGTTCCTGCAAAGTTGACACAATCCAACCAATAAAGCATGTTTCCGATACGTGGGAAAGGCTTGTTCATCATGGTAGGAGCACCTAAAGCGATAGCCTTACTGTCCAATATGTCAGTAATGGCATCATCAGGACCATCATGCTGCATAAAGTACATTGCAACCTCAACGCCTTCACTTGCAATACCTTCAGCAATTTGGAAAGCCAATTTTTCAGTTGAATGGTGCATTGTATCGTAAATGACAGTGATTTTGTCCTTACATACACCTGAACCCCATTTAGCATATAAGTCAATAATGAATTTAGGGTTTTTCCAGATTTGACCGTGACATGGAGCAATCATCTTGATTTGATCCACAATTCCATTGTCAGTTAACTCCTGCAATTTCATCCTGAGCATTGGAGAGCCTAAAGTTACAAGGTTAGCATAGTACTTTTGTGCCTCTTTTTCCAATACATCCAATGAATAATCCTCATCAAATCTTTTGGAATGACATACATGCTGACCGAATGCATCATTGGAGAACAATATGCCTTCTTCAACCAGGAAAGTAAACATACTGTCTGGCCAATGTAACATTGGAGCAGATACAAATGCTAAAGTTCTTCCACCAATATCAATTTCATCACCTGTCTGGACAGTATTGATTTCTAAATCACCGAAATTATGATATTGCTGTTCTAAAAATTTAGCGCAGTTAGGGGAAGCATATATTTCAGCTTCAGGATTATATTTTTCAATGGTTTCTCTCAAATGAGTTGAGTGATCCATTTCAGAGTGGTTCTGTACAAATACATCAATCTGAATATCTTTTCCTTCCTGAGCAAATGCATCTTCAATCCTTGCATATAACTGATTATCCAAACCGCCATATACATTATCAATCAATACGGTTTTTTCTTCACCAAATACCAAGTATGCGTTGTAGGTAGTTCCTGGAATTCCGTATCCATGGAAAGTTCTGCTGTTCCAATGGAGAACACCAACCCAGTAAACTCCTTCAGCCATTTTTGTTGCCTTAGCTATCATAATAATAATCTCCTTGAAAAAAGTTTCAATTATTTAAAAGTATATTTTTGGTAATATATAAAAGTAGTTAAAAAAAAAGAAATGAAATTACCTTTTAGCAAAAGGCAAACTCATCATACAGAACAATGAAAGCAACATTAAAAACAAAGGATTACCCATATCATAAACCACTTGTTTTTTAACTTCATCATTGTCTGAATCATCATCTTAAACATCAATTTCCTCTCCCTCATAGCTTTCATTATTCAAATTGAAAGTATCAGAGGTTAAAGTAGCCTTATTAATTTTTTCACCAACGTTATTGCCTTGCAGGTGATATATAATGAAACCTCACATCCTCAACAGCTAGCGTTCCTATATCCCATATGTCCATCAATTGAACTTCTCAGACCTAAGAAGTCAGGCATTATTACACAGATTATTAAAAATATCATTCAACTAATATATATTATAATAAAAATATAATATTAAATATTGATAGTATTTTGAGGTTAATAAATGAACAAAAGAATAGATTTACATATGCACAGCCTATTTAGTGACGGAGAGCTATTACCATCAGAACTTGCAAGAAGAGCTTTGAAACTAAATCATGAAGTGATAGCCATCACAGATCATGTTGATTATTATAATGTTGATGAAATTCCAAAAATACAGGCAGCAATTGATGACATCAATTCAAACTGGGACATTACAGTCGTATTAGGTGCTGAAGTGACCCATGCTCCAACAGAATCAATCGACGACATAGCAAAAAGAGCTAAGGAGCTTGGAGCTAAAATTGTAGTTGTTCATGGTGAAACATTGAACGAACCTGTTACTCCGGGAACTAACCTTGCGGCAGTCCAGTCAAAATATGTTGATATTTTAGGCCATCCTGGATTGATTACAAAAGAAGAGGCGGAGCTTGCACTTGAAAATGACATCTATTTAGAGATAAGCGCACGTAAGGGACACTGCCTTGGCAACGGCCATGTTGCAAACATTGCCCGTGAAGTGGGAAACAAGCTGATTGTTGATACAGATACCCATTCACCGGACGACTTGATAACATTTGAAAAATCATATGAAATAGCACGTGGAGCTGGCTTAAGCGATGAAGAAGCTATGAAAGCTATTGTAGATAATCCACGTGAATTATTGAAAAGCAGAGGAATATTATAATTAAATTAAAGATTATTCTCCATAATCTTTAATAATTATTTTAAATTAACCAAAAAGCCATCAATTTTAAATCTTTTGAAAAATAATAATAGTATATGAAAGATTTGTTTGACTATTGCGAATTTGGAGATTTGAAACTTAACAGCAGAGTGGTTAGAACCGGATTGTGGGAATCTGAAAAGGAAGCTTCTGGAAATTTAACTCCTGAAATATATGACCGATATGAAAATATTGCTGCAAGTGGCGTTGGACTGATAATCACTGAAGTAATTTCACTATATCCCAAAGATATTTTTTCAAAATATAGTCATACCATTCACAATAAGCGTTTCGTGCGTGAAGCAAAAGATTTGACCGATCTTGTTCATGTATATGATGTTCCAATTTTTGCACAGCTTGCTTTTGTTCAATACAACAAAAGAACAGAGCAGAACATGAAAATTGATGATATAACTTTGGAAGACATCAGGAAAATCCAGACTGATTATATAATAGCTGCTCAAAAAACTGATTATGCCGGCTTTGATGGAATTCAAATTGCACTCGGAAATAATTATTTTTTAAGCCGTTTCATCAATCCATATTTCAATAATAGGAAAGACAAATATGGTGGAAATACATTAAACCGTTTAAGAATTGTGCTGGAAATGATTAAAGTTATCAAACAATCAACAAAGCTTCATATCAACTGCAGACTTAACACATTTGATTTTCATGCTGGAGGAATGGATATGAAAGAAAGTATTGAAATTGCCAAGTTGCTTGAAAAGCATGGTGCTGACAGCCTTCAGATTACAATGCCACGTTCACCACAATTATTTTCAAAAGAATACAGGGACAGAACTCCTCCTGAATTCAAGTCAAGAGTTAGAAAAGATGAAAACCCATTGATTGGAGCCTGCAGTGAAATAATTAAAAATGTTGATATTCCTGTCATTTTAGGCGGCGGGTTTAAAAGCCAAAACCAAATTAATGAAATCTTAAACAGCACAGATATTGATTATATATCCATGCAGAGGCCTTTTGTAGCAGATACCAGCTTTCTGGTTGACTGGAAACTTAATGGCGATGGAGTGAGTTTCTGCCAGGCATGCAACAATTGCTATTCAAAAAAGACAAGCACATGCCATTTAAAGCCTTGCAGTCCAGAATACTACAAATAAAATTTATTTTAAAACCTTGTATGTTAAAATCAGGTCTTTTCCCAATTTGAATGAATCAGTCAACTCCAAATTAACCCCTTCATCCATTGTATCAAAGCCCTCACCATCAAACAATGTCTTTGCATTGACTCCGCCAACAACTTTCGGAGCTATACATATTCTTATCTCGTCAATAAGACCGGCTTCAATCATTGCAAAGTTAAGCGTTGCTCCACCTTCAAGCATCAGTTTCTTTATTCCCTGATTTGCCAAGTAATCCATAAGTGCAGTAAGGTCAACTCTCTTGTCACCGCTGAAGAAGAATTCTACTCCCCTTTGCTTGAACACATTGCATCTGTCACTTACAAGAAAATCATACTTGAATTCGTTGGCAGCAGCAATAATTGTCTTTGCGTCCTTGTTTGTAATTCGGGCAGCTATTGGAGTTCTGCATTTGCTGTCGACAACAACACGTACAGGGTTGTCTTCAGGGTTTGCATCGACCTTATGAACAGTAAGTCTTGGATCATCAGCCAGAACCGTTCCGATTCCAACCATTATTGCATCAACTTCTTTTCTTAGTTCATGAACTCTTTTTAAATCATCTTCACCTGAAATGTTTGAACTGTTTTTTGCCGTGACTATCTTGCCGTCAAGTGTCATGGCTGCATTTAAAATAACGTAAGGTTTCATCAAATCACCTCATATATGATAGAATGCCTCTTTAATTTGAAGGAAGTTTGCCAATGTTTGATTGCCTATAACGCCAGGCATTGTTAGTGCAACCAATATACCTAAGACACCAAATATCAAACCAATTCCCCAAATCATATAAACGGCCTGTTTTTCAGTGATAGGTTTTCTGATTACAAATCTGATCAATGACTTGAAGCCTGTTTCAGGCCTTATCAGCTTGCCGTCATCACTTACCTGTGTTGGCTTGAACTGCTGGCGTTCCATTACCCCTGCACTGTAGAATTTCATAGCAGCATCAATAATGTTCGGCATCAACACAATCAATGCAATCAATTTTACACGACCAATGAATGCAATACAAACAATTGCAGCACCTATAATCAATGTACCAGTATCACCAGGGAAAATTTGAGCAGGATATTTGTTATAGTATAAAAATACTATCAAAGCACCGAGCATGCTCATGCTGATAATGGTTACATCATATTTTCCAAGAATTATACATGAAATCGTAAGGGATGCAAGAGAGATTATACCTAAACCGGATTCGATACCGTTAAGACCTGCCAACATATTGGTCAGATTGGATCCGATAGAAAGTGCGATTGGAATTAAAATCAAATATAGAATACCTACATTTGAAGGAGCAGCCCAAATCAAGGGAAGACCTGCTAAAAACAGTAAGAATAATTTCTCTTTAGATGACAAAACAAGCAAATCATCTACAATTCCAATAATACCCACTAGCAATATTACAACTAAAACAATACATAATGGGAACGCTAATATCTCATGCATATAAATTCCGGAAAACATTCCAATAGTAAAACCGAAAAGAATCCCAAAACCACCCATTTCAGCAACGACAGGGTGCCATGATTTATGCAAATCCTTTCCTACAATATCTGCATCTCTTAACTTTTTAATAATTTTAGGCATTGATAATCTTGTGGCAAAAAAAGAAAATAATCCACAGATTATAGCTATAGCGTATAATGGTAGTTGAGGCAATATCATCATAACAATCACTTAAGTAATATTTTTATCAGTAGTTAAAAAAATATTTTGTGATTATTTGAATTGTCTGCAAAGAGAATAACATTATTTTTTGTTCAATATATAATAAACTGTCCTTAATGGAATATCCAATTTTTCAGAAATTTCCTTTGGCTTAAGACCTGATTCCTTTAAAGATATGATTTCATCATAGTCATGCTTTTTAGTGTTGGTATCTAATTTTGTCTTGTTTCTTCTAAGCAAATAATAAACCCTATTGACTGAAATGTCCAAAATCTCTGCAATATCCTTGGCCTTATAACCTTCACTGGCCAGTCTTAAAAGATCTTTTTCATAATCGCATGACTGTCTTGAAGCTCCCCACCGATATTGCTTTACCACTTCAATATCAAGCTGATTTAAAGCCTGGATATAATTGCTGGAAGTTCTCTCATAAACGCTGGGAGAACAGGTAATCTTTTCAAGATTAGGATACTCCTCAAGAAGATTCATGATTCCCAAAGAGGACAATACTTTTGTGATATGAATAGTGGTGACGTTTTCATCCATAAAAATCACTTCTTAATCAAATCAAGGAACTTCCTGGACTTGTCGGACTTTGGATTTTTAATCTTTTCAATATGCTTTAATTCCTTTTTGATTTTGGATTCGTTTACATTGAATGCATTGCTGATATCTTCAAGGTCAATATCGCTGTTTAAATCCAGATGGGCCGCACCCAATGCAGGATGGTTAACCTTAATGTTGGAATTTTTCATAAGCTTTTCAAACTTGAACTTCTCATATAAAATCAAATCCTTATCCTTAACGTCGAGTATTTTGATGTCGCTGAACTGATTTAGGATTTCAATGACGCGAGGATAACTCTTTTGAAAAACTCTTCTTTGCTGGCGGTCAAGCTCGACGCGAATGTATGGGAATGGTCCGGTTGTCAATTTACGGTTTGAAACCGAAGTTATGAGGTAGTATCTGAAAATGTCCCAGCTGATTAATGCAGGCGCAATATTTTCAAATATTGTTCGCTCAATGGTTTCACGGGTTTTCAAATCCCTTTTAAGGGACCTGTTCAACTCACCATAACGGTTCAGGTAATGAAGATTTCTTAAACTTTCATTAATCTTGTTTTCTCTCCACCGTTCGATTTCAGGAATGTCAAATTCATCTATAAAGTTTGGAGTGTAATTACTATACTTATGAACTACTTCATCATATTTGTTAATTCTTTTAAAGTCAGTAACTTGCCTTTTGAATATATCATCACGGATGGAACTGATGATGTTTTCTGCATAGCGAACATATCCCAATGCAACGGCAGTCCTTGCATGATTGTCATCGATTATGGCGGGCTTTGTCCTGTGAAACTCCAATTTTTCAATCCTGACATCCTTGCCGTAAGTCTTTCTAAGCTCCTCTTCATAATTTTCAACAAATTCAGAATCAAAAGTAACTCTTTTTCTTAGCCAACGGTTATTCTTATCCTTATATCTAAATAATGGTGATATGGTCTTAACATGTCCGGTACGTTCCTGTTTAAGTGCATTGATAACTTTTTTAAATGAGTTTCTGCCATATTTTGATAAATCTGACATCAATACACGATAGTTACCGGACAATGGTAAATATGGAATTATTTCAACCCTGAAAACATTCTGTCTGCTTATCTTAAATGAGAATGATTCAGCCTTGCAGCTGCATTTGCCATTAAGCTGCTTATATTCGGATATTGAATATTTTTTATAGCATGAATTGCATTTCAAGTATCCGAACTGTTCGAGATGGCCTATTGCAATTTGATGTGAATCAATAGCTGACTTTACCCTATCCAGAATGTTTTTCTTGGCGTTGGCCTTATTTCTAAACATCTGGTTATGGCGGCTGTTTTCGCTTACCTCTTCAAGGGAAACTTCACCTACAGCCTTATTCCCATATTTGTTCAAGGATGTGAATGGAGTGCTATATCCCTGTATCTCCATATCCTTTCTAAGCTGTTTTAAAGTTGATAATCTGTCATCTAGCTTAAAGTAAAGATTTTTAAAATTATCAAACTCTTCAATATTTTCCAAGCTAATATTGTCAAGTGAGATATCCTTTAAAAATTCTTCAGCTTTAATAACTAAGACAGACTCTTCCATATTAATCAGATTTATTGAATTTGTTCACCGATTTCACAATCATCAGGTGATAGCAATGCTCCGCTTTCGCCGGTAGCGAGAAGCATTCCTTCAGACAATGTACCGAATAGTTTTGCCGGTTTCAAGTTAACTAAAACTGCAACTTTTCTGTCAATCAATTCTTCCGGAGCATAGAATTTAGCAAGACCTGCAACGATTTGTCTGGTTTCGTCTCCAATATCTACCTGCAATTTTAACAATTTATCTGATTTTTCAATCTTTTCAGCTTCTTTGATTTGTCCAATTCTAATGTCTACTTTGTCAAAATAATCAATATCTATAATGTCACTCATATTATCTTCCTCACTTTCTTTTAGGTTTTCCTGTAATTTTTCTTTTTCTTTAGTAATTACATCATCTTCAATCTTTTTGAATAACGGTTTTGCCTTAGCTATTTCATAGCCTTCCGCAAGATGCACTTTTGCATCATTCCAATTGGAAATGTCATCCAATTTTAATATTTCAGCAATTTGTTCAGCTTTTGTAGGCAAGAATGGTTTTAGTACATAAGCCAAACACTTAGCCAACTGATTGGATAGGTATAAAGTATTAGCTGCCTTTTGCGGATTTTCCTTAACGGCTTTCCATGGCTCTTGGTCGTTGAAATACTTATTTCCTATTTTAGCTACTTTAAATATTTCAAGCAAAGCTTCCCTGAATTCATATTTAGAGATTAGCTCACCTACAGTGTCAGGCAATTTCCTGATTTCAGCCTCAAATGCCATGTCCTCATCGGACGGACTTTCATATTTTGGAATCTTTCCGTCAAAAAACTTGTGTGTGAATGTGAAAGTCCTGTGAAGAAGGTTTCCGATTACATCCGCCAGCTCGTCATTGTTTCTTCTTTGGAAATCATCCCATGAGAAGTCTGAATCCTTGTTTAAAGGAGCGTTGATAGTCAAGTAATATCTGAGCAAATCAGGTTCGAAGTCCTTTACAAAGTCATCTATCCATATAACCCAGTTCTTACTGGTTGACATCTTTTCGCCTTCAAGGGATAAGAATTCCCCTGCATAAATCATGTCAGGCTTTTTGCAGCCATAGGCTGTGAGAAGTCCTGGCCAGAAAATGGAATGGTGGTAAATGATATCCTTTCCGATGAAGTGAACTACATAATCATTCCAATAGTCTTCCCATTTGATGCCTGTTTTTCTTGACCATTGGGCAGCAGAGGAAATATATCCTAGGAATGCCTCAATCCAAACATATAAAACTTTTCCCTTAGCTTCATCCAAAGGAACAGGAATTCCCCAATCCATATCTCTTGTTAAAACCCAGTCATTCAAACCTTCCTTAAGCCAGTTTGATGCATAGTTTTTAACGTTTGCAGGCAAATTATCATTATTGTTGATATATTCTTTAAGTTGATCTTCAAATTCGGATAATTTGAATGCATATTGATAGGTATCCTTAATTACAGGAGTGTTTCCACAGGTCAAACATCTTGGTTCATCTAATTCTGTTGGGTCAAGCGCCCTTCCACATTTTTCACAGTGATCTCCACGGGCTTCGCTGCCACAGGCAGGACATAAACCTTCAACATAACGGTCAGGCAAGAACTTCTTACAGTTTTCACAATACAACTGCTGAATGTCGAGTCTGTAAATCAATCCTTTGTCATACAAGTCCTTAAAGAAATTCTGAGCTATTTCATAGTGAATCTCATCTGTAGTTCTTGTGAAATTGTCAAGTGAAATGTTCATTGATTC
Source organism: Methanobrevibacter millerae (assembly GCA_015063005.1). Classification (GTDB taxonomy): domain Archaea; phylum Methanobacteriota; class Methanobacteria; order Methanobacteriales; family Methanobacteriaceae; genus Methanocatella; species Methanocatella millerae_B. The sequence goes on from SUTF01000003.1 coordinate 187,361, forward strand.
AACATCACGAACTATCATGTCATGATATCTTTTAGAAATCTCAATAGGCTTTTTATTCTCTTTATCTGCCTTAACTGCAATTGGAGTTCCATGTTCATCAGTAGCACAAACCATCAGCACGTCATTGCCAATCATACGGTTATACCTTGCATAGATATCTGCAGGCAAATAGGTAGAACGTATATGGCCTAAATGACACGGACCGTTTGCATAAGGAAGTGCACATGAAATAAAAATCTTACTCATTTATTGTTCTCCTAAAATTTTTAAGCATTAATATATATGTTATTCATACCTTATAAAGTAATATTTTTTTAGGAAGTTATTCAATTAGTAAATAAAAAAAGAAAAGTTGATTAATGAACAAAAAGACATTAATTGCAACAATTTTTAAAAAGCTTTGAAAATTGAATGATATTAAATGATTGATCTTTTTTAATTAGATAGCTACTTTTAAGTTCATATCTGTAAAGTTTAATATTAGGTTAATACAAATAGTAATATGTGAGATTACATCTAGTAAATCTCTATTAGACTTAAATTAAATGAATTAATATTAATGTCTTGGCGATATTGTAGAGAGATTTTCTCTGCAATAAGACATTAATTCCACGATTTTTAAAAAAAATATTAGCTATTTAAAAAAAGAAAAGAAAAAATGGAAGATTTATAGAGTTACTTTCAATGTATTGTAGTACAAAACATCCTGATAGTTTTCAATACAGAATGCAGTAACTATTCTATAAAGTCCATTGTTTAATTTTATGTTTAATTTTGCATAACCTGTCTGGTTAATCTCACGAATATAACTTTGGCCGTTTATTTTAAATGTAACTTGACCTTTAACTATAGGGTTTCCATTAACGTCGGTTACTTTTACTGTGAATGTTGCATTATCATCAGCAATCTGATTTGGACTAGCTATATCAATCGCCATATTATAGACATAAATGCTATTGATTTTCTCAATATCACCATATTTCGTGATAATAGTATAAGCGCCTACATTTAGATTAATAGCCAAACTCGCCTCACCAAAACTGTCAGTTGTTCTGGTGTATGTAATCTCATTTATTGTAAATGAAACCGTAGCATTCGATAAGGCTCTGCCACTATCATCATATAATCTGGCCTTGAATCTTGACCCATCCTTATAATACATCCTTAAATCACTGGTAGACAATGGGGAGATAACAGTAATCCTGTTTGTTTGAGTGAAGTTTTCACACCTTGTAATAATGTCATATGCTCCTTCGCCCAAATTGATGTTCAAGCGTGCCTGACCGGATTCATTGGTCAACCTTTCATATGTCTGATTATTCAAGGTGAAATAAACACTTTTTCCAGATAAAGGATTGCCATTATCATCAACATAGCCAACAATAAATTGACTGCCGTTTTTATAGATTTTAACCAAATCACAAGCAATCAACTGAGATAATACTGTTACAGTCGCATTAACATAAGACGGAGAATATATTGTTGAGTTTTCAAATCTTGCACTAACGGCATAAACTCCAGGCTCCAAATCAATGCCCAACCTGGCCTGCCCATAAGCATCAGTTAAGACATCAAAAGTCTTATTTGCAACAGCAACAGATATGATTTGATTAAACAATGCCTTACCATAAATATCACTCAAAGAAAGCATAAATGAAGCATTATTCAATTGATATTTAACCAAATCATCAGCATTCAATATTGTAGCGTGAGGATCAAAGCCATCCATATAGTCCTTAACCATTATGGTTGAAGCATAATTACTTCCATAATACCAAGCATTTTCCTCAAAACGGGTTCTTACAAGATAATTGCCCAAATCCAAGTTAACCTTAAGGGATGCAACACCATTATTGTCAGTGACCACATCAAATAGCTGGCGAACATTAGTTGATTGACTTATAATTTCAACCAAAACATTTTCACCCACCAATTGACGTTTATAAACATCACACAATCCAACAGAGAAAGTGTTTGTATTGTTGTCAAAGACAAACAAACTGTCACCAGATAAAATCGTATTCACTTTTTTAATAAGTAAATTGGATGCTGCAGTGGACGGATGATTAAGATCATCCCCTTTAAATGAAGCAACAAGACTATAGCTTCCAGGAGCCAAATTAACGATTACTCCACCACGACCATCCTCATTGGTTGTAATGTTGAAGTACTGCGTAACTCCGTTTGTTGAAAATGACAATTTTACAGTTTCATTGAAAATTGCACGGTAATTATCATCCCTTAATATAACAGTCAAAAGGTTTCCTCTACCGTTGAAGCTAGACTGCTCAATAGCTAAATTAGTTCCAACAGGAGTGATTGTAAACAATCCAGTACTGTATGACGGGTAATGCCAGCCGTCACCTTCATAGGATACATTTACTTCATAAGAGCCTTCAGAAATATTAAGGTAAAATGCAGCCTGACCTTTAATGTCAGTGACTGCATATGTCCTAAATACTTTAGAATTGCTGTCCGTAATTGTAAATATTAAAGTCTGGTTTGAAACAGCATTACCGAAATTATTATACAAATATGCATACAATAAATTCTTGTTACCATAGAAAGTCTGATTTTCCTTAATGTTAACTACAGTGTAGAAAGGAAGAATTTCAAGACTTGCAGTTGCATTAACAGGCCTGAAATAATCATTTCCCAGATAAAATACCTTAACCGTGTAATTTCCCATAGATAAGTTAACCTTATAGTTAGCCTCACCTTTGCTATTGGTCTTTAAAGATTCATTAACCACCAAATCAGTATTGTTCCAGATTTGGAATAAAACATCCTGATAAGTCAACTCATAACCGTTTACGCTTTTCAACTTAAAGGAATAGTCATTTCCAATACCATAAAAGCTGCGGTCATAAAGATTGAACATTGTATTCTTATTGTAAAACATCAAATCAATAGTCTGGTCGTCTACAGTAACATTAGCAGTAATATCAAAGCCAGCGAAATCAATTCTTGTTTTAGCAACATTATCTGTCAGTTGAACAACCTTAGGATTGATTTCAACCATATCAGAGTCAAAAATTGCTACACGAGATGGTAAAATTCCTGTAATATCATAAACACTCTGATTGGCATCAGTAACCTTAGTGAATCCAGCTATCAGTTCGCTGTTTTCCAAATCAAATGACAGAATTGCCCAATTCTTAATGTTAACTTCACCAGTGTTAATGAAAATGTTATCGTCGGTAGGTCCTTGGTTAGTTCCCCACCAGCAATCGGAAGTATAAAGGCTTCCACCACTCATGAAGATATCATTACCCAAAATAGCTTTATTATGGTAGAATACTGAATTAGTAATGCTTAACCTTATATCCGGAACAGTGTATGTTGGATTTTCATTATAGAATACTCCACCATAGAATACTGAATTGTTAATGAATGTACAGTAATCTGCAGACATAATTCCACCATTTTGTATTATTCCCCTACTTGAATAATTTCCATATCCCTGACTGTGGGAGTTTGTATTGTTTATAAATGAACAGTTATATAATGAAATTTCATCAGTATATACATACCAAGTATTTATTATAACACCATTGTTTTTATAAAAAGTGCTATCTTTAAATGAGTTAACTCCACGTGAAATTGATATGGTATGTCCTGTTATAAAACGTAATTTAGGACCTTGATCTTCGGTAATCGTAGTATTTACAACTTCAGTGAAATTTCCTAAGTTGTAAATTGATCCTTTATTATTTTTGAACAAGGAATTTTTAATTTTAAATGAATTTAAATCATTTATACGCAATACTGAAGCATCATTATCAATGAATTGACATCTGTCAATCACTACATTATCAGCCCCTACATTAATCATGAATCCTGGAAAAATACCATCAACAGGATTATATTTATCATATGTAGATTCCCATTCAAGAGCATAGCAGTTCTTAAAGATTGAATTAGAAATTTCAACATCAAAATATTTGTAATAATTCATATCCATTTCAAATAATGATCTGATTATAACATATTCAATATTTGTGAAATTGCATCCATCAACTTTTAAATCACCACTGGTGAGAATTACACTTTCATTTGAATAATAAATGTACATTAATGCTCCACCAACATATTTTCTACTTTCTCCACCATTGATCGTGTCAAATGTACAGTTAATAACGCTAGCACTTCCAGCATTGTTAACTATTGGGAAATATTTATTGTAATTTTCTACTCTAAAGTTTAATCCAATGATGGTTGCCTCTGCTTTTCTTTCAATATTGAATAGACAAGCATCCGCCCTATAAATTGTTACATTTCCACCATAATTCTTAAAAGTTAAAGATTTAGTGACTGTAATATTGGAATTTTCCATCCAATGATACTCACCAGCAAAAATATTAATAATATCCCCATTTAATGATTCTTTAACAGCTTTTGATATTGTTTTATATGGATTTGTTAGTGATCCATTTCCATTTTTGTCTGAACCACTTTTTGAAACATAAATCTCTTGATTGTTATACCCAGTTCCAATAACTAACTCTGCATAATATTCATCCAATTTAGCATATACTTTAGTATTTTTAGTATTGTTTATGATTTTAGCTTTGATTTGGTTATTTTTAATATAATCTCCAGTAATGTTGAATTCACCGTTATCTGCTTCAAAGCTGACATAATAATTAGGTAAATTCACATTTGTTGGTAAATTGACATATGAATTTCCATTGAAAATTCTAAATGAAACTAATACATCAGAATCTTTATTGATTGGAATTGCTGAGTTTCCATTTTCATCTGCCAATAACATTACTAACCAGTCATTCGCTTCATCAGGGATGTTTTCATCACTGCACCATAAATTACTGTCGATTCTTAAATCTGAATCAGCAAAATCATATGTATTAATGAATGAGTATGCAATGTCAATTACACTGTCAGTAGTATTGATTAAACTGACATAGGATTGCCTGATTCTTGCACCACTCCCATTTACATACAATTCTGAATCATAGAAATAGGATGAATATATGCTTATTAAACTTTCAATGTTTTGATACTCTGTTGACTTAACGCTATTTCTCAGGAAATTGGAATTAATTATTTCCATATCATAACTGTTTAAAATAGCTTCACCTTCACGAGCAGTGTTTAATGTGAAGTTAGAATTACTGATTGTGGATTTTCCAAAGTTAGTAATTGCTCCACCATAGTTTATTGCATTATTTGATTTAAATGTTGAATTTTCAACAAATAAATTACCATAATTCAATATAACACCCGCTAGCTGTGCAGATGAATTTTCAAAGTATCCGTTGTTAACAGTCAAATTACCATAATTAATAATAGCACCATAAGTCTGAACATTTAAATGTCCTGTATTGATTAATCGGATGTTATTTAGAGTCAAACTAGTTCCGGAGTTAATGTAGAAAATATTATTTCTATAATCTCCATTGATTGTAAACTCATCAAGTCCAATAATTGTTATGTTACGATTAATGATTATCTGTGAATCGTTTTCAGTCGAATAAATGCCATTTGATACATATATTGTTGATGCATCACTATTGACAGCTTCAGCAATAGTCTTGTATGGGTTCGTTATAGAACCGTTTCCTGACACATCAACATTTGAATCGACATATGTGGCATTTAAATCCTGAGCACAGGCCATGCCCATAGAGGCTATGAAAATTACTAAAATTAATAAATACATCATTCTTTTCATAATTCATCCTCCTCATTTGAGCGACGTTTATAACCAATTATCAATAATATTAAGACAATTATTATTAAAGCTATTGATAATGGAACAGAATTCTTTTCAATATCCTTGATGATGTCTTTTGTGATTTCATATGCTTTTCCAGCATCACTGTCTGATTGAGCACTTGAAGAGCCTCCGGAACCTGAACTGGATGAACTACCCATAGTACCTAATGTACCTTGATTATTGGTGTAATTTCCAGCATATCCGCTTCCAGAGCCACGGTTTCCTTCACCGTCACCAGTTGAAAAACCAGTATTTGTTCCTGAACCTTGACCAAAACCATTTCCGAATCCGTTACCGAATCCAGTTCCAAATCCTAATCCAGAACCACTGCCAGTATTTCCTCCACCATTGGAAATCAGATTGCCTCCAGTGGAACCACCACTAACAGATTTGTCTGGATTATTTACAGGTCTTTGTGAAGAACTGCCTGGGGAATCTGATTTTTTATCATCATTTGGAGTGACAACATTCCATGTATTGATATGTCTGTCCCAATCACGGAAGTATTGTGCATGTAGCCATACATCATCACTAGGACCATTAGCGGAACCCCACCAGTTATGGTTAACATCAATATTATTTACTGGCTGTTCATTTGATGACTGTATTGCGATAGTAGTACCATCACTTGCGAAATTATCATAAATGTTTGAATTTTTAACATTTAGATTAATATTTGCAGCGTAAACTACCCCACCAGTACGGAATCCTTTATTTTCAGTGATTGTTGAGTTATAAATATTGATTTGCTCAACAACATGGTTTCCACTACGTGTGGACTGCACATATATCGCTCCACCATATTCACCAGTATTATCAGTAATATTACATAATATCAAATCAATATCGGATTTCCAGATAGCTAGTGCTCCTCCACCATATGAAGCAAAATTTTTGTAAAATGTAGAGTTATATATTACACCATTGGATGAAATAATATATACCGCTCCACCAGAATTTTCATTAATTCCATTATTGATTAGTGTAGAATTTGAAATTTTTAAATTTGCATTTTCAAGTGATATTGCACCACCAGAACCCCAAAATCCAATGTTTTTTGTGAAATTACTGTTTGATATTTCTACAATATTCTTCTTATTTTGGATTGTACTGTAAATAACCCCACCTTTTTGATATGCATAGTTTGAATCAAAAGAGGAATCATTTACATACAGAGATCCTCTATTGTAAATTGCTCCACCAGATCCGTATTCACCACCGTATTCATCAAGAGGTTTATTATAGGAAATATATACTGAATTAACATTATTATTTGAAAATTCACATCCATTAATTATTAATGTTCCTTTTTCTGAATTGAATAATGCTCCGCCTGAACTGTTCATTAAATAACCATTATTGTTAAATTTGGAATTTATGATTTCAGCATTCTTATAATTAGCTATTACTCCCCCAATTTTAGCACTATTGGATTTGAATGTAGAGTCTATAATTAAGAGTTCACCATTATTATAAATAGCTCCACCATATCTAGAAGCGGATGAATTGGTAATAGTAACATTTGATAATTTAAGATTACCATTATTGTAGAATGTAGATCCTGCAGATGCATTGGCATTCATGAAATTAATATTATTGACAGTGAATACACCAGAGCGAGCAATTGTAAACAGATTTCCGGTTGAGTTTACACATACCTTTCCAAGTCCATTTAATGTTACGGTTTTTGCTATTGCAATATCAGACTCACTGTAAACTCCTTCACCAACATTTACGACACCATCATTGATTACATTGTCCAGCGCATATTTTATGCTTCTGAATGGATTTGAAATTGAACCGTTTCCAGTTTCATCACTTCCATTTTGTGATACATAGACAACATATAATGCATTATTGTCCAATACTGCTGAAGGTGCATAAATCGCATCATTGGAATACCTTTGATAATTATCACTTATCAAGTAATTATCTTTAATAGAAACTCCAGAGGTTTTCTCTTCAACATATATTGCATAATCATCACCAGGATTATAATTAGAAACAATATGGTTTTCTAAAATTAAAACATTGGATGAATCATTTGCAAAATAAATTGGTGCTTGAGAAACATGACCAATAAATGATTTATCAATACCTGAACCATTAATAATCAAATAATTATATTTAATTACATCACCAGCAGTCTTATCACCAACATAAGCATAAGAACTGTTAGATGAAGTGGTTAAACTATTTGAGTCAACAGTTGTTTTTAATCCTTTTGAATAAATTAAAACAACATTTTCACCTTCACCATTAATTGAATTATCTTTAACTAATGTATTCGAAGTGATTACAGTTGACATGAATACCTTATATTCAGGCAAATAATCATTATAAACTGCAAATGCATTATCTGCTTTAACATTAATATCATTTCCTGTGATTGATGTTTTATCAGACATTGAATTATAAACGGCAATAACAGTATCATTAGAAGTTAAATCAAAAATATTGTTTGATATTTGATTATTTTCTGGACTTAAACCATAATAATTATCATAATAATTATTGATTTTAACACCAATTAACTCACCATCACCATTCATAATAAATTCATTACCAGATATTTTATTATTAATGCTTTTACCAGCAATAGAAATGGCAAAAATAGATTCAGAACCATTATTAACAATATGAAATTGATTATCCTCAACATCAATATTAGAAACTATATTTAGAATTATTGCCGGATTATTAACAATATTAAATGTTAACCCAGTAATATTGGACATTTCTGAACCTGAATTGAACACTAAAGTAGCATCAATTACAGAAGATTTCAAATATTGTCCAATATTAAATGCCCTAGAAAATACTAAATTATAATGTTTAAGCTTTAAATTATCAAATAATAAAGTATCATTTTCATTAATCAATTCATTAATAAAAATACCATTATTATTGAAAAATGATGCAATATTATCATCATTAATAACATACCTATTATTTGATATCTCAACATCACAATTGACAGTATCTAATGAATTTGAATAAATTTCATTATCATTGATTGATATATCATCTGATGAATCAATATCAAAAGTAAAATTACTGTTAATCAATGAAATTGATTTAATATTGTTAGATTTAATTGAAATTCCACTAGAATTATCAACAATCATATTTTCAGTAAAATTAGAAAATACATCAAAATTGTTATTTTCTAAAATAATATTTTCTGAATCTATAATTTCTAAATTATTAATATTTGATTTAGAAGATGAAATTATATTATTTCTTAAAAATCCAAGATTATTGACATCATTAATCCTAACATTATTAAAATCACCAACACCATACAATTGAAAAGTATTATCACAAATATCAACAGAATCAACATGACATAATATTAAAGCATTGATTGATTTATCTGACTCAAGAATGAAAGTATTATTATTTAAATTAACATCTTTTGAATTTAAAATGCCAATACCCTCAATTGACTGATTTTTCACTCCAAGATATACATAAAAGTAACATTACATGTAGAGTTCAAATAAACAGCATAGAGATTATCATTACCACCAATAAAGATATCATTATTATAAATTGACAAATCATCTACATCAAAAACAGTAAACGAAGGTTTATTTGAGCTCCTAAATGTTAAATCATGAACCTTACTTCCTTCAGATCCATCAACAAATGTAATATGAACATTATTTAATAAATTAACATCCAATCCACTCATAATATCCATTTTTGTATTTATAATTAATTCTTTATTATTAAGTATAGTAATTAGCATGATAATAGCTTTATCGACATCGCCAAATTTAAAAGTTCCATTCTCATCAAAATAAATATTAAAATTATCATCATTAAGAATTACACCTGTATAATTTAAATATTGTCCATTTATAATATTATCTGAAATATTATTTGAAAATGGATCAGTTATATCTATTAAAATACCTGTAGATTCTTTTGTAGTCATATTATTCCTAATAATAGTTGTATTATAAACAGCACCATGTAAATTAACATCATAAGATTCTGCATCAATAATATTACCAAAAATGGAATTATCATAAATTTTACCTTGATTAAAAGTTTTATAATAATTAGTACCTGTAATGGCACGATTATAATATCTAACAGATGATTCAGCATCAATATAAATACCATATAACTTAGAACCAATCATATTATTTTTTATAGTATTATTTGAGGATAAAACATAAATTGCATTATCAACTGATGATTTAATCTTATTTCCATTAACTATTGTATTGTTTCCAAGTAATCTGATAGCTTCACCATAATTTTTAATAGTGATGCTATTATTTAAAATTTGACCATTTTTTTCTTCCAAAGTAATAGCATAAAAAGAATCAAGAATATCAAATGTATTATTATAAATAATTGTGTTTTCACCTATGGACCATATAGCTATTGATGCATTAGTAAATACATTTCCAGTAATATTTGTATCTTTATTCATTACAGCTATTGCCACATTCACATTTTCAAAAATATTATTATAAATATTTGCAGATTCACGTGATAAAACAGCAACATTAGTATTATTAACAAATTTATTATTAAATAAAACAGATCTTTCTGATAAAGAATCCAAACCAGTATATACATTACTAACAGTATTGTTAATCAATATTGCATCATAATTTGCAATATCAAAAGCAATAATCCAATCTGAGTCACGATTAATGGCATTCAATGTATTTCCAATGAATGTATTGTTAACACATTTTTCTGGACCACCATATCCTGCATGACCCCATCTATTATAATAAATAATATTTGCCTGAGTAGTCTGCAAAAAGTTATTGTAAAACAGATTATTATGACAGTCTGCCATAGGTACACAAGTACTTAATGTTGATATGAATGAATTATTATAAATCCTGTTATTGGAAGATGAACCCATAGGAAGCGCATGAACACCCCTACTATGTGCTAATCTAACACTATTATCATATAAAGTATTATTATCTGTATAAAATAATCCAATACCATGTAATTCTGTTGACATTATACCATCAGAATAATAATTAACCCTATCATTTATAATATTCAATCCATGAATAATACTTCCACTACTGCCATTTACCAATTTAATATAACCGTTTTTGATTAAATCATTATTGGATATTGTTGTGATTTCCAGTTGTCTGTCAATTATGAATACCTTATTAGTCACATTTCCAATTCTTAATGTATCACCGGAACTGATATTGGCATCCTCTAAAATAGTACCCGAATACTTTTCAAAGTAATTATTATAATTATTATTAGTAATGTCAATAATATTACTTTGAGGGCTTTCTAATGTGTCAGATACATTATCTGCCGCATACAATGGAGTAATCAAACATAAAGCCATTAAAAATATGATTGATATATATTTAAAGTTCATATGTTTATCACCCCACCACATTTACATTTGCATAAATGGATTTGCTTTCAAAGTAATTAGCTATTAATCCACTTTCAATTGCATATGTTCCTTGCGGATAATCCATTTTTAGAGAAGCTATTCCTTCACCATCTGTCTTAACAATATTCATATTGCCATTAACGACTATGGCTGCATCCTGTGAAACAATTGGACTTCCTTTGGCATCATAAAACCTAACATGATAATAACTGCCCCGATTAACATTAATGTCTGATGAAATAATCCTAACAGGCATAGGATCAATAGTAATAACATTACTAATCCTACTATCACCAAGATATGCAGTAATGATGTATTTTCCAGGCAATAAATTAATATTCAAATGAGCAATACCATCAGAACCAGAAGTTCTAGTATAGAACACTCCATTAATATTGAATGTCACATTCCTATTTACTAGGATATTTCCTGATTCATCATATAGTTTAGCATCAAAACGAGTTCCATCCTTGTAAAACATTCCTAAATCACCTGTTTCAATCCTAGATAAAACCGTGATGATATTTGAATATTCCAAACCTGTATCTGGATGATATGCAGTTAAAATATATGTTCCCGGATGTAAATTAATATTCAATCTGGCAAAACCACTGCCATTAGTTAAACGATCATAAAATACACCATTAATATTCATTCTAACATATCTGTTTGTTACTGGATTTCCCAATCCATCCAATACCTGAATATAATATTGGGAAGCGTTTAAATGATATTTGGTTAAATTATTACCAATCAATGTAGACAAGACACTAACATTATTTGAAACAATGCTTTGATTATAATGTTCATCCCCATTAAATTTAGCAATAATATTATATTGTCCAGGATTTAAGTTAATAGCAATGCTTGCAACACCATCATCACCCGTTTGGCGAACATAAGACATACCATTAACAACAAACTCAACATCTTTACCTACAAGAGGATTACCCAAAACATCATTTAATGCAACAACATACCTGCTAGCATTCTTATAATACTTAACAAGATCATTACCTGTCAAGTAAGTATCGAGAGGTATGGATTTGATTAAGAATAACTGATATGCTTGTGAATCTGTAAAATAATTATTTCCAAAGTATTTTGCAGAAATATTATTCAAACTTTTAGATCCATTAACATTAATAGTTCTAGTTAATTTATCCCCATTTAATGTAAAGATTGCAATGATATCATCATTCAAATACAAATTCAAAGTTCCTTCACTAATTTTATTATTAGTTTTTAAATCAACGACATCAACATTAATGCCAAGATTTTCACCAATATCTGATAAATTAGTTGATAAACTAATAATACATTTACTAGGATGAAGATTTTGAACATAAATATCTAAACTGATGTTATCTTTAAAGTTAACGCTTGCATTTAAATCATCTTCGCCAACATCACAAATAACATTAATACCATCTTTTGTTAAAATTCCTCCAATATTATTGGATTCATATTCTAAAACAAATTCAACATCATTTATAGGAACACTGCTAACATCATACTCTTCATTATTATTCAATTTATAATCCAGTTTTACATCAAAGCTACCGTTAAATAGATTTTCAGCAGAAACTGATCGAATTATCCATAATGAAGGCAATATATTAACATTACTTTTAATTAACTGTGAAGGGTTAAATCCATTCCAATAATTATTATTAAGATTGATTTTGTTGTTGGCAGAAGCAAGGCCATAAAAACCAATATCATCATAAATACCTGAGTTCACAATATTAATCTGATTACCATTAAATTTAACATGACCATTATTTTCAAATAATACAGAATCGAAAGTGTTTTCATATGAATTGGAGCATGCAAATAATAAATCTTTATTTTCTATAAAGCTACTATTTTGTACATTAAATTTTATTTCATTAGAAAAACCACTTCCATTTGCGAATGTTGAATTGATTATCAAAACTGATGGATTGAAGTAAGCTATAATATCACTAGCCACATTGTTATCAGCAATTGATGAATCGATAATTTCACAATCAACACCATGCAATTCCATAACAGATCCCATTATTCCAAATAATGAAGAATAATCACCTTTAGAATTTATGATTGAAGTATTATCAATGACCAATTTTGTATCATCAAAAGAATGCTGATATGCTCTTATAATACCTCTTTGATTAAGGTTTTTAGTACCGTTAATAATGGAGTTATATATACATGCATATGCATCATAGCTATATAAAATTCCATCATCATTATGTGTAAACAGAGAATTATTTATTATTAAATTGCTTCCATCAAAATTAGTAATGATTGAACCTAAATTGTTTATGAAATTACAGTTATTTATTTTCATATTAGCATATGTGTGAATAATACCAATATTATCATCTTTGTCGTATCCATTACTTTGGCTTTTAAAGTTAGTTATTGTGAGATTAACCAGCTCAAAATTTAATCCATTACTTGATGCTTCTGTTTTCAATAAATAATTTTTATTTTCACCATCGAGTATGGAGTTTGAACCAATTATTTTTATATTCATAGAACTAGGTATGACAAGATTAGTGTTTCCACTACCTTTGTAAGTTCCATTTAACAAGTTTATTACAAGATTATAAGTTTTTCCATTATTTATTTCAATAACATGAGCTATAGTTGCAAAAGGCCTGGTAATTGAACCATCCCCATCTATGTCATTACCTTGCGGTGATACATATGAAACTACATTTGATAAATATTGACCATTGTAGTTTGACGGATAGATGTTTTGCTCCAAAACACCATTGACAGTTGAATTAATTCTTAAAATATTAATCAAACTGTTAGCATATTTTGAATCTGAATAATATGATCCTCCTTGTGCATTAATTCCTTGTGTTTTTGAGTTAATGAATGATACATTGTTGAGGTTGCATCTTTGCATATAAATAGAACCACCAGAAGCATACTCCCAATCTCTATAGTAGTAAGAAATTGCTGAGTTATTAATAAATTTAGAATTAATAACTGAAGGGACACTTTTGAAGTAACTACCAATATATACTGCACCTCCCCAAGGAGTGGTGTAATCATCAACAACAATGTAATTACCAATAAATGTAGATGAATCTATATTAATGTCACTATTTTGTGAAAATATTGCTCCACCCATTTTAGCTGTATTATTAATAAAAGTTGAATCTTTAACATTTAATGTTGCCGAATTAACTGAATAAATTGCACCACCATGATTAATTGCACGATTATTCTCAAAACCACAGCCAATTATTGATAATGTTCCAGTATTTGTAATAGCCCCACCTGTAACACTTTTACAATTAATTATTGATAAATCTTTTAGAGTAACGATGGAATCTGACCTAATATTAAAAATATAATATGCATTGTTTCCATCGATGAAAGTTTTATCTGCACCTGCACCCTGGATGGTGATTGATCCTCCACGGCTTTGATGTGCCTTATTAATTGTAATCATAGTATTGTTTTCTCCTTCAAATATTCCTTCACTTAAATGTATTGTAGAAATATCTGAATGTGTGCTTGCACTTATAGCTTTGTTTATTGAATTAAATGGGCTATTGATATAGCCTAAGTTATTGTCATCCCCACCTAAGTCCACATAGTAATCCACAGGATTACCTGCTGATAGGGTGTTATTCGCATCTACATCAATTGCAGACACTAATGACATTGAAAAAACTAATACTAATACAATTAAACTTGTAAAATATAAATTTTTTCTCATAACTCACCTCTAAACAAAATTTACATGATAAACCAAAAAATGATTTATCATAAGTATAAATTTATTTTACATAATAAATAAAGTTATTGGAAAAATAGGTGTTTTTTTAAAAAAAAAGAAAAGATAAGGTTAAAATTAATTTAACCTTATGCGCTTATTGTGATTTTGTTTGAAATGGCTGCATTGTTGTACATTGATGTGATAATGTATTCGCCAGCCATTAAGTTTATGTTCAATTTGGCAATACCCTGACTGTCGGTTTCTCTGTTGTAGAATACTCCGTTGATGTTGAATGTTACGTTTTGACCAGCGTAAGGATTTCCTTGACCGTCAACCAATGATGCTTTGAATTGAGTTCCATCCCTATATTTCATGGTGACATTAGTAGCATTTAATATTGGTTTTACAGTAATGTTGTTTGCTACGTTACATCCACCATACATTGCAGTGATTATGTAGTCACCTGGCTGCAGGTTGATGTTTAGTTTAGCATGTCCTGATTCGTTGGTTTTTCTTTCATACATCACACCGTTGATGTTGAATGTTACGGTTTCGTTTGCACCGACAGGATTTCCGTCATCGCCGATTATTCTTACAACATATTGTGAGTCGTTTCTGTAGTATTTTACCAAGTCACTGTTTTCAGTGATTTTTGGAAGAACAGTAATATTGTTGGATGCCATTTCACCATTATCTGGGTGAATTGCAGTTAATATGTAAGTACCTTGATCTAAATTAATGTTTAGTCTAGCAGTACCGTTTTCATTAACTTTTCTGTCATACATCACACCATTAATGTTGAATCTTACCATTGTACCGTTAGCTAATGGATTGCCTTGACCATCAGTAAAGGTAGCATAGTATTGAGTTCCATTTCTGAATACTTTAGTAATGTCTTTTCCATTGATTGTGCTTAAAACATCTATAGTAACAGTTTTATTTGCAGCATCTTGAGTTTCAGATCCTTTGTAATAAAGGGTTGCATTATATGTTTTAGCATCTAAATTAATTGCAATGCTAGCAGTACCATTAGCATCAGTGACTCTGGTATAATTAGCTCCATTTAATTCAATGATAACGCTTTCATTTGCTAAAACATTGCCTAAAGCATCAGTTAAAGTAACATAAAGTCTACTACCATTCTTATAATACATCACTAGATCATCAGCAACAATAACAGTTGCAGTATTGGTTAAAACAACAATATTTGCAGTGGTATTAGCAGCATCCTGAGTTTCACTACCCACATATGAAATAACAGCAGTGTAATTACCAGCAGCCACATCCAAATCAACAGTTGCAATACCTTCATCATTAGTAATTGCAGTGTAGTTTTTATCACCAACAGATACAAGGATAGTTTCATTAGCTAAAGCTTCATCATAAGCATCAGTTAATGTAATGTTTAATTTAGTGCCGTCAAGGTAATACATTTCAACATCTTCAGCTTTTATATTGGTTTTAGTGTCTCTTGTAATGTTAAATGGAACAGTCTGGTTAACAATACCATTATAGGACACTAATGCTTCATATTCACCAATGTCCATTGGAGGAATAACTAATTTAGCTACACCGTCTTCAACAGGAGCAGTGTAAGTGTCATTACCGATAGTTACATCAACAGTACCGTTAGCAGGATAATTAAGCTCAACATTGAAAGTAACATTTTCTTTGGAATTATTGTTTTCAACACTAACATTCATTTCAGTTTCAGATAAAGTAAATGTAGTTGCATTTACAGATGATTGATATTTATCAGCACCAGTATAGTTAGCAAATACCTCATAAACTCTAGGAACCTTATCCATAACAATGCTTAAAACACCTTCACCATTGATAACATCAATTGTATCAACTAAAACACTGTTTAAGTAGACATCAACACTGCCGTTGATTAGATTAGCATCTTTATCAGCTAAAACAACATTAACAGTTAAGTTATCACCAACATGCAATTCATCACTGTTAATGGTTAAGTTCAATTGAGTTTCAAGTTTATAGAAAGTTACATTCAACTCAGCAGTTATATTATTATCCAAAACAGCTGTAATTGTTTGATTGCCTAATCCATCATATGTGTAGGTAAAGTTTACACCATCTTTAGTTAAAATTCCACTAGTAGGAGTTATAGTACCCTCAGTAACAGAAATTGTGAAATTTTCATCAAATAATGGAATGTTAGAAACATCATACACATCATAATTTTCCCCATCAAATGACATAAATGCTAAAGTAATATTTTGAACAGGTCCAGAAACATTATTTGTTGTTAATCCAGGAACAA
The DNA here is from genome assembly GCA_015063005.1 of Methanobrevibacter millerae. Lineage (GTDB taxonomy): Archaea > Methanobacteriota > Methanobacteria > Methanobacteriales > Methanobacteriaceae > Methanocatella > Methanocatella millerae_B. The sequence goes on from SUTF01000003.1 coordinate 204,519, forward strand.
TCCAAGTATCACAGTAAACAGTATGTGAGGTTGTTGTTATATTATAATTAGGAGTTGAAGAGTTCCAATAATTATTGTTTAAGTAAACAATTTTTGGTGGAGCCTGACTTCCTAAACCAGAAACTAAATACAAAGGAGAATTATAAAATGAACTTTCAGAAATATTACCTTGAGCTATATTAATTCCATATGGATTATTAAGGAATAATGTATTTGTAATATTAACAACAGGACAGTATTTTCCAGAATTTATAGTATATAAATCAGCTCCATTAAATACCATTGCACGTGTCATATTAATAAATGATGAGTTAACAACATTCCACCATATATTTTGATAACGTGGATCAGGATAAATGACCCCACCACCATTAATTATAGTTGTATTAATAAGCTCAATAATAGGACGTACATCTCCTTGAGAAGAGTATCCTGAGTTGAAATCATAATAATTATTATCAAATGTTGAATTAATTATTGAAAGATTTGAATTAGAAGAATAACTTCCCCATAAACCAATTGCTGAACAGTTTATTGAATTGAATCTGGAATTTACAATAGTTGCATTAACACCTCTTAAATAAAGACTTCCCCCATTACTAATAACAGTATCACTGTATGTTCCATCAAATGTTAGATTTTCCATAAATACTGTAGGGAAATAAGGTATGTCATTACCAGTGGTTGAAATATAAATTATACCTGGCATAACGGATGTTCTACCATTAGATACCACTTTGAATGTATTATTTTTGAAAATTGAATTTGTAATATTAATGTATTCTGCTCCTCCATTGTATAAGAAAAATGCTCCCGTTGAATCAATAAATTCACAATTATTCATTATGAATGAACTATATTGTTTTTCTGCAGATAGAGCATGGCCTGTTACATTGGTAAATAGACAATTTTCAATTTCAAAATACATGCCTCTAGAACGAATTAAACCAACATGCTGAATTTGTCCACCAGAAAGACTAATATATGCTCCAGTTACTCCATTAATTATTGTTAAATTTTCTACTCTAACTGCTACATTGTCTGTATATGGTTCAAACTCAAAGACATATTTATTATTTTCCGCATCCATAATTGATGTATCTTTATCCATTCCAACAATAGTTAAATTAACATCAGGATTTAAATTAAGTAAAGTGTTTCCCTCACCTTTTAAAGTACCATTAGTATGAATTACAATACTTAAAGCATTTTGATTCATTGCATTGTCATATGCATGTTTAATTGTTGCAAATGGATTATCTATACTACCATTTCCAGTAGTGTCATTACCTGTTTGAGAAACATATGTATCATAAACATCTGTAGGTTTAGCATTTAAGTTTAATATACCTTTAACAATTTTAGTTCCATTTAAATAGTCAACAGTACCTGAAATTTCATAAATACCATCAGGAATTCCTACAGCAGTGAAATTAGCAACATTATTCACAATTTGAGCAGTACCCATATATGTTCCATTTAAATAGAATTTAACGGGATAACCAGATACTTGAAGGCCACTTACATTCAAAACAGCAGATAAAGCAGATCTAGCATATGTTGAATTAACACTAACAAATGTTAAAGTGTTTTCAGCATTTAAAATAGGGTATTGATTGTTATTTGGTGCACAATAAATATCATTACCATTTTGTGCTTTGTTGTTTTCAAATGTGCAGTCAGTGAATGTTAAATTACCTGTTCTATGATAGACAACACCGCCAAGATTAGTAGCAGTATTGTTAATAAATTTAGCGTTGATAAATTCTACATTACCTGATTGTTCTAATACCGCACCATTGCTACTAGTTAAATTTATAAATGTATCATTTATACTTCTGAATAAGTTATTTGAAGAAGAAGCTGAAAATGCTCTTATAGAATTATTTTCAAATCTGTTATTCATACTGATATTCACAGAAGTAATTATTGAACCAGTACCTGTGATTTCATTATCTTTAAATAATGAATTAGATATTGTTCCTCCCCCATAGACAAAGGATATAGTTAAACCATTACCCTTATTATTGATAACAGTGAAATTATCTATAATATACATATTATATCCAATACTACTTAATTGATTATTTATTACTTTACAGCCATATAATTCATTATTTGAATTAAGATTTATTAACGTTTGAACAGTGTTATTTTCAAAAGTAATATTTTTTAATATAGCTTTAGTTGGATTTTGATAATTTTGAGAATTATATATTACATTACTCCATCTTCCATTAAAACTAGCAAAAGTAATATTTGTTAATTCTAAATTTAAATTTTGTCCAAAGTTAAATGCTTGCATAGCTGTGTTATTTCCATCAATTATGACATTATCGTTTTCACCAATAATATTCAAATAACCTAAATTAGTTAATGAAATTGCAGTATTATCGCTTCCAGCATAAGTACCCTCTAAAAGATATATATTTAGAAAGCTTCCTTCATTGAATCCTTCAGTTATTGCTTTTTTAATAGAAGCATAAGGATTATTTTTAGATCCATTACCTGTTGTATCATTTCCTAAAGTAGGTGATACATATAAATCATTGAATGTTCTGTCAAGTTTATAGTTTGCAGTTGCTGTTATAACTTTTCCATTTGTATTTCCAGCATTTACTGTATATATTCCATTATCCAATAATTTAGTGAATGTACCAGTTACAATTCCATTTTGTGAAGATGCATATCCAATAAATGTATCATTAAAGTAAAATGATATGGACGGACCGTGAATTGCATTTCCCATATCATCTGTTAGAATAGCATTCAATTCAATTGTTGTACTTAAAACATCAAATGTAGAATTGTCCATAATTGTCAATACTCCAGATGTGAAAGAACTAGCATAAATTTTATCACCATTTCCACTACCTGAAGTACAATCAATCATAGTATTGTTTTTAAAATTAGACAGTTGTGAGTAAATTGCTCCACCTAATGCACTAGTACCTGTAGCAGTTGAGTTTTCAATTTCATTATTGGTAATGTTTGCATAGGATGCATAAATAGTTCCTCCTTGTCTTCCAGCATAACTATTTTTGAATTTGTTGTTATTGATTACTGCATAATTTTCAGAGTTAGCTGAAACATAAATAGTTCCACCTCTAGATGAAGCAGACGTTACATAATTATTTTCAAAAATAGAATTTTGTATATCTATGATTCCATAAGCATATACAGCACCACCTGAACTTGAAGCAAAATTATTTTCAAATTTTACATTATCAACTGTTAAACTGCCCTCAGAATATACTGCACCACCATAACTTGAATAACCATTAATTATAGCCAAATTAGTTAAAGCAATGGAATTTCTTGAGTTAATCCATAAAAACTGAGTTCCGTTTAAATCAATTATAGTTTTATCAATTCCAGCACCCACAATGGTAATTGTACCATTATAAGCTAAATTGCCTTTGTTTACAGTCAAAGCACTATTATTTTCACCAGTGAAAATCCCTTCACTCAAGTGAATAGTAGAGGAATTACCAGACTCTTCAATTGCTTTAGATATTGTTGCATAAGGAGCAGCTGAAGTTCCAGCATTAGAATCATTTCCTCCAATATTTACATATATATCACTAGCCCCCTCATCTGCAAGTACTGCATCATTAGCATCTGCTGCAGATACTGCACCCAATGAGACTAGAACAAAAATTAGTAAAAAGAATAAAATAATTTTATTTTTCATTATTTTTCCTCATAATTAATTTTTCATTACATTTTATCAAATAAAATATAATGATAGTATATATTTTTAAAACGATATTTATAATTTATCAATTATTATTAAATTTATCTTGAGAAATTTATCAAATATATATTAAAAATTATAAAAAATATTATAAAATTTAGAAATTTCAAAAAAAATGTAATAATGTAAATCATTAATTTAAATACAAATTAAGTAATAATTTTTATATCTTTGTTAAAATATCAAATTTATTTCCACCAAAAATTACAACTCCAAGTAAATATTGCTTTTAAAAATAAGTTAATTTTTTAACATATGAAACAAAAATTAAAAAATATGGCAGAAATTTCATATATTAACCCATTATCAAATGAAGGAAGAGAAATCATAAGAGATTACGGTGATTTAAATCAGCTTGAAAAGGAAGACGAATACCTTATTGAAGAGGTAATCCACACCCACAATCAAAAAATTTCAGATGACTCACTAATACCTAAGTCATATAAGGATTTGGCTTTTAAACGCATCCAATGGGCAATCGAGAAAAAGAACAATAAGAAGTTCAACCAGAACGAATTCGAATATCTCACTAATGATGCTCTTTTCAAGCAGGATGTTGTAGTATTCCACACCCTCTGCCAGGCTATTGCAATACAGTTCAACACCGGATCAAGAGAAACAAGACTTTTCATTGAATCACAGGGAATACTGATTCAGGAAAGGCTGGCCAAACTGACACCATCATCCAGAGAGGAGATAATTGATGAGATTCTGGATGAGATTAAAGTTGACGGGTCAATAAAGTGGAGTTCCCTTAAAGACGTGATAGCTACCAAAAAACTTAAATTAAGCGAATTGCTGCTGCAGGACGGAGATTTGATACTCCAGCAGGATGAATTTCTGGACAGCTATGCTGAGGAGTTTACTGACAGAAGCCCTGACAGAATGTACAATATCCTTGTTGGAGACAGCGTTAAGGAATTGATTCTATCCCGTTTGATTATGCAGAAAACCGAGGAATACATTGCAAGAATCAAGGAAATGTCTTCAAGAGTTGAAATGCATCCTGAAATAATCAAGTTATCCGAAGAAATTAAGGAGTTCATTCCTGAAGAAATAAGCAAGTACAACCAATACTATGCGGGAAGCGGAGGAATCTATGGAACAGTTGAAGCAGGAAAGCTAATACCTGAAGCGTTCCCTCCATGCATACAGAATACTGTAAACGGGGTGTCTTCCGGCGGACGTAACGATGCAATTGTTCTTTTATTAACGTCTTTTGCTTCATATGCAAGATTATATCCAAGAATATTTGCGACTGATGAAACGATTAAGGTTTCAGATGTTGATCCTGACTTAAGCATTACGCAAAACGAAATCCTGCCTTTGATATTTGATGCTGCAGACAACTGTACGCCACCGCTATTCGATGATCAGCCTCAGGAAAAGGTAAACATCATATCCAAACTGGGCTTTGGAATGCACAGTGAAATAGACATCAACCATGAAGGGGAAACCACATGGTACACACCGATGAGCTGTGAAAAGATAAAAATACACCTCCCACAGCTATGCAAGCCTGACGGGTCCTGCAAAGGAATCAATAATCCTTTGTCATGTTATGGACGCAAAAAATTCCAATTGGACAAGCAAGCTAAAGAATAATTTTAAATTGTATAATGAAAATTTTTTATAAATTTAACAATTTTTATCAGTATAAGATTTAAAAAAGGTAAAAAATTTATATTATTAAATTATATAATTAGTTTATGGCTACGATAATACGTGAATCATATTTAAAAAAAATTCGTAAATTCATTGATGAAGAAGAAATTAAAGTTATCACAGGTCTTAGAAGATCAGGAAAAACATATTTTTTAAAACAAATAATGAATGAACTCAAAGAAAAAGGCATCAATGACAGCAATATAGTTTATCTTCCTTTAGAGTCAGCAAAATATGATACAATTAAAAATTATAAAGACTTAAACAATTTAATCTTTAACATGACAAAAGATATCAAAGGAAAAATTTATTTATTTTTTGATGAAATCCAGCTAATTAATGACTGGCAAAAAAGCATTAATTCCTATAGAATTGATTTGGATGCAGACATTTATTTAACAGGATCTAATTCACAACTATTATCAGGAGAACTGGCAACACTCCTTTCAGGAAGATATATTAAAATTGAAATATATCCTTTTTCTTTTAATGAAATTTTAGAATATAAAAAAATCAAATTCAGGGAAATTTCATTAAGTGATGAAACAAAGATATTTAATAAATATATGAAATATGGAGGTCTTCCAAGAACTCTTAATTTTGATGAAGAAGAAAAAATCGATTATTTAAGTGATATTTATTCAACTATTGTATTGAAAGACATTATTTCAAAAAATAATATTCGTGACATTGCATTTTTAGAAAGATTGATTAAATTTATGATAGTTAATACCGGTGAAATCTTTTCAATTAATTCCATCAGAAAATATTTGAAACATGAAGGAATTTCCGTTTCAACAAATACCATAAGCAATTACCTAAAACATATTGAAGATGCATATATACTAATTAAATCAAAAAGAGAAGAAATCAAAACTAAAAAAATTTTAACAACAAATGAAAAATACTATTGCATTGACCAGGGATTTTATGAACTTCAAACAGGCTTCAATAAATCAAGAGAAAAAATTTTAGAAAACATCGTTTTTTTAGAACTCCTACGAAGAAAATATAAAATAACTGTTGGAAATATTGATGGACTTGAAGTTGATTTTATATGCCGAAAACCGAATAAAACAATATATATTCAGGTATCCGAAAGTATATTGGATGAAACCACAAGGAACAGAGAATTTAGAAGTCTTGAAAAAATTAATGATAATTATCCCAAATATGTTTTAACGCTTGATAATTGGGACTATTCAAAAAACGGAATAATACACTTAAATATAATTAACTTTCTAAAAGACACAAGTATTTAATTATATTTATAATGAAAAAACTTCCAATTAACAAAATTATCTGTTATAATAATCATTAATTATCTGGCCATCCCTGATTTCAATTGTTCTGTCAGCCAAACGAGCAACATCCCTATCGTGAGTGACTATAATCAATGTTGCATTGATGGATTCATGAACAAATCGCAAAACGTCAAGTACTTTAGCACCTGTTCTTGTATCAAGTGCTCCTGTAGGTTCATCGGCTAAAATTATGGATGGCAAATTAACCAAAGCCCTTGCAATAGCTACCCTTTGACGTTCACCACCGGACAACTTATTTGGCTTTTGTTTTCTCTTGTCAAGCAATCCCACAGCTTCAATAAAAAGCAATGCCCTTTTATGCTTTTCTTTTTGTGACAGTTTAGCATCCATCAATGGAATTTCAACATTTTCCTGAACTGTAAGGTTAGGTATCAGATTATGAAGCTGAAATACAAAACCGATTTCATGCCTTCTGAAATCACTTAAATCTTTCTGTGAAGCCAAATCAACACCATTTACAATAACTTGACCGGAATCAGGAGTATCAAGAGCACCCAGCATATTCAACAGTGTGGATTTGCCTGATCCGGAGGGTCCTATAATGGATACAAAGCTTCCATTCTTAATGTTTAAATTAATTCTGTTTAAAGCTGTGACGGCACCTTCATCATACTGTTTTAAAACATCAATCAATACGTATTCCATCAAATCACCTATTCATACCTCAATGCTTCGGTTGGAGCAAGTTTGGATGCCTTATATGCAGGATATACTCCACCGATAATTCCTACAATAATCGTGATGCCGAATGCCAATATGAATGTGCCTGGAGTATAGACCAGTGAAAATCCATCTCTTCCGATTAGCCTAACACCAACTTCAGCGATTAAAATTCCAAATATGGAACCTATAATGCCTGACAGCGTTGTTAAAACCAACGTTTCTCCCATAATCATTATCAGTATCTTTCTGCTTTTCCATCCGATGGATTTTAAAACACCAATTTCCTTTGTTCTTTCATAAACTGTCATGACCATAGTATTTATTACACCAATACCTCCAACAATAATTGCCAAACCGGAAATTGCCAGAGAGGCAGTGTTTAGGATGCCTGTTACATCATCCAAAATTGAAGACATTTCCTCACTCGTTAATGTTGAGAGGTTCTCATTTTTATCCTTGATTTCATTGCTTACAACTGTATCATTAGTGCTTTCAGAAGTCTTGACCAAAATTGATGAAACCTTTTCAGTATCCGATATATTTTGAAGAGTGTCCAGTGAAACATAAACACCATTGTCCGTCATGATGCTTCCGGTTTCATATATTCCAGTAATCTTGAAGTCATGGCCTAAAAAAGTAAAGTTATCCCCAATGCTTACGTTGTTGAGTTCACTGTATCCCACACCGACAATTGCATCAAATGAGTTGTTTTTATAAACAGATCCGTTGACGTCCCTAATTCCAATCAGATTTAATTTGGAGTCGTCAAAACCATATACTCTCGTTTGCATCATTGGACCTCTGGACTGTGAATAGGACGGGGCAGATTCACTGACCGACAGCTGACCTACAGCATCCGAAACGTTTGAAATATTCTTTAAATCATCAATTAATGACATGTCAAGCAAACCGGAACTCCCTCCGATATTTGTTGAATTCGTAACCGTAATTTCTGCTCCGCCCTGATTGAATGATGTCTGAACGGAATCTTCCATTCCCGCAGTAATGAGTCCCAAAGCAACAATTGTTGCAATTCCAATAGCTATTCCAATAATGGATAATGCACTGCGAGTCTTATTCCTGAAAGGATTTTTTAAAATCAATGTTATAAATCTAATAAGCAATCACCCAATTATAAACTGCTTTGATTGAATTTGAACGGATTGTGGTTTTCATCCGTCTTGTCATAATACTTATTTAAAATAGCTGATTCCCACATATTATAGTTTTTCTGTTCTGTCGTTGAAAACCTATAGGCCAAAATTCCGACATTTCGTGAATCCTCATCAATGTCATTTTCCTGGCAGAATATTGACACCATATCCGGGGCAAACTCGGAAGGCTCATCTTCCATGAACTCCAGAAACTCATCATATTCCGTTTTTGAAAACAGCTCTTCAGGCTCAATCGGATAATCGCTTGATTTTATCGTGTACAGCTCAATATACATCATGGATTGAAGAGGCATTTGATTATGCTCTATAGACAATCCCCTTACTTCACCGGTTTCCAAATCCAATATGGTATGGCCAGTTTTTTGCGTTGGAAACCAATTGTCATATGCAGGCTTTACCACATCTTCCGGTGACAAAGCGGACAATATTGTCTTTAAGTGTTCAACACCAATTACCTCAAATATTTCTTCCATAATAATATTTTAAAAAATAGTATATAAATAAATAATGAAAAAAGTGGTTAGATGAACTAACCGAAAATTGAAGAGATGGTTACCTTATTTGAAGTGACCGCACCAATTGCATCATACATTGAGGTAATAATGTATTCGCCAGGCCATAGGTTAATGTTTAATCTGGCTATTCCTGAATCATCAGTTGTTCTATTGTATAAAACACCGTTGATATTCAATGTAATAGTTCTTCCTAATAATGGAATGCCCTGGCCGTCAACAAGCTTAACGGAAAATGGAGTTAAATCAAGGAACGGTTTAGCCAAATCGGAAGCTATAAGAACAGGCAAAACCTTTACGTTATTGGAAACTTTAAAACCGTTATATTCAGCAGTTACAATATAGTCTCCAGGATTTAAGTTAATGTTTAATTTTACATAGCCGTTTTCATCACTGGTTCTGTTATAGAATACTCCATTAATGTTGAATGTTGCTGAAACGCCGGCGCCAACAGGATTACCCTGATTGTCCAAAAGCCTAATGACATATTGTGATGCGTTTTTGTAATATTTGGTCAAGTCCCTGTTTTCCACAATTATGGAAGATACATAAATCCTGTTTGAATGCATTTCCCCTGTTGCAGGATTTGTTGCTGTTATAATGTATTGTCCGGCATTAAGATTAATGTTTAAGGTTGCAATACCAGATCCATTTGTTTTTCTTGTATATTCCACACCATTTATATTGAATTTAACATCTGTATTTTTTAAGGCCTGACCTTGAGAGTCAATGAATGCTGCATTATATTGTGTCCCATTTCCATATGACTTGACAACGTCATTTGCCTCAATAGTTGGATTGATTGTAACACTAGCTTTTTTAGTTAAAATATAGAGATATGTAACATCAGCATCATAGACACCAGGATTAAGGTTAATTGCTAGAAAAGCCTTACCATCATCGTTTGTGGCTCTATAATAATCCATACCATTAATGCTTATTTTAAGGGAAGCATTTTTCATAGGTTGGTCAAATACTTTAAATGTAACTTCAAGTCTTTCAGAGCCGCCATAATACTTTGTGACATTAGGAACTTCCAAATCAATAATATCCGGAGCGATATTATTAATTATATCAGAAGAAAAGTTGCCGAAATCCAAATCATTTAAATCTGACAAAACATCTTCGCCACCATATGACGTGGATATAGTGTCCTCACTCACTGACTGGTTTAAATCAGTACTTGCAGATACTGAAGAAATAGAAACAATCAACAATATCAAACAAATTATAAACAAAAAATTTCTTTTCATATTATTTTACCTTCATTAATTGATAATATAGAATTTATAAAATTATATATAAATAGTTTAAAAATTCACACTTCACAAAATAATATATAATTTGATATAAATAATTCATATTATGTTTTCAAAAGCTACCATGAAAGAAAGACGCCAATATTATCGTGAGGAGTGGAGCGAAAAGGACCTTCCCGAATTCATTAAAAATGGAATTAAAAAGCGTGAGTTTGGTTTTGACCATAATGGCAGAGGTCCGAACGACAGATACAAAACATTCAGAGGAACAGATTCACTCAGGAAATTCCTAAGATATAAGGCGCCTTTTGCAGCTTATGTTTCAGTAGCTTTTTACAACGAACCTAGAAGAAGGCAGGACTGGCAGAAAGCAGAATATATCTTTGATGTTGATGCGAAGGATATTCCAATCAGGTCCTGCAACTGCGATAGCGTGTGTGAAATCTGTTTAGGTGAAGCCTTGGAGATTGTTAATTCTCTTATTGATACCTTGGAAAGCGATTTGGGTCTTGACAATATCCATTTGATTTATTCAGGAAGAGGATATCACATAAGGATTCTTGATGAGGAAATGATGACAGCCGGCAGCGAACTCAGATCAGAGGTTCTTAAATATGCTGCAGGTGCTGAAGTTCCAAAATCCCAGTTCATCAACACAGACATATCAAACAAGGCATTTAATTTTGAGCATTTCTCAATACCGATAGGATATTCCAAGATATTTACCGACAAGATGAAATACAATGTCCAGCACCTGACCGGACAGGAAGAGATTGATGGAATCAATCCAAAGCTGATGAAAGACATTATTAAAGCAAGACATCACCTGGACAATGACGAATGGGGTTACTTTAAAAAGGATATAGGACCTAGAAGATATAAAAACCTGGTTGAGGCAATGGCGAGAGTTAATTTGGCCACCATTGATGCGAAGGTTTCCATTGACCTTAAAAGGATTTTAAGACTTCCTTCATCACTTCACTCCAAAGTGAGCATGAAATGCATGGAAGTAAAAAACAGAGAAACATTCGATCCGTTCAAAGAGGCCGTTCCAAAATTTGTTTATGAAAGAGATGATTAATATGGATAAAGTTTTAAGAGAAATATTTCGTGAAAACCAGTATTTTGAAGAGATGAACGAGAACAGATTTGTTCCCGAATATTTAGGACTGATTGTTAATGGGGTTGTAATCTATAACGTCAATTGGGTTGACATTGTTGATAAGGAACTGGTATTAATGAACAAGGATATCCAGACACATCCAATAGCTTCCCTGATGCTTGAAAACCTTAATTCATTAATGATTATTACCGATAGCGGCATTAAGGAAATATTATGAATTAATCATTTAAAGTTCCAATTAAAACAGAAGAAGGAAATATATCATTAATTTCATTAGATAAATTCAAAATATCCTTATCAAATGTTATAAACATTATTAATTCATGTAAAGATTCAGATAACTGAAAAAATTCTTCTAAGATAAAAGCATCAGCCCTATGAATTCCAATATTTATTAAAGCATTTGTAAATTTTCTTTTATTGATAAATGATATGCATATGAATTTTTTAAATAATTTCATTAAATTTTTAAGAATAATTTTATAGTCATTTTTTATATTTTCATATAATTCTTCCAAATTATTTATATCATTTGATATAATTGAGTATTGAAAATCATCATTATACTCAATAAAAAATTGATTTACAATAGAAATAAATTTTTTCATTTTAATGCCTTCTGGAAAATCACTATTTGGGTATTGTGCAATGAAATTTTGCTTAATTCTAAATAAAAAAGTATCAACATTTAATAAGTCAATAGAATTTTCTAAAATATTCAATTTTACATAGCTTATTATTTTTAAAGCTATTCTTTTTAGTTTAAAAATGACCCTTTTAGATTCATTTATAACTGTATCACTTAAATATCTTTTATATTTCTTTTTAAAATATTGAATAGTATTTTCATGTAAGTTATCATTAGGTAATATCATAGATAATATAACATTTGTATCTAAAAAATGACAGTTAATTTCAAACAAATTATCCCCTCAAGTAAGCACTAATAGTTGCATTTAGTAACTTTTTTTGAGAAGGAGAATATCCTTTATTAGACTCATCAAAATTTATCAGTTTATCAGTTTCATTAATTAAAATTTCTAATTGAGCAATACTATTTTTATATTTCATATCCCAAAGATTAACTTTATAATTGTAAAAATCATCTTTAAAATTAACTCTAAGGCCTCTAGCAAATGTTTTCCAAAGTTCAATTATAGGATCTCTTAAAAAATTCCAAAAATTATTAAAATTATTTTCATCATTTATTATATCTAAATTAGTAGATAATTTAGAAAATAAATCATTAAACTCATTAAAATAACTTTCACATGGAAGTTGGGATTCACAATCATAAAAAATATCAATATAATTGTCAACATCAAAATAATTAGATGATCTAATCGTATTTGCTTTATTGAAAATTTCATATTTAAATGAATACATGCATGAATAAGGAGCATATTCCTTATAAATAACTTTATCTAAATCATAAAATGATTCACTGCTCAAAATCTGATTAGTAAAAACTTCAATTTCAGAATAAGAAGAAACAATATTATTTTCAACATCAAATTCATTATAAGACTTATCATTAAGAAATGCTGAATTAATATTGAAACTACACTTTGGTAGGATATAATTCCAAGAATCATTTAAAATTTCAGAAAAAGGACCATGAAAATACCAATAATATGGTAAATCATCATATAATTCATGATTTTTACCCAAATCCATTTTAATTTTAAAAATGAATTTTTGCATTTTATACTTAGAGATAGGCATATTCTTTTCTTTAAGTCTGAAAAGCAAATATTCAACTAAATCATCCATAGGATTTTCTACTGGTAAATGCATGGTATGGTCTCCTTTAATTATTCATGAAATATTAATAATTATTATTTAATTACTAATATTTAAAATTAATATTTCTAAAAACTAAATACAACTATTGTATCTACATTAACTATTATTCATACCATAATATGTTCTTTGTGCAAGCATTTGAACAGTAATCTGCACAAGGAAATATCAGTTACTTAACCTTTCCATTGCCAACAATATTTCAGGATTTAGGGAAAAGGCTTCGCTAAAGCATTCGTTTGCCTCATCAAACATTTCCAATTTATTCAAAAGCATTCCTTTCATCATATACGGAAATGGATCATATGGATTTAACTTAATGGCCTTATCCACAATTGCAAAGGCTTCATCTTTTTTGCCTAATTCAAGTGATGCCTGTGCCTTTAAAAGCATAATCTGCAATGTGCCGTCATCCTTTAAGTTAATTATTCTTTCACAGACTTCGTTTAATTTTTTTTCGTCATCCAATTCTTCATAAAGTATTGTTAATGTCGCAAAGACATCCAGATTTGTCGGATCTATTGATATGACCTTTTCGGCATATTTCAATGCGTCATCAATCATGTCAAGTTCTATGCAGCAGAAAATCAGGTTGGTATAATCTTCTATGTCTGCCTTTTCAAGTGCGATTAATCTTTTGATGTACTTGCAGCATTTTTTAAATTCATGATTGATATATGCCCTGTAGGACAGCTGCTTTAACACTAAATCGTTTTCAGGGTCAAGCTCGATAATTTTTTCAAGGTACTCTTCTGTTTTTTCGTCATCATCCAATGATGAATAGCATGTTGCAATCAAAACATAGGATTTGAGTTTTTCTTTAGCAGAGCAATCTTTTATATAGACTTCAAGTGTGCTTATTGCTTTTTTGTATTCTTTCAATTCAATTAATGCTTCAGCTTTTCTAAAAAGTAGTGATGATGCATTCTGCGGGTTTTTTAAAATCATTTCATCTATAAGTTCTATCACAGCATCATAATTTTTTTCTTTTTCATAATCATCCAGTAGCTTCTCACTCATAGGTTTATATTATATCTTTATACTATTTATAAGTTGTGTATAAAGTATTAAAAAAATAATGATATCTAGTCCGAATCCATACACTTAGAAATAATTTGGGAACTGATTTCATCGATGCTTTGGTCTCCATCGACAACATTCCAATTATAGGTAAACTTTCTGGATTTGTTTCGAGCTTCTCTGAGAGATTCGATATTTTCAAACATTTCTGTTTCCTCATCTCTTGAACCGATTCTTCTCAATGACTCTTCAGGAGAGACATCCAAAAAGAACATGTATTCTGATGTGGGAAGAGCAAAACAAACAATTTTATATACAATAACATTTACCACATCAGGAAGATACATCACCGCAAGGATATATCTTGAAAAAATTAAAACATCAATGCTATCGTCATGTGAGTATTTTCTGACAGAACGAATAGCATCTAAACCAAAATAAACTGTAGCCAATAAATGATTGATTTTACCTGTTTTTAGTAGAGCTTGCTTGGATTTGCGACCATATTTGTTGTCATCACATGGATGTGAACGAACAACAACGTTTTTTCCCTGTTTCTTATATGTTTCTGCCAATAGATCAATTTGCGTATCCTTTCCAGACCCATCAAGTCCGTCTATTACTATAAATTTCATGTCAAGTCACAGTAAATTAAATTTATTGTGATGTAAATTAATACATCGGTTGATAAACTACTTTATTTTGAAGGCATTTCTAATTTGGTTGATTCGATTGGATAAAACTCCGTATACTTGGAATTTCTTTCAATAGGATTTCTTCCAAGGTTTCTGACAATGCTTCCTAAAGTGTCAATTGATGCGTCCACTCCATCAGGAGCACCAGAAGCTTCAGACAATTCGTCTCCACCTAATGTTCCGCCCAAGTCATTAGCTCCAGCAGTGAGGGAGACCTGTGCAAATCGAAAACCCATCTTTACCCATGAAACCTGAATATTTGGAATCAAGTCTCTTAACATCAGTCTGGAAACTGCATATAGCTTCAAGTCTTCAGTACCTGTCGCACCAAGATTGGTCTGGCCTTCAAGGAATATCGGTGAATACTCATGCATAAATGTCATAGGGATAAATTCCGTGAATCCATGAGTCTCTTCCTGCAAGCGACGAATGACATCAATGTGCTCGACACGTTCCTCCAAAGTTTCAACATGACCATACATGATTGTTGCAGAACCAGGAATTCCCACTTCATGAGCAGTTTTAACTATATCAACCCATTCATCAACACTGACCTTTTCAGGACAAATCAAATCTCTTGAACGGTCAGTCAATATTTCAGCAGCAGTTCCCGGTAAAGTATCAAGTCCTGCTGATTTCAATCTTTCGCAAGCTTCGGCAACATCAATACCAGACACTAAAGCTGCATCATTAATCATGGTAGGTGAAAAGCCATGAATTAACACATCGGGATATTCGCCTTTCAATAATTGCAATAAATGCTCATAATATTCAACATCAGCATCAGGAAGCACCCCTCCCATCACACAGAATTCATGAGCACCCTTTTCAACAGCCCCCCGAGCCTTCTGTAAAATCTGTTCATCGTTTAAAATATAAGCTTCAGGATCATCTGCATCTTTTCCAAATGCACAAAATCCGCATCTAACCGTACAAATGTTGGTGAAATTGATATTACAGTTGTTAATGAATGTAACATTGTCACCAACTATTTCATGCCTTAAATAATCGGCAGTTGCAAGCAGAGGATATAAATCCGGTCCTTTAATATTCATCAAATGATTTGCTTCTTCTACAGAAATTGCCTCATCCAAAGATTTGGATAAAATCCTTTCAGTTTTTGAAGAAATTGGTAGTTTATCAAACATAAATATAATTAAGTAAATAATTTAATATATATATTACTATCAAAGATTAATTTAGAAAATAAAGTGTACAAATTTGTACAAAATCAAATTAAGAAATAATAAAGATGATAATATGGATAGTACGGAAGCTATTTACAATGGGCTAAAAGATGCTGGAGTCGACTTTATCGTCAGCGTTCCATGCGTCAACTTATCTAAATTATTAAACATGATTGATGAGGATGATGAAATAATCCATATCCCCGTTACAAGGGAAGAGGAAGGAATAGGATTATGTGCAGGAGCCTATCTTGGAGGCAAGAAAACTGCAATACTAATGCAGAATTCCGGGCTTGGAAACTCAATCAATGCACTGAAATCCCTTAGTGAACTATACGGATTTCCATTGATTATGATAATGAGCCACAGAGGAACCGAAGGAGAAAACATCTGCGGACAAGTGCCTATGGGGCAGTCAACCCCTTTGATTTTGGAGGCTATGAACTTTAACTTCTTCAAGCCGGGCACACCTGAAGGGGCATATGAGGACATAAGAAGTTCATGTGAATTATCTGAAAAAGAGGGAAAACCCGTTTCAATACTGCTTGAGATTAAATACTGGTGATAACATGCAAAGAAGAGATGCTATTGAAAAGATAATGAATTCAATTGATGATGAACTTGTCATCTGCAATATAGGATTTCCTTCAAGGGAACTATATGATATTGAAGACAGGAAAGAAAACTTTTATATGATCGGATCTATGGGACTTGCATCATCAATAGGTCTGGGACTGGCATTATCACAGCCTGAAAAGGATGTGGTTGTAATTGACGGTGACGGAGCGCTTCTCATGAATATGGGATCTCTTGTTACGGTCAAAGCATGCAATCCAGGAAACCTTACATGGATTGTAATAAACAACGGCGCATACGGCTCAACAGGCAACCAGGAAACTTATGCGAAAAATCTTGATTTAAAAGAAATAGCAGATAGTGTTGGTATTAAAAGCCATAATTTCACCACAATCAGTTTAAAAAGATTGATTGAAGATGATGAATGTCATTTTATCGAATTCAACTGTGAGCCCGGAAATTCCGAAGCTCCAATCATAGACTTGACACCGGAATTCATCAAGGAAAGATTCATGAAAACAATTCATGAATAAATCATCACCACCCATTAAATTTTTAAATTCAAAATGTATCAAAATGTGCATTTAAAATTTGAATAATATTCCTTATTTTTAAAAAAATGGCTAATTTTTACAAAGTATTATATAAATAGAAAATACAAATTATATTATACTAGAAATTTTAGTATTTATTAAGTAAAAAAGTGATATTATGGAAAAAAATACAGAATTTGCTTCTAAAATAAAAAGCATTAGAGAAAGACAAAATATGAGCATTGAAGAGCTATCTGAAAACAGTGGTGTTAAGTTAGAAGTCCTTGAAGCTATGGAAGCTGGAGAAATCATTCCTTCACTTACACCATTAACTAAAATGGCAAGAGCTTTAGGAGTTAGACTCGGAACTTTCCTTGACGATACACCACAAATAGGACCTGTAGTTACCAGAGCTGGAAAACCAACAAATTCCCTATACTTCTCAGGAAGGGAAGACGTTACAAACGCAACCAATCTAGAATTCCATTCATTAGGAGCAGGCAAAATTGACAGGAATATCGACCCATTCATAATCGATATTGCATATGAAGAAGGTGAAAAGGAATTGTCCTCCCACGAAGGGGAAGAGTTCATCTATGTATTGGAAGGAGAAATTGAAGTAATCTATGGAAAAGACACTTTCACAATGAGCGAAGGTGACAGCATATTTTATGATTCCGTTGTTCCTCACCACTTACACGCATCCGGCGAAAAAGAATCAAAAATATTAGCAGTGCTTTACACACCATATTAAATAATAGGAGTTTTGGTTTAAATGTTTAAAATGAATATAAATGAAAAAAATATGGAAAAATTTGAAAGAAATGATAGCTTTAGATATTTTAAACCAGACTTGGACTTGAAAAGATTGCGATTGCAAACAGAAGCAAAATTTGAAACGAGACTTTTTTACAAAATGAATAATTAATTAAAGGTGTGAAAATGAGTGAATTATTTACAGAGCTTTCTCTCGGTAAGTTTTTTGAAACACAAGTAGAAAAACAGCCAGATCATGAATTTATTGTTTACCCAGATAGAAATTTAAGATTTACATATAAAGAATTTGATGAACGTGTTGATAACCTAGCTAAAGGAATGTTAGCTTTAGGTATTGAAAAAGGAGATCATGTTGGAATATGGGCTAAAAATGTCCCGGAATGGTTAACATATATGTTTGCAACCGCTAAAATCGGTGCAACAATCGTGACCGTCAATACAGCATATCAGTCTCATGAATTGGAATATGTGCTAAAGCAGTCAGACATGAAAGCAATTGCAATGACTGACGGATTTAGGGACACAAGCTATTTTGACATTATCCATGAACTTGTTCCGGAACTTAAAAACTGTGCCAGAGGCAGCCTCAACAGTGAAAAGTTCCCACGTCTGAAATATGTTTTCCACGTAGGCCAGGAAAAGCATCGCGGAATGTACAATACAAATGAGCTAATATTGCTTGGTATGAACTACGATGATAATGAATACCAGAAAGTAAAAGATGCTGTAACTCAAAATGACGTAATCAACATGCAGTACACAAGCGGTACTGAAGGTTTCCCTAAAGGAGTAATGCTTACAAGCAGAAACATAGTTAATGACGGTTTTTACATTGGGGAAAATATGAACTATACTGAAAAGGACAGATTACTCCTGCAAGTACCATTATTCCACTGTTTCGGAACTGTTTTAGGTGTCATGGCTGTCATCACCCACGGTTCTACAATGATTATGCTTGAGGAATATGATCCTTTGCTTGCAATATCCTCAATCCAAAAGGAAAAATGTACGTCCATTTACGGAGTGCCTACAATGTTTATCGGTATGATGAACCATCCTATGTTTGACATGTTCGATATGAGTTCCCTGCGTACAGGTATCATGGCAGGTTCTACTTGTCCGGTTGAAACCATGAAGGATGCAATCGAAAAAATGAATATGAAGGAAATTACAAGCGTATACGGTTTGACTGAAGCTGCTCCAGGTTTTACACAAACCAATGCCGCCGATTCATTTGAGAAAAAAATCAATACTGTAGGTAGAAAATTCCCTAACATTGAAGTTAAAATCGTGGATCCTGAAACCGGTGAAGAGTTAGGTCCCGGTGAAACTGGAGAAATCATGTGCAGAGGTTTCAATGTGATGAAAGGATACTATAATATGCCTGAAAAGACTGCAGAAACCATTGAACCTGACGGATGGCTTCACTCAGGAGACTTGGCTACCGTTGATGAGGAAGGATACTATTCAATCGTTGGCCGTATTAAGGATATGATTATTAGGGGTGGAGAAAACATCTATCCTAGAGAAATCGAAGAATTCCTATTTACACACGATTGCGTTCAGGATGTTCAGGTTGCCGGAATTCCGGATGAAAAGTACGGTGAGATTGTAGGCGCATTCATCATTAAAGAGGAAGGCTTTGATGATGTTACAGAAGCCGACATCCGTGATTTCTGTATCGGAAGCATAGCAAGATATAAAGTTCCTAAGTATGTATTCTTTGTTGATGAATTCCCATTAACTACAAGTGGTAAAATTCAAAAATACAAGCTAGGTGATTTAGGATTAAAACTTTTGGATGAAAGAAGAGCAAACGGAGAATTATAACTTTCTCCAACTATTTTTTATTTTTTAACACCACAACTTTTAAAAAAATTAACCTTTTAGTGTAGATACCATAATTTATTAACTATAATTTTTATAGAACATAGATTTATTTAAAAAGTAGCTTTGATTATAATATAGTTATAATCTAAAAACAGTAGAATAATTAATAATTTATTTAATTTAAAAGAAAAAAAGATAGGAGTAAAAATGTACTCCTAATGAATTACAATAGTGTTTGAATTTGACTCACCATTATATGATGATGTGATTATATACTGACCAGACTGCAAGTTAATATTCAATTTGGCATCACCATTGGCATCGGTTGTCCTGTCATAGAATACTCCATTAACATTGAAATTTATATTCTGACCAGGATAAGGATTACCTTGACCATCCAATAAATGTGCAATGAATTGGGATCCATCCTTATAGTTCATTACCAAATCACGGGTGAAAAGCACTGGCAATACATGAATCATGTTGCCTTCTGCGCAATCCTCATAGTATGCTGTGATAATATAATCACCTGGCTCTAAATTAATATTCAATGTTACATATCCATTGCTATCAGTGTAACGGTTGTAGAATACTCCATGAATATTGAATGTTACCTTTTCACCGGCACCCACATATGAACCATCCTTAGCAACAATTCTTGCAGTGTATTGAGTGCCGTTACGATAATATTTCACTAAATCATGATTTTCAACAATTCTGGAAATTACTGTAACGTTATTGGATTTCATTTCACCTGTGACCGGATTGATTGCAGTCAAGATATATTCGCCTCTTTCAAGGTTAATATTCAATTTAGCCCAACCTGTAGCATTAGTTGTTCTGGTATAGAATACTCCATGAATATTGAATGAAACATCAGTGTTGACTAATGGATTGCCGTTTCCATCCAAGAACAATGCATAGTATTGAGTTCCGTTTCTGAATACTTTGAATACATCGCTAGCATATATTGTAGGTAAAACTTCAACGGTAGATGTTAAGTTAGTTGCATTGAACTCATCATTACCAGGGAATGTTACCAATACAGTATAATTGTTGCTTGGTAAATTAATAGCGAGTGAAGCAGTACCGTTTGCATCAGTTACTCTGGAGTATGTGACACCATTAATAGTAATTGATATGGATGCATTTGCTATCTTATTACCATACATATCTTCAAGATATACATAGAACCTTTCTGGTCCAGAATAATATTTGATAACTGATGGAGCATCAATTAAAAGTTTATTTGGAACATCTATAACAGTACTGTTTGATTCAGGTGAATATTTATCATCACCATAAATAACAGTAATATTGTGTTCACCAGGATCTAAATCAGGAACATTGATAACAGCAGTACCGTTTTCAACTTCAGCAGTGTAATTTTTACCGTCGATAATGACAGTCACATTGCCTTCAGCATCTTCAGGAAGTGTAATAGTAATGTCCTTACCGTCCACAGTAACATTGATTGGATAGTCTTCAACTTTAGTCACTTCAACAGTTGTTGAAGTTGAGTTAGCAGGATATTTATCATCACCAGCATAAATCGCTTTAACAGTGTAATTTCCAGCATCCAAACCTTCAATATTGAATTTAGCTACTCCATTATTGATTGGGGCAGTGTAGGTCTTACCGTCAATTTCAAGAACAACGCTTCCTTTAGCATCACTTGGAACAGTAACCTCAACAGTCAATTTTTCTCCAACGTTAATATTATCAGCAGAGATTTCGATTGGAGTAGTTTGTCCGCCTTCAATTGTAAATGAAGTGGAGTTTTTGACTTCAGCGTATTTCTCATTACCTGGATATCTGATGCTTACATTATGTTCACCGTCGTCAAGATCAGTCAATATCATTTTACCAGTACCGTTTGTAACGTTCATGTAATAACCTTTGCCATCAACATCAACTAAAACAACACCATTAACATCTTCAGGCAAATCAACTGAAATTTCAACAGTGTCTCCATCAACATCAATACCTACATCAAATTCATAGTCATCGACTTTTGGAATTTCAATATCAGTTGTATTGTCGTATACTGTGTAGTTCTTATCACCATAGATAACTTCAATGGTATGATTTCCAGGAAGCAAATCAGTAATATTAACCACAATAGTATTGTTAATAACTTCACCAGTCACATTCTTACCATCAATGACAACAGTCACATTACCAGTTGCATTTTCAGGCACTTCAATTGTAATAGTCTTATTCTCAAGATCAACATCAACCTTAATATCCTCATCAGTAACCGCCTTAACAGTAAATGAAGTCACATTAGACTGAGCATTATACTTATCATCACCTAAGAACTGAGCAGACACATCATAACTACCAGCACCTAAATGACTTAATTTCAATGCTCCACGACCGTCAGTAACATTTACATAATAACCAACTGAATCAACATTAACCAATACGATTCCATTAATCTTTTCAGATAACTCAACAGCAATATCTTCAACACTACCCGCAGTAATGTTTTGAGCAGTAACAATAATATCTATGTCCAATTTTTTCTCACCAGTTACATTAAATGAGGTGGAATTTTTAACTTCAGAGTATTTCTCATTACCAGGATAAGTGACACTGATATTATGTTCACCGTCATCAAGATCAGTCAATATCATTTTACCAGTACCGTTTGTAACGTTCATGTAATATCCTTTGCCATCAACATCAACTAAAACAACACCATTAACATCTTCAGGCAAATCAACTGAAATTTCAACAGTGTCTCCATCAACATCAATACCTACATCAAATTCATAGTCATCGACTTTTGGAATTTCAATATCAGTTGTATTGTCGTATACTGTGTAGTTCTTATCACCATAGATAACTTCAATGGTATGATTTCCAGGAAGCAAATCAGTAATATTAACCACAATAGTATTGTTAATAACTTCACCAGTCACATTCTTACCATCAATGACAACAGTCACATTACCAGTTGCATTTTCAGGCACTTCAATTGTAATAGTCTTATTCTCAAGATCAACATCAACCTTAATATCCTCATCAGTAACCGCCTTAACAGTAAATGAAGTCACATTAGACTGAGCATTATACTTATCATCACCTAAGAACTGAGCAGACACATCATAACTACCAGCACCTAAATGACTTAATTTCAATGCTCCACGACCGTCAGTAACATTTACATAATAACCAACTGAATCAACATTAACCAATACGATTCCATTAATCTTTTCAGATAACTCAACAGCAATATCTTCAACACTACCCGCAGTAATGTTTTGAGCAGTAACAATAATACCTAAATCCAATTTGCTTACAGTGAAATTAGCAGTATTTTCACTAGCCAAGAAATTATCATCACCACTATAAATAGCAGTAACCTCATAATCCCTAGCAGTTAAATCTGAAATAGTGAATGAAGCAACACCATCATTTATAGTTTCAGTGTATTCTCTTCCTCTAATTACAACAGTAATGTTACCTGTAGCATCTTTATTTACATTTACAGTAATGATTTCATCCTGACCAACAAGGATATCAATTGTATCAATTGAAAGAGCAGATGATTTTTTACCATTTACAGCAAATTTAGTTGTGTTACTTTGGGCATCATATTTGGTGTTTCCAGGGAAGTATACAGTAACTGTGTAATTTCCTTGTGCTAAATCACGAACAGTAAGTGAACCTTTACCATTTTCAACGAAAGTAGTGTAGTTCTTACCACCAACATCAACAATTACAACCTCAGTCAAACTAGCAGAAGTAGTAAT